>NZ_SJDL01000003.1 GCF_004327985.1 Marinobacter halodurans
TCCATCGAGGCACGAACTAAAACAAGTGGGGATGATGGCCTGACCACCTATGCCGTCAACTGGACCGGCGGGGTGCGTTATACGTTCAAGGGCAACGCAACGGCGGGCTATGCCTTTACGTCCTGGCAACAACCGCCCTTCGATGCGGTGGAAGCCACCGCCGATACCGCCGGAGATCCCTCCGGGTGGCGGCTCCAGGCCAAGTCCGGTGTCGTCTACACGTTCGACAATCAGGGCCAGCTCACCGGGATCGACGCCCTGCATGGTGACGCCTTCTCTATTGAGAACACCCTCGACAGCGACGGTCATCTGGTTTCCCGCCAGATCAGCAGCCTCAAGACCCCGGCCACGCTGACCTACCGCTACAACGCGACCACCCAGGCCATAGAGAGCGCGGTGCTGGCCCATAACGGCACCACACTCACGTTCAGCTACGCCTACAACGCCGACGGCATGCTGTCCCAAGTCACCTATCCCAATGATTCCGTCCGCTCCTATCACTATGAGGACACCCGGTACCCCCAGGCCCTGACCAGTATCCAGGATGACGGCAACACGCTGGCCACCTGGGAATACGATGACCAGGGACGCACCAACCGCAATGCTCGCGGTGATGGAACGGAGGAGACAACACTCCAGTTCAACAGCGATGGAACCACCACCGTCACCAACGCCCTGGGCAAGGAATCCATCTACAGCTTCACGTCCGTCAACGGTTCAAGGCATGTGTCTTCCGTGGCGGGGCAGCCATCGCAGAACTGTGCCGCGGCCAACCAGGCCTTCACCTATACCGCTGAAGGCCGGATCGAAACCGCGACCGACTGGGATGGCCACGTCACCCGATACGAGTACAACGATCGCGGTCTGGTGACACTGGAAACCCGGGCGGAGGGCACCACCGACGAGCAGACCATCCGCACCACCTGGCATTCGACCTTTGACGTGCCTGTGCGCATCGAACGGGGTAACCAGGTCCAGGAATTCTGCTACGACGACGAAGGGAATCAGACGCAGCAGGCCACACGCGACACCAGTGATCCCGCGCTTAGCTGTGCCTTGTAATCAATAAACGGTTGGGATCGGAAGCGAAAGGATTCAAAAAGGAGATAAGGATGACCGTGCGCGCTGTAAGAATTAACGGATCCGTCGAGCGCAAGGCTGGAATACGGGCCCTGACGCTGGCGGTTGCCCCACTGCTGGTATTGGCCAGCCACCCGGCGCTCGCCGAGCGGACCTGGAACTACACCTACACCGACAGTGGGCAACTGGAAACCATCGATGGTCCCCGCACAGACGTCAATGACATCACCACGTTCACCTACGACAGCACCAACAATCTGATCGCCCGTGAAGACGCGCTGGGACACACCACCCAGTTTGCCGATTACACGGCACTGGGCCTGCCCCAGCAGATCACCGATCCCAACGGTGTGGTCACCACCCTGACCTACGACTGGCGCGGCCATGTCACCTCGCGTGACATCCAGACAGGATCCGGCACGGTATCCTGGACCTACACCTACGACCCCGTGGGCCAACTGACCTCTATCACCCAACCCAACGGCCAGACCCTCACCTACGTCTACGACGCGGCCCGCCGACTGACTTCAGTGACGCTAGCCTCGGTAGGCTCGATCGAGTTCGAGTACGACGCCATGGGCAACGTGACGGCCAAACGTATCAAGGACACTTCCGGTGTGGTGGCCAATGCCCATACCCAGGCCTTCGACGAACTGGGGCGCCTCATACGCAGCATCCAGGCCGACGGGGACACGACCCGCTACGGTTACGATGTGAATTCCAATCTCACGTCCGTGACCGACGCCAACTCCCAGGAAACCACACGCGCCTACGATGCGTTGGATCGCCTCACCCAGGTTACCGATCCGCTCCAGGGGCAGGTGACCTTCACCTACGATTCGGCGGACAACCTGACCTCGGTGACGGATCAGCGGGGTCTCAAGACGACCTACGAGTACAACTTTGCCGGCGACGTGACAGCGCTCCATAGCCCGGATACCGGAACCACGACCTACACCTATGACGACGCCGGTAACCAGATCCAGAAAACCGATGCCCGGGGCGTGATCTCCCAATACACCTACGATGCGATGAACCGCCTCACGTCCATCGCTTACCCGGCATCTTCGGAAGAGAACATACAGTACACCTACGACGACACGACCAACGGCAACTATGGTATTGGTCGGCTAACGGGCATCGTGGATCGTACCGGAGAAACTCACTACACCTACGATGCCCTGGGGCGGGTTGTTAAGGACGCCCGTACGATCGAGACCACGCAATACGTCACGACGTACCAGTACAACGACATCGGTCAGCCGACCGTCATCACTTACCCTTCGGGTCGCATCCTACAGTACGGCTATGGCGCCGATGGAAAGCTACAGTCCATTATCACCAAGGAGTCGGCCGGCGCCGAGGCGCAAACGGTGGTCGACCAGTTGGCCTACAAGCCGTTTGGCCCCCTGTCCCACATGGTCTACGGCAATGGCCTGGCCAGGGACGTGACCTACAACCAGGACTACGAGCTGACCGCGATTCAAAGCGGCGTCCTGGACCTCGGCTACAGCTACGATGCCGTCGGCAACATTGAGTCCATCAACGATTATCTCGATACCGGGAACAGCGAGACCTTTTTCTACGATGCGAAGAACCAACTGACCGACGCGACCGGGCCTTACGGGGACATCGACTACTCCTACGATCCAGTAGGCAATCGCTTGACCCGAAATATCCTGAAGGACGGCAGTACCCAGGCCGAAAGCTACACCTATGCCTCGGACAGTAACCGGCTGCTGGAGGTGGCCTCCGATACCGATGGCGTTTCAGGCAGTCGCACATTTGCCTACACCGATGCGGGCAATGTCAGTCAGGACGCGACGTCCACGGACACCCGATCATTGATTTACAACGCCCGGAACCGGCTTGAGGAAGTGCAGGAGGACGGCGCCACCAACGCACTCTACCTCTACAACGCGATGGGTCAACGGGTCGTCAAGGTGGCCCAGGACCCGGCCAGCAACCTGCATTTCCAGTATGACCTCCAAGGCCATCTTATTGCCGAAAGCCAGCCGGATGGCACCGTTGTTCGCGAATACGTCTACGTGAACGACCAGCCCGTCGCGGTACTGTCCAATGACGGCTCCAGTGGCTCCGCAGAGCTGATCATCGACAACACGGACAGCCGCACATCGAGTACGGGCTCCTGGTCTCACTCGAGCACCGAAACCGGCTTTTATGGGGATGACTATCAGTGGGCCCTGTCCGGAGATGGTTCAGCGGCCTTCCACTGGCAGCCTGGCCTGACGGAAACGGCAACCTACACGGTCTACGCACGATGGACGGCCTACTCCAACCGGGCTTCGGACGCCACCTATACCGTCACGAGTAATGGCGTACAGCACCAATCGATTGTTGATCAACGAAGTAACGGCGGTACCTGGCAGTCCCTGGGCACCTTTGCGCTCGGTACCGATGCCGAAATCGCACTCAGCAACGATGCCAATGGCACGGTCATCGCCGATGCCGTAAAGCTGGTCCCGTCTGACAGCAGCCCTGCTGGCGAGACGTCTGTGACCACAGACAACGCCTCAGCGAACACCGCCTCGGTCGGCGACTGGTATAGCTCAAGCTCGGTGGAAGGGTTTGAGGGCGACGATTACCTCTATCACCTGGACGGTGTGGGCAACAACACCTTTACCTGGATGCCGCCCATTGCAGAAGGCGGCACCTATCAGGTCTTTGCCACCTGGACCAGCCACTCCAATCGCGCCTCCGACGCCAAATATACGATTCAAACGGTCAATGGGGACGTCACGGTCTCCCGGGACCAACGCTCCGGGGGCGGTTCCTGGCAGTCGCTGGGGACTTATGAGTTGAATGTTGGCTTCTCCATCTCCCTGTCGGATGACGCGGATGGAACGGTCATTGCTGACGCCGTTAAAGTCGCAAAGCTTGGGCAATGATTGAAAATGAAGAATTATAACGCCCAAAATACAAAAGGATTTGTTATGAAAGGTCTAAAGAGAAAGGGCAAAAAGGGAAGTGAGAAAAAAACGTCTAGAACTCTGTTGATGGTGTTTACCGCTTTTTTGCCCCCTTCAATCTCCCAAGCGGCACAGCTGTATTTTATTCACAGTGATCATTTGGGTTCGCCTGCAATCGTGACCGATGAGAACCAAGCTGTTGTTTGGAAACGTGGTAATCTTCCCTTTGGGGAATCGGGAGCAACAGTGATCGTGCCGACTGGATATACACCCTTTCAGTTCCCGGGCCAATATTTAGATGAAGAAACAGGTTTTCATTATAATCACCACAGGGATTATGATCCAAAAATCGGAAGATATCTCCAAAGTGATCCGATTAGACTCAATGGTGGGGTCAATACTTACACTTATGTTGAGAATAATCCGATTAGTTTTATTGATCCGTTGGGGCTTTGGTCGTTTAGCTTTGACGCTTATGGTGGCATAGGTGGCGGTATTACTTTTGGAAGGCATAACAAAACGGGTAATTGGTTTATTGGAGGTAGATTGGGGATTGGAGTTGGTATAGGTGCAAATCTAAACGTTCTTGATAACGGTCCGACAGATAGAGGCTTGCTTGATAACCCTTATGCAGAAGGCACCTCATGTAGTCCGAAAGCCTCTGGTAACTCGGTGGGAACAAATATTAATATAGGGGCAAATTGGGGGCCGTATGAAGGGTCATTCGGAGCCAAAGGCGGGAAATATTTTGATGGGAGTAATGGCCACTATTCCGAAGGGCCTAAGTCAGGAGCCCAATTTAATCCGTTTAATTATGGTGCCGGCGTTGGTGCGAGCGCTACATTCGAGGTGTATGGTTGGTGACAATGATTAAAAATATAGAGATACAGCTAATGCCTTTAGCTATTAAAATAATTTTACTGTTCGAGTTATTGGCTCCAGTTTTTGCTATATTTACAGTGGCTAATGTATTGCCGTCAGCTGAACCTGTTTCAGCGTACGAGGGATCAATCTTGCTCGTTTCTATTGTGCCATGCCTAATAGCTGCGTTTATGATTTTGAAAAGAAGCCGGCGTGTTCCAGTCGTAATAGTAGTGAGCTGGTTTACAGTAAATTTGTCTTCTCTCATTTTAGGTGATAGTGCCCGAATCGAGCCTTATCTACACCTAATTGTTGGGTTCGTCTCATTAATAGGGTTGGGGTTGTTTGTATACTTGAAGCTTTCTCCTGGCGTAAAGCTCTACCTAAGTGACAAAAATACACGGTGATGTATTTATTTTTATAGATACTGCAATTTTAAAAATCAGAAAACATATAACAGTAGAGGAGAAGGCTAAAGGTATCGATAAATAGTGTTTTTAGTTGGTTGAGTTTTTCTTGCATAGTGATTTTTGTTTCATGGTTTCAGTAAATAGACATGAGTTTCTGGCTATTTAGTCGAGCTGCGCTTTTACTTTTCCAGAGTCTTTCATATGTCAGTGCAGCGAGTTGTGATGGCAAAACTCAAGGATTGAGAATGTCTAAAGGAAATAGGGTATGTCGGGTATGCGTTTTCGCTATGCGCGATCAAATAAGGGCGTTCTGTTTGATCGCTTTGGGGCTCGCGAGTCCACAAGCTTTTTCGGGTAATGTGTGCGAGGCAACAACTTGTGCCTGGATTGAGTGCAGTCCAACTGGCTACTTTTCTTCGGTCGCTGCCGCCTGTAGTCCATATACCGCTCAGTTTTATGGAGCCAATGATGGAAAATTCTCATATCTTTGTTTTGAATATCGGGTAGAGAATAGAATAGCAACTTGCAATGGGAATCGTTGTCCAAGCGGAGGGCGATTTGATCCGGGTATAGGCGAATGCGTCACCGAAGAAAAGCCCTCGTGTGCTTCCGTGGTCGGCGATCCCATCGATGTCCGTAACGGCAACAGCTACCAGACCGAGCAGGATGCCTCGGCCGGTGGCCTGACCCTGCAACGACGCTATCTATACACCGTGGGTCCGAACCCTGAAGCGCTCGGCCAGGGCCAGTGGGTTTTTCCCTACACCCAGTCCATCGAGGCACGAACTAAAACAAGTGGGGATGATGGCCTGACCACCTATGCCGTCAACTGGACCGGCGGGGTGCGTTATACGTTCAAGGGCAACGCAACGGCGGGCTATGCCTTTACGTCCTGGCAACAACCGCCCTTCGATGCGGTGGAAGCCACCGCCGATACCGCCGGAGATCCCTCCGGGTGGCGGCTCCAGGCCAAGTCCGGTGTCGTCTACACGTTCGACAATCAGGGCCAGCTCACCGGGATCGACGCCCTGCATGGTGACGCCTTCTCTATTGAGAACACCCTCGACAGCGACGGTCATCTGGTTTCCCGCCAGATCAGCAGCCTCAAGACCCCGGCCACGCTGACCTACCGCTACAACGCGACCACCCAGGCCATAGAGAGCGCGGTGCTGGCCCATAACGGCACCACACTCACGTTCAGCTACGCCTACAACGCCGACGGCATGCTGTCCCAAGTCACCTATCCCAATGATTCCGTCCGCTCCTATCACTATGAGGACACCCGGTACCCCCAGGCCCTGACCAGTATCCAGGATGACGGCAACACGCTGGCCACCTGGGAATACGATGACCAGGGACGCACCAACCGCAATGCTCGCGGTGATGGAACGGAGGAGACAACACTCCAGTTCAACAGCGATGGAACCACCACCGTCACCAACGCCCTGGGCAAGGAATCCATCTACAGCTTCACGTCCGTCAACGGTTCAAGGCATGTGTCTTCCGTGGCGGGGCAGCCATCGCAGAACTGTGCCGCGGCCAACCAGGCCTTCACCTATACCGCTGAAGGTCGGATCGAAACCGCGACGGACTGGGATGGCCACGTCACCCGTTACGAGTACAACGATCGCGGCCTGGTGACACTGGAAACCCGGGCGGAGGGCACCACCGACGAGCAGGTCATCCGCACCACCTGGCATCCGACCTTTGACGTGCCGGTGCGCATCGAACGGGGTAACCAGGTCCAGGAATTCTGCTACGACGATGAAGGAAATCAGACGAAGCAGGCGACCCGAAATGCAGCAGATACAACGCTCACATGCCCTCTATGATGGTGATATAGCTGAGAGGGGTAACGCTATTCCCGAGGGCTTTGGGGGCAAATCAACACCAAGCGAAGCTTTTTAAGATTCGTTAGCAGGATATGTGGAATTTGTTTCTATGGCGTTTGCAGCAATGATCTCAGATAGTCTCGCTAAAGTTGCCATTGAGTGTTATTTGGATGACCACATGGACTGGTTCGCTTGATTGAAGTCAGTGTCATTGGGCGAACGACCAAATTAATCCCTCTAAACGTCTCAAAATGGCTCGTCCTGGCCTATGCTCCTTTGGAGCGACTTTGAGGCGGCGAGCACTTGTTCGGCCAAATGATTGCGACTCTCATACTTTTGAATAAGAGTCAGCGGCCGTTTTATGGTACACCCTTGGAGGATGTCGCGTTTTAGCCGGATGTTCCGGTGCAGGAAAGAGCGCAGGAGCGGGTGAAGCTTGGTTGTCCCCGTGACTCCGGCGCCTCAAAAACAACGATAAAAGCAGGAAAGGAGAAAACATGAAACGTCGCAACCTTTTGGCAGCCGTTGTGGCTGGTGCATTGGGGCTTGGTCTGGCCGGTTGTTCCCAGGAAGAGAGCGGCTCTTCAGCATCCAACGACCAGGCCGCGGCACCCGCTGCGGAGAAGCAGACCTACAAGTGGAAGATGGTCACCACCTGGCCGAAGAACTTCCCGGGGCTGGGCACTGCCCCTGAACACTTTGCCGACCGCGTTCGTGAGATGACCGACGGCCAGCTCGACATCACCGTCTACGGCGCCGGCGACCTGGTGCCGGCCCTGGAAGTGTTCAGCGCCGTGTCCCAGGGCACCGCTGAAATGGGCCACGGTGCGGGCTATTATTGGAAGGGCAAGATCCCCGCCGCCCAGTTCTTCTCGACCGTTCCCTTCGGCCTGACCGCCCAGGAATACAATGGCTGGATGTTCCACGGCGGTGGCCTGGAACTCTACCGCGAAGCCTACAAACCGTTCGGCGTGATTCCCTGGCCGGGCGGCAACACCGGCGTGCAGATGGGCGGCTGGTTCAACAAGGAAATCAACAGCGTTGATGACCTCAAAGGTCTGAAAATGCGGATTCCGGGCATCGGCGGTGACGTGCTGGAAAAAGCCGGCGGCACCCCGGTCAACCTGCCGGGCGGCGAGATCTTCACCGCGCTGCAGACCGGCACCATCGACGCCACCGAGTGGGTGGGTCCCTACAACGACCTGGCCTTCGGCCTGCACCAGATTGCCGAGTACTACTACTATCCGGGCTGGCACGAGCCGGGCACGGCGCTGGAGCTGATCGTCAACGCCGACGCCTACAACAAACTGCCGAAAAACCTCCAGGTCATCATCGATGTGGCGGCCCGGGAGATGAACGCGGACATGCTGGCGGAGTACACCGCGCAGAACAACCAGGCCCTCAAGGAGCTGGTGGAAGAAAAAGGCGTGAAACTGCGTCGCTTCCCGGACGATGTCCTCAATCGCCTGCGTGAGATGTCGGCGGAAACCGTCAAGGAACTGGCCGAGAAGGACGAGATGGCCCGCAAGGCCTACGAGTCCTATAAGGCCTTCCGTGACAAGGTAGTGCCGTACACGGATATCTCCGAGCGGACCTACCTGAACATCCGTGAAGGGGATAAGAACGAAGGCTGATCCGGCTCGCGGATCCGTCCGATAAAAAGCCCCGGCATGGTGACATGCCGGGGTTTAATGTGGCCCGAAGGCCGGGCAGGGCAAAGGGCTATTGCCTGAGTGCTCGTTTAAGGACCTTGCCGGTGGCGCTCTTGGGCAGTTCGTCCAGGATCACGACTTTCTTTGGTAGTTTGTAGCGGGCCAGTTGACCATCGAGCCCCGCCAGTATGGCCTCCGGCGTGGGTGGCGCTTCCGGATGCCGGGGCACCACGAAGAGGCAGCCCACTTCCCCCCAGCGCTCGTCCGGCATGCCGACAAGCGCGCACTCCAGGACCTCCGGCTGGGTCAGTACCACGGCTTCCACTTCCGCCGGGAAGACGTTCTCGCCGCCGCTGATGAACATGTCCTTCTTGCGGTCGACGATGCGATAGAAGCCGTCGGCGTCACGGATGGCGATGTCGCCGGTGCGGTACCAGCCATCGGCGGTGAAGCAGTCCCGGAACGCCTGTTCCCGACCCCAGAACCCCACCGCCAGGTTGTCGCCCCTGAGCTGGACTTCGCCGGGCATACCGTCCGGCAACGGCTCGTCGCTGGCGTTGGCCAGGCGGGCCTCGATGCGGTGGGAGGGTACGCCGACAGAGCCGGCCTTGCGGTCGATCAGGTCGAGTTCGAAGGGCATGCCGAACACGGTGCCGGCTTCGCTCATGCCGTATCCATCGACGATGGGGATGCCGTCCTTCAGCCAGGCCCGGATCTGCGGCTCCGGATGAAGCGAGCCGCCGGTCAGCAACCCCTTCAGGCTGCCCAGTCGTGACGGCTCGAAGTCCGGCACCTGGCGCAGGGCGTTGGCCATCTGGGGCACGCAGAAATAGTGGGTGATGCCCAGCCTGGCATCTTCCAGTCGCGACAGGGTGCGTTCCGGTTCGAAGCCGTCGGAGACCGCCAGGCGCCCGCCGTTGTACAGCGCGGGGCGAACGCAGGTGATCAGCCCGATGGTGTGGAACATCGGCGTGTCGCAGAGAAAGACGGACGCCGCATCCACCTGGCAGACCAGCGAGGCGTTGATGGTCGTCTCCAGGATGCTCGCCTCGGTGTGCAGGACGCCCTTGGGCGTCCCGGTGGTTCCCGAGGTGTAGAGAATCAGTGACGGCAATGACTTGTCCAGGCTGCGGGGCGCCATGGGCGTCTGGTTCTGTGCCGAGTCGAACAGGTTGTCGATGGGCTCGTGAGCCAGTCCCAGGTCCCCGGCGAGGCTGTCGCCGAAGAACAGGGCTGGTTCGCAGTCGGCCAGCAGGACATCGATCTCGGGCCGGGACAGCCGCCAGTTCAAGGGCACGAAGAGGGCGCCGCAGCGGGCGCAGGCCAGGTGCAGGGCGATCAGCTCAGCGCGGTTCTTCGACAGCACGGCCACCCGGTCGCCGATACCGATGCCGCGCTGGCCCAGGTCGCTGGCCACCTGGCTGACGAATCGATCAAAGGCCGCATAGGTCCAGCGGCGATCGAAGGTCAGGTCTTCCACCGCCAGGGTGTCTGGTCGGATGCTGGCCTGAAACCCGAGAAAGTCCATGGTGATGTCTCCCTTACTGCGTATGCCTGGATTTATCGTAGGCGCCCAGGCCCGGCTTGTAGCTCTTCTCGTCGATGAACTGGCGGATGCCTTCCTTGCGGCCATCGTTGTCGAAGCTGTTGGCCGCCTCCTGGGCGCGGACCAAGTAGTCCTCGGCGTTGTCGTAGGTCATTTCCTTGACCCGGCGAATGGCATCCTTGGTCGCCTTGAGGGCAATCGGGTTTTTCTCCAGCAGGACCTCGCAGACGGCGGTGACCCGGGCCTTCAGCTGGTCGGCCGGCACGGATTCGTTGACCAGCCCCCATTCCGCGGCGGTCCGGCCGTCGATGTTCTCGCCCATCATGGCGTGGTACAGGGCCTGGCGCAGCGGCATCAGATCGACCACCACCTTGCTGGCCCCGCCGCCGGGCAGGATGCCCCAGTTGATTTCACTCAGGCCGAAGGTGGCATCGTCGCTGGCAAACGCCAGGTCACAGGAGAAGAGTGGACCGTAACCGCCGCCGAAACACCAGCCGTTGACCATGGCCACGGTCGGCTTCTGGTACCAGCGCAGGCGGCGCCACCAGCCATAGGATTCGCGCTGGGCCTGGCGGGTGGCACCCAGCCCCTGGGCTTCGGTCTCGCGGAAATATTCCTTGAGGTCCATACCCGCGGACCAGGCGGAGCCTTCGCCGGTCAGCACCAGCACCCCGACATCGTCCCGGAACTCCAGTTCATCCAGTACCCGCATCATCTGGCGGTTCAGCTTGGGGCTCATGCAGTTGCGCTTTTCCGGTCGGTTGAACCGGACCCAGGCGATCCGGTTCTCAACAGTGTAGGCGACCGTTTCGGCTTCGCTTCGTTCGGTAGTCATTCCAAGTCCTCGATCTACTTCAGGGTTTAAAAGGGAAAATGGCCGGATTCGGTGTCGACGGTGATCCAGCGCAATTCGGTAAACTGATCGATGCCTGCCTGGCCGCCAAAGCGGCCGTAACCGGAGTCCCCCAGGCCGCCGAAGGGCATCTGGGCCTCGTCGTGGACGGTCGGGCCGTTGACGTGGCAGATCCCGGAACGGATCCGCTTGGCCAGCTTCAGCCCCCGGGACAGGTCCCGGGTGAATAGGGAGGCGCTGAGGCCATACTGGCTGTCGTTGGCGATCTCGATGGCATGGTCTTCATCCCGGGCCCGGATCATGGCGACCACGGGGCCAAAGCTTTCGTCCCGGTAGATGTCCATCCCGGCGGTGACGCCGTCCAGCACAGTGGCGGGCATCAACAGGGAGTCGTCGGCGCCGCCGGTGAGTACGGTGGCGCCCTTGTCCACGGCATCCCGGATCAGGGCGTTGACCCGCTCCACGGTGTCGTGGCCGATGACGGCACCCAGCGGGGCCTTGCCGTCGCGGGGATCGCCGGTTTTCAGGCCCTGCACCTTCTCCGCGAATCGGGCGGCGAAGGCATCGGCAACGGCGTCGACCACCACTAGCCGTTCGGTGGACATGCAGATCTGCCCCTGGTTCATGAACGCGCCGAAGGCCGCGGCGTTGACGGCTTCATCCAGGTCGGCATCTTCCAGCACGACAAACGGTGCCTTGCCGCCCAGTTCCAGCAGGCAGGGTTTGAGGTGTTCGGCCGCCCGTTTGGCGATGATGCGCCCCACCTCGGTGGAGCCGGTGAAGTTGATGCGCTTGACCACCGGATGGTCGATCAGGGCGCCGACCACCTCGCCGGCATCCTCGGGAGCGTTGGTGACCAGGCTGACGGTACCTGCCGGGAAGCCCGCGTCATTCAGGGCCTCCGCGATCAGGCTGTGGGTGCGGGGGCAGATCTCCGATGCCTTCAGGATGACACCGTTGCCGCAGGCCAGGGCCGTGGCGATGGCGCGAACGCCCAGGATGATGGGCGCGTTCCAGGGCGCGATGCCCAGGATGACCCCGACCGGATCCCGGTGGGTCATGGCCAGGCAGCCGGGCTTGTCAGACGGGATCACCTCACCGTTGATCCGTGTGGTCAGCGAGGCGGCCTCGCGCAGCATGGAAGCGGCCAGGCCCAGGTTGAACAGGGCCCAGCCCTCGGTGGCTCCGGTTTCTTCCATCATCGCCTTGACGAAGGCGTCCTGGCGGGCCTCCAGGGCGTTGGCGGCCCGCGACAGCACTGCGCGGCGGGCGTTGGGTCCCTGTTTCGACCAGGCTTCGAAGCCGGCCTGGGCCTTCCCGGCCAGGGGGCCCATATCGCCGGCTTTCATGGCAGGTGCTTCACTGGCGACTTCACCGGTGAGCGGGTTGATGCGTTGAAAGTTCATAGCTGCCTCGCTTGAATAGGTTTCCGGTTAAGGGATGGGTTGGCAGACGGTTACACGCTTTTTGTCATCGCTGGATTGACGGTCTGCGGGGCTCGTGGCGAGCCGGCCTATGTATTCAAGATAGTGCGCCAGGCGGTGGGACAGAATGGCAGAAATGGACGAAAAAATTTGCATTTCCCGCCATCTTTATAAAGGTGCAAAGAGTGTTGGTCGTGCGTTGCCGGCCTCCAGGACCGGCTAACATACCGCTACGTCAGCGTCCCTGGCGGAACTTGTCCCGGTAGCGGCGCGGCGAATCGCCGGTCCAGCTGCGAAATGCCCGGGTGAACACCGCCGGATCGGAAAAGCCGACTCGTTCAGCAACATCATGGATGGCAATGTCGTCCGGGCCGACCAGCCACCGGATCGCCAGGTCCCGGCGCACCACATTCTTGATCTGCTGGAAGGAGGCGCCCTCTTCCGAGAGCCGCCGTGTCAGCGTTCGGGTGGTCATATGCAGGGCGGCGGCGGCTTGGTCGATCGTCAGGCCGCCGTCGGCCAGATCCTTGGTCAGGATCCGCTTGAGTTCCGTGGTGATGCTGTAGTCGGTCTTGTAACGGCGGAACAGTTCCCGCGGGCAGTTGTTCATGAAGGACTTCAGGGAGCCTTCGTTCTGCTTGACCGGCCGGTTGAGGTAGACGTGCGAGAACACCAGGCTCAGGTCGCCACAGTCGAACTGATGCACGCCGGGGTAAAGGTAGCTGTATTCGCTGACGTGGGCCGGGGCCGGATAGTTAAAGCGGGTCTCGACCAACGGCAGGCTGTCGGCAATCAGCCAGGAGGCATAGCGATGCCAGGAGAGCAGCGCGATTTCGGCGAACAGGTGCTTGAAGTCCAGGTCGGGGCGCGGCAGGTTGATCGACAGCAGGGTGTGGTGCCCGTCGTCCGTCAGGGACATCAGCTCCCGCCGGGTGACGAGGTTATAGAAGCGGCAGCCCAGTGCCAGGGCTTTGCCCAACGTTGGCTGGTGCACCGTGAGCTGGCCCATCATGTAATAGGTGCCGGCCGGTAGCGAGCAGCCCGCCAGGCCCATGGCCTCGTCCTGCATCTGGTCCCAGACGTATTTCTGGAAGTTGGCCAGTTTTTCGGTGGGAATCCGTTGCTCCGGCTGGTCGATCACGGACAGCGGCAGACCGGCCGCGGCAAGCAGGGGAACGGGGTCCAGACCCTGCTGTCTTGTGGCGTGGAACAGGGCGCTGACGTAATGATTGGCTCCGGTCCCGAAGTCTTCCTTCTCGTGCATGACTGAGCTCAGGCCCTCTCGTTACGGGCTCCGGTAAATCGCCGCCGCGCCAGGGTCTCGGGGCTTGCCACCGGGGCGTCAGTCCTGCTGCGGCACTTCCCGGATGCGGCCGTGTTCGTCGATAGCCACGAACACGAACAGGGATTCGGTGACCTTGCGCATGCGGTCCTTGTCCCGGTCCAGGGTCCAGACTTCCACGTTGATCTTCATGGAGCTGCGACCGATGTCCACCAGGTCGGTATAGCAGGCCACCTGCGAGCCCACCCGCAGGGGAGACAGGAACTCCATGCGCTCGATCGCCACCGTGGCGTTACGCCCGCGGGAAATGCGGCCAGCCGTCGTGGCGGCGGCCATGTCCATCTGCTTGACCAGCCAGCCGGCAAAGACGTCGCCATTGGCGTTGGTGTCCGAGGGCAGGGGTACGACCTGCAGGGCAAGCTGGCCCCGGGGGGAGGGTTTGTCGTCGTCCGTCAGATTCATGGATTCGTTTCGCCAGTCAAATTCTTATTGATGATGAAATGTGCGGAGCCGTGGCCCGATGGCCTATCCGTAGAGCGCATCGGGCAGACCAGTGGCCAGTACCGGCCAGATGGCCAGCAAAATGAGCATGATCAGCTGAATGATAATGAAAGGGATCACGCCACGATAGATCTGCGAGGTTTTAATTTCCGGCGGTGCCACGCCCCGCAGGTAGAACAGAGAGAAACCAAACGGCGGGGTCAGGAAGGACGTCTGCAGGTTCAGGGCGATCATGATGCCCAGCCAGACCGGGTCCAGGCCCATCTTCAACAGCACCGGCGCCACGATGGGCACCACCACGAAGGTGATCTCGATGAAGTCGAGGATGAAGCCCAGCAGGAAAATCACGACCATCACCACAATCATCGCGCCGACCACGCCGCCGGGCATGTCGTTGAAGATGCCGTGGATCAGCTCGTCGCCGCCGTAGCCGCGGAACACCAGCGAGAAGATGGCGGCGCCCACCAGGATCAGGAACACCATACAGGTCACGCGGGTGGTCTGCTGGCAGACGTCGCGCAGGACGTTGATACCAAGCTGCCGGCGGATGGCAGCCAGGATGGTGGCGCCGAGGGCCCCCACACCGGCGGCTTCGGTCGGTGTCGCGACGCCCGCCAGGATGGAGCCCAGTACCGCCACGATCAGGATCATGGGGGGCGTCAGGTCGCGCCACAGGTTGAGGTCCCGTGCGCTCTTCTCTTCCTCGGTCCGGTTATCGGACGGCGCGGCGGAGGGTTTGATGAATGCCACGGCAACGATATAGAGGATGTACAGGACCACCAGCAGCAGTCCGGGAATCAGGGCGCCGACGAACAGGTCGCCCACCGAGACGGTGTCCGGGCTGAAAATCCCCTGCATCCGCTGGGCCCGCTGGTAGGCGCTGGACATGACATCCCCCAGCAGCACCAGCGCAATCGAGGGTGGAATGATCTGGCCCAGGGTGCCGGTGGCGCAGATGGTGCCAGTGGCCAGCGACGGGCTGTAGCCCCGCTTGATCATGGTGGGCAGGGAGATCAGGCCCATGGTGACCACCGTCGCGCCCACGATGCCGGTACTGGCCGCCAGCAGCATGCCGACGATCGCGACGGACACGCCGAGCCCGCCACGGACGCCCTTGAACAGGTCGGCCATGCTTTCCAGCAGGTTCTCGGCAATTTTCGACTGCTGCAGCATGCAGCCCATAAAGATGAACAACGGCACTGCGATCAGGGTTTCGTTGGTCATCAATCCGTACAGGCGGTTGGGCGTGGCGCCCAGGAAGCTGGTGTCGAACACACCGAACAGCATGCCGCCGAAAGCGAAGGCCAGGGCAGTACCGGCCAGCGAAAAGGCCACCGGGAAACCGGCCATCAGGACAATACAGACCACCCCGAACATGATCAGCGGGAGGAACTCGACAACAGCACTCACAGCGTATCCTCCGCGGCCGGGCCGGCCTCCTTGGGAATGGCGCCGGCCAGGACGGCGATGTTGCGCAGCACTTCGGCGACACCCTGGATCACCATCAGCACACACATGAGCGGTATCAGTGTCTTGAGCAGGTAGACCAGGGGAATGCCGCTGGTCTCCGGAGAGTGTTCCCGGATGGCCCAGGAACTTTCCACATAGCCCAGGCTGGCAAAGAAGATGAAGATCGTCACCGGCATCAGCAGGAACAGGGTGCCCAGCAGATCCACCAGGGCCTTGCCCTTGCCAGACAGACGCGTGTAGAGGATGTCCACCCGCACGTGCTCGTTGTATTTCAGGGTGTAGGCGCTGGCCAGCAGGAACACGATCGAATGCAGGTACATGACGCTTTCCTGCATAAAGATCGAGGAGTGGTTGAACAGGTAACGCATCACGACGACCGCGAAGGTCAGTACCACCATGCCGATATTGAGCCAGGCCAGGGTACGCCCGGTGCGTTCGGTAAAACCATCCAGGTAGCCGGTCAGGCGAAGGAGAAAGCCACTTTGATTCATGGTTTTTATATTAATTTGTTGTTTGGGTCGGCGCCGCATTCGCATGCGGGACTCTAGCCCTCATGTTAGTGGCATCAGAGGCATCTGCAACAAAAATGATCGTTGCACCGACCAATGGCTAATTGGGGTCTCGGTATTGGGTTGGCCATTGCTCGAATCTCTTCCCGCCGAACGGACAAGCATCGGTTTATGACAAGCCGATGTCGCTATTGTTATGAATCAACTGCCATGTCTTGCGTCATAACCGCGTGTTGACAGCATGGGCAGAAAAAAATTAGCGACTACTCTTGCTGTAATATAAGTGTCACAAAGACGCCTTAGTCTTCACACTCATCGGCTCACGACTGCCGGTTTGTAAAGCGGGCCTAGTCGACGCATACATTCATAACGACCAGCAGAACCCGCGAAAAAATCGCATGTATGGAGGCTCAACGTGAAGAATCTGAAGACATCTGTCGCAGGCATTGCGGTCGCCGGCGCCCTGGCCGCCGTTTCCACACCGACCCTGGCCCGTGACACCATCAACATCGTCGGTTCGTCCACCGTTTACCCGTTCGCGACGGTTGTGGCCGAGCGTTTTGGCCGTAACACCGATTTCCCGACCCCGAAGCTGGAATCCACCGGTTCCGGCGGTGGTCTGAAACTGTTCTGCGCCGGTGTCGGTACCGAGCATCCTGACATTACCAACGCCTCCCGCCGCATGAAGCCGAGCGAGTTCGAGCGCTGCCAGAGCAACGGCGTCAAGGACATCGTTGAAGTGAAGATCGGCAGCGACGGCATCGTGATTGCCAGCTCCAAGAAAGCCGAAAACCTGGACGTGGACCTGAAAGAACTGTACTTGGCCCTGGCCAAGGAAGTTCCGGATCCCAACGGCGGCGACAAGCTGGTTGCCAACCCGTACAAGAACTGGAGCGATGTCGATTCCAGCCTGCCCAACAAGCCGATCCGTGTGATGGGCCCGCCGCCGACTTCCGGTACCCGTGACGCGTTCGTCGAGCTGGCCATGGAAGGTGGCTGTGAAGACATCCCGATGATCGAAAAGCTCGATGGCGACAAGAAGGACCAGGTCTGCAAGAGCATCCGTGAAGACGGCGCCTTCATCGAGGCCGGCGAGAATGACAACCTGATCGTCCAGAAGCTGGCCAGCGACACCAGCGCCTACGGCATCTTCGGCTACAGCTTCCTGGAAGAGAATTCCGGCACCCTGCAGGCGGCCACCATCAACGGTGAGCAGCCGACCCAGGACGCCATCTCCAGCGATGCGTATCCGCTGGCCCGCTCACTGTGGTTCTACGTCAAGAAGGCCCACGTGGGTGTGATTCCGGGCATCCCCGAGTATGTGGCCGAGTTCACCAACGAAGGCACCTGGGGCCCGAACGGCTACCTGGCGGATGTGGGTCTGATCCCGCTGCCGCGTGAGGCCCGCGTCAAGCAGGCGAAGAACGCCAACGCCATGACGCCGATGACCGGTGACGAACTGAAGTAAGCCGGTTCGGAACAGCGATACCCAAAAGTGCGGGGCCAGCAGGCCCCGCACTTTTCGCGTATTGAAAGCCGCATCAAAAGATGTCTTTGTGACTCAGTCGAAGCGGCAGGCTAGACTAGGGGCCCCTGAAACGGCCTCGAAAAGGGAGTCCCTGCAACGGTCTGACTCTGGCGGGCCATTGCAGCGATTTCTTTGAATTCACCGAAAGAGAGACAACATGCAACCGGGTAACCTGTTTCCGCTGGTGGTGGTGTTGATCGCGATCGCATTTGCGCTGGGCTATGCCCGGTCCAGGGCCATCGCCACCCCGCTGGGCGGTATCCGACACCTCAAGTCGCTACCGTTTTACTACGCCGCGCGAGCCTCGCTCTGGTGTGGTTTGCCGGCGCTGATCATCTTCGCCCTGTGGCTGGGCTTCGAGGACAAGGTGATCCAGACCATGGTGATCGGGTCACTGCCGGCGGACCTCCAGCCGGATTCGCCGGGCCGGGCCAGCCTGGTCCTGTCGCAGATCAGTAATGTGGCGTCCGGCGCGCTGTCGCCGAAGTTCGTGCCCGAGCCGATTGCCGGTGCCGCCGAGCGGCTGATGGCCCTGCGCGCCGAGAGCAAGATGATGATGACGCTCCTGGTGATCTGCGTGGCCGTGCTGGGTGCGTTCGTCGCCTGGCTGCGGATTGCACCGCACATCAACGCCCGGGAGAAAGTCGAGTCGACCCTGCGTAAGATCTTCTTCATGTGCGCGGGCCTAGCGATCCTGACGACGGTCGGTATCATCTTCTCCGTCATCTTCGAGACCATCCACTTCTTCAACAAGGTCTCGTTCGTGGAGTTCTTCTTTGGCACCAGCTGGAGCCCGCAGACGGCCATCCGGGCGGACCAGGTGGGCTCGTCCGGCGCCTTCGGCATGATTCCGCTGTTCGTCGGGACCCTGCTGATCTCCGGGATCGCCATGCTGGTGGCGGTGCCGGTGGGGCTGATGTCCGCCATTTACCTGTCCGAATACGCGTCCAGGCGCATGCGCGGCATCGTCAAGCCGCTGCTGGAACTGCTCGCCGGTGTGCCGACAGTGGTCTATGGCTTCTTCGCGGCACTGACCGTGGCGCCGTTCATCGCGGACGCGGCCAGTTGGCTGGGCATCGACGCCTCCACCGAGAGCGCGCTGGCCGCCGGCCTGGTCATGGGCATCATGATCATCCCGTTCGTGTCCTCGCTGTCCGACGATGTGATCAATGCCGTCCCGCAGACCATGCGCGATGGCTCCCTGGCGCTGGGCGCCACCCAGGCGGAAACCATGACCAAGGTGATTTTCCCGGCGGCCCTGCCGGGCATCATGGGTGGCATCCTGCTGGCGGTGTCCCGGGCGATCGGCGAGACCATGATCGTGGTTATGGCCGCCGGCCTGGCCGCCAACCTCACGATCAACCCGCTGGAAGCCGTCACCACCGTCACCGTGCAGATTGTCACCCTGCTCACCGGGGACCAGGAATTCGACAGCGCCAAGACGCTGTCCGCCTTCGCCCTGGGCATGATGCTGTTCATCGTGACCCTGGCGCTGAACGTCCTCGCCCTTCATGTCGTCCGCAAGTACCGGGAACAGTATGAATAATCAGCAGCAGGCGGAGCTCGTCCGCCAGTCCCTCAAGCGCCGCTATCGCAAGGAACGCCGCTTCCGCCTGTACGGCATCCTGGCGATCGCGATTGCGCTGGCCGCCCTGGTGACCCTGTTTGCGGACATTATCGGCAAGGGCTACACCGGCTTCATCAAGACCACGATCACCCTCGAGGTGCCGCTGGACCCGCAGACCATGTACCTGGAGGATGCCACCGACAAGGACGCCTTCAACATGGCCGACTTCAAGGCGCCGCTGCTGACCGCCCTGCACAACGTGTTGCCGGAGACCGGCAAGGGCGACAATCGCGATCTGGGGCACCTCTTGAGCAGCTACGCGGCCAACAAGGTGCGCGATACGCTCGAGGCGGACCTGTCGCTGCTCGGGACCACCCAGACGATGTCGTTCCTGGTCAGCGATGACGTCAGTGTCTACGTCAAGCACGCGGACGATCCCAACTACTCGATCCAGCTGTCCGAAAAACAGCAGCGCTGGGTGGACCGGTTGCAGGAACGGGGCATCATCCAGAACAGTTTCAACGACGTGTTCTTCGAGAACGGCGACAGCCGGGACCCGGGCCATGCGGGGGTGCTGGGCGCCATCGTCGGTTCCCTGCTGACCATGGTCGTCACGCTGCTGCTGTCGTTCCCCATCGGTGTGGCCGCGGCGATCTACCTGGAAGAGTTCGCACCGCAGAACAGGCTGACCGACTTCATCGAGGTGAACATCAACAACCTGGCGGCGGTGCCGTCGATCATCTTCGGCCTGTTGGGTCTGGCGGTGTTCATCAACCTGTTTGGCCTGCCGCGCTCGGTGCCACTGGTGGGCGGTCTGGTGCTGACGCTGATGACGTTGCCGACCATCATCATTTCCAGCCGCGCCGCCATCAAGAGCGTGCCGCCGTCGATCCGCGAAGCGGCCGAGGGCATTGGCGCCTCCAGGATGCAGGTCGTGTTGCACCACGTGCTGCCACTGGCGCTGCCGGGTATGTTGACGGGCTCCATTATCGGTATGGCCCAGGCGCTGGGAGAAACCGCGCCACTGCTGCTGATCGGCATGGTGGCCTTTATCGTGGATGTGCCATCCGGCTTCGTCGACTCGGCAACGGTGCTCCCGGTACAGATTTTCCTCTGGGCGGGCAGCCCGGAGCTTGCCTTTATTGAACGGGCATCCGCTGCCATCATGGTCCTGCTGACCTTCCTGATTGCTATGAATGCCCTGGCCATCTGGCTGCGCCGTCGCCTCGAGCGCCGGTGGTAACAGGAGATTTGAGTATGAATACGATGAACCCGGTGATCGACCAGGACGCGAAGGTCGAGAAAGCACCCGAGCCCCCTGCGGGAAACGGCATCAATGACGCCGACCTGGAGGGTCGCACCGTCGGCAGGCCCTTCGCCGATGCCCCCAAGTTCAGCCTGCGCGATGTGGAGGTCTTCTACGGCGAGACCCGCGCTATCAAACGCATCAGCCTGGATATCGCCAGGAATGAGGTGATCGCCTTTATCGGCCCCTCCGGTTGCGGCAAGTCCACGTTCCTGCGCTGCCTCAATCGCATGAACGACAGCATCGATATCTGCCGCGTCAAGGGGCAGCTGCAACTGGATGGCCATGACATCTACGACCCCAAGCGGGACGTGGTGGAGCTGCGGGCCCGGGTGGGCATGGTGTTCCAGAAGCCCAACCCGTTCCCCAAGTCGATCTACGACAACGTCGCCTACGGACCGCGGATCCATGGCCTGGCCAACCGCAAATCGGACCTGGACGACATCGTCGAGCGCAGCCTGCGCGGCGCCGGCCTGTGGAACGAGGTGAAGGATCGTCTGGACACCCCGGGGACGGGACTGTCCGGTGGTCAGCAGCAGCGCCTGTGTATTGCTCGTGCCATTGCGGTCAGCCCGGAAGTGGTGTTGATGGACGAACCCTGTTCGGCGCTGGACCCGATTGCCACCGCGCGTATCGAGGAGCTGATTGCTGAACTGTCCGAGAGCTATACGATCATCATCGTCACGCACTCGATGCAGCAGGCGGCCCGTGTGTCCGATCGAACCGCCTACTTCCACCTGGGGCACCTGGTGGAAGTGAACGAAACCAACAAGGTGTTTACCACGCCCCAGCACCCATTGACCGAATCCTACATTACCGGCCGCTTCGGCTGACCCGGTTTGCGAGTGGAGCTTGACGATGAAGAAAGACGAAGACGTATACGGCGATCACATTTCCCATCAGTTCAACGAGGACCTGGCCGGGCTGAAGGAGGATTTCCTGCGTATGGGCGGCATGGTCGAACAGCAGGTGGTGGATGCCATCGACGCGCTGATCGACGGTGACGGCCACCGGGCCGATGAGATCCGCGGTCGCGACAAGCAGGTGGACCGGCTGGAACTGGAGATCGACGAGGAGGCGACCCGCATCATCGCCCGGCGACAGCCGGCCGCTCGGGATTTGCGCCTGGTGCTGTCGGTGATCAAGATGGTGGCGGACCTGGAGCGTATCGGGGACGAGGCCAAGAAAATCGCCAAGTTTGCCCTCAGCCTGTCCGAGGAGGGCAAGGCTCCGCGGGGCTACGTGGAAACCCGCCACATCGGCAACCACGTCAGCCAGATGCTGCGCGACAGCCTGGACGCCTTCGCCCGGCTGGATTCCGAGCAGGCCCTGCGCATCATGAAGGAAGACAAGCGGGTGGACGAGGAGTACCAGGCCGCCACGCGCACACTGGTCACCTTCATGATGGAAGACCCGCGTAACATCACACGCTGCATGTCGGTCATGTGGGTGCTGCGGGCGCTGGAACGGGTCGGCGATCACGCCTGCAACATCGCCGAGCACGTGATTTTCATGGCCAAGGGCGAAGACGTGCGTCACACCCCGATGGAAGAGGCCGAGAAGGTCGTCGGCCGCTGAGTGTGATCGATCTGGCGGCCGGTCGGACCTGTCCGGCCGGGCCGCCTGTCCACTTTCTCACCAAACCGTCATCCAATCGTACGGCAGATTCCTTGCTGCTTTCCGGGTGCCATGGCATAACGGGCAGACCGAAAACAGGAGCACCTCTGTAATGCGATCCATTCCTTCTCCCGATGTATTCGCGCCGCTGCGGCGCCTGGCACTGATGGCGCTGGTGCTGGCCAGCAGTCTGGCCGACGCCAGTCCCCTATCCGAGTCCGTGGTCAGCGAGTCGCCGCTGGACGAGATCATCGACCAGTACCCGGCCATGATGAGCGAGGGGATCCGCGAAGGCCTGAAACAGACCGGCCAGGTGGATCCCATGGTGGCGGACATGGTGGGCGGCATCGTCAGCCGGGCCTTCGGCAGCGCCGCCATTCGCCAGCAGGTGGTGACTGACTTGGCCGACAAGCTCAGTGACCACCAACTGGAAGCGGTCCGGGACTGGTACCGGACGCCTTTGGGCCGCCGCATCGCCCAGGCTGAAGTCGATGCATCCCGGCCGGCCGCCTGGAAAACCATCGAAGCGCAGAGCTCGTCCCTGGTGGCCAAGTACAAGGACACCGAGCGGGCCGACCTGTTCTCCCGGTTTGACCGGGTCTCCCGCGCCACGGAAAGTACGGTGGATACCGCCGTGGCCGTCCAGTTGGGCCTGGCTTCGGCGATGTCCGCGGTCAGTGGCAAGCAGGGCCCGACCCTGGAGCAGATGAAACAGCAGATCGAGGATCAGCGTTTCATGCTGCGCGGGGCCGTGGAACAGCAGGTTTACGCCGCCTACCTCTACACCTACGAAAGCTTCAGCACCGACGAGATCGAGCAGTACCTGGACTTCCTGGAAACCGATGCCGGCGCGGCCTATAACCGGGTGGTGACCAACAGCATCCAGCAGGCCATCCTCAAGCCGGTGGAGTCGGTCGGCAACCAGTTGGTCCGGCTGCTCAACCCCAACGCCACCGGCTCATGACACCGGATCCGGTCGGCCGCTCACTGGATGGGGCAATCCACCACGGGACAGTCGGCCGGTGAGGTGCCTTCGACAGCCGCATCCGCGCCTTCGTCATAGCGCTCGGGCTTCAATCGGCGGGCGCAGTCATGGGCGCGGGATGCGGCCTCGCCACAACCCTTCTTCGCCAGGGCCTCGCCAAGGTTGTTCCAGCCGGCGCTGATGCGGGGAAACTCCGTGGTCAGCCGCCGGTACTGGCTGGCCGCCTCGTCCCAGTTTTCCTGCCGGTAGGCGATATTGCCCAGACCCAGCAGGGCCGCGGGCTGGTCCGACCAGGTGGCCAGGGCTGTCCGGTAAGCTTGCCGGGCGGCGTCGAGCTGGCCGGTGGTTTCCAGGTCGTTGGCGCTGACCAGATAGTCCAGCGGCTGGGCTGTAGCGGGCAATTCCCGGGGCGGCAGCATCACCCGGGCCCAGTTATCCGCCCGGTCCCAGGTTGCCATGAAGGCCGTCAGCGGCTCGTGGTAGGCCTTCTCCGTGCCGCTGTGGAGGATCATCTCGTCGGCTTGGGTGTCGTAACCGATAACCACCGCGAAGTGCCACTGGGGCCACCAGCCAAACCGCAGGTTTTGCAGGACCAGCACCGGGTGGCCGGCGTCGATTTCTT
Source organism: Marinobacter halodurans (assembly GCF_004327985.1). Lineage (GTDB taxonomy): Bacteria > Pseudomonadota > Gammaproteobacteria > Pseudomonadales > Oleiphilaceae > Marinobacter_A > Marinobacter_A halodurans. Next base: position 23,976 of record NZ_SJDL01000003.1, read on the forward strand.
GCAGGATGTCGGCCAGCCTCGGTTGCAATGGATACACCAGCATGCCGTGCTGGCGGGCGGCCGCGACCATTTCCACCTGCAACGATCCGTGGCGTTCCGGCAGGTAGACCTGCCCCACCAGGTCATCCGGCGTCACGCCGGCACCCTGGGTATTGAGCATCATGGCCAGGGACGCGGGGCCGCACTGGTATTTTTCCTGGGGATAGAAGGGCACGTTATCCAACTGGTGAACCGGTGCCTGATCGATCTGAGCGGTGTCCGGCCAATACGCGGTGGTGGCGCAACCGCTGAGCAGGGCGATCAACAGGAAGGCCAGGGCGGCCCCGGCCGGAGCCGCCCTGGAAACGTCCGCTGACGGCATGGCGTTAGCGAATGCAGTTGATGAACGGGAAGATATCGGTCGCGCAGAGCATGTCGGTGATGATGAAGATCACCAGGAACAGCACGATAATGCCGACCACGCCTTCACCGGTGGGGGCATCGGCCAGTTGCTGCTTGAAGGAGGCCAGTTCGGAGGGCGTCAGGCTCTGGATCCGGTCCCGGACTTCCTGCTCGCTCACGCCCATATCGGACAGCGCCTGTTTGACGTCGTCACGGGCCAGCATGCGGGTCAGGTCTTCGCGATCGATGTCGGCCCGCTGCTGGGTCAGTAGTTCGCCGGTGCCGACGACGCTGGCGGAGGCTGGAGCCGCGGCCAGGGTGAACAACAGCATCACGACGGACATCAGGGTGGCGATGGGGCGGTTGTACTGCCTTATTGTGTGCATCAGCCTTACTCCTTTAATACGCTGTCTGGACGCCGGCGACCGGCGTCTGCAGTTTATGGGTCAACCAACCTATAGTTTAGAGGCAGATGCGATAGCTGCCGAGGAACACGGGTTACCAGGCTTTAATGTGACGCCTCAGGCGACGCAGTCAGGTGTTGCCGATGACGATTCAGGCCCCGGTTCCAGTGGGTTTTTCTCCTCACATGACTGTAATCCCGATGTCCCGTCCGGCGCGTCTGCGCGGGCGGCGGGCGTCCCCGATTCGGGCGCAGGAAACGGAGTGCGCACAATGGGCAGTCCCGATAGTCTTGGCGTAGGATGAACGGATCAGAGGAGTTGCGAGATGCCCACACGAACCCCAGCCGCAGCGATTACCGACGACCCGCGCTGGCCCCTGCTGCAGACGCGTGATCCGGCGGCGGACGGTGCGTTTGTCTATTCCGTCCGGACCACCGGCGTCTACTGCCGGCCCAATTGTCCATCGCGGCTCGCCAAGCCCGAGAACATTGCGTTCCACGCCAGCCCGGCCGACGCCGAGCGGGCGGGGTTCCGGCCCTGCCGCCGCTGTCGGCCGCATGCTCACTCGCCAGCCCGCGAGCGTGATGAAAAGGTGGCGGCCATCTGCCGGCTGATCGAGGCGGCGGACAGCCCGCCGGACCTGGAGACGCTGGGGCACGCGGTCGGCTGGAGCCCGGCTCATCTCCAGCGCACGTTCAAGGCCGTCACCGGTATCTCGCCGAAGGACTATGCCGCCGAGCGCCGGGCCGAGAGAGTCCGTTCCGCGCTGGCCGGGGGCGAGTCGGTCACCGATGCAATCTATACCGCGGGCTATGGGTCCAGCGGTCGCTTCTACAGCGAATCCAACACCGTACTGGGCATGACGCCCGGCCGATATCGGACCGGGGGTGCCGGCACCCGGATCCGGTTTGCTGTCGGCAGCTGTTCCCTGGGGGCCGTTCTGGTGGCCCAGAGCGAAGCGGGCATCTGTGCCATCCTGCTGGGGGACGACCCCGATGCCTTGGTGCGTGACCTGCAGGACCGCTTCCCGGCCGCCGATCTGGCGCCGGGTGATCGGGACTTCGAAACGGTAGTCAGCCAGGTGGTCGGCTTTGTCGAAGCGCCGGAGCTGGGGCTGGATCTGCCGCTGGATATCCGCGGAACCGCTTTCCAGCGCCGGGTCTGGGAGGTGCTGCGCCAGATCCCGCCGGGCCAGACGCTGAGCTATACCCAGGTGGCCGAGCGGATCGGCTCCCCCCGCTCGGTGCGGGCCGTGGCCGGCGCCTGTGCCGCCAACCGTCTGGCCTGTGCCATTCCTTGCCACCGTGTGGTCCGCAATGACGGTGGGCTGTCCGGCTATCGGTGGGGCGTGGAGCGCAAGCGTCGCTTGTTGGAACACGAAGCAAAGGCTGCCGCAGGAGAGTGAATTTGAGTGACCCGTCCCCGATCCGGACCACGATCCCACTGCCGGCTGGGTTCCGCGCCAACGATGTGCTGGCCTTTCATCGCCGCGACAGCGAACAGCTGGCTGAGCAGGTTACGGAACAGCGCATTCGCAAGGGGCTGTTCTGGGATGGTGTGCCGGCGTGTCTGACCCTGGTGTTCGCATCGGCTAGCGCGGCGGTCGAACTGGCCGTGGATGGCCCCATGCCGCAGGGCAGCAGCGCCCGGCTGGAACAGATGGTGCGCCGCATGCTGGGCCTGACCCAGCCGGTGGAAGCCTTCGAGGTGGCGCTGGCCGACCACCCGCAGCTGGGGCCGGTGATTGCCCGCAACCGGGGCTTGCGGGTGCCGCAGACGGCCACGCCGTTCGAGGCGCTGACCTGGGCCGTGACCGGCCAGCAGATCAGCGTCAGCGCGGCGGTTTCCGTCCGGCGACGTTTTATCCTCGCCGCCGGTGCGGCGCATTCCAGCGGCCTGTGGTGCGTGCCGGATGCCCGGCGGGTGGCACAGACCGGGGCCGCCGCCTTGCAGGGGGCCGGGCTGTCCCGGACCAAGGCGGCCACGCTCAGGGCGGTCAGCGAGGAGGTGGTCGCCGGTCGGCTGGCGCTGGAAGATCCGCTGGCGGATACATCCGCCGAGGCCATTGGCGAACAACTGAATGCAGTGAAGGGCATCGGCCCCTGGACGGTCAGCTATGCCCTGATGCGGGGGTTCGGCTGGATGGACGGCTCCCTCCACGGCGATGTCGCGGTGCGCCGAAACCTGCAGGCACTGCTGGAAACCCCGGAAAAACCCACCGAGGCCGAGACCCGGGCCTGGCTGGAACCCTTCTCGCCCTGGCGCGCGTTGGTGGCCGCCCACCTGTGGGGCCTGCAGTCCACCGCCGGGTATTAGCTCCCGAAGCCGGCACCCCTGTTGCCGTAGATTTTTTTGCACCGAGAGTCGAGATACCGGCTACCTGTTCGACCAATACCTGTCACCCAACAATCAAAGGAGAGGCGACATGGCTTACGTTGACGGATTTGTGGTGCCGGTTCCCAAAACGAACAAAGAGGCGTACCTCAAAATGGCCCGGGAGGCCGCGGCGATCTTTCGCGACCACGGTGCGCTGCAGCTGGTGGAATGCTGGGGCGACGATGTGCCGGAAGGGAAGCTGACCTCCTTCCCCATGGCCGTCCAGTGCAAGGCGGACGAGGTGGTGGTGTTTTCCTGGATCCTGTGGCCTTCGAAGGCGGTTCGGGACACCGGCTTGAAGCAAGCCATGGAAGACCCGCGCATGAACATGGACATGAGCAAGATGCCGTTCGACGGCAAACGGATGATCTTTGGCGGATTTGAACAATTGGTGGATGCCTGACCATCCTGGCGCCTATCGGCCGGGCGGAATAGGCAGGCCCCGGCGTCCGTGTCTGCGGACCTGGGGCCGACCGCGCTCGTAGCGTCGTTCAGCGACGGTGCGGTAGCGGCGGCCAGGAAGGCTCTCAGTCTTCGGAGAACCAGATGTCGCCATACCAGGCCTGGGCGCTGAGCTGCGTGTTGTCGGTGTCCGTCATCAGGGCGACGACATCGACGGCCCCCGGCCGGGCGCCAAACAGGTGGCGGTAATCAGCCAGTACATTCCGCTTCTCGCTCACCCAACGGCCAACGTCGGCCGACCCGGCATGAACGGCGATCATCCGCACGTTGGCGGCATAGGCATTGGGCCACTCACTGCCCGAAGCCTGGCTGCTGGACCAGACATAGTCGATCACCTGTGCGTTCCAGAACGAGAGCCCGTCGGAGAACACGACGAACAGGCGTGCCGGGTAGTCGTCGCCGGACCGCTCTCGCTCGTCGGGATTGTCGAGGATATTGTCGACCTTCCAGGACCAGTTCAGGTACGGCGTTCTATCCAGGTTTACATGGGTCTGGTAGTAGAGGCCCGAAGCCGTACCGCGGCTATCGGCATACAGGACCATCCGGTCATCGACCGGCCGCAACTCATAGCGGGTCCGGCCGTCATAGACCCCCGTTTCCCAACCGGTCAGGTCGCCGGCTGAGAAACGGCCAATGTCGACGCGCTCTCCCCCGCCGACAGCCGGAAAGGCAAGCAGGGACAGGCCTAGCAGCGCACTCGTCAGCAGCGGTAGGTGGTATGACATTACGGACTCTCCCGTTCGAACAGGGACTGGACCAATCGGGGGTCGTCGAAATGGCGGCGACCGATAAAGGCCACGGCGTGATGGCCCCACTGCCGCATCGCGCCGGCGGAGCGCACCCCCATCGGCCAAAGGATGAAACGTTCCGGGCGCTCGCTGCCGGGAACCAGCCCATACGGGCCAAAGAAGCTGTGGTGACCGTTTGCGGTGGGCAGGGAACGGAGTCGGTCGTATGCGGCAACGGCCAGCGGACGGTATGTCCGGTGCCCGGCATCGGAGTAGACCCGATTGATGAAGTGGCGCCCGTGATCCAGCCGGACCACCAGCGGCCCGGACGGCGCCTGTTGCGGGACCAGCGGCGGCTCGCCGCTTTCCTCTGACAGGTCCGGGCGCAGCCGTAATGGGGCGACGGGGAAGAAGGTGTGATAGCAGCCACAGTTGTGGATGCTGTCGTAAAGCCAGGGCTGGCCGTCAGGCCCCAGGGTCACACGCCAGGTCAGTCCATCAATACGCCCGGCGTAGATATCCTGGCCGGGCCGGGCCTTGAACCAGATGACGTAGTTCAACTGCAGCAGCACCCGGCTGCCGAAGCGGGTATAGGACAGGCGTCGGTACTCGGTGGGGTGCTCGGTATCGATCGCCGCACTGTATTGCCAGACCGGTGTGCCAATCAGGTCGTTGTCGTCGACGACATCGATCTCCCAGGTCGGTGCGTGGCGTCGGAAAAGCTGTTGTACGGTCTGCGCCGACAATTGCGGGATGCCCAGGGCGTCGTACCGGAATGCCGGGTCGTGCTGTCGTACCGGTCCCGGTATAGGGGCAGGCGGCGTCTCGCGCCAGCGTATCAGCCGGCCGGCCACGGGCAGTTGGTCAAGTGGTGTCGCGAAGATGTCTTCCATCTCCTGGTGGCCCCTGCGGATCCGATCCGATACGAAGGCTGATGCGATCGGGTAGAGCCCCAAGACCCGCCAACTGGTGACATAGTCGTCAGGGACCACCGCAGCCTGGCGGAGCCTGTCAACCCGAACGGGATCCCCTAGCAGGTGATTGACCAGGCGGGAGCGGCAGTCGTCGAGTCGATTGTGCAGCGGCCGGCCCGTTAGGCCTGCAACCGGCTGTCCGGCGTTTTGCAGTTCCAGGGCACGGGCTTCGGCATCGAGTGACGCCATCCGTTCGATCCAGTCCCGCTGCTGGGCGGCGCTGGCCGCCGTTTCCCGGAACGACGCCAGGAAGCGATTGACCCGCAGGTAGGGGAATCCGTAAATCCGCGCGGGGCCATGATCGCGGGCATCCGCCTGATCGATAACCTGGTCTGCCTGTACGAACAACGACATGCACTCGTCCAGCGCCTCCGGCAGTGGCGCCGGACGCCGGGGGAACTGGGCACAGGCGGTCAGTATCAGCGTCGCTAGCGCCAGGACAGCCAGTGTCCATGGACACGGTCCGCGCCGGGAGGCGGCGGGGCACAGGTCGGGATGGCGGGCGCAACGGCACATGGCAGTGAGTTACCATCAACAGTGAATGGTGCATTCCGGCCAGGAATGCGTTCACTAGGGAAGACGTCGGGCCTGTGGTTTTGGATGCAGGATCGACGCGACACCGTCGCCGATCCTGGAATGCTGGGTGGACCGCTTAGGGCAGCCTCCCCGCAGTCGACGGGTGCCCGCCGGTTTGCAGGCAAGGATCCGGTGTCTTGATGGGAAGGTGCTTCCGGCCCCGCACGTCGACGGCGTAGGAGGATCGGATGGGGTGATCTACCCTTTTTCCTGCCAGTCGCCCAGTTGCAGGCAGGGGCCGATGTACTCCGCGGTTGCCGGGTCGGCCTTGTCCCGATCCGGACTGACCAGGAGGCGGCTGCTGTGGGCAACGGCCTGCCACTGGGTGCGACTGACGGTCCAGTGGTGGTTCTGGCCGGAGAATGTGCCCAGGTAGACCAGCGTCTGGCTGCGCTGGTCCTCGGCCCAGAGGTAGAGTGGGCCTTCATCCGACGGCAGGTGGCGACGGGACCATTGCACCACCAGTTGCGCCTTGCCGGCCGGGGAGCCGGGGTACCCGCTGACCACCAGTTCGACAACGCCATTGTGGCTTAACGGTGCCAGGTAACTTGCGGTGACGGTCTCTGCCCGCTGGGGGAAGTGGGCCCAGAGTGCGACGGCCAGTGCCAGGGCGGCGGCGACCGCCGTGACGGCGATCGTGCGCCACATGAAGAGGGGGCCACGTGAAGCCGTTGGGGGTGATATGCCGTCGTCGCCGGCTGTTTGCACGGCCGCCTTGATACGCGGCCAGAGTTCGGCCGGGGGTGTCTCGGCGGGCAGGGCTTCGTGCAGTGGGGCCATGCGATCCGCCCATCGCGCCACGGCTTGCTCCAACACCGGCTCCTGTCGCATCAATCGTTCCAGTCGCCGCCGGCTGAGCGGCGTCATGCGGGCGGTGACATAACGGCTGGCGAGTTGATCGCAAAGTTCCGGGTCTCGGTACCTCAACGCTCCAGGCATTGCTTCAACTCCTGTAGTCCTCGCCGTACCCACGACTTGATGGTGCCCAAGGGCCGTGCCGTCAGGTCCTGCAGCTCCTGGTGGCTGTAGCCATGGATATAGCTCAGCAGGATCAGCTCGCGCTGTTCCTCGCGCAGGGCCTGCAGGCAGCGTTCCAGCCCAGGGGAAACCGCGGCGTCATTGCAGGGTGCCGGCAGGGTCTCCATCAGTGGCTGGATATCCCGGGTCAGTTCCTGGCCACGGTGCTGACGGCTCCTGAGTTGATCCAGGGCGGCATTGCGAGCCATGACACAGAGCCAGCCCCAGGCCGAGCCGCGACCGCCGAACTGATGGGCCTGCTGCCAGACTTTCAGGTAAAGCTCCTGCAGCAGATCCGCGCAGTCCGCCTGGTTGTTGAGCATCCTCAGGGTCAGTCCCATCAGACGGGCACTGGTCAGCCGGTACAGCGCCTCCAGTGCCGAGACGTCGCGGTGCCGGGCAATCCTCGTAATCAGTGTGTCGACTTCGGCCTGCCAGAGATCGATGGCGGCGCGGTCCGGCCCCATAGCCTCTCCCACATTGTCGCTTCCTGGTATCTTGCGCCAGAGTATAGCGGAGCCGGAGAGGCGGCGGGACGGTGCCCGCCGGTTCAATCTAGTAACTACCGCCGTAGCTGCCCTCCTGATAGTCATCCTCCGCCGGCACCACGTGCCAGACGCCACCTATACCGTTGCCCTTGACGTCACCGGCGGCTTTGTCGCCTACGAAGGTATAAAGCGGCTTGCCTTCGTAGGTCCACTGCATGCTGCCGTCCTTGCGCTTGATGGTGCCGAAGTCGTCTGAGGCCTGGTCACCGGCTTGAGCGGTGAACGGCGGCCAGTTTTGCGCGCAGGAGCCGGTACAATTGGACGTGTTGTGTTGATCCTTGTCATAGGTATAGAGCGTCATGCCCGAAGGGGTTGTCAAAACCTCGCCGGCGGACGTGTCGCGAGTCATCGTGGGGCCTGAGTCCTGGCCACCGGCCATGGTGTTTGCACAACCGAATATGAATAAGGAAATAGCGACAATCAGCATGGTGGATTTCATGGGTGGTTCTCCTCTGTTTAGGGTGACCGACACATAGCCAGACGGTGGTGGCAGGAAATTGGATGCAGGAAATGCCAGGAGCTCGGTAAAAAAGGGCAATCCTGGCTTGGTGGCGCGGAATATCGGGGCCCTGGTGGTGCCCTACCGTTACGGAACAGCGGATTATCCCCGTTACCGGGCCGGTTATTCAGGATTCAGGCCTGCCTTCGACCCCCGTCTTCTAGTAAGCTCTCCGCTCCATATCCAGACAGGTTTCAACGGGAGTATCAGCGGTGGACATAGGCCTCTTATTCGGACTGTTTGCAATTGCGGTGGGACTGGTCTCGCTGGTGGGTCGCCATTTTGCGCCGGAGAAATTCCTCAAACTGCAAATCCTGCAGCAGAAGCTGGGCAAGCGGAACGGCTACATCCTGCATTTCCTGGCCTACACCGTTCTGCCGCTGCTGGTGGGGATTTCCATCCTGATCCAGGCCTACGTGCCCGGCACGGCTTCCTGATCGGTTCAGGCTCAAAGTCGCTGAAAGGGGTACGCCCGGGCGATTGAGGGTGGTAAGTTTCCGGTATTCCCCTGACGTGCAGCGGATCCCCTGGAGGTGCCCGTGTCGCTGGAAACCTGGTTTGCCTTTGTGGTTGCGTCCACCATTCTTCTGGTGATCCCGGGGCCGACCATCCTCGCGGTGATCAGCTACGCGGTGAGCCATGGCCGCTCGGCGACGATGCCGCTGGTGGCTGCCGTCGCCCTGGGCGATACGACGGCGGTTGCGGCGTCCATTATCGGACTCGGCGCCCTGCTGGCCACCTCGGCCTTCTGGTTTACCGTCATCAAGTTGGCCGGCGGCCTGTATTTGTTGTATCTCGGCTTTCGGCTGTTCCGGGCGGGCGTGTCGCCGCTGACCCTGCCGGACACCGTGGCTGCTCAATCCCGCTGGCGGCTGTTTGCCAACACCTATGTGGTCACGGCACTGAACCCGAAGGGCATCGTCTTTTTCCTGGCGTTTCTGCCGCAGTTCGTCACACCCGGGCCGGAGGGTCACGGCCAGCTTTGGCTGCTGGCAGCGACGTTTGTGGGTCTGGGTGCCCTCAATGCCGCGCTCTACGCTCTGTTTGCCTCGTCCGCCCGACGCCTGATGACCTCGTCCCGCTCGCGCCGCTGGTTTAACTGCACGGGCGGATCGTTATTGTCAGCAGCCGGAATCTGGGCCCTGCTGGCCCGGCGTCCGGTGTAATGTCTCGCGGAGTCGATCATGGAAAAGATCCGATTTACCACGGAAGAAAAGCAACAGGTGGTGCAGAAGGTAAAGCTCTATTTCAGGGAAGAACTGGACCAGGACATTGGCCAGTTCGATGCGGAGTTCCTGATCGATTTCTTCGCCGAGGAAGTGGGTGCCTACTTCTACAATCGAGGGCTCTATGACGCCCAGGCCCTGTTCCAGAAAAAGGTGGATGAACTGGGTGACGCCGTCCTGGAGCTGGAGCAGCCGACGGATTTCCGGAAATAGCCGCTGGCGGCCGGTGGCTGTCCGACGCTATGCTGAACGATTGCAATCCGGCACGGAGTTCCTGTCATGTTCGAGTATTCCCTGTTGCACTGGTCCACGTTTTTTACCGCAGCGGTCCTGCTCAACCTGTCACCTGGGCCTGACATAGCCTTTATTCTCGGTCAGACCGCCCGCGGTGGCCGGCGAGCCGGATTTGCGGCCATGTTCGGGATCTGGAGCGGTGCCTGCCTGCATGTGGTGATGGCCGCTGTAGGGCTGTCTGCCATCCTGGCTACGTCGGCGCTGGCATTTTCGGTGGTGAAATGGGTCGGTGCGGCGTACCTGATCTGGCTGGGCATCCAGGCGATCCGTTCCGGTGGCGGCGCGTTGGTTGGAGCGGTTGGTGAACGCCGGGTTTCCGGCTGGTCGATATACCGCCAGGGCGTGCTGGTCTCTGCCCTGAACCCGAAAGTGGCCATTTTCTTCCTTGCCTTTTTGCCCCAGTTCGTCGAGCCGGGTGCCGGGAGCGTCAGTGCCCAGTTGGTCCTGCACGGTCTCCTGGTGATTGCTGTGGCGACATTGATTGAACCGGTCATCGTGCTGGCCGGCGCCCGCTTGGCAGTGGGGGTGCGGCAAAGTCGGCGGCTGGCTGTCTGGCTGGACCGCGGGCTGGGGACCCTGTTTGTTGGCCTGGGGTTACGCCTGGCGCTCAGCGAACGCAACTGACTGGGCTCTTTCGGATTGGGCCGCCATCCGACCGGTCAGGCATGCCCGGGGTTGCGATTTGAGGGAGGTATGAACTCTCGCGGTCTGCAGGCCGCGGAGGTCGGTTGAATTAAAAAGGCGTGGGTCAGCCGAAGCTGCCCACGCCAAGAGACGCAGCATGGAGTTAGCGAGGTTTTACCACCAGACTTCCGCCTGGGCACCGAAGGTCAGGCCGTCGGTGTCGTCGATGTCGATTGCATTCTGGTCGTTATCGGCGATGGTCGCGGCGTTGTAGTTGTCGCTCCAGTGAGCGTAGGTTGCGAACAGGCGCAGCTGGGGGCGGGCGAAGAAGTTGCGGCCCGGTTCCCACTGCTGGGACAGGGTGACCTTCTGCAGGTCGTAATCATCCTCGCCGTCGGCGTCCGGCTTGACCTTGTCGAAGCCCAGTTCGACCGCGGTGCTCATCAGGTCGGTCCAGTAATAGGTGGGCCGGACACCGGCTGAGATCCACTGGCCACCGTCGTCGCTGTCGAAGTCGTTGTCCTGGTAGATGCCCACGTAGAACATCTGCAGGTTTTCCGTGCCGACCGGAATCACGCCCTGATCAATGACCCGGAACATCTTGCCGCTGTAGACGCTGTTGCTCTTGCCGGTGCCGTTGATCATGGAATCGGTGGCGTACTGCAGGGCGAGCTTGTTGTAACCACCGAGGAAATCGGACTGCTTGTGCTCGGCGGTGACCATGTAGCCGCTCTGGTCGTCGGCGATGTCGGCGTCGTCCTGCTCGTCGGTCAGGTTGGCGTGGCCGTAATCAAAGCCCACTTGAAGCGTGCCGCCCGGATTGACCGGCAGGTCTGTCCAGCGGATATCGAGGATGTCGTTGGTCACATCGTCATCGGCGCTGACGTTGATACCGGTGGTGTCGTTGGTGGAGCGGGTCCAGGCGAGATGCAGTTTGCCGGTGCCCACGTCGATGTCTTCCAGGCCGGCGCCCGGACCGGAAACGTCCCAGTAGTAGAAGTCATTGATGTGTACATCGTGGCGCTGGTAGTAGCGTTTGCCGATCCACAGCGTGGAGCCGGGCAGGGACTTGATGACGTTCTTGCCCTGGACGTTGAACTGGCGGACGCCGACATCGGCGTTGTCGCCGAACTCGCCATCCTTCTCCTGGTTGGTGACGTACGCGATCATCGAGTCCACGTAAAAGCTGGTTTCGCCTTCCTTGTAGACTTCCTCGCCCAACTGGATTTCGGCGTAGGTCTCACACTCGTTACCCAGACGGTACTTGGCGCCGGCGCCGGCAGCCTTGAAACAGGCCTGGTCACCGCCACCGACCGTGTCACCGATACCGGAGCGGAAATAGCCGTTGAATTCGACAGCAGAAGCGGAGGTTGAAACCATCACGGCCGCGACCGCGGCGACGAGCTGATGGCGACGAAACAGAGGAAACTTGTTGTTATCGCTCATGATCTTTGTCCTGGTCTTGTTGTTAGTCAGACATGGAGCGCAACGCGGGATGTCCTTCTTCCCGGAGGACATGGATTCTGCGAGCCACTCCCGCGCGCGGCTCCTCATCCTTTTGCAATGTATGGGGGGTGTAGCCCGTAGGCGTAATTGCAAAAGTGTTAGTAAAATTACATACAAAATAAGGAGAAATAAAGTATGAGTGACCATTAAACAGGTCTTATTTCTAAAAAACGCCGATCTTTTTTGTTACCGACTTGATACATGATCAAAAATTATGAGGCGCTTCAACAGGATCCGTGATTGGACCTGAGGTGTATCATTCGGTCATTCTGCCGGACAGTCCGATGGATCCGAGGTGGTCATGCCCTTTCCGATTGAACAGAAGCTGGTCATTGCCGTGGCTTCCAGCGCGCTCTTCGACCTGAGCGAGTCCGATGCCGTTTTCCGCGAGCAGGGCCCCAACGCCTATCGCCACTATCAGGCCTCGAACCTGGACGTGCCCCTGGGCAAGGGCGTGGCGTTCCCCTTCGTGCGGCGTGTCCTGAGCATCAACCGGCACTTTGCCGAGGAACGGCCGGTGGAGGTGATCCTGCTCTCCCGCAACTCGGCGATCACCGGTAAGCGGGTGTTTCGCTCGATCCGCCATCACGGGCTGGACATTACCCGCGCCGCTTTCCTGGAGGGCAAGTCGCCCTATCCCTATATCCCGGCCTTCAACGCCTCGCTGTTCCTGTCCGCGAACGAGCGTGACATCCAGCACGCGGTGGAAGCCGGCTATCCGGCGGGGTTGGTGCTGCCGTCGGCGGTGGTCGACGATGACAGCGACGGGGAGCTGCGCATTGCCTTCGACTTTGACGGCGTCATTGCCGACGATGCCTCGGAGCGGATCTATAAGGAGGGCGAGCTGGCGGATTTTCACCGGCACGAGCAGGACCAGGCGGACGTGCCGCTGAATCCGGGGCCGCTGGCGGACCTGTTCCGCAAGCTCGCCCTGCTGCAGGCGCTGGAAGACAAGGCGGTGGACCGGGACGCCGGCTATCGCCGCATCCTGCGGATGGCGATCGTGACCGCCCGCAACGCACCGGCTCACGAGCGGGTGGTCACCACGCTGGAACACTGGGGCGTCAACGCCAACGAGACTTTTTTCCTGGGCGGTATGACCAAGGCGCGTATCCTCTCGGTGTTGCGGCCCCATATGTTTTTCGACGACCAGAAGAGCCACCTGTCGTCGGCTGGTGGTGCCATCCCGATGGTGCATATCCCGTTCGGTATCGCCAACGCGCCAGCCACGCTATAGTCATCCGGCGTGGCCGGGGATTCCCGGGTTCCGAGGGCAGACAGAGGGAGGAAGCATGGAGCAGACGCAAACCATGAAGGGGCAGTGCCTGTGCGGTGCCGTGACCATCGAGACGTCCCGGCGGGAGCGTGTCGATGTGTGCCATTGCGGCATGTGTCGACGCTGGAGTGGCGGGCCGATGCTGGCGGTGCATTGCGGGCCGGATGTGCGGATCACCGGCCTCGACAGCGTGACGGTCTATACGTCGTCGGACTGGGCGGAACGGGGGTTCTGCAGCCGCTGCGGCACTCATCTGTTTTACAAGTTCAAGGGCTCGGGGCAATACGCCATGCCGGCGGGGTTCTTCCAGGCGGGCGCGGATTTTGCGATGGGCAGCCAGATCTTCATCGACAGGAAGCCGGGCTACTACGATTTTGCCAACCAGACGCCGATGCTGACGGAAACCGAGGTCATGGAGCGGTATGTGACCAAGTAAGCGATTGCGGCGGGCCGGGTCCCGGGCCCGCCACTCCCGGGCAGGCCTCAGACCTGCTTCATTCGATCGGTGTAGGGCGGCCAGCCCAGAGGCTTGCCGGCCAGCAGGTGCAGGTGGATGTGGAAGACCGACTGCCCGGCCTGCTCGCCGCAGTTCATCACCACCCGGTAGCCGCTTTCGTCGAAGCCCATCTCCCTGGCCAGGTCGCGGGCGACCGTGAACAGGTGCCCCACCAGGGCTTTCTGGTCATCCTGGAGGTCGTTGATGGTTGCGATCCGGGTCTTGGGGATAATCAGCAGGTGGACCGGCGCCTGGGGGTTGATGTCCCGGAACGCCAGACTCTGCTCGTCTTCGTAGACGATGTCGGCCGGAATCTCGCGATTGATGATCTTGTCGAAAATGGTTTCCGCCATGATGGCTCCTCTATCGATGTTGTCCGTGCTATTTCAGGAAGGCGGGCCGCGGCGCCTGGTCGACCAGTTGCTGCAGGAGCGGCGGCAGTGTGTCGTCGATCCCCATGGCGTAGCGGGCAACCTGGTGCTTGGCAAATGGCAGGTGGTTGGCCAGGGCCAGCCCCAGGTTCCGTGCCAGGTGAATCGGCGGCAGGCGATTGCTGAAGGCATGGTAGAACAGGTCCATGGCCAGCATCATGCGCCGGTTGGCCGGCCGCCGCCGGTTCTCGTAACGTGCAAGGAGTTCTGGCGTTGCCAGTGGCCGGCCGGCACGCCGGGCCCCGACCAGTTCCTCCTGTAGCGCCTGGGCGTCCTGGAACCCCAGGTTGACGCCCTGGCCCGCCAGGGGGTTGATGGTGTGGGCCGCATCGCCCACCAGCACCGTGCGATCCGCGGAATAGTGCTTGGCGTGCTGGCGGGCGAGGGGGAAGCTGGCGCGTCCGGCTACGGCCGTGAGTGGCGGCAGGTCGGTTGGAAACGCCCGGGTGACGGCCGCCAGGAAATCGACGTCCGGTAGCTGCTTGAGGGCCGCCAGGCGCGCCGGGTCATCGTACCAGACCAGTGACGCCCAGCTATGCTCGCCTTCCCTGTGTAACGGCAGGAATGCCCGCGGTCCGCTGGGGTGGAAGGCCTGCCAGGTGATGTCCTGCTGGGGGCCGGCGTAACGCACACTGGCCACCAGGGCCTGCTGGGCGTATTGGTCGCGGGTGGTGCCGATACCTGCCAGCTGGCGGATGCGGGATTGCGCCCCGTCGGCGCCAACCAGCAGTTCGGCCTGCAGTGCCTGGCTGTCCGCGAGGGTGACCGTGACCCGGCGCTCGTCTGACGCGACCGCCGCAATGTTGTCGGTGGTGATCCGCCGGATGCGCTCGCACTCGCCGGCCCGCTCCCACAGTGCCCGCTGGGTGATGCGGTTCTCGACGATGTGGCCCAGGTGGTCGCGGCCCAGGGGGGCGGCTTCAAAGGTTGTGCGCGCGACACCGGCCGGCAGCAGGCGGCTGAGTGGATGGCTGGCGGCGTCCCAGACCGACAGGCGCCGGTAGGGCACGGCGCGCATGCCGCGGATGAGGGGCCAGGCGCCCAGTCGCTCCAGGTAGGCCTCGCTACCGGCGCTGAGGGCGGAAACCCGCAGGTCCGGTTCGCTGGCAGGATCAAAGGGGGCCGGCTCCTGGCGGTCGAGCAGGGCGACCGACAGTCCGGCCCGGCCCAGGCCATTGGCGAGCGCGGCACCGACCATGCCGGCGCCGACGATGATCACGTCGAAAGTTTGCGTCATGTCCGCTTCCCGATTCGAATGGCCTCATATTAGAGCCCGTTCGGAACCACCGCAAACGTCCGCGTGCCGCCCGGACCTGGCGGCGTATCAGGACACCTTGCGCAACCAGGCCGGCCGGGGCGAGTCCGGGCGCCGGAATCCCTGGTTGATCACCATCGGATTGGCCAGGCGCAGGAAGTCGCGGGTCGCCATGCGAATCGACTCGGTGTGGCTGCCGGCGGCAAAGACCAGGTGATCCTGGCCGGTCAGCGACTCGCTGCAGTAGACGGACATGCCATAGAGATTGCCGAAGGGGGGCATGGCGCCCACCTCGCAGTGCTCAAAGCGGTCCTTGAATTCGTCTTCGTCGGCGAGCTGGACAAAGTCCGTGTCGAGTACGTAGGTGAGCCGGTCCCAGCGGATGCGCCAGGTGGCGGGCATGACGAGCATGGCCATCTTGCCGTCGAGTTCGACGATGACCGTTTTTACGACCTCGTCGCCGCACACGTGCGCGTGATGCGCCAGCTCCTGGGCGGTGAAAGCCGGGGGGTGGGTGAGGCAGTCATAGGGCACTGCCTTCGCTTCGAGGAATTCCTTCAATTGCTGAACCGGCATCGACACAACCTCCAACCAGCAATGACAGCACGAACCCTCACTCCGCCATGCGGGGAAAGGCCACCTGTTTCACTGGCAAGCATAGTTCAGCGGGCAGAGAACGCGAGGGTGAAAATCGGGAATGTGACGGACGGCCGTTAGGGCGGGACGGGTGGAGCCCGGCCAGGGCCGGGCTCCTGCGGGAATCATTCCCCTTTGGCCTCATACAAATGAACGTCGCGCTGCGGGAAAGGGATGGTGACTCCCTCGGCGTCGAAGGCCTTCTTGACCTTCTCCTGCATGTCCCAGATCAGCGGCCAGACATTGGGGGTGTCGGTCCAGACACGCACGTTGATATCGACGGAGCTCTCGCCCAGGGAGCCGACGAAGATATTGGGGGCCGGATCGGCGTGCGAGCGTTCGTCTTCCTCGACCAGCCGCTTGAGGATGGCCTTGGCCTTGTCGATGTCATCACCGTAGCCGATGCCGAAGACCATATCCGCCCGGCGCTTGTCGTAGGCGTTGACGTTGGTGAGGCTGGCGTTGGAGAGCTGACCGTTGGGAATGACGATGCGGCGGTTATCGAAGGTGTTGATGATGGTGTAGAGAATCTGGATTTCCACCACGCTGCCGAAAAAGCCCTGGGCCTCGATGACATCACCGACCTTGAACGGTTTGAAGATCAGGATCAGCACGCCGCCGGCAAAGTTGGCGAGACTGCCCTGCAGCGCCAGGCCAACCGCCAGGCCGGCGGCACCCATGATGGCCACGAACGACGTGGTGGCAATCCCGACCATCGAGGCGACGGAGATGAACAACAGGATCTTCAGGATGGCACCGACCAGTCCGCACAGGAACTTGTTGAGGGTCGGGTCCTTGGCGCCCAGTTTCTTGTCCAGGACGCTGATGAAGCGGTTGATCAGCCAGAGACCGATAAGCAGGGTGACGATCGCCAGAATCACCTTGGGCGCGTAGGCCATGATCATGCCGTAGGCCATCTGGGCCAGTTCGGCGACCTGCCCGTCGCCGGAGAAGAGGTTTTCCATGAGGACTCCTTGTTGCTGTCGTTGGTTCCGGTTGTGAATCGGGATGATGACTGTGGCGGTGCGCCCGTACGGCGGCACTTGAGGTCTACCGGTTTCTTATAGCAGAAAAATCTGACGCCGATACACCGTAGCAACCGGGCCCGGCCCGGTTGGCCCCTGTATCCGTTCTACGTCGCTCGATGGATCTGGATCTGTGCGTCGCCATTGGCCGATGGTTGAGTCTAGCCGGCCCGGGCTGCCCATTCCCGCAACTCGTCCGGGCGTCCCCGGGCCGCAATGCGCCCGGCCTTCTGGCTCAGTTGGTAGTCGTACATGGGGTCGTAGTAGTCCTGCAGCAGGACCTGGATCCATTCGGCGTGACGGCTGGCGTCGCCCGTGCGCTGCTGCTCGTCCAGGGCCTGGACCATGACCTCCCGGAGTGCCTGGTGGCGCTGGCCGCCCAGCCGCTTGCGGATCCGGTCCAGGGCACTGAGCAGGTAGTCGCGGAAGTTGATCCAGCCGGCCTCCTGGCCGTCACGCTCGATAAAGGCGGCCAGCATGCCGGTGACGTAGTCCTGGCGGATGATGTCGATCCGCTCCTCCAGGGTGTTTTCCAGGACCAGCAGCGGCGCAGCGGCCATCCGCTCGCGCAGGCCGTGGGGCAGGGCGCAACGGCCTACCAGCCGGCTCTCGTCTTCCAGGAAGACCGGACCGCCCACCTTGTGCTTCGCCTTGAGCAGGGCGATGGCGACCCGGTTCTCGAAGTCGATCTGGCCGGGTTGGGGGATCAGCGTGCGGCCGAAGCTGGAACCGCGGTGATGGGCCATCCCCTCCAGGTCGACCGGATTGGGGGTGTCCAGCAGGACCCGCGTCTTGCCGGTGCCGGTGCGGCCGCTGATGATGACGATCGGCAGGTCCGGCAGGAGGGCCTCCTGGGCGTCGATCAAAAAGCGCCGCAGCGCCTTGTAGCCACCCTGGACCAGCGGGAAATCGACACCGGCCTCGCGAATCCAGTGCTGGGTCAACTGCGAGCGCAGGCCGCCCCGGAAGCAGAACAGGTAACCGTCCGGATGCTGCTGGGTGAACCGTATCCAGGCCTCGATCCGCTGCTGCTTGATGTCGCCCCGCACCAGTTGGTGGCCCAGCTCGATGGCCGACTGCTGGCCCGCTTCCTTGTAGCGGATGCCCACCCGGTGCCGTTCGTCGTCGTTCATCAGCGGCGCGTTGACCGCGGTCGGGAAGGAGCCTTTGTGGAACTCCACCGGTGCGCGGACGTCCATCAGCGGGACATCGTTCAGGAAGAGGTGCAGGTAATCCTGGGTATCGGGTCGGGACATCGTTTCAACAGTCTGGAAGTGGTGCCGGCAGTATAACGGATGGCCGGCCCCGTATCAGCCGGTTAGAATGCGGCATGCCCCAGACCTGTGATTCCCTCAATCGACGTATGCGCCGTACCCTCAGCCGGGGGCGGGTGGCGCTGACGGCACCGGCGGGCTGTCCGGCCATCAGCCTGTATCTGTTCGACCCAGCGGTACTTGAAGGCCCGCTCAGCCACGATGAGGCCCAGGCCGTGGTCGCCGAACCGGCGTACTGGTCGTTCTGCTGGGCCAGCGGCCAGGTGCTGGCGCAATATATCCTGGATCATCCGCAAACGGTGGCCGGTCGCCGGGTCATCGATTTCGGGGCGGGATCCGGGATCGTGGCCATCGCGGCGGCGAAGGCCGGTGCGTCCCAGGTGGTGGCCTGCGACATCGATGGCGATGCCCTCGCCGCCGTCCGTGCCAATGCCGACGCCAACGGGGTGCGGGTGGATCTGTGCGACGACTGGTTCCGCCGTGGAGAAGGATTCGACGTCGTCACCGCGGCGGACGTGCTGTACGACCCGGAAAACCGACCGTTGCTGGCCGCGTTCCGGAAGGCGGCACCCCGGGTCCTGCTGGCGGATTCCCGGGTAAGGGATCTGGGCGACGACCACTACGTCCTGCAGACGGTGCATGAGGCTCGCACCTGGCCGGACCTGCATGAATTCGAGGAGTTCAATCGCGTGCGTATCTATCAGGCGGGTGAGTAGGCCTGCGCCGTTCCCGGGCATGAAACCAGGCATAAAAAAAGGGCAACAAACGTTGCCCTTCGTCGGAACGGGTATTCGCCTCCCTGCTCGCGTCCAAACCCTGTCGCGTTCTGAAGTCCCTGGCCAACTCCATGGCGCCGGCGTCCGAGCCAGCGATCCAGTATTAGAATCCCTTAAGCCTGAAATCCTTTTGATCCCTGCTTCCCCTCACAGTCCTGTGAGGAACTTCTCCGTGTATCGTCCTTTCCCTGTCTTCCTGACGACTCCACTATAGCAATCTGAATATGAATTTCGTGTGACGGTGTTCCCGGAGAAGGGTGACAAATGCGTCATGGATATGAAATGTTCTTTAATAACAGAAATATACAATATTTTCGCTGGCTTCGAAGTATCGTTCCCACAGCACAAAATCGCCATTTCTTACGTTGTTGTGCGATATCTCTTACACGGTTTTTGGGTGGTTTCCTACGAGGTGGTCGCGAGGCGGGCGCCGGTATAGCGCCACAGGAAGAGGCCGGCGGCGATACCCAGGCTGTCGGCAACGACGTCCAGGGCGGATGTCTCGCGGTAGGGCAGCGGGGCCTGGGCGATTTCGATGAGGATGCCGAAACCCAGCATGGCGAGGGCGGCCATGGAGGCTTTCATCCGTGGCCAGCCCAGACGGGTGAGCAGGGTCAGTTCGATGAAGGCAGCCAGGTGATTGATCTTGTCCCAACTGGACACCTGGATGGGATGCTCCAGCCGGGCGGTGGCCAGCCACAGGATAACGGCCATCGAGACGAACAGCGCGATGCGCCAGAGATGCGTCTGGCGGATCAGTGAGCGAAGCAGGTCGGTCATGGGTGAATCGATGCTCCCGGAAATAGCTGCGGGTATGGTCAGTGTGCCGGTCATGGTATGCTCTGCGCCCGAATTCCGCCAGGGTCCTCCCGGCGGAGTCGCGCCAGGAAACCGGAGGAGACTGACATGCTTAAGGGCAATTTCTTTCAAGGCCTGGGCTGCCTGGGAGAGGGTTTCCGGCTCATTCGCCGGCCGGGCCTCCGGTTGTTCGTGATTATCCCGATCATCCTCAACATCGTGCTGTTCTCCCTGCTGTTCTACTTCATGGCCCAGGGATTCAGCGCGCTGATCGCCATGGCCATGGGCTGGCTGCCCGACTGGAACTGGCTGCAGTCCCTGGACTGGCTGTTCTGGCTGCTCTATGGCGTCGTTATCCTGCTGATGATGGCCTACGGCTTCGTGATTGTCGCCAACCTGATTGGTTCCCCGTTCTACGGCTACCTGTCCGAACTGACCGAGAAGGAACTGACCGGCCAGGAAGTATCTGTCGAGGGTGGCTGGGGCCAGATCGTCAAGGATATCCCGCGGGCGCTCTGGCGCGAGGTCCAGAAGATCATCTACTACCTGCCGAGGGCCATCCTGCTGCTGGTCCTGGGACTGGTGCCTGTCGTCAACCTGGTTTCAGCGGTGCTCTGGTTCCTGTTCAACAGCTGGATGATGGCGTTGCAGTACGTCGATTATCCGGCCGACAACCACCGGGTCAGTTTCGGTAACCTGCGCCGCATGCTGGCGGCCAGGCGCCTGTCGGCCATGGGCTTCGGGTTGCCGGTGGCGTTGGCGGCGATGGTGCCGGTGCTCAATCTCTTTGTCGTGCCGGCCGCGGTCTGTGGTGCGACGGCCTACTGGGTCCGCGAGCGTTCAGGTCAGGCCTGAACCCGCGCCCGGGGTCCCCCTTTTTTCCGTTCAAATCAGTTCTGCAAGGTGAATCAAAGCATGGAATTTGTCATTGGTCAGCGGTGGGTCAGTCACAGTGACGCCTCCCTGGGTCTGGGGATCGTCACGGATATTTCCGGCCGGCGGGTGACCCTCGGTTTTCCCGCGGTGGACGAAGAGCGGACCTATGCCACCGATAATGCGCCGTTGGCCCGGGTGCGCTACCAGTTGGGCGATACCATCGAGACATTCGACGGTGAATCGCTCACGGTGCGCGCGGTCGAGGACATCGACGGCGTGTTGATGTACCACGCCGAGGATGCCGGCGGTGAGTTGCAGCAGGTGTCCGAAGTCAAACTGGGCAGCCATGTGCGGTTTACCGATCCGCGCCAGCGCCTGTTCGCCGGCCGCTTTGATCGCAACGGGGCTTTCCGCCTGCGCATGGCGACGGTCGGGCACCAGGAACGCCTGCGCCAGTCGCCGGCCCGGGGTCTGATCGGCGCCCGGACCAATCATCTGCCGCACCAGATCTATATCGCCGGCGAAGTAGCACGGCGCTATGCCCCGCGGGTCCTGCTGGCGGACGAAGTGGGCCTGGGCAAGACCATCGAGGCGGGCCTGATCCTGCACTCCCAGCTCCAGACCGGCCTGGCCCGGCGGGTGCTGATCGTGGTGCCAGACTCGCTGATCCATCAATGGCTGGTGGAAATGCTGCGCCGTTTCAACCTGTCGTTCTCCATCGTCGATGGCTCCGACTACGAGCTCGACGACGCCGCCGACAGGATCCTGGCGCTGCTGGGAGAGGATGCGGACGACGATGAAGAGGGCGGCGACAATCCGTTCGAGCAGTCGCAACGGGTCCTGTGCAGCCTGGATTTCCTCGCCGGCAGTGACAAGGCCCAGCGTGATGCCCTGCGTGCCGGCTGGGACCTGATGGTGGTGGACGAGGCCCATCACCTGGCCTGGTCGCCGGAAGCCGCCAGCCCCGAATACCAGGCGGTGGAAAAGCTGGCCGCCGAAATCCGCGGGCTGCTGCTGCTGACGGCCACGCCGGAGCAGATGGGACTGGCCGGCCATTTCGCCCGCCTGCGCCTGCTGGATCCGGCCCGCTATCCCGATCTGGCGGCCTTCGAGGAGGAAGAGGCCCGCTACGCGACGATTAACGCCCTGGTGCGGGATCTGCAGGCTCACGGCGGTCAGCCGGATGCGCAGCAGAAAGCGCAGCTGGCCGACTGGCTGGGTGACGAGCTGGACGAATTGCTGGCCCGGGACGACGGCGGCCGGGCACTGATCGACACCCTGCTGGACCGCCATGGCACCGGCCGGGTCCTGTTCCGCAATACCCGGGCCGCCATCCAGGGCTTTCCGGAGCGCCGGGTGCATCCGGCGCCCTTGCCGTGCCCCGAGCTTTATGCCGAGCGTCGCACGGGTGAAGACGGTATCGCCCCGGAAGCCGGTCTGGTGGAGGAAACCTGGCTGGAGCAGGACCCCCGGGTCGCCTGGCTGGAAAAGACGCTGACCGGCGTGCGCCCGGCCAAGGTGGTGGTGATCTGTGCCAACGCGGAGACCGCGACGGCGCTGGAGCATCACCTGCAACTGCGTGCCGGCATTCGCAGTGCGGCCTTCCACGAAGGGCTGAGTCTGGTGGAGCGGGACCGTGCCGCCGCCTACTTCACCGAAACCGAGCAGGGCGCCCAGGCGCTGATCTGTTCGGAAATCGGCAGTGAGGGCCGCAATTTCCAGTTCGCCCATCACCTGGTGCTTTTCGACCTGCCGGAAAACCCGGACCTATTGGAGCAGCGTATCGGCCGGCTGGACCGGATCGGGCAGGGGGACGTGATCGACATTCATGTGCCCTACCTGGAAGGCACCGCCCAGGAGACGCTGTTCCACTGGTATCATGACGGTCTGGACGCGCTGACCCGGAACACCGCCGTGGGCGTGGCGGTGAAGGCCGAAGTCCAGGCCCAACTGGAGGCCGCGCTGGCCGATCCGCAGGCCGACCGCCAGGCCCTGATCGACGCCACCCGCGAGCATGCCGATGCCTTGCGTCAGCGCCTGCAGGCCGGCCGGGATGCCCTGATCGAGATGAATTCCTGCCGTCCCGAGGCTGCCCGGGCGCTGATCGAGGCGATCGAGACCGAGGAGCAGGCCTCCGGGCTGGTGGACTACATGACCGAGGCCTTCGACATCTTCGGTGTGGAGACCGAGGATCACACCGAAACGTCCGATATCCTCAAGCCGTCCGATCACATGCTGACCGGACATTTCCCGGGGCTGCCCAAGGACGGCATCACCGTGACTTTCGATCGCCAGCAGGCCCTCGAGCGCGAGGACCTGGCGTTCCTGAGCTGGGAGCACCCCATGGTGGCCGGCGTGATGGAGCTGATGACCGAGTCGGAACTGGGGAATGCCGCCCTGGCCAGCCTGTCCGTGAAAGGCCTGCCGCCGGGGACGCTGCTGCTGGAAACCCTGTTTACCCTGCATTGCCCGGCGCCGGAAAGCCTGCAGTTGTCCCGCTGCCTGCCGCTGGCGCCGCTGCGCCTGCTGGTGGACGTGAACGGCAAGGACCTGTCGGGGGCGCTGCCGCACGACCGGCTCAACGAGCTGTGTTCCAACATTCGCCGGCGTACGGCGCAGGCGGTGGTGCCGCAGGTGCGCGCCGAGGTGGAGACCATGATCGACCACGCCGAAGGGTTCGCCGCCCAGCGCCTGGGCGAAGCGCAGCAGGCGGCGCTGGAGCGGCTGCGCGCGCTGATCACGCCGGAAATCGACCGGTTGCAGGCCCTGCAGCGGGTCAACCCGGCAATCCGCAACGAGGAAATCCAGTTCTTCGAGGCGCAGCTGGCGGCTGGTGAGGCGGCCATCGACAAGGCGCGGATGTCGTTGAGCGGACTGCGGGTGATCGTGTCGTCGTGACGCGTAGCGCCGGACCGTGACACACATCATCGGGGGTTCGCCGAAAGGCGCATTGACAGATGGCGACGGAGTCACTGGTCGGGAGCCATCCATTGCGGTAGGTTACACGTAGCATTGAGTGGATTGTCGTGGGCTGCCTGCAAGACAGCCCAGTAATTTCAACAACATGGAAGACTGAGACCGCCTATGACGACTTTGATTCTACTGCTGTTGTCCCTTGCCGGGCTGCTTCTGGTATTACGTAAGGAGTCCGGTGCCAAGTCGGCGATTGGCGTCATGGCCGGGTTCGGCCTGGTATCGCTGATCTTCGCCTCCGGCTGGCTGGCACTGGCGTTGTTCGCCGGTGCCGTGATCACGGCCGCCTGCGGCCTGCCCGGTTTCCGCAGTGCCTGGCTGACCCCGCGCATTTTTGCCATGTTCAAGAAAGTCGCACCCAAGGTATCCGAAACCGAGAAGGTCGCCCTGGAAGCCGGCAGCGTTGGCTGGGACGGCGAGCTGTTCACCGGTCGCCCGGACTGGCAGAAACTGCTGATCGAACGCAACAACGGCCTCACCGACGAGGAGCAGGCCTTCATCGACAACCAGTGCGTGCACGCCATCAGCCTCTGCAATGCCTGGGACGTCGCCGTCGAACGGGCCGATCTGCCGCAGGAAGTCTGGGACTTCCTGAAGAAGGAAAAATTCTTCGGGATGATTATTCCCAAGGAATACGGCGGCCTGGAGTTTTCCGCCAAGGCCCAGTCCGCGGTGTTGCAGCGTCTGGCCACCAACGAATCGCTGATGGTCTCCGTCGGTGTCCCCAATTCCCTCGGCCCCGGCGAGCTGCTGCTCAAGTACGGGACCGAAGAGCAGAAAAACCATTACCTGCCGCGTCTGGCCGACGGCCGCGACATTCCCTGCTTTGGCCTGACCGGGCCGCGTGCCGGTTCCGATGCCACCTCGCTGCCGGACACCGGCATCGTCTGCAAGGGTGAGTTCGAGGGCAGGGAAGTCATCGGCCTGCGCCTGAACTTCGAGAAGCGCTGGATCACCCTGGCGCCGATCGCCACGGTTGTGGGACTGGCGTTCCGCATGTTCGATCCGGACAACCTGCTGGGGGAGGAGAAGGACCTCGGTATTACCTGTGCCCTGGTGCCCCGCGAGACCAAGGGGATGGAAATCGGCCGCCGTCACTGCCCGATCGGGTCCCCCTTCATGAACGGGCCGATCAAGGGCAAGGACGTGTTTATCCCGCTGGACTACATCATCGGCGGGCCGGAAATGGCCGGTCAGGGCTGGCGCATGCTGGTTGAATGCCTGTCGGTGGGGCGTTGTATCACCCTGCCGTCGGGGGCTGCCGGCGCTGCGGCCGCCGCGGTAGGCACCGCCGGCGGGTTCACCCGTGTGCGCCGCCAGTTCAATACGCCCGTTGCGGAAAT
The DNA here is from genome assembly GCF_004327985.1 of Marinobacter halodurans. Classification (GTDB taxonomy): domain Bacteria; phylum Pseudomonadota; class Gammaproteobacteria; order Pseudomonadales; family Oleiphilaceae; genus Marinobacter_A; species Marinobacter_A halodurans. The sequence goes on from NZ_SJDL01000003.1 coordinate 48,750, forward strand.
GGAAGGCGTGCAGGGCCCGCTGGCGCGGATTGCCGGCCTGACCTACATCGCCCAGTCGTCGGTCTACCAGACGGCCAACATGGTGGATAAGGGCGAGAAGCCGGCGGTACCGTCGGCCATTCTCAAGTACCACCTCACCGAGATGCAGCGTCAGTGCCTGACCGACGCCATGGACGTCCACGGCGGCAAGACGGTCACCCTGGGGCCGCGCAACTATCTGGGCATCGGCTACAGCGGTGCGGCGGTTTCCATCACGGTGGAAGGCGCCAACATCATGACCCGCAGCCTGATGATCTTCGGGCAGGGGGCGATTCGCTGCCATCCCTACGTGCTCGAGGAGCTGGCGGCGAAAGACAACGACGACGTGGATGCCTTCGACCGTGCCTTCTTCGGCCACGCCGGCCTGATCTTCGGCAACGCGGCGCGGGCCTTCACCCAGGGCCTGGGGCTGGGGCATCCGGACGTGCCGTTCGATGCCGTTACCCGACGCTACGCCCAGGCGGTGTCGCGCTTCAGTGCCGCCTTCGGTCTGTGTGCCGATGCAGCCATGACCACGCTGGGCTCGCAGCTCAAGATGCGCGAGCTGATTTCTGCCCGGCTGGGGGACATGCTGGCCAACCTGTACCTGGCCTCCATGGTGCTGAAGAACTGGAACGAGACCCAGCCGGTGCAGGGTGAGAAGGAACTGGTCCAGTACAGTCTGGAGCTGCTGCTGCACCGTACCGAAACGGCGTTGGAGGAGTTGCTGCAGAATCTGCCCAACCGGCCGGTGGCCTGGTCCCTGCGTGCCCTGACCCTGCCGCTGGGACGGCGCTGGCATATGCCGAAGGATGACGTGTCCCGGGCCCTGGCCAAGTCGATCACGCTGGCCACGCCGTTGCGCGAGAAACTGCTGCGCCCGACCTGGACAACCCACGTCGAGGGCGGCGTGGATAACCCGGTGGCCCAGTACAACGACCTGCTGGCCGAGTATGAGCGCGCCGAGAAGCTCTATCACGCCGTGAACAAAGCCTACGCCAAGGGACAGTTGCCGCAGGAGGCGCTGCATCCGGAGGACCGCTTCGAGGCGGCCCTGGAGGCGGAAATCCTGAGCCAGGAGGACGCCGAGTTCATGCGCGATTACGAGGCCCGCGTGCTGGAAATGCTGACGGTCGACGATTTCGCCTTCGACGCCTTTGCGCAGCAGAAGGACGCCGCCGTCCGCCACGACGCGGCCTGATCGATCCCGCACTTGCACTCAGCCCCGCCCGGACACGGCGGGGCTTTTCGTTCTGGCGGCGGTACGATAGCCGTCAGCCGAGCTCCCCGTATTCCACTTCCTTGCGGATGCAGAAGACGTGGATGCCCGCCTGCCGGACATCCTCGATCAACCGGTCCCCGGTGGCCGTGTCCACCACGAACATGATTTCTACCGGCTGGTCGGCCAGTTCGAAGAAGTGCGCCGAATGCAGGTGGCCGCCGGCACCGAGTCCTTCACGATCAACCCGTTTGGTCATCCGGGTGATGCCCCGCTTTCTGGCCATGTCCGTGATCAGGTCACAGACCCGCCGGTTATGGTGGCGGCGGTTCTCCGGCGTGATGAAGATGATCTCGTAGCCCTTTTCCATTGTGGTTACCCCGCAGTCATCCAGCGAATGAAGATAAACGTGCCCATGCCGGCCAGTGTCATCAGCAGCGAACCGCCCACGTGCATGGCGATGCCGCCCAGGGCCCACAGGAAGCGCCCGCCCTGTAACAGTGTCACCATTTCTGCGGAAAAAGTGGAGAAGGTTGTGAGCGCGCCCATGAAGCCGGTGATGACGAACAGGCGCCACTCCGGAGACAGGGTCACGGCTTGCGAGAAGATCATGATCGACAGGCCGATCAGGTAGCCGCCCAGCAGGTTGGCCACCAGCGTGCCCAGCGGCACCGTTGGAAAGAGGGCGTTGAGCTGCAAACCGAGAAACCATCGCAAAAGCGCCCCGCAGGCGGCACCTGTGCTGATGGCAATCACCGACATCCACATGGCAGGACGGGCCTCTTGTTGTTGGGTTGCACGGAGTTCGCTGGGGCTGACGGCGGCGCGCCGGTCCATCCGGGCGGTATGTCGTGGAAGGCCGCCCGGTCTACGGGCTGTCATGGCGCAGGTGACACGATGAAAAGACATACCTGTATCGGGCCGGGCCATCAGCGGACAGCGGCTTACAGGCATCATCAGCGACATCTCGGCAGAAACGGGACGGATGCAGCGGTTTTGGGCAGCGGCGAACGAACCACGCGCCGACCGATGGAGGAATGCCATCTCCTGTCACGATAAATTAATGAAAAAGCACGCCGCCTGCAACGGCGGGAGTCCTGCCGGGCCGCCTGGGACGGGCTTTCGGGAGTGCGACTAACGTAGTTATACCTATAACACAAATATCTGTTGGCAAACCCATGGATCGGGAGTACAGTGAGCCGGTAGGAAAGTTATAGCAAAGCGTTTCATAAATAAGACGTATCCCTCTGTAGTTAAGTAGTGCATCGTCCTGTTTTTGATTATGCGAATTGCGTTTCCGAATACCGCCTTGAGTGGTCCGTGATCGATATCCCGGAGACTCGGGCACTTATTGAATACTGAATACAGACAGGAACAGAGTTATGTCTACAGAGACCGGTACCGTCAAGTTCTTCAATGAAACCAAGGGCTTCGGCTTCATCACTCGTGAAAACGGCCCGGACGTTTTCGTTCACTACAGCGCCATCCAGGGTTCAGGCTTCAAGACCCTGGCTGAAGGCCAGCAGGTCGAGTTCACCGTAACTCAGGGCCAGAAAGGTCCGCAGGCTGAGAACGTTACTCCGCTCTAAGCCGCGTTAGCACGAGCGTTACGGCAGGTCTCCAGACCGGCCGGACAATCGAGAAGGGCAGCCTCCGGGCTGCCTTTTTTGTTTCTGGTTCCCTTCCTCTCCCCTCCCGCCTTCGGAAACTACCCATATCGTCCCGGTTGACGGATGTCGGCCCAGCCACTGTGATAGGGGATTACGTCAAGGAGGCAGCTATGCACATTGTGGTTATCGGGGCAGGGGTTGTTGGCGTGACGACCGCCTGGGCACTGCATCAGCGCGGGCATCAGGTTACCGTAATCGAACGCCTGGAAGGGGCCGGCCAGGAGACCAGCAAGGGTAATGCCGGCCAGCGTTCCTACGGTGTGGTCTACCCCTGGGCCTCGGCGGCCATGGTGCGCAAGGCCCTGCCGTGGTTGCTGGACCGTCAGGGTCCGCTGAAAATGCGCATGCCGCCTTCCCTGAATACCCTGCGTTTCTTGCTGGATACGCTGCGGTTTGCCTATGCCCCCGGTGTCTACGGCCTGAACAAGCGGGCCATGTTGCGCCTGGGCATGCACAGCCGGACCTGTTTCCAGGCCATCGAGGACGCCGTCGACCTGTCTTTCGATGGCGAGCACGCCGGGATCCTGCACCTGGCCAGTACGCCGGCCGCCATGACCGAGTACGCCGATACCGCTGCGTTGCTGGATGAACTGGCGATAGAGAGCGCCCTCCTGACGCCGGACCAGGTGCGTGAGGTGGAACCGGGCATGCGCGGCGATGGGCCGCTGTTCGGCGCCCTGCAATACCGGACCGACGGCACCGGCGACTGTCACCTGTTTTCACAGGCGTTGGCACGGGCCTGCGGGGATCGTGGCGTCCGTTTTCTCTATAACACGACCGTGCGGCGACTGGTGGCGGACTATCATCGCGTGAATGCGGTGGAGGTGACCGACAGCCGCGGCACCGTCGAGCGCATCGAGGCCGACGCGGTGGTGATGTCGGCCGGCTGCGCCTCGCCGGAACTGTTGCGGCCACTGGGTCTGCACCTGCCGCTCTATCCGGTGAAGGGCTATTCCCTGACGGCACCGCTGGTCGATCCCGAGCGGGCACCGCGTTCGACCGTGCACGACGACAACTACAAGGTGGTATCCACACGACTGGGTGACCGGCTGCGCGCCACCGGGTTCGTCGAGCTGGCGGACTTCGACCGGCGCATCCACGAAGCGCGGCTGGAGACCATCAGGACCTCCGTGGCCTCCCGCTTTCCGGGCGCGGCGGATATGGACGAGGCGACCACCTGGACGGGCTTCCGTCCCATGACCCCCGATGGTCCGCCCGCGATCGGCCGCGGTACCCGGGATAACCTGTATCTCAACACCGGGCACGGCACCTTCGGCTGGACCCTGTCCGCCGGCAGTGCCGAACTGATCGCGCAGGTGATCGACGGTGAGGCGCCGGCGCTGGACCTGGATCCCTTCCGGCCGGGCCGCTTCGCCGAATAGCGGGCGGCCCGGCCTTGCGGGGTCAGGGATTCATGCAGTTGGCATAGTAAGTGGTGGTGGCCGGCCAGTCGGAGAAAACGGCCATCACGCCGATGTCCCGTGCCAGCACATCGAGCACCGTATACATATCACCGTCGTTGTCGATGGCGTCGGACACCGACTGGTAGTACCAGCCGCCCCCGTCGGCCAGCGGACCGCTGCGCTCAAGGCTCCAGGCGATCATGTCCAGGCCGGCGGCTTTGGCGTGGCGGGCATAGTCCGACGGTCCGATGTCGCCATACGGGTCCAGGTCGATCAGCTTCCAGATCGGCGGGGCCACGATGTTGACCCCCTGGCGTTTCAGGGATCGCAGGTAGGCGAGGGAGGTGACCTCCGGATCATTGGGACGCTGGTCGAGGAAGACCGCCTGACGGCCGAAGGCCGGTGTTTCACGGATCCAGAACAGGATATCCCCGAGCTGGAAGGACTGCGGCCAGACATCCGCCGGGTCGATACCGGCATCGCGGTAATCCTGGATCATCTGCCGTGCGTAATCCTCCTGTGTGTAATCGCCCTCGAACGGCATTTCCTCAACCGGGGCCTTGAGCTCGGGGGTGAACTTCACGCCCAGTTTCCGGAACAGCGCGATGCTCTCGCGATGGGTCACCAGGGTGCCTTCCGTGGCATAGAGGTCGGTGCGCCAGTCGGGTGTACCCTGGACGAACTCCTCGGGGGTGGTGGCCTCGGGGTTGTAGCCGTCCATCTTGCCCCTGAGCTGTTTGAACTCGGCCAGGGTGATGTCGCTGGTCCGGCATTCGGCCCGGGCCGGTGTGCCGCTGGCGGGATTGGCCGGCACGAACGGCTGGGTACACTTGGCGTTCAGCTCGGGTATGGTGACGATGTTCGTCGTTGTCGCCAGGTCGTCCTGGGCGTGGCGGCAGACCAGTTGCCGATCCCTGGTGAAGGCAACATCGCACTCCACCACGCCTGCACCCATGCGGACTGCGGCGACATAGGCCTCGCGGGTATGCTCGGGAAACTGCAGCGGGGCGCCGCGATGGCCGATGGAGAAATCCGTCCGTTTCACCGGCTTGTCAAAGCAGGCCTGAAGCCGGCGCTTGAGCGGGCCCTCGTCCATGTCGTTGACCAGGAAGTAGGGGCGTGGTCCCAGTTGGATGTTGCTGTGGCCGTGGCCACGGTGGCCATGATGGCCGCGGTCGGAGCGGTCGCCGCGCCCGTCGTCCCGCCAACTGCCCGCCTGCAGGTCGGCACTGCCCAGGGCATTGAAGAGAATGGCCAGTGACAGCAGCCACTGCCAATGTCGTACTGGTTTCATAGTAAGATCCTTTTACAATCAAATGGGTGGAAAGCCACTTCAGGCTGCCGGTGATCCGTGACAGGGCCATGAAGGTAGGATGAAGTCTGGCACAAGGCCCTGAAAGCCAAGGACCGTATCGAATCCATGAAAGCCCTGAAATCAGTGTGGATCCTGTTCTGGGCGGTGGCCCTGACACTGCTCCTGTTCCTGCCGATCGTCATCGCGGCGTTGCTGGGCCGGCGCGGCGATATGGCGTTCCACGGCACCCAGGTCTACGCCTGGATCCTGTTCAAGGTCACCGGCATGCGCCTGAAGGTGACCGGCCGCGAACACATCGAACCGGGCCGGCGCTATGTGATCCTCAGCAACCACGCCTCCTACCTGGATCCGCCGGCGCTGGTGCTGGCCCTGGGCCTCCAGTACCGCTGGGTGATCAAGAAGGAGCTGCGCAAGGTGCCGTTGTTCGGTCTGGCACTGGAAGCGTCCCGCAACCTGTTCATCGACCGCGCCAAAGGCAGCGATGCCATGCAGAGCATGCGCGAGGCGGTTGCCTGCCTGCCGGATGGCACCAGTGTGTTACTGTTTCCCGAAGGCACCCGCAGTTGGGACGGTCAGCTGCTGCCGTTCAAGAAGGGCGGCTTCGTGATTGCCAAGGACAGGGAACTGCCGGTCCTGCCGATTACCATCCGGGGCAGTCACCACTGTTTGCCCAAGGGGACGGCGGCATTCACCCCGGGCACCATCGAGGTGGTCGTTCATCCGCCGATTGCCACCGAGGACCTGTCGCTGGAGGAATTGATGGAAGAGACCCGGGGACAGATCGCCAGCGGGCTTGCACAGCCTGAGAAAAGCGATGGGCGGGTAGGTTACACTTGAAGTCCGGCACCCTGCCAACACCCATCCGAAACCAACAGGACGGCGTCATGAAACTGATCGGTTCGACCACTTCGCCCTATGTTCGTCGTATTCGACTGCTGCTCGGCGATACCGACTACGAGTTCGTCAAGCTGAACATCTACGCTGAAGGCCGGGATGAATTGCGACGTAATAACCCGGCTTTGAAAGTCCCTGTCCTGATCGACGGGGAACAGGAGATTTTCGATTCCCGCGTTATATCCCGTTATATCGCCGCAAAGCGGGGCGATAGGCCTCTGACCTGGGAGCAGGAAAACCAGTTGACGCTGATCGATGCGGTCAACGACTCGGCGGTGATCATGGTCCTGTCGAAGAGGTCCGGCATCGATGTGGAGCAGGATCTGACGTTCTACAACCTCCAGCGCGAGCGCATCATGATGTCGATGCGGACACTGGCTGCCATGGTGGACGCGGGCGGGTTCGCCGCCTGGCAGTACCCGGCCATGTGCCTGTACAGCCTGGTGGACTGGCTGCAGTTCAATGACGTGGTGGATTTCACCGGCGTGGAGAGTCTCCTCTCGTTCCGCGATCGCAACCGTGATCAGCCGATGGTTCCGGAGACCGATCCGCGCGGTTGAGCATGACGGGCGCTGCGGGTGCGGCGCCCGTCGCCTGCGGGCATCAGCCGAACAGCCGCCGGTAGAAGGCCAGGGCACCTTCCCAGGCGTCCTGTGCCGCATCGGCGTCGTAGCCTACCGGGAAGCCGAATTTCCGGCCCTTGGCGGTGGCGCCCGGATTGGTAAAGCCATGCTGGGCGCCGGGGTAGCTGATCAGGTCGAAACGCACGCCGGCTTCCTGCATTTCCTCCACGAAAGCCGCCACCTGGGATGGCGGAATCATGGCATCGGCACCGCCAGCGTATATTTGCAGGTGCCCCCTGATGTCTCCCGGCCTGATGGCGATCTCGGTACCCAGGTTGCCGTGGAAGCTGACCACGCCCTTCAGGTCCAGGCCCAGCCGGGCCATGTTGAGCGAGACCGCGCCGCCGAAGCAGTAACCCTGGGAGGCGATGCGTTCCGGGTCGACGCTGTCGTGCGACTTGAGCACCTCCAGGGCCGCCCGGTAACGCTTCTCCAGCTCGCCCGGCGCATCCTTGACCGCCAGCATCATGGATTTGGCCTCGTCCGGGCTCTCCGCCTGCCTGGCGTCCCCATACATGTCGATCGCAAAGGCGGTGTAGCCTTCCGCGGCCAGCTTCTCCGCCTGTTCGCGGACAAAATCGTTCAGCCCCCACCACTCATGGACCAGGATGATGCCCGGACGCGGGCCGCCCTGGCTGTCGTCATAGGCGATATGGCCGATGTAGCGCTGGCCATCGATGGTGTACTCCAATGCTTCGCTCTTCATAAAGACCTCCTTGGTTGAGGGCATTCGGGGCGTGGACCAGAGGCTCCCTAACCTAGACCGGTCGTCTATTGCAGTCAAAGGCGGGTCGGAGAAAGATCCGTCCGATCCTGCGGCTTGTACAATTGTTAACCGGTTTTCCCGGTTTGATCTATGCTGAGATAGTGTTAAGGGGCACTGGAGGCCGTTTCGGCATCCGTCGAACAACGAGAGGGAGAGGGCTATGCTTCTCAAACATGCTTTCGGTCTGTTTACGCATCCAGACAGCGAATGGGCGGAAATCCGCAGGGAACACGAGACCCCCTGGCATGTGTTATGGGCTTACGTTCTGGTCCTGGCGGCCATCGGACCGGTCTGCGCCTACATTTCCACGGCGATGTTCGGTTGGACCGTGGGTAATGAGCGTCTGATCAAGCTGTCCAACATCAGTGCCATCCAACTCAGCGTACTGACCTATATCGCCATGCTGGTCGGTGTACTCGCGCTGGGCTGGATGATTGACTGGATGGCCAATACCTACGGCGCCAAGAGTGAAGACGACAAGTCCAATGGCATGGCCCTGGCGGCCTACGCGGCGACCCCGATGTTCCTGGCCGGCTTTGCCTTGCTCTACCCGGTGCCCTGGTTCAACGCCCTGGTCTTCCTCGCTGCCGCGGCCTACGCCGGATACCTGCTGTTCGACGGCTTACCGATCGTCATGGGGATCCAGCGGGAACGGGCCATCGTCTACGCCGGTGCGGTATTGACGGTTGCCCTGGTGATCCTGGTCACCACCCGTATCGGTTCTGTGCTGATCTGGAACTACGGCTTCGCGCCCCAGTTTATCGGTTGAACCGGCGTCAACGTCCTGGTCCGCCTGCGCCAGCCGGTCACGGGCGGCCCGGGCGATGCGGATTTCCTGCTCGGTGTAGTGACCCACCATGTTGGCCAGCCCGTCGGCCAGCTCAGCGAAGCTGATCGGCGGACTGGGATCCGTCAGGTGCCGGACCACCGCGAAGATGCCACCGTGGATCATGATGTAACTCATGGTGGGGATGTTGCGGATCTGCAGCGTCTCGGGGTGGTGCATCAGGTACTGGGTGACCAGGTCCGACAGCGCCTTCTGCAGGGGCTCCAGGTACATCTCGAAATCCAGTGTCATGGCGTGCTGCACGCAACTGAGATAACGCCCGTCGTTCTGTTGCAGGAATTCCCGGAAGGCCTGCAGCAGGGCCTTGACCGCCTCGGCAATCGGCATCCGAACGAGTTGGGGCACCCGGGGCTGGATCATGGCCACCGTGTCGGCCACGAAACGCTGGGACATCTCGCTGAAGACCGCCTCCTTGTTGTCGAAGTACTCGTACAGCGAACCCACGCCAACCCCGGCAATATCGGCGATCTGGCGGGTGGTCGTCGCGGCCGGACCGCGCTCGGCCATGGCAATGAAGCCGGCCTCGACAATGGCGTTGACGGTCGCCCTGGAACGTTCCTGTTGCGGTTTTCTCGCCATATTTTTTCCGAATTGAATCCGAACAAGTCTTCACTTTAGTTTTTCCACAGGCTGGGCTGATCGGCAGCCCTCACATCCCAATCAGTGTAGGTGGCCCATGTTCGGAAGTCGTTTGCCCCAGAAACCGGAGCCTCCGGTTTCTGCAGTCGTAACCGGTGCGGGGAGCGGGATCGGCCGCGCCTTTGCGCTGGAGATCGCCCGCCGTGGCGGTGCGGTGCTGTGTTCGGATATCAACGAGGCCAGCGCCCGGGCAACCGCCGACGACATCCGGGCGTCCGGTGGTGAAGCCCATGCGGTGGTCTGCGATGTCAGCAAGCTCAGCGCCGTGCAGAAGCTGGCCCGGGATGCCGAAGCGCTGCTGGCCGAGCCGGTCAGCCTAGTGGTCAACAACGCCGGCGTCGGCGTTGGCGGCATGCCGGTGGGGGAGACCACCATGGCGGACTGGAAATGGACGCTGGGCATCAACCTGTGGGGCGTGATCCACGGCTGCCATGTGTTTGCGCCGAAGCTGCGGGAACAGGGCTATGGCGGCATTATCAACGTCGCCTCCACCGCCAGCTATTCCGCGGCGCCGCTGATGGGGCCCTACAACGTGTCCAAGGCGGGAGCGCTGGCGCTCAGCGAAACGCTCTCGGCCGAACTGGCCGGGACCGGCGTCAGGGTGACGGCCCTGTGCCCGACCCTGGTCAAGACCAATATCGGCGCCAATGGGCGCATTACCGGCGACACCTCAAAGCTGTTCCATCGGCTGATGGACCGTTTCGGTGTCTCGCCGGACAGGGTGGTACGGATGACGCTGGACGCCCACCGGCGCGGCGATCTCTACGTCATGCCCCAGTTCGACGCCCGCCTGATCTGGCGCACCAAGCGCTTCGTGCCGCGCAGCTACGCCATGGGGGTGGGGTTGGTCAATCGCTTTGGACTGCGTCGTATCCACTGACGGACGACGAGGCCAGCGGTGCCGGCCGGCCCCAGAAGTAACCCTGCCCGCAGAGTCCGGGGTAGCGCCTGAGCCATTGGGCCACGGCTTCGGACTCCACGCCCTCCACCACAATCCGCAGACCCAGGGCCTCGCCCAGTTCCACGGCGGCGTGGAAGATGCGCTGGCGCACGGCATCGGTGGGAATATCGGTGAGGAAGCTGCGGTCGATCTTGAGTTCGTCCAGGTTGAAGGTGGCCAGGGCGCTCAGCGAAGAATAGCCGGTGCCGAAGTCGTCCAGGGCGATGCGGAAGCCGGCATGGCTCAACTTTTCCAACGTCTGGCGGGCCTGGTCCACATCCCGCATCACCGCGGTTTCGGTGATTTCCAGCATCAGGCGTTGGGGCGAGACGCGATGGCGGGCCAGGATCGCCAGGGCATCGCCGTGGAAGTCGGTACGGGCCAGGTCCCGGGCGGAAATGTTCACCGACACCGTAACCGGGCAACCGCTCTGGTGCTCCAGGGCGGCCAGATCCTGCGCCGCCCGCTCGATGGCCCACAGGGTGACGCCGTGGATGGCACCCACCTGCTCGGCGAACGGAATCCACTGGCCGGGGGTGATGGCGCCGTATTCGGGATGCTGCCAGCGGATCAGCGCCTCATAGGCAATCACGGTATCGTTCTGCAGGCAGATCTTGGGTTGATAATGCAACTGGATACCGCCGGTACGCAGGGCCCGGTCCAGATCCAGGATCAGGAAGTGCTGCAGGTTCTGCTTGCGCTCGGTGTAGGGGTCGTACACGTTGATGGTGACGTCGGTGGAGAGGGCGGCAAAGCCGGCCCGGGAAATCAGCTCGCTGCCGCTGCTGCCGTGTTCCGGGGCGTAGGCCAGCCCCAGCCGGGCCATCCAGCTGAAGGCATAGTGATCCTCGCTGAACGCCTGTTCCAGCCAGGTACGGACGTCGTTCCAGGGAATGCTGTCGACGTCGGTCCTCAGGGCGATGACATGGTTGAAGGTATCCACGGTGCCCAGGGGATGGCCGCGGAATAGGACCAACTGGCGCGGGAAGGTGGCTTCCAGGAAACGGCTGAGATGGGCGAGGTACTTGCGCAACAGGCTCTCCGCTTCCTGGTAGCCCAGAGCCCGCTCGATCTCACCGTAGCGTTCCAGGCGCAGCAGCCCCACCACAAACGGTGCATGGGAGGCGGTCAACTGATCCAGCGTCTGCTCGATGGCGGACCGGTCCGGGCGGCCGGTCACCCGGTGCGAGACCATCAACTGGTGGTAGTCCTGTTCCAGCCGGGCCCGCAAACGACGTTCCTCCACCACCTTGAGGGTGGCGTTGAGTCGCCGCCGTCGCTCTTCCACCAGCCGATAGCCGACAACCAGCGTTAGAAAGACGGCCGCGGCTCCGGTGCCCAGATAGAAACCCGAACTGGTGAGGGAGTTCACCGGTATCCAGCCCACCGTGCGCGCCATCGATATCGCCGCGCCGGCCATCAGCAGGAGCAGGGCGATGGTGAGATGGCGCGCCGCGGCGCTGGACCGCCAGCGCAGTAACGACAGGCCCAGGACCAGCGCCAGGGTGGCGCTGCCGGCCAGCAACACGGTCCCCTGACCGACCAGGGGGAGGCGCAGGGGAGCAACCAGCGCCAGCAGCAGCAGGATGGCGGCGGTGCCCTGGCACAGTAGCGTCGCGCGCCCGGTGAGGTGGAGGAAATGCCGGGCAAAGCCCAGCAGCGCCACTGCGCCCAGGGCCAGCATGGGGGTGAGCAGGTTGCCCAGCACCGGCCAGTGGGGCCACACCAGCCAGAGCCCAAAGCCGTCAACGCACAGTTGACTGAACAGGATGCTGGCCAGCAGGCACGTCAGCCAGGCGGCGGCCATGCTGCGCAAGGTCAGCAACAGGGCCAGGTCGAACACCAGGGCAAAGACGAGGACGCCGTAGATGGCGGCTTTCCAGGCAATCACGCTGCCGACATCGCTCAGCAGGTGTTCGGGATGGGACAGGTGCAGCGGGAAGAGCGTGGGGCCGGCGTTGACGACCTCGAACAGGAGCGTTTCCTGGCTGCGCGGCGCAAGGCGCAGGGGCCAGATCAGCGACGGCAGGTCCACCAGACGGTCGCGGAACGGGAAGCGGTCGCCGAGGGTCGGCAATGTGTGCGGCGTTCCGTCACCGGTGATTCGGGTTGCCCTCACCTGATCCAGCGATGGCGCCTGGATATCCAGGAGCAGGGGGATGGCCTCTGCGGTCGGGTTGTCGAGCCTGACGCGGAAAGTGGCGGGGCCATCCAGGTACCCCAGGCCGTTGTCGGTTGGCGCCAGCGTCTGCCAGCCCGCGTCCTGGTGCCAGGATCGATCCGCCAGTACCTGGTCCAGGCTGGCCAGCGTGTAACTGACCGGCGACCGGACCGGCTCCGTCGATGCCGTCGGCAACAGCGGCGGAAGTACAGGGCTGGTGGCCTCCGAGGTGGCAGTCGGCGTCAGGTTGACCAGGTAGCCGTAGGTACCGAGTAACAGGAACAGGGCCAGCGGAAGCCATATCCGGTAGCGATCCCGCGGCGTGTGCGGATCAGCCATGATGGCCTCGCTTTATGTTGGGGTGCTTCCGTTCCGGCATGGGCCCGTCCTGGACAGGGGATGTCCAACCTGTCGTCACCAGTTACCGTTCATTTACACACGGTAAAATGTTGTAACACGCTGAATTTGCGCATATTTTACTTCATTTAATGCTTTCTTGCATTGCCTCTTTTGAAGGGGCCGGAGCATGGCCCGCCGGTTCCGGGCCGTGCCTTTTCCTGTAAACGCCCGGGTGTCTGGCCTATCGGCGTATTAACCCGACGGCACACTGGGGTGTTACCCTGAGGCGATGTCCATTGGGAGCGAACCTGCATGAAGCCGGTTGCCGAACATTGCCTGCGGAACCAGGCACCGATCGCCGAAGCCCTGCACCCCTACCTGGAAGCGGGCGGCCGCTGGCTGGAACTGGGCAGCGGGACCGGCCAGCACGGGGTTTTCATTGCCGGCCGGGAGCCGCAGGTGCAATGGCAACTGAGCGATGTGGCCGAAGCCCATGCCGGCCTGCTGGCCTGGCAGTCGGACGCCGGCCTGCCCAACCTGCCGCCACCATGGGTGCTGGATGTAACCCGGGACGAACCGCCGCCCCGTGACTTTGACGGTGTGTTTACGGCCAATACGCTGCATTTTGTGGGCGGGCCGGTGGTGGACAGCTTGCTGTGCTGTGCCGCAGGAGCCCTGGTCGAAAGTGGCTGGTTTGCGGCTTATGGCCCCTTCAACCGGGAGGGGCAATACACCAGTGCGGGCAACGCCGCACTGGACGGGTGGTTGCGCGGGCGTGATCCCGACAGCGGCCTCAGGGATGAGGCCGAGGTGATCGGGTGGGCCGCGGACCACCACCTGGCGTTCGTGACGGCGCAGGACATGCCGGCGAACAATCGTCTGCTGATATTCACAAAGAAAGGATAAGCGCCGCCCGGACCGGACGGGTGTGGCGCAACGGGGGAGACTATGAGCGAAGACAAGCGTCGCCGTTATTCGGGTCCCGTGGTCGATGGCCTCGGGAAATCCGCCAGCCGCGCCATGCTGCGCGCGGTGGGCTTTACCGATGAGGACTTCAAGCGCCCGCAGGTGGGCATCGCCTCCACCTGGAGCAACCTGACCCCCTGCAACATGCACATCGACGGCCTGGCCCGGGAGGCCGCCAGTGGTGCCGACGAGGCCGGCGGCAAGAGCCTGATCTTCAACACCATCACGGTATCCGACGGCATCGCCAACGGCACCGAGGGTATGAAGTATTCGCTGGTGTCGCGGGAGGTGATCGCCGACTCCATCGAAACCGTGGCCGGTTGCGAGGGATTTGACGGCCTGGTGGCCATCGGCGGCTGCGACAAGAACATGCCGGGCTGCATAATGGGCCTGGCACGCCTGAACCGGCCGTCGGTGTTCGTCTACGGCGGCACCATCCAGCCCGGCGAGAACCATACCGACATCATCTCCGTGTTCGAGGCAGTGGGGGCCTACGCCAAGGGTGACATGGACCTGATCCAGGTGAAGCAGATCGAGGAGACGGCGATTCCCGGGCCGGGTTCCTGTGGCGGTATGTACACCGCCAACACCATGGCCTCGGCCATCGAAGCCATGGGCATGAGCCTGCCGGGCAGCTCGGCGCAGAATGCGGTCTCGGAAACCAAGGAAGCCGACTGCCGGGCCGCCGGCGCGGCGGTGCTCAACCTGCTGGATAGGGACATCAAGCCCCGCGACATCATGACCCGCAAGGCGTTCGAGAACGCCATCACTGTGGTTATCGCCCTGGGCGGCTCCACCAACGCTGTACTGCACCTGCTGGCCATGGCCAGCACTGCGGAAGTGGACCTGGAGATCGACGATTTCGTGCGTATCGGCAAGCGGGTGCCGGTGCTGGCGGACCTGCGCCCCAGTGGCCACTACATGATGTCGGAACTGGTGGCCATCGGCGGCATCCAGCCGCTGATGAAAATGCTGCTGGATGCGGGCATGCTGCACGGCGACTGCCTGACCGTCACCGGCCAGACCCTGGCGCAAAACCTGGCCGACGTGGCGCCCTATCCGGACGGCCAGGCGATCGTGCATGCCCTGGATAACCCGATCAAGAAAGACAGCCACCTGCGGATCCTGCGGGGTAACCTGGCGCCGACCGGCGCGGTGGCCAAGATCACTGGCAAGGAAGGCACCCACTTTTCCGGCCGGGCGCGGGTGTTCCATTCCGAGGAAGAGGCCCAGGCCCGGATCATGGACGGAACCGTGGTGGCCGGTGACGTCCTGGTGATCCGTTACGAGGGCCCCAAGGGCGGACCCGGCATGCGCGAAATGCTGACCCCGACCTCGGCGATCATGGGCAAGGGGCTGGGAAGCGACGTGGCATTGATCACCGATGGCCGCTTCTCCGGTGGCAGCCATGGTTTCGTGGTGGGCCATATTACCCCGGAGGCCCAGGAGGGCGGACCGATTGCACTGGTGGAGGATGGCGATACCATTACCATCGATGCCGAGGCGAACACCATCGAGCTGGCCATTTCCGACGATGAAATGGAGGCCCGCCGGGCCCGCTGGCAGGCGCCGGCCCCACGTTATCCGCGCGGGGTGCTGGCCAAGTACGCGCGGACGGTCAACTCAGCCTCCAAAGGCGCGGTGACCGACGCCTTCTGAGGGGAGTTAGCGGGGTGGGGGGATGGACGGATTCCCCCGCTCACCAATCCATTTGACGATAACTAGACGACTGGTCTAATATAAAAACATGATGAGTACGCTTTCCAGGCCCCAGGCCAAACCCGGCAATGAAACCCGGACCGAGCTGATCCGCGTGGGCAGCGACATCATCGCCCGGCGCGGCTTCAACAACACCGGCATCAACGTGGTGTTGAAGGAAGCTGGGGTGCCCAAGGGGTCTTTCTATTACTACTTCAGCAGTAAGGAAGATTTCGGGCTGGCGGTGATCGACGACTTTGCGGCCGCCTCGGATGCCCGGCTCGACAGCACGCTGGGGGACTCCGGCCAACCGCCGCTGGTGCGGATTCGCCGGTACCTGGACAGCGCCATTGCCGATATGGCGGCCTGCGATTTCTGCCGTGGCTGCCTGATCGGCAACCTGGGGCAGGAACTGGCCGGCCAGAACGAAGCCTTCCGGGAACGGCTGGACAGCATCTTCAGTGCCTGGCAGCGCCGGTTTGCCGACTGCCTGGCCGAGGCCCGCGACCGGGGCGATTTCGAAAGTCCCGTTGATCCGGATGCCCTGGCGCAGTTGCTGCAGATGGGCTGGCAGGGCGCGACCCTGCGGGCCAAGGTGAGCAAGTCGGTGGCCCCGATGGAGCGCTTCGCGACCCTGTTCTTCGAAACGGTGCTTGGCGTTCCCGTGCCCGCGGCCTGACGCTGCCGGGTGTGAGCGGCAGGGTTGCCGAATGAAATGAAAGGACGGTCCACCCTGACCGTCTTTTTTTGACAGAGTTCTGTAGTAGACCGGTCTATAAATCGTCGATGACCCAACGGCATCGGCTCAACACCGAGGAGGAGAAATCATGACTCAACCTGTTGCAGTCACAGTCGACACATTCGACAGCGAAGTCCTGCAGTCGGACAAGCCCGTGCTGGTGGATTTCTGGGCGGCCTGGTGCGGGCCCTGCAAATCCATTGCGCCCCTGCTGGAAGATCTGGCCGATGAACGTGCCGACAGTCTCCGGATTGCCAAGGTGGACGTGGATGCCCAGGGCGAACTGGCGGTGAAATTCGGCATTCGCTCGATCCCCACACTGATGCTGTTCAAGGACGGGGAACCGGTCGGCACCCAGGTGGGTGCGGTTGGCGCCGGCGCGCTCGACGCGTTCATCGCCGAACACGCCTGATCCGGGGCCGGGTAAGCCCCGGGCCATCCCGTGTCCCGGGGTTAGCCGGCGCATCGGCGGCCCCATCTGTCCGTCGCTATCTGGTAGAGTGCGATCAGTCCAAGTGAAGGAGTGATCACCATGGGATACCTGATAGCCCTGCATACCCTGGCGGCCGTGATCTGGGTCGGGGGAATGTTCTTTGCCTACATGGCGTTGCGACCGGCGGCGGCCAGCGTGCTGGAACCGGCCCAACGGGCTCCGCTGTGGTGCCAGACGCTGACCCGTTTCTTTGCCTGGGTCTGGGCCGCGATCGCCGTCCTGCTGGTGACCGGGCTGACGACCCTGTTCCTGTATTTCAACGGCATGGCCGGCGCCGGCTGGCACATCCACGTCATGATCGCCCTGGGTATCGTCATGATGCTGTTGTTCATGCACGTCTGGTTCGCGCCCTTCCGGCGCCTGAAGCAGGCTGTGGCCGCCAACGATATCCCCGAAGCCGGTCGCCGGATCGGGCAGATCCGGCGCTTTGTCGGGATCAACCTGATTCTGGGGCTGGTCGTGATTGTGGTCGCGTCCGGCGGGCGTTACGTATTCTTTGGCTGAAAGGCCCGTTGACCGGGCGGTTTGTTACAAACGCCCGGTCGGGGCTGAATTCTTTGGGGCATCCGTGTATAAACGTTGCCCCAGAGAATCGACAAAACCAGCCATCGAAGTCTGTGCTCCTTCCAACGCGCAGACTCCCAGCCCGGAGGTCAGGTCAGTATGCTATGGGGCGGATGCAGACCGCAGTTTCTTTTTCTTTTCCTGTGGCTGGGCCTGGCAGCCCGCGCCTGGGCCGCGCCGGATCCAGCCAACCTGGAACTGGCGTCGGTCAACGCCGCCGTCGCCTACATGGACGATGGGGACCTGATCTACAGTAAGCATCCCGACCGGTCCGTGCCGATTGCCTCGGTCACCAAGTTGATGACGGCGGTGGTGGTAATGGACGCCGGCCAGCCGCTGGACGAGTGGATCGAGGTCTACAAGCGCCACCGGGCAGCGCCGAACAACGGCTACTCCCGCATTCGCATCGGTTCCAGCCTGAAACGGGGCGACATGCTGCGGATCGCCCTGATGTCCTCGGAAAACCTGGCGGCCTACACCCTGGCCCGCCATTATCCCGGTGGTTTTGACGCCTTCGTGGGCGCCATGAACGCCAAGGCGCGGGAACTGGGGATGACCCACAGT
The DNA here is from genome assembly GCF_004327985.1 of Marinobacter halodurans. Taxonomy (GTDB): domain Bacteria; phylum Pseudomonadota; class Gammaproteobacteria; order Pseudomonadales; family Oleiphilaceae; genus Marinobacter_A; species Marinobacter_A halodurans. The sequence continues at coordinate 66,608 of NZ_SJDL01000003.1, forward strand.
CATTTTGTCGAGCCCACCGGCCTGTCGCCGAAGAATCACTCCTCGGCTGGCGACCTGGTGAAGCTGGTGCGCGCGGCTTTCAGGCATCCCGAGCTGCGCCGGTACACCACCACCGAATACTACACCGCCCACTTTCGCCAGCCGCGCTATTCGCTGGCCTTCGGCAACACCAATGTCCTGGTGCACCGGAAAAGCTGGCAGGTGGAGCTGAGCAAGACGGGGTATCTCAACGAGGCCGGGCGTTGCCTGATCCTGGTGACGCGGGTGGATGGCCGCGAGGTGATTTCCGTGCTGCTGGACTCCTTCGGGACACGTACGCCGATCGGGGATGCCGGCCGGGTCAAGCGCTGGCTGACCACCGGTCACGGCGGGGCCATTGCCAGAGCGGCCAGGGATTATGAGAATCGGCGCAATGCGTACTACGCTAAAGAGTCGACCGGATCGACGGCAACAACGACAGCCAAGGTCGATCCATAGCATGTTGTGAACGGGAGAACCGGGACCATGAGTGATAATGGACTGCTGGTGCTGACCACAGGCGGCACGATCGACAAGGTCTATTTCGATGCCAAGAGTGAATTCACCACGGGCGAGAGTGAATTCCCGGAGATTGCCCGGTTGGCCCAGGTGCAGATGCCCTATCGGCTGCAGTCGGTGTTCCGCAAGGACAGCCTGGACATGACCGATGAGGACCGGGAGGCGATCCGGGAGGCGGTGATTTCTGCCGTGGAGCCCCGGGTCCTGATCACCCACGGCACAGACACCATGGTGGAAACGGCCCGTCGGCTGCTGGATATTACCGGCAAAACCATCGTTCTGACCGGCGCCATGCAGCCCTCCCGAATGCGGCTGACCGATGCCCCTTTCAACGTCGGTTTCGCGCTGGGCGCCCTACAGAGCCTGCCGGAAGGGGTTTATGTGGCCATGAACGGTCAGATCCTCGACCCGCGCAAGGCCCGCAAGAACCGCGAGGCCGGTCGTTTCGAGACCGACTGATTCGCCGCGCGGTGTTTCAGCCAAAGCTGTCGATTTCTTTCCGGGTCAGGGCGCGATAGTCGCCGGGCGCCAGCACCGGATCCAGGCGGACGGCGCCGATGGCTTCCCGGTGCAATGCGTCCACGTGATTACCCACCGCCGCCAGCATGCGCTTGACCTGGTGGTAGCGTCCTTCGCTGATAATCAAGCGAAGTTGCCTGTCTCCCAACACCTCGACCTGGGCCGGCGCCGTCGGTTTCGGTTCCCCCTTGAGCGTCACGCCGTTGCGGAGGGAGGCCAGCATGTCCTCGGTCCAGGCCTCCGCCAGATCCACCCGATAGGTTTTGTTGCACCGCGACCGTGGCGACGTCACCCGATGCGACCATTGGCCGTCGGTGGTGAGCAGTAGCAGGCCGGTGGTGTCCCGATCCAGTCGGCCGGCCACATGCAGGTTGCGGCGTAGATCCGGCGGCAGCAGGTCAAGCACTGTGGTGTGTTCGCTGTCGCGGGTGGCGCTGACCACGTCGAGGGGCTTGTGGAGCATCAGGTAGCGCTCGCCGGTGAGGGCAACCGGCTCGCCATCGAGTCTCACGTCCTCCTCGCCGGAAAGTTGGGTGGCGGCCTTGCGGCAGACAACGCCATCAAGGGTCACTCGGCTGGCCATCAGGGCGCGGCGGGCGTCCTTGCGGGACAAACCGGTGCCGTTGGCAATCAGGAAATCGAGGCGCATGGGGGTATCGCTATTGTCGGTTCTTGGATAGTTGGCGTGGAGTGTACGGCATTCCACCGGAATTGGCAGGGATCACGCCCCTTACAGGGTGCGGCTCTTTTCTGTCTGGATTATTTACACCTGTTACATCAGGGTTTTTTAAATGGCTTATTAAACAATGGTTTAATTTTTGGCCTTCTTTTTGCTACCAGAGTTTTGCTAGCGTTCAGGATAAAAGAACTGCGAGGGAAGATGTATGCAAACGTTAATAAAATTAGTTGGCGCGGCCTTGCTGCTGGGTGCCGCAAGCGTCGTCAGTGCCACACCCATTACGTTGACGGACACAACAACGTTCACAGCGTCCGGCACCAATGCGCCTGAAGATTATGTGGATCACCACTGGGGCGACGTTAACAAGCTGGACGGCTTCAGTGACTGGGTGACCTGGAAGCATCAGTTCACCTTTGATCCTCCTGCCGCCAACCTGATCAGTGCCTCTTTGGCTATCTGGCTCCTGGACGATTCGGGGTGCTGGGATCTCATGGAGTATGGCTTCGGGTTTGGAGAAGACGGTACCTGGGATATTGGTGAGGTCGATTCCGGTGTGTATAACTACACCATCGATGTGGCCAGTCTCTGGGATGGTGTCTTCCAGGTCACTCTGGCCTCATTGGGCGGGGATTTCTACATCACCAAATCCAAGCTGACCATCGAGTACGAAGCGGTTGCCGCTTCCGTTCCCGAGCCCGGGACCCTGGCCCTTTTGGGGACCGGACTGTTGGGGTTAGCAGCTGCGCGTCGCCGGAAATCCGTGGTTTGACGAGTACTGCCTGATGGGAAACCGGTTGGGTGCATCGTAACCGACCGGTTTCCTGTCGTTCTTCCCATCTACCTGCCGCGACGTTGGGCAATAGACTCCCGCACCATATACAGCGCCGCAATCATCCGCGCCTCGGTCACATCCTCGCGCATCACCAGTGATTCCAGATCCGACAGCTTCCAGGTCAGCACCTCCAGCGGTTCGGGTTCGTCGCCTTCGAGCCACTCTTCATAGAGATCCCGAGCAATCACGACACGAATCTTGTGGCCCATGTAGCCGGGTGACAGGCTCATATCCTTGAGATGGGTCAGGGAGCGGGCGCCGTAGCCGATTTCCTCCCGCAATTCACGGTTGGCCGCCTGGCGCCAGTCCTCGCCGTGTTCGTAGGCGCCTTTGGGCAGGGTGAGCTGATAGGCCTCGAGGCCCGCACCGTACTCGCGAATCAGTACGACCGTATCGTCATCCAGCAGAGGGACGCACATGACGCCGGCGAGGGGCGGCGTGCGCAGTCTTTCGAACGCCCGTTCAACGCCGTTGCTGAAACGCAGGTGGACCGATTCGATGCCGAACAGGCGGCTGCGGGCGACCAGTTGGGTGTCGAGGATTTCGGGCTTGTCGTCCATGCCCTCAGCCCGCATCCGGATCGGTGAGTTTGACGTCCAGCGCCTCGAACAGGGTCTTGTCCGGGAAGCCGTCGGCGATCAGGTTCTGGTCTTTCTGGAAATCGCGGATGGCACTGCGTGTGGCCGGCCCCAGAATGCCGTCGGGCTTGCCGGCATCGTAGCCGCGGGCGTTCAGCGCTTTCTGGAGGCCCTCGACTTCAGTCCGGGAAAGGCGCGGCGCGTCCTCCGGTGGTGGGTTCTGCAGACCGCCGGCGCCGGCGATCCGGTCCGCCAGGTGGCCAACGGCCAGCGCGTAGTATTCCGAGCGGTTCCAGCCCATGATCACGTGGAAGTTGTGGTAGACCAGGAAGGCCGGACCCTCATGGCCGGCCGGTACCAGCAGGGCGGCGTTGATATCGGCTTTTGGCAGGGTATTGCCGAAGGCATCGGTCACACCCAGCTTGCGCCATTCGGTCAGGGGCTTGCCCCGTTGCAGGCCGGCCAGGCTGTAGTCGAAATCCTTCGGCAGCCGGACTTCACGGCCCCAGCGATAGTCGCCGTCCCAGCCCAGGTTCTGCAGGAAATTGCCGGCGGACATCATGGCGTCGGGGATGCTGTGCCAGAGATCCCGCTTCCCGTCGCCGTCGGCGTCCACCGCGTAGCGCAGGAATACCGATGGCATGAACTGCACGTGGCCCATGGCGCCGGCCCAGGAGCCTTCCATCTGCTCGCGGTCGATGGCGCCCTCGTCGATGATGCGCAGGGCCGAGATCAGTTCGCCGGAAAAGTAGTTGCTGCGCCGATGGTCGCAGGCCAGGGTGGCCAGGGCGCTGGGTACGGACATCTTGCCGAAATAGGTGCCGAAATTGGTTTCCAGGCCCCAGAAGGCGAGCAGGTAAGGCCCGGGCACCCCGGTTTTTGCCGTAACGCGATGCAGCAGGTCGGACTGGCTGCGCAGCAGCTCCCGGCCCTTGCTGATCCGATCCTCGTTGACCCGCCGGTTGAGGTAGTCGGCAAAGGTCGTGGTGAACTCCGGCTGGCGGCGGTCCAGCTCGATCACCCGGTCGAGCATGCTGACGTGGTCGAGGACATCCGCCGTGGTGTGCGCGGATATGCCTGCTTGCAGGGCGCGATCCTTGAGATTGGCGATACAATCGCTGAATGGGGTGGTTCCCTCATCCGTCTGGGCCAGGGCCGGGGAAAGGAAGCCGGCCATCAACAGACCGCCCAGGGTGCGCATGGCAGGTGTTCGTCGTGTCACAAAAGCGTCCTCTCGCTGCGAGTCCGGGGAATCCGCATGGTAGCCTGTTTTGGGTCGCGGAAAACACCGCCCCTTGCGGCCCCGGGTGACAATTTTTTAAGGAAACCGGGAATAATTCGGGTACGCTGCGGGGAGCGGTCCCGGGGTAGTCGGGGCTGTCTGGTCTATAGTTGTCATCAGTAATTGTTGAAGGGGCCGTAGTATGGCGACACTCAAGGCGCTGGTGGTCGATGACGCCAGCTTTGTGCGGGATCTGGTCAAGCGGACCGTCCGCACGCGTTTTCCGGTCATCGATATCACCGAAGCTGCCAATGGCAAGAAGGCGCAGTTCCTGATGACCCGGACGCCCTTCGATCTGATCCTGTGCGACTGGGAAATGCCGGAAATGTCGGGGCTGGAGCTATTGCGCTGGATGCGGAAGCAGGACCACTACCAGCGCTGTCCGTTCATCATGATCACCAGCCGCGGTGACAAGACCCACGTGATCGAGGCGGTCCAGGAAGGCGTGTCGGAATACCTGGGCAAGCCGTTCAGTCCCGACGGCCTCAGCAAGAAGATCATCAAGGTCATGGGACGTCGGCTGAAGGACGCCATGAGCTCGTCTGGCAAGTCGCTGGAAGGCCCGGCCGATGCGTTCAAGGAATCCGCCGCCCTGCTCACCGGCAAGCCGAAGGAGGCACCGTCACCAGCCCCCGAGCGCTCCGCTACAAGCAAGTCACGCAGTGTGGCCGCGATCCGTTTTGCCGATGCCGTGCTGCGCTGCGTGGTCAAGGACATCACACTCACCGAGATCCGCGTCATTGCCAAGCGCGATCAATCCTTTCCGGGCATCCTGGACCAGGCGGTGGTGGATATCGAAATCAACGAGGGCGAGGTGGCGCGGCTGAACGGCTACGTGCATCAGTTGCAGGCGGTCGAGAAGCGCCAGGACACCGACTTTGTCAGCCTGGTGATTCGTTTCGTCGACGAGGATCCCAAGAAGATGGAGGATCTGTCCCGATTCATTGCCCGCTTCCGCGCTGGCGGCTGATTCCCGGACGGGCCGTCAGGCCGTCTCGATGGGTGCCTCGGTAATGCGCTGGCGCGGGAAGTGGCAGATGAACTCGCTGCCTTCCCCGGGCTGGCTGTTGATCTCCAGCGACCCGTCGTGGTTGAGCAGCACATGCTTGACAATGGCCAGTCCCAGGCCGGTACCACCGGTCTGCTGGTGACGGCTGGGGTCGGCCCGGTAGAAGCGCTCGGTCAGGCGCGGGATATGCACCGGGTCGATGCCGATACCGCTGTCCTTCACTGACAGGTGGGCGCCTTCCCGGTCGGTGTACCAGCGCACCTGGATGGTGCCGCCGGCCGGCGTGTACTTCACCGCATTGAAGATGATGTTGGAAAACGCGCTGCGCAACTGGTTCTCGTCGCCGAACAGGTGATGCCGCTCGCCAATGTCCATCTCGATGACGTGTCCCGAATCGCCACTGACGGCTTTGGCGTCGCTGCAGGTCTGGCGGATCAGCGCGGCCACATCGGTCACCCGGTCGTCGATGTGCTGTTCACCGGTCTCCAGCTTGGCCAGCAGGATCAGGTCGGTGATCAGCGCTTCCATCCGCTCCGCCTGCTGGGACATGGTGCCCAGTGCCCGGCGCCACTTGGGCGGCACCTCATCGGCGTGATCCGACAGGGTTTCCAGGTAGCCGCTGATGACCGTCAGTGGCGTGCGCATCTCATGGGAGACGTTGGAGACGAAGTCACGCCGCATCTGCTCGAGTTGGAACAGGCGGGTGACGTCCTTGGCCACGATCAGGCGGTCATCGTCGCCGAACAGGCTGATCTGGATCTGCAGATGGATGTGCGGTTTGGCCGGTGAGCGCAGCTCCAGCGGGTCACGGTAATCCCGGGCATCGAAGTAGGCCTTGAAGGCCGGATTGCGGATCAGGTTGTGGATCGGTTGACCGCGGTCGGTTTCCCGGCGAAAGCCCAGCAGGTACTCGGCGGACCAGTTCCACCATTCCATGGCGCCATCGGCATCGGTCATGATGACTCCGTCGCGCATGGCATTGGTGGACTCCTGAACGCGGTTGATGCGGGTTTGCAGGAGGTCCAGGCTGCGCTGGTGGGCCCGGTGCATGCGGTGCAGCCCGTCGAAAACCTCGCCCCAGACCCCAATGCTGCCGGGGGCTTCGCTGTCTTCGTCGGGGTTGCTGAGCCAGTGGTGCAGGCGTCGCATCTGGATCAGCGTCCAGATGAAATAGCCGAACAGGCCCGCGGTCAGGCCGATGAAAGGGTGTCCAAACCAGAGGCCGACCAGCAGAAAGGCCAGCAGAACACCAATGATCAGGCGCAGATGATGCGACCAACTGTGCTGCATTGAGCGTTCCTGTCAGGGCGCCGCAGGGCGGCTGGTTGCGATTCGGTGACGGGGTGCCCGTCAGGCCGCCCGGGTGGAAAACCGGTAGCCGGTGCCCCGGACCGTCTGGATCAGGTGATCGTACTTCTCGCCCAGGGCCTTGCGCAATCGACGGATATGGACGTCGACCGTGCGTTCTTCCACGTAGACATTGCCACCCCAGACCTGGTCCAGCAGTTGTGCGCGAGTATACACCCGTTCCTGGTGGGTCATGAAAAACTGGAGCAGCTTGTATTCGGTCGGCCCCATGTCCAGGGCACCCGTGGGCGTACTGACGCGATGACTGGCGGGGTCCAGGTGCAGGCCGTCCACTTCCACCGGGGTCTCCACACCGGCCGGGGTGGTGCGGCGCAACACCGCCTTCAGGCGGGCGACCAGTTCCCGGGGTGAAAAGGGCTTGGTGATGTAGTCGTCGGCCCCGGATTCCAGACCCTGGACCTTGTTGTCTTCCTCCACCTTGGCGGTGAGCATGATGATCGGAATTTCCGCCGTGGTTTCGTCTTTCTTGAGCCGGCGCGCCAGTTCGATCCCACTGGTGCCGGGCAGCATCCAGTCCAGCAGGACCAGGTCCGGTTTCCTGTCCACGATTATGGCGTGCGCATCCAGCGCGTCGGCAGCTTCGAGGTAATCGTAGTCGGCCATCTCCAGGGCCACGGCGATCATCTCGCGAATCGATGCTTCGTCATCGACGATGAGAACTGTTTTTCCCGTCATGACATCCTACCTTGTCATCACCAGCGGTTGTGGAATCGCTGAAACAGGCTGCGCCGGGCTCCTGGACCGCTCGCTGCAGGTGCTGTGCGAAGGCGTGCCTGAATTCAGTCTGTTTCCGGAACGCTGGAGCGGTCGTCGCCCCGGTTCCTTTGTTGCTGGCTTATTACAACCTGACTTTGTTACAAGTATATGACAGATCGGCCGGTCATCGACTCGGGGCGCGCAGTGGCGCCCTAGCGCATCAGGGTGTCGAGGAACAGACCGGCAAACACGATGGCGCCGGCCCAGTTGTTGTTGAGGAAGGCATGGAAGCAGGCTTCCCGCTCACGCAAGCGGATCAGGTGCTGCTGGTAGGCAAAGAACACCGCCATACCGACCAGGCCCAGGTAATAGAGCACGCCCAGTTCCGCCTGGGAGCCGACCATGGCCAGGATCAGGATCACCAGGGCCTGCAGGATGCCCACGATGAGCCGGTCGGCGTCGCCGAACAGGATGGCCGTGGACTTGACGCCGATCTTCAGGTCGTCGTCCCGGTCGACCATGGCGTAGAGGGTGTCGTAGGCCACGGTCCAGAGCACATTGGCGGTAAACAGCAGCCAGGCCAGCCGCGTGACCTCATTGGCTTCCGCCGCCCAGGCCATGGGAATCGCCCAGGAGAACGCGGCACCCAGGAACAGTTGGGGCAGGTGGGTGAAGCGCTTCATGAACGGATAGATAAACGCCAGCACCAGGCCGCCGAACGACAGGTACAGGGTCAGCGTGTTGGTGAACAGCACGACCATCAGGAACGACGCCAGACACAGACCCAAAAACAGCATAACGGCCTCGGCGGGCGCGATCTGGCCGGTGGCCAGCGGCCGCGCCCTGGTGCGCTTGACGTGGCCGTCCACCTTGCGATCGGCAAAGTCGTTAATGGCGCAGCCGGCCGCGCGCATCATGAACACACCCAGTCCGAAGACCAGGATGTTGCCAAGGTCCGGCATGCCAGCGGCCGCCAGCCAGAGCGCCCAGTAGGTGGGCCACAGCAGCAGCAGGGTACCGATCGGGCGGTCGATCCGTAACAGCTGCATGTAGGCGGTCAGCTTGGCTTGCAGGTGCTCGGGCAGGAAATCGAGGGTCATGGCGGCTCGGCTTGTTGGCGTGAAATGGACGTCCGCCTGATTATAGCGAGGGGAGGCGTCGGGTTTGAAGCGCGTCACTCAGCGTGAACAGTGGCTGTTGTTGCCTTGCAGCAGGCGGGGCAGGAAGTATTCGCCGACCAGCAGCGCATCGCTTCCGCGATGGAAGCGGGACCGACGGCCCACCGCGGGCTGGCCGGGGGCGGGCTGGCGTGTCAGGCCGATCTGGAACGGGCCGCGCTGCCAGCGCCGCTGACTGAACAGGAAGGCGCCCAGTGGCCGCCCGCCCAGGTGGCGCAGACGCCGGCCGCGGCCCCGGAGCGTCGCCAGCGGGATAACGGTGCGAGCCATCACCCAGGGCTGGCCGTCGCCGCACAGCTGGACTTCGCGGATCCAGGCCAGTTGGCGGGACGGGATGTGGAGGGTGCGGGCCTCTTCCAGGGTCGGACGGGCGTAGCCCTCGCGCAGGACCTCCACGTGGAAACGCTCACGGCAGCGCAGCTGAAGGGCGCGGGTGAGCGACCCTTCCAGTTCCAGCCAGTAAAGCGCGTCACCGATGGGCTGAGGCCGGATCAACTGGGCGGCGGCGACGCCCGGGTACCAGCGGGCGGTCGGTACGCGGGGCAGCGCCATGGCGCCGGACGGCCGGGCAGAGATGTCAGAGTCCCTTGACGGCATAGATGCCGGGCGCGTTCCGCCAGTAGCCCTTGTAGTCCATGCCGTAGCCGAACAGGAAGCGGTCTTCCACATCCAGTCCGGTGAAGTCCGCCTTCAGGCCGGGCCTGGCCTTGCGGTCGTGTTGCTTGTCCACCAGCACGGCGGTCAGCACCTCGTCAGCACCCTGGGCTATGCAGTAGTCGGCGATGGCGTTGAGCGTGGTGCCTTCATCCAGGATGTCGTCGACGATCAGCACGGTGCGCCCGTGCATGTCCACATCCGGGCGCAGCTTCCATTCCAGGATGCCGCCGGTGGTCTCCTGGCGGTAGCGGGTGGCGTGCAGGTATTCCGCCTGCAAGGGGAAGCACAGGCGTGTCAGCAGTTGACCGGTCAGGATCAGTCCGCCGTTCATGACACAGAACAGCAGCGGGTCACGGCCTTTGAGGGTATCGGTGATGGCGGCGGCCATCCGCTCGATCGCGGCCTGGACCTCCTGCTCGGTGCAGAGACAGTCGGCCTCGTCGAAGACCTGTTGCAGTTCGTCGTGGGAGTCAGTCATACCGTGCACATCCTGTTTGGGGGGGAACACCGCCGGTGGCTCCCCAAAAGCTCGCCATTATACCCAAGCGGGGCGTCCGGGGGGAGGGTCGCCAGGCGCCGGTTTGTGGCCGTCCCGGGGAATAGCCTGTCCTGCTTGGCATTGGTCATCGCGTGGACAACGGGTATCATGTCGGGCCCAATGAATGGCCGTTGATCTGCATGTATTGCATGTCGGATTGTAGAACAAATATCATTCCCGACCCGTTCGGGAATTGGAGGAGTGACGATGAAAAAGTGGCAGTGCGTTGTCTGTGGCTGGATCTACGACGAAGCCGAGGGCTGGCCGGAAGACGGCATTGAGCCGGGAACCGCGTGGGAAGACGTCCCCGAGGACTGGGTCTGCCCGGATTGCGGCGTCGGCAAGGAAGACTTCGAGATGATCGAGATCGGCTGAACGCCGTCGAGCCGGTTCCGGCAGGCCACTTCCCGGCGCCGTGCCGTCCCCCCATCAATCAAAGGAGAGCCGTGGCATGAGTGAGAATGCCCCCATCGTCATTATCGGTACCGGCCTGTCCGGTTATTCGCTGGCCCGTGAGATCCGCAAGCAGGATAAGGAAGTCCCCGTCCTGATGATCACCGCCGACGATGGCCACAGCTATTCCAAACCCATGCTCTCCACCGGATTCACCAAGGGCAAGACGGCGGACGAACTGGCCCAGTCCGACGCGGCGGGCATGACCGAGCAGCTCAACATCGAGTTGCGCACCCACACCACCGTGACCGGCATCGACCCTGATAACCAGTGCGTACTCATCGGTGACGAGCGACTGCCCTACAGCAAGCTGGTGCTGGCCTGGGGAGCCGACGTGATCCGTATCCCGCTGGAGGGTGACGGCCAGGAGTTTGTCTATTCCATCAATGACCTGATGGATTACCGCGCCTTCCGTGGCACGCTGCAGGGCCAGTCGCGGGTGGCGATCATGGGCGCCGGCCTGATCGGCTGCGAATTTGCCAACGACCTGCGCAACGGCGGCTACGAAGTGGACGTGATAGCACCGTCCGATACCGCCATGCCGGGGCTGGTACCACCGGTGGCGGGCCATGCCGTGGTCAACGCGCTGAAAGGCGAGGGTGTGCGGTTCCATCTGGAAACCGTGGTGGAACACATTGCGCACCAGGGCGATGGCGTGCGGCTGACCCTGGCCAATGGCGAGACGGTGGACGCCGACCGGGTCATTTCGGCGGTCGGCCTGCGGCCGCGGGTGGAACTGGCGGAGGCCGCCGGGCTGGCGGTCGGCCGGGGCATCCAGGTCAATCGCCAGTTGCAGACCAGTGCCGACAACATCTACGCGCTGGGCGACTGCGCCGAGGTGGACGGCCACGTCCTGCTCTACGTACTGCCGCTGATGGCCTGTTCCCGGGCCCTGGCCAAGACCCTCACCGGAACCCCCACGGATGTGGCCTACGGCGTGATGCCGGTGATGGTCAAAACGCCCTGCTGCCCCACGGCGGTCTGCCCGCCGGCGCCGGAAGCCGAGGGTGAGTGGGAAGTCGAGCAGGACGGTAACAATGTCCGCGCCCTGTTCAAGGACGCCGAAGGCAATATCCTGGGTTTTGCCGTGACCGGCGACTACGCGCTGGAGAAGCAGGCCCTGGCCAAACAGGTGCCGCCGATCCACTCGTAGTGGGTCCGAATGCCGGGCGGCGTCGGCCGGCGCCGCCCGGATTACCAGCGATAGCGCAGCCCCATTTCCAGCCGATAATCCAGTCCCCTCAGCGCCTCGGGTAAACTGTCCATCAGGACGGGTTCGTGGGCACTGTTGAGTCGGGACTGGTCCTGCGCCTGCTGGTTGATCCGCACCGCTTCCCGCCGATCGACGAAGGCGTCCGGCCGCCCGGTCGTAACCTGGGGGCTTATGAGCGACCAGCCCCGGGAGTCATCGGCGTATTGGGGGGAGGCTAGCAGCGGAGGCAGACTGTCCGTCTGGCTGCCGCTATCGGCCTGGTCCGGCGAAACCGGCTGGATCACCGGTGGCTGGATACCGTCCTGGTGGTAATGCCAGTCGAGCGTGTCGGCCGGGCAGGCCAGGCAGACACCCATAAACGCGATCCCCGATCCAAACTGCTTTAAACTGTGTCCAGGCCAACGGCCGAAAAGGGCGTTTCCGCCGCGCCGGCGCCGCAGACCATTGCGTTGGCGGGACCGCTGAGGTAGAAAAAGCGCCTTTCGAGTTAAAGAATCAACAGGAGCAGGCATGCTGGATGTCACGCGTAAACTGGTCGAATTGCTGGATCTGGCCCCCATCGGTGATGACCACTTCCAGGGCGAAAGTGAGGACCTGGGGTTTCCCGCCGTCTTTGGAGGCCAGGTGCTCGGCCAGGCCCTGATGGCGGCCAGTCGTACGATTGAGGATCGGGCGGCGCACTCGCTGCATGCCTATTTCCTGCGTCCGGGTCATCCTGAGTTGCCTATCGATTACGAGGTCCAGCGGGTGCGCGATGGCGGCACCTTCTCCGTTCGCCGGGTGATCGCCCGCCAGGCCGGCAAGGAAATCCTCACCGGCTCCATGTCCTTCCAGGTGGAAGAGGACGGTTTCGATCACCAGGACACCATGCCCTATGCACCGGGTTTCGATACGCTCAAATCAGAGCACACTCTGTCCCTGATGATGAAGCAGTATATTCCCGAACACCTGAGGGACAAGCTGACCCGGGAACGGCCCATCGAGATCCGCCCGGTGGCGCCGGTCAACCCGCTCAAGCCAGAGCCGCGGCCACCACACAAGCAGGCCTGGTTCCGCGCCCAGGGCGATCTGCCGGACGACCCCGTGCTGCATCGGTGCCTGCTGGCCTATTCTTCGGATTTTGGTCTGCTGGGGACCTCTCTCAATCCCCATGGGGTCAACTTCATGAATCGTGGCATGCAGGTGGCCAGCCTGGATCACGCCATCTGGTTCCACCGGGATTTCCGCATCGACGACTGGCTGCTGTACGACACCGACAGCCCCAGCGCCTCGGGCGGGCGCGGCTTCAACCGTGGCAACATCTTCAACCGGGACGGTGTAATGGTGGCGTCCACCGCCCAGGAAGCGCTGATCCGCCGGCGCCGGGACAAGAAGTAGAGCCCAGGCCTGACGCGGGCCAGGCGTCAGTCAGGCCCGCCGCTGTTCCCGGTCGCCCTGGCGGGACAGCCACTTCAACAACGCTTCCATCGGCTGGGGCGATGCCAGGTGGAAACCCTGGATCATGTCGCAGTCCATGCCGGCCAGCAGCTCGGCGGTCTCCGCATCCTCCACCCCTTCGGCCACCACCTTGTAGCCCAGGTCGTGGCACATGTTGATGGTGGTCTGCACAATCACCCGGTCCTCGGCCTGTAACGTCAGGTCGGTGATCAGGGAGCGGTCGATCTTGATTTCCCGGGCCGGTAACCGCTTGATGTAGGACAGGGATGAGTAGCCCGAACCGAAGTCATCGATGGACAGCGGAATCCCCGTGTAATCGAGGGACCGCAGGGCACGGAGGGAGTTGGCCGGATCCAGCATCATCGAGGTTTCGGTCACTTCCAGGATGATCTTGCCGGTATGCTGGGGATGGCTGCTCATCAGGCGCTGGACGAACAGCGGGAATTCCTGCTCCCGTAGGTTGTTGGGCGAGATGTTGACCGACACGCTCAGCTGCGGGTAGCCCGCGGCCACCAGTTCGCTGCGGGCGACCATGGCCTTTTCCAGGACCCAGCGGGTCAGCGGCTTGATCAGGCCGGTCTGTTCCGCCACGGCAATGATCTGGTCCGCCGGCGTGGGGGTCTTGCGGCCGGGCCAGCGGATCAGCGCCTCGACCCCGACGATGCGCTCGTCCACCAGCGACTGCTTGGGCTGGAAGAACAGGGCCAGCTCGTCCTTGCGCAGGGCGTCCCGCAGGCTGGACGCCAGGGTGAGGCGGTCGGCGCTGTAGGAATCCTGTTCGGGGTGGTAGTACGCCAGCCCCCGGTCCCGGGCAATGTCGCTTTCCTGGGCGACGTAGGCTTTACGGATCAGCGTGTTGGTATCGGTGCCGTGGTCCGGATAGACGGCCACGCCGGCCAGGGGTTCCAGCGGTAACTGCATGCCCAGGTAGTCGATCGGAGTGCGGATGGCTTCCAGGCATTCGATGATCCGGCGTGGCTGGCGCCTGGCCTCGTCGGCATCGACGATAAAACCGAACGCGGCGGACTCCAGCGAGGCGGCATGGAAGCAGCGGCTTTCCCCCAGTTCGGTCGGATGCACGCCGGGCAGATCCCGGAAGATACCGTTGAAGCGCCGTGCCGCCAGTTCCATAACCCGGTCGGCATTCTGGTGGCCCAGGGTGCGGGTGATGGTATCGAGGTTGTTGATCCGGACGATGCCCACGGCATGCCGCTTGCTGCTTTCCCGGGCCAGCAGGTCCTGGAGCTGGAGCTCGAAGGAACTGCGGTTGGGCAGGCCGGTGAGCGGATTGTGCAGGGCCTGCTCCATCATGCGCAGTTCGGCCTTGCGTCGGGCCGCGAGGGCCCGCAACTGGGACTCGCGGGCGTTCACCTTGTCTTCCCGCTCCTGGTAGAGCCGCGCGGCCAGGGCGATGGTCAGCAACAGCGCTTCCAGCGCCGAGCCAATCTCCATGCCGAATTCAGTGACGAAGTTGGTCGGTATCCAGCCGTATTTGTTGGCGGCGGTCATGGCGCTGCCAAGGGTCAGCAGGCCCCAGGCAATGGTATAGAGCTTGGCCGGCCGGTTGCCGCGGAACCATTCCAGCGGTCCGATAAAGGTCAGCAGCAGGCAACTGGGAATCGCCAGTGCTACCGACAGGCGCATGGAGATATTGTATTCCAGCAGGAAGCTGCCCAGGATCGCCAGCAGGTTGATGATCATGCCGGCGCGCACCACGCGGTCCAGCCGCGGACTGCGACGGCGCAGCTCCAGGAAGGAGCGGGCGAACAGCAGCGAGAACAACACGGCGATGGGCACCGACATCATCATCGACTGGTTCTGCAGCCAGGGGTTGTCGGGCCACAGCACGGGGTAGGTGGCGCCGCGCAGGGACGACAGCAGGAACAGGTAGCCGAAGGTCGACAGCGCGTAGTACAGGTAGGTGGCCTCGCGCATGGCCAGGAAGACGAACAGGTTGAAGAAGATGACGGTGATCAGGATGCCGTAGTAAATGGCATGGGCCTGGTCGACTTCCGAGATGTGGTTGAAGAAGGCGTCGCGCTGCCAGATGGATATCGGCACCTGCAGCGCGCCATTGGTCTGGACCCGGATCAGGAACCGGTATTCGTGGCCCGGGTCGACGGTGTAGTGATACAGGAAGTGTGGGTGTCGCAGTTGGCGACTCGACATCGGCAGCCTGTCGCCGGTTTCCATCTCGCCCACCTGTTTCCCGTCACGCATCAGGTAGATGTGAACCGAGTCCAGTTGGGGATAACTGATTTCAAGGATCTGGTGCGGTGCCCCGGCAGGTGTGGGCACCTGGAAGCGGAACCAGGCGACGTCCTGGATATAGCCAAAGTTGGGCGTCTCCCCGCCAGCCAGCGACTGCCACTGACCGAGACGGTCGACCTGGACCGGGTCGCGGATGCCGGGCGCATCATCCGGGAACAGGATGTAGTCGATGGCAGGCTCGACATGGCCATCATGGACAAGGCCTGCACGTGCATCGGGCACAACGATAATCGCAACGCCCAGAAGGGCAAATAACAGAACGGTTCGAAGCACGGGTCTGGATCTTTGTTGTGGTTGTTGTGCTGGGAATAAACCGCTGTGACGGTCTACCCGGGCCCCGTATAGGCCTCAGCTAACGCGTTCGTCCTGACGCTTCAAGGGTGAGCAGGGTGTCTGGGTGCTGCTCTCCATGCCGATCAGTATGATCAGGTTTACAGATCGTCTCAAGTGAAATGACGTTGTGTTCAGTCATCGACCGTGGTTGGTCTTGCGGTCTGGGAAGCCGGTCTCAGATCCGGTCGATCTGCCGGGCCCATTCCCGGGCCCAGGGCAGCGCTTCGGCTTCCGGTTCGGTCGTTTCCAGGGCGTCGATGCGCAACGTTTCCCCCACCTTGCGGCAGGCGACTTCGTAGAGGGCTTCCTCCATCAGTTCGCCGGCACCGCAGAAGGTGTCGCCGTAGGAGCTGTCGCCCAGCACGATAACCCCAAACGGCCGGCCGGTCTGCATCGGCAGGGTATCGCGCAGGTGGGCGTAGAACGGCAGCAGTGAGGCCGGCACTTCCCCCTGGCCCGTGGTGGAGGTGCAGACCAGCAGGGCGTCGTCGTTGCCGGTCAGGTCATCCAGGGTCGGCTGTTCCAGTACGGTGACCTGGTGTCCCGCGGTATTGAGATCGTCGCGAATGGCGCACGCGGTCGTCAGGGCGCCGCCGAAAACACTGCCGACCAGGATACGGATCTGGGCCATGGGTGGGTTGCCTCGTATTACGGACTGGGGGCGCCATGGTAGCGGCTGCCCCGGGCCGGCTCAAGACGAGGCCGGAGAGCGGGTCGAGGGGGTGCGGACCCGGGGCGAGATGCGATTGCGACCGGATTCCTTGGCGTCGTAGAGGTTCTTGTCGGCCTGGCGCAGCAGGTGATCGATCGAGTCGCTCTGGCTGATCGAGCAGACGCCGGCGCTGATGCTGACCGGCAGACGCTGGGATTTATGGATAAAACCGTGCTGTTCCACCTCGTAGCGCAGCCGCTCGCTCAGGGTCAGTGCCTGCAGCAG
Source organism: Marinobacter halodurans (assembly GCF_004327985.1). GTDB lineage: Bacteria > Pseudomonadota > Gammaproteobacteria > Pseudomonadales > Oleiphilaceae > Marinobacter_A > Marinobacter_A halodurans. The sequence goes on from NZ_SJDL01000003.1 coordinate 83,125, forward strand.
GGAGGTGTCCGGCAGCAGGATCAGGAATTCTTCACCGCCCCAGCGGCAGGGCCGGTCGCTCTGGCGGCAGATGTTCTGCATCAGCTCGGCAAAGGCCTGGAGGACCAGGTCGCCGACATCATGGCCGTAGGTGTCGTTGATCTGCTTGAAGTGGTCGAGATCGATCAGCACCACGGAAAAGTGGTGGCCCGAGCGCTGGTACCGGGAAAACTCGTTGGCCAGCTGCAGTTGCATGTCACGCCGGTTGGGCAGGCCGGTCAGGGCATCGGTCCGGGCGGCCTGCTCATGGCTGGCGGCCAGGCGCATCAGCTCGTTGCGGGCGTTCAGGCGACTGGTTTCCAGCACGAAGCAGAACACCGACTCGAACAGCATGGTGGTGAAGAAGCGCAGTTGGAAGTTTGTCTCGTAGTGCGCCAGCACGAACGGGAGCTGGGGAAACTGGAACACCAGCAGGGTAAAGGCCAGGCAGGCCGCGAGCAGGATGGTACCGATCCGCAGGCTGGTCAGGTAGAACACCAGTGGCGGGAAGACATACAGCCACAGCGGTCCGGTGTTGCTCTCGCCGCCGGAGGCCACCAGGTAGACGAACAGGCCGCCCACGATGAACAGCATCCCGGTCTTGTTCCGGGCCCGGTTGCGGGTGATCCAGTAACTGACCAGGTTGACCACCACCAGACCGAAAAACAGGCCCAGGACAATGGCGTGGCGATGGTGGCCCGATTGCCAGGACTTAATGCTGATGCCCGCCAGGCAGATCAGGGCTGCCAACGATAGCCCGGTCAGGACACGGGAGACACTGACTTCCTCATTGGCATTGAAGTTCAGGTGCTTGCGTCGATTCATTGCGTCTCTGTTTTATTGTTGATGTCTGTGAAGACGGCGACGAGCAATCCGGGTTTGATAATAAAATGACGCCTTATTCATCGATTGTGCGCCAAGAAACAGTCCGATAAACAGTAGGTTCACGATCTTTCCGGTCATGAATTGTAAAATCTGCCGACCGCTGCGCCTGCCGGGGAGCGCGCACCTACTTTATCGGGAATGTGTCGGTCGAAAAGTGAACAGCGTTGCAATGGCTGACTTCACCGGCACATGGTCTCGGTCACGGGGCCGGTGGAATCCGGACGGCGACCCGGTGTTTGTTACCGCGGTAATGCCCGGATATTTCATTTCTGCGACGAACTCCCTATAGTGGCGCCACCTGACATTGTCTTAATGGTGATTCCGCATGCCCCAGAACGTGTCTTTCATGGACAGCGCCCTGACCAGTAAGCAGACCGAGCGCTTCCGCCTCGGCATCAGCCTGTTCTTCCTGATGATTGTGTGGCTCTTCGTGGGCCAGATCGGCGAAGGAATGCCGGGTAATAGCCTGTTGATGGCTGCCGCTGTGATCGGTGGCTACATGGCCCTCAATATCGGTGCCAACGACGTGGCCAACAACGTCGGGCCGGCGGTTGGATCCGGTGCCTTGTCGCTGGGCGGGGCGATCCTGCTGGCGGCGATTTTCGAGGCCAGCGGTTCCCTGATTGCCGGCGGAGACGTGGTCTCCACGATCAAGAAAGGCATCATCAGCCCGGCCAGTTTCACCGATGTCCAGACGTTCGTCTGGCTGATGACGGCCGCCCTGCTGGCCGGTGCCCTGTGGCTGAACCTGGCGACCTGGATGGGGGCGCCGGTGTCCACCACCCATTCCATTGTCGGCGGGGTGCTCGGTGCCGGGATTGCCGCTGGTGGCTGGGGTGTTGCCAACTGGGGCGTGATGGGCGCCATCGTGGCCAGTTGGGTGATTTCCCCGGTACTCGGCGGGTTGATTGCCGCGTTTTTCCTGTACGTGATCAAGCAAACGGTGCTGTACCAGTCGAACATGGTGGCCGCGGCCCGCAGGATGGTGCCCTGGGTGGTGTCGGTCATGGCCTGGGCCTTCGGCACCTACCTGATGCTCAAGGGCGTCAAGCACATCATCAAGGTGGATTTCCTGGAGGCGGCCCTGGTCGGTCTGGGCTTCGCGGCCGTGGTGTTCGTGCTCATGCGGCTGTTGATTCGCCGTCGGGCGGCGACTATGACCAACGGTGAGGAAGGGGTGAACAACCTGTTTACCTGGCCGCTGATCTTTGCGGCGGCGTTGCTGAGCTTTGCCCACGGGGCCAACGATGTAGCCAACGCCATCGGTCCGCTGGCGGCGATCAACGAGGCACTGGCCCACGGTGCCGTGGCGACGGCGGCCAGCATTCCACTGTGGGTCATGATGGTGGGTGCCATTGGTCTGGCGCTGGGGCTGACACTGTTCGGACCACGCCTGATCAAGACCGTCGGCAGCGAGATCACCGAGCTGGATAAGACCCGCGCCTTCTGTATTGCCCTTTCGGCGGCCATCACGGTGATTATCGCTTCCCAGCTGGGGCTGCCGGTCAGTTCCACCCACATTGCCCTGGGTGGGGTGTTCGGCGTGGGCTTCCTGAGGGAGTATCTCAAGCGCAGCTACGCCAGCCAGCTGCATACGATCATCGAGAACCACGATCCCGAGGATCGGGAGCGCCTGGAAGGTTTCCTGTCCCGTTTCCGGGAGGCGACGGTCGAAGAAATGGCGGTGATGCTCAAGGGCGCCAAGAAGAACAAGTCGGAAGTGCCGCTGTCCAAGAAGGAACGCAAGCGTCTGAAGAAAATCTACCAGGAGGAGCTGGTCAAGCGCTCCCAACTGGTACGCATCGCGGCGGCCTGGATCATCACCGTGCCAGCCTCGGCGGCCATGGCGGCAGTTCTGTTTTTCACGGTTCGTGGCATCATGGTGGGCTAAGCTGTAAGAAACGGCCGGCGCGATTCGCGCTTGCCGTGATAGCGCGGGTTATTTAGTGTGGCAGGATCCCGCTTTGCGGGCGTTGACAGGATCTGGAGTTGTTTATGAGCACTGCATCCGAAAGCCGTCAGGCACGCATGATTGAGGAATTGCGGGTCTTCATCAAGAAGGTCCTGAGTGATCCGACCGTGGCGGTCAAGTGTGTGGAGATCGCCCGGCGTTACAAGGACGATCCCGATGCCAACCGGAAGATCGCCGAAGAGATCAGCGCCAACACCACGGTGCGGATTCCGGAGAACTGGAGTGAAGCGGACCGGATGTTCCTGGATATCCTGCGGGATGTGCTGGACGACGAGGCGGCTCTTTATTGAAGATAGGATCTTTTTGAAGCATAACGGCGCCCATTCGGCGCCGTTTCTGTTTGGGCAGTGTTCTGGAGACTGGTGGCGTGGTGCCAGAAGCGGCCGGATGCCCTCGCTTCCGTCACACGAGAGGGCCGTCCGCGGCCGCCAGGGCGTGGGTTGTGGCTAGCATCGCTTTTGCAACACCCTCTCAATACCGGATGCCCAGACTCCGGTAGATAAACCCCATCAACCAGGCTGGTCCGATCAGCAGGAACTGGATATCCTTGAAAAAAGACGGTTTCTTGCCTTCGATGTGATGGCCGATGAACTGGAAGACCCAACTGACCACAAACAGGATGATTGAGGCCGCCCACACCGGCATCAGACCGGTGTGTTCGAAACCGGCAATCACCAGCGCCATCAGTACGCTGAACAGCGCCATGCCGACACCCAGGGCGGGCGACAGGCGAATGTACCAGAGTGTCGTCACCACCAGGGCCAGGGTGCCCCAGTTCAGGTAGGGCACGCTGTCGAAGGCGGCCGGTGTCGGGATCGACCAGAGCAGGCCGATGATGGTGGTGAAGATCACCGGCACGGCGACCCAGTGGATCGCCTTGTTGGTGGGGTTGCGATGGCTCTCGCCATACTCGTCAAACCACTGGTCCGCTGTCTTGCGCATGGGATCTCCTTGGGCGTTCTTATCAAGCCGTTCGGGCTTTTTCTTATCCCACGAGTATAACGCTGCGGCCGATGGGGACCATAGCCACAGTGACAGGGTGGTCTGGCGGATGGGTGATGGCCGGTTTAAGCCCGGTTGGCCCGGGGCGCGTCGAGTACCGCCCGGGTCAGGTTGTGCAGGACTTCCATCTCATCCCGCGCCTCCTCGTGACCGGCGAGCTCGGCCTGCTCGTCGAGGATGTCGCGCAGGATTTCCTGGGTGGTCAGCGGATTGGCCAGCACCACCCGGAACACCACGCAGGGGTAGCGGTGGTGGCGGGCCGGTTCCAGCCGGGTCCGCGAGACGAAGGCCTTGCCGTGTTCCCGCTGGGTCTTCTGCAGGAACTTGGTGATGCGGTTGAGCGAGGCGTTGATGCGCTCGGACTGCAGGGTGTCGGCGCGGGCGAGGGCTGCCTGGGTCTCGGCCGGGCAATAGCGGTAGGTGAGGATGTTGAGCTCCGGCCGGGTGACCAGCTCGAAATCCGGCCGCTCCTCGATCATTTCGGCAAAGCGCTTGGCTTTCTCGATGCCCTGGTCGATCAGCAGTTCATAACCTTCCCGGGCCAGGATCTTGAGGCCGGACTGGATCAGCATCGCCATCCCCGGGCGCGACCCTTCCAGCGTGGTACTGCCCAAATCCCGGGAGCCCTTGCGGATGATGTACTGGGCATGGTGCTCGATGGCGCCGACCAGGGCCGGATCGCGGAACACCACCAGGCCGGCGCCCATGGGGACATAGAGCTGCTTGTGGGCGTCGAAGGTCACCGAGTCGGCCTTTTCGATCCCCTTCAGCAACGGGCCGTAGGTGCGGGAGAAGAGCGTCGGCCCGCCCCAGGCCGCGTCCACGTGGAAGTGGGCGCCGAACTCGGTGGCGATGTCGGCCATTTCCTCGAGCGGGTCCACGTTGCCGGTCTCGGTGGTGCCGGCAATGCCGCAGATGGCCAGGATCCTGACCTTCTGGGCCTGGAGTTCCAGGCACTTCTCGCGCAGGGCATCGGTCTGGATGCGGTTGTCGTCGTCGGTCGGTACCGAAATCAGCGAGCTGCGGCCCAGGCCGAGCACGTCGGCGGCCTTGCTCAGGGAGTAGTGCCCGCGCTTGGACACCAGCACGGCGGCGCCTTCGTGACCGTAGTAACGCAGCGCCCGGAACAGCCCTTCCTGGTGGATGCCGCGGAAGCTGCCTTCGGCCGGAAACGCATGGTTGCGGGCGACCCACAGGGCGGTCAGGTTGGCGATGGTGCCGCCGGAACACATGGCGCCCAGGGCATAGCGCGGGTCGTGCATCCACTTGCGGTAGTAGGCGCTGTCCTCGTTGTAGACGAGTCGATGGATCATGCCCAGCACCTGGCGTTCCATGGGCGTGAAGGCCTTGGAGGTCTCGGTTTTCACCAGGTTCTGGTTGAGGGCGATCATGATCTTCGACAGCGGCAGCATGAAATAGGGCAGCGCCGAGGTCATATGGCCGATGAAGCTGGGGGACGCGGTGTGCACCGAATGGGCCACCAGCTTGTCGAGCAGGAACTGGGTCTGCTCGGACACGAAAACCGGCTTTTCGGGGACGGCGGACTCGCTGAAGTCCTTGACCACGTCGCCCAGGTCGCGCTCGATGGCGACGATGTGTTCCTGCAGGAACCCCGCCAGGTTGCGGGAAATATCCTGGTCGATCCGGCTCAGGGTGGAATCCGGCGCCTCGGGCACCGTGAAGACCCTGTACATGGCTTCCAGTGAAGCCTGGGCCGTTTTTTTCTTACCGGTCATACGCGCCACACATCTTGCAGTGGTTGATGCGGTTCCGGCCGGATTCCTGCCGGCGGAGACATCGCGATTCGGGGGTTGCCCGTTTCATTATTACAGCGTCGGGGCCGCCGGACGGCTGCTTTCGCGTCCCTGGATAAGGAAGTGTCGCGACAGGAGCCGGACACTACGGGGCTGCGTAGTATAAGACGACGACACATAGGACGCCAGACTGCGGGATGGGCCGGCGCAACGCAAGCGACCTGTCGCTGGGCCGTCAGGGGGTGTCAGAGCATTTCCCGCTGTACATCGAGCACCGGCGCGTCGATGCGCTGCTCGATGGCCTTTTCCACCTGGTCGAGGCGTTGCTGGATCAACTGGGTGGAGGTGCCCAGTGCGGCAATGGACCAGGTGGCGCGGTCGAGGGCGTCAAGATCGCCGGTTTCCACCACGGCCAGGTCCGGCTCCTTGCCCCAGACCGCGCGCATGGGCGCAAAGGTGCGGCGTTTGCTCTTGATGTCGTCGCAACCGTAGAGCTGGAAGTGCAGGGTGAGGACGCCCAGGTGGGGCGTGATCACCGGGTGGTCGCTGGTTTCGGCCAACAACCGGCGCAGGGCTTCGGACATAGGGACTCCGCTACAGCTGGAAACCGGGCGGGCCAGGCGACCCGCCATCGGTGTGGGGCATACCCCTTGGGGGCACCAGCCCTCAGTCTACAACAGGCGTGGCCCGCTCGATAATAGCCGCGGCATCGACGCCGGAGGGCAGGTTGCCGATATTCAGCCCGCCGTGGCTTTCCAGGCGGCCGGCGCAGAACGCGTCGGCCACCGCCGGCGTGCTGTGACGCAGCAGCAGCGAACCCTGCAACGCCAGCGCCAGTCGGTCCACCAGGTTACGGGCGCGGAACTGGGTATCGTCGGTGCGGCCGAAATCGCTCTGCAACTGGGCCAGGAAGCGGTCGAAGCGGGCATCGGATCCCCTGGCCAGGGCCACTTCGGCGAAGAAGGCCTCCAGGCTGTCCGGCGACTTCTGCAGGGCGCGCAGGGTATCCAGGCATTGCACGTTGCCGCTGCCCTCCCAGATGGCGTTGACCGGCGATTCCCGCAGCAGGCGCGGCATGATGCAGTCTTCCATCACCCCGCTGCCGCCGATGCATTCCATGGCTTCGTAGGCGTGGTTGGGCGTGCGTTTGCAGATCCAGTACTTGCCCACCGGCGTGGCGAGGCGGGTGAACAGGCGCTCCTGCTCGTCGTCCTGGTTATCCAGGGCGCGGGCGACGCGCAGGGTCATGGCCAGGGCCGCTTCGCTCTCCAGCGCCAGGTCGGCCAGCACGTTCTGCATCAGCGGCTGCTGGTCGAGCCGCGCGCCGAAGGCCTCGCGGTGGCGGCAGTGATGCAGGGCCTGGGCGGCGGCCTGGCGCATGCCGGCGGAACTGCCGATCATGCAGTCGAAGCGGGTCATGGCCACCATCTCGATGATGGTCGGCACGCCACGGCCTTCCTCGCCCACCATCCAGGCCAGGGCGCCGCGCAGCTCGACCTCGCTGGAGGCGTTGGCGACGTTGCCCATCTTGTTCTTCAGGCGCTGGATCTGCCAGGGGTTCTTGCTGCCGTCCGGGCGCCAGCGCGGCATCAGGAAACAGGACAGGCCGCCCGGCGCCTGCGCCAGGACCAGGAAGGCATCGCACATCGGAGCGGACACGAACCACTTGTGGCCGACCAGCTCGTAGGTCTCGCCGGGACCGCCGGAGCCCAGCGGGAAGGCGCGGGTGCTGTTGGCGCGGACATCCGAGCCGCCCTGTTTCTCGGTCATGGCCATGCCGATGGTGACGGCGGACTTCTGCTCAGCCGGGATGTTGCGCGGATCGTAGGCGCGGGCGGTGATCTTCGGTGCCCAGGTTTTCGCCAGCTCCGGCTGTTTGTTGATCGACGGCATGGCGGCGAAGGTCATGGTCACCGGGCAGCAGTGGGCGGCTTCCACCTGGGAGTGCATGTAGTACTTGGCCGCCCGGGCCACGTGGGCGCCGGGGCCGGGATCGGTCCAGGGGCTGCTGTGCAGGCCGTGGGTCAGGGCCATGTCCATCAACTGGTGATAGGCCGGATGGAACTTGACCAGGTCCTGGCGGTGGCCGAACCGGTCATGGGTGTGGAAGACCGGCTTGTTCTCGTTGGCCAGGAAGCCCAGCTCGATGATGTCGGAACGACCGGTGAGCGCGCCATAGGCGGCCAGCTCGTTGTGGGCCCAATCCGCTCCTTCACGTGCGATGCCCTCCTGCAGGGCCCGGTCCTGCTCGAACAGGCTGTAGTTCTCCAGCGCCGGTGGCTGGTTGCGGACCTCGTGCGTGGTCGCCAGGAAGCGGTCGTAGCCTTCCGGGGCGTCGGTGTGCTGTCGGGCAGAGGAATCGGGTGCGTTCATGGCTCTATCTCCGTTGGCCGGTCACCCCCTGCAGGCAGAACGTGATGATCGGCTCGATCAGGGTCTGTATCTGCCCGTCACTCAGGGTGGCGGGCTGCTCGGGCAACGTCGGTGTCCGCTGTGTCGGCGACAGGGGACCGACGAGGCTCTCGGCAATGGCTCCGACCAGGCAGGTGGCGCTCAGGCGGGCGTCCTGCGGTGGTAGCGAGCCTTCTTCAATACCTTCGCCGATGGCGCGTTCGAAGTGCTCGGCATACGCCCGGCGGTACTCGAGACGCTCTCCCTCGACCCGGGGATCGACCGGCTCGGCAATCAGTGACCAGGCCATCACCGGGCCGTGCAGGGCCCGCTCGGCAAACTGCCGCAGGGCGCGCTCCAGGCGTTCGGCAGCATGGCCCGGGCCGGCCAGGGCCTCCGCGACCTTATCCACCTCGCGCTCGGTCGCCCGGCGGAAAACCTCCGCAAACAGTTCGGTCTTGGACTCGAAGTGGCGATACACCGTCCCGGTGGCCACCCCGGCCATTTCCGCCACCTGGTTGATCTGGGCGTTACGGAAACCGCCCTCCGATACGCTTTGCAAAGCGCAGTCGAGAATGCGTTCACGCACTTCGGCTTTCCGCAGGCGCATCTTTTCTGTTTCACGGTAGGCCATGGTGTCTCCTCACAAGAAGTGAATCACTATTCATTCTTTGTGTCAATCGTTGCCGATAACGCTGCCAGGCGCGTCACTGCGCCACTCCAGCCAGATCGGGCTATGTCCGGATTTTTCGTTTACAAAAAGTTACAAAAAAAGGCTTGGTGGTGAATGGTGTTTGCAATGAATCGGGATTATATAGTCGGCAAGGCACGGCAGTCGCCGAACAGGGCACTGGTTTCCGCGGCCGAGACGGGTCCGATTTCTGAGCTGAAATGCTGGACCACAGGTTTGTTTTCGCTGGTGGAGGTGAAGCCATGAGTGAATTCGACGAAAGCAATCTGGAAAGCTCAAGCAATAGCAGTACCTGGGACTCTGACGCCGAGGATACGCATACAGTCGCCGGTCGAGCCCGCATCCGGGCAAAACTGCAGGCCGACATTGATGAATTCCTGAGCAGAGGCGGCCAGATCACCGAACTGGACACAACACTGCGCTCGGACGCGCCACGGCGGGCGGAACCCGGTTTCAATAACCGCACGGTCTGAACGTCCCCGTTGCCCCGCAGGATAGCCGTCCTGCGGGGTATTTCGTGTCCGGATGCGTCAAACTGTGCACCGTACAACGCTGCCGCGCCGTACCCGTTGTTATGATGGCCGTCATTCCGTGATGGCATAACAACTCGAATGGCACTATGGCTTCCAACCGACGTTATCTTCCTGTTTTTGTTGGCATTATAGCTGTTTTCGGCATCACTGTGCTGAACCTGCGCCCGGGTGGTCAGACCCCGGCTCCGGGCCCGGTCGCCTCATTCTCTTCCGGCCAGGCCCCCGCTGAGGGCGCCGCTTCGCGGTCGGCACAGGCCGGCACGGCGCCGGTTGCCGCCGTGCCGGACACGCTGCCGGGCTCCCTGGAGGGTACACGACCGCCGGGCGACTGGAACCGGGTGGATGACGCGGGTCATCTGTTGCCCACTCCGGACCTGCGAGGCCTGTTCGAATACTATCTGGCGGCGCTCGGGGAAGAATCCCTAGATCAGTTGGTGGCACGCATCCGGCAAGCGTTGCAGGCCCTGCCCGAACCGGCCCGCAGTGAGGCGCGGCAACTGCTGGGGGACTACCTGGACTACAAGCTGGCAGTCGGCGAGCTGGAGGCGCGTACCGGCGCCGGGGCCGATATGGCCACCGCCGAGAACGCCCTGGCGAGCATTCGCGACCTGCGCCGCAAGTATCTGGGGGAGGTGGCCGCGGATGCCTTCTTTGCCCGGGAGGAAGCCGTCGACCGCTACCAGGCGGCCCGCCGCGAGATCCTGGCGCGGGACGACCTGACCGACGCCCAGCGCATAGCCCGTCTGCAGGCCGCGGAAGCGGCACTGCCGGAGTCGCTGCGCCGGGCCAGGGAGGAGAGCCGGAAGTTCATTGATTACGAAACACAGCTGCGGGCCTTGCAGGCCGATCCGGACGCCAACCAGGCGGCGATCAACCGGCTCAGGGAGACCACCTTCGGCGCCGAAGTGGCGGAACGCCTGGCCCGGGTCGAAGCCGCCCAGGCCGACTGGGACCGGCGCTGGTCCGACTACCGGGCCGATCTGGCCCGCCTGGACGCCGCCGGTCTGGCCGGACCGGAACAGAAGGATGCGGTCCAGCGTCTGCGGGACCGGTACTTCAGTGATCAGGAGCAGATTCGGGTCCAGGCGCTGGATTCCATCCAGTAGCCCTTACACTACCCTCATGAGCCGCGCCGCAAGCGATGGAAACGGGCCAGCCACTGCAGGGCGCCTTCCGGCGCATGGGCCTTCTTCCAGTTGCCGGCGGCGAACTTGTTGGCCTCGGACAGGGTGGGGTAGACGTGGATCGTTCCCAGGATTTTGTTGAGGCCGATGCCCTGCTTCATGGCGGTGACGAACTCGGTGACCAGCTCGCCCGCCTGCGGGCCAACGATGGTGGCGCCCAGGATCCGGTCCTTGCCCGGCGGCGTCAGCACCTTCACGAAGCCTTCCGCCGCGCCTTCGGTGATGGCCCGGTCCAGTTCATCCAGGCCGTAACGGGTGACTTCCACGGCGATGCCCTGTTCCCGGGCTTCCTGTTCGTTCAGGCCCACCCGGGCCACTTCCGGGTCGGTAAACGTGGTCCAGGGCAGGACCCGGTAATCCACCCTGAAGGTCTTGAAGCGGCCGAACAGGCTGTTCACCGAGGCGTACCAGGCCTGGTGCGCGGCGGCATGGGTGAACTGGTAGGGCCCGGCCACATCCCCGCAGGCGTATATGCCCGGCAGACGGGTTTGCAGGGTCTCGTCCACGGCGACGGTGCCGTTGGGGTTGCGCTCAATGCCCAGGGCCTCCAGCCCCAGGCTGTCGGTATTGGCCTGGCGGCCGACGGCCAGGAGGAGGGCATCGAAGTCGAGCCGCAGGGTATCACCGTCCCGCTCACACACCAGGACCGACATGTCCCCGTCCTTTTCGAAGCGCACCGCCCGGGTGCCGGTATGCAACTGGACGCCCTCGCGCTGCAGGCTGTCGGCCACGATCCGGGCGGCATCCTCGTCCTCCCGGGGCAGGATGCGCGGCGCCATGTCCACTTGGGTCACGGGAACACCCAGTCGCACAAAGGCCTGCGCCAGTTCGCAGCCGATCGGGCCCCCGCCCAGGACCAGCAGCTTCCGGGGCGCCTCGCGCAGCTGCCAGATGGTGTCGGAGGTGTAGTACCCGACCGTCTCGATACCCTCGATGGGCGGGACGAACGGCCGCGCTCCGGTGGCGATCACGATGTTGCGGGTGGTCAGCGTGCGGCCGTCCACCTCCACCCGCCACGGATCGACGATGCGGGCTTCACCCTCGATACAGTCGACACCCAGTTCGGTGTAGCGTTCCACTGAGTCATGCGGCTCGATGGTCCGGATCACCGACTGGACCCGCTCCATGACGGCCCTGAAGTCCACACGGACCTCGCCGGTGTGGACGCCGAAACGCGCCGCGTCGCGGGCGTCGTGGGCGGCCCGGGCGCTGCGGATCAGGGTCTTGCTGGGCACGCAGCCGGTATTGAGGCAGTCGCCGCCCATGCGGTGCTTCTCGACCAGGCTGACGCTGGCGCGGGTGGCGGCGGCGATGTAAGCGGTCACCAACCCGGCCGAGCCGGCGCCGATGACCACCAGGTTGCGGTCGAACGTGGCCGGTTTGCTGAACGGTTTGAGGGACCGGCGGCGCTTGATGCCGTTCATGACGCTGCGGGCGAGCAGGGGAAAGATCGCCAGTAACGCGAAGGAGCCGATCAATCCCGGTGACACGATACCGCCCAGGCTGTCCACCTGGCCGAGCTGGGTGCCGGCATTCACGTAGACGAACGTCCCCGGCAGCATGCCCAACTGGCTGACCCAGTAGAAACGGCGCACCGGCATGGGGGTGAGCCCCATTACCAGGTTGATGACGAAGAACGGGAAAACCGGCACCAGTCGCAGACCGAACAGGTAGAAGCTGCCATCCCGCTCCACGCCCCGGTTGACCGCCCGCAGGGAATCGCCGAAACGGCGCTGGACCGTGTCGCGGAACAGCACGCGGGACGCCAGGAACGCCAGGGTGGCGCCGATGGAGCTGGCGAAGGACACGATCACCAGGCCCGCCCCCAGACCGAACAGGGCGCCGCCGAGCAATGTCAGCACCGCGGCGCCGGGCAGCGACAGGCCGGTGACGGCAATGTAGGTCAGGAAGAAGATCAGGCCGCTGAGCCAGGGATGGGACGCAACCTGAGCCTGCAGCAGATCGCGCTGGTGGGTGATGTAGTCCAGACTGAGATAGCGGCCGAGATCGAAGGCAAAGTACGCGACGACCAGGGCGACAATAGCGACCAGCAGCAGGGTCTTGCGGGACGAGAGCATGTCTTCGGGTTCCTTGTGATTGACGCGGATAGGTGGACACCACCTACAGACCAGCAGTTGCTGTCAGGCTAAGGTCAGACTGTCACGATTCTATCCGGATTCCTGAACTTTCCCGTAGCCTGTGGCGACCGGTTGTCCTAAGACGGTCACATTTCACCGGTACGCTCGCTATAATGCGTTGAAATAGTGCGGGATACGACCCGATGGTATTCCAGGATCAGGTCCGGAGGAATTCCCCACTGCCGTAGCATGCATTCAGGAGGTCTCGCTGTGTTTTCATCGAACCAACGTCTTTACCCCGCCACCCGCCTGCGCCGTAACCGGAAAGACGATTTCACCCGCCGCATGGTTCGCGAGTACCGACTGAGTGTCGACAACCTGATCTATCCGGTGTTCGTGCTGGACGGCGAGAACCAGCGCGAGGCCATTCCCTCCATGCCGGGCATCGAGCGCCTGAGCATCGACCTGCTGGTGGAAGAGGCCCGGGAACTGGTCGGGTTGGGGATCCCCGCCATTGCCCTGTTTCCGGTGACGCCCCCCGAACTGAAGAATCTCGACGGCTCCGGTGCCTGGGATCGCCATGGCATCGCCCAGCGCGCCACCCGCGCCCTGAAGGAAGCCTGCCCGGAGCTGGGCGTGATCACCGACGTGGCGCTGGATCCGTTCACCTCCCACGGCCAGGATGGCATCCTTGACGACGACGGCTATGTGCTCAATGACGTGACCGTGGAAGCGCTGGTGCGCCAGGCCCTGTCCCACGCCGATGCTGGTGCCGACATCGTGGCCCCGTCCGACATGATGGACGGTCGTGTCGCCGCCATCCGCGAGGCACTGGAAGAGGCCGGGCACATCAACACCCGCGTATTGGCCTACTCCGCCAAGTACGCCTCCGGCTACTACGGCCCGTTCCGGGACGCGGTGGGCTCCGCCGCCAACCTGGGCAAGGGCAACAAGGCGACCTACCAGATGGACCCGGGCAACAGCGACGAGGCCCTGCATGAGACCGCCGTGGACCTGGCCGAGGGCGCCGACATGGTGATGGTCAAGCCGGGCATGCCGTACATGGACATCGTCTACCGGGTGAAGCACGAACTGAAAGTGCCCACCTTTGTCTATCAGGTCAGTGGGGAGTACGCGATGCACATGGCCGCCGCCCAGAACGGCTGGCTGGACGCCGACACCGTGATGATGGAAAGCCTGCTGTGCCTGCGCCGGGCCGGGGCCGACGCCATCCTGACCTATTTCGCCAAACGCGCCGCGCAACTGCTCAAAGGGAGCGGTTGAGCCGACACACCAGATCCAACGGGACACCGAACACCATGACCACCGAAACGGAAGCCACCACGGAAGCGGCCCTGCCGGTCGAACAGCTGCCGGACCTGAACGCCAGCGAGAATTACTTCAACCGGGAGCTGAGCCACCTGCAGTTCAACTACCGCGTGCTGCAGCAGGCGATGGACGAGACCCATCCGCTGATCAACCGGCTGATCTTCTGCTGCATCTTCAGCAGCAACATGGACGAGTTCTTCGAGATCCGGGTGGCGGGTCTGCGCCAGCAGATGAAGTACGGTCGCGAGAGTGTCGGTCCCGACGGCCTGCTGCCCGAGCAGTTGCTCAACGAGATTTCCCGGGTGGCCCACGACTACATCCACGAGCAGTACGACATCCTCAACAACGTACTGATACCGGCGATGGAGCAGGAGAACATCCACTTCGTCCGTCGCCGCGACTGGACGCCAGCCCAGGCCGAGTGGGTGGCGCGCTACTTCGAGGACGAGATCCTGCCGGTGGTCAATCCCATCGGGCTGGATCCCTCGCATCCGTTCCCGCGACTGGTCAACAAGAGCCTGAACTTCATCGTCGAGCTGGACGGCAAGGACGCGTTCGGCCGGGAAACCGGCATGGCCATCGTGCCGGCGCCGCGCTCCCTGCCGCGGCTGGTGCGCCTGCCGGACGATATCTGCGACGGCGGCGACAACCTGGTGTTCCTGTCCTCCATGATCCACGCCCACGCTGACGAACTGTTCCCGGGGATGGAGGTGGATGGCTGCTACCAGTTCCGCCTGACCCGGAACGCCGACCTGGAGCTGGAAGACGACCTGGAGGACCTGGCCTCGGCCCTGCGGGGTGAACTGCTGAGCCGCCGCTTTGGCGATGGCGTGCGGCTGGAGGTGGCGGACAACTGTCCGGAAGAGCTGACCGGTTTCCTGCTCAAGCAATTCGGCCTGACCGAACGCGAGCTGTATCGGGTCCACGGACCGGTGAACCTGACCCGGCTGATGGCCGTGGGCAGCCTGGTGGACCGCCCCGATCTGACCTACAGCGGTTTCTCGCCGGCGGTGCCGCGCCAGATCCGCAACAAGGAAATCATCTTCGACGCCATCCGCCAGCAGCCGATCCTGTTGCTGCACCCCTATGAAAGCTTCACGCCGGTGATCGATTTCCTGCGCCAGGCGGCGAAGGATCCGCAGGTGCTGGCGATCCGCCAGACCCTCTACCGCACGGGTGCGGACTCGGAAATCGTCGAGGCGCTGATGGACGCCGCCCGGCGCGGCAAGGAAGTCACCGCCGTGATCGAGTTGCGGGCCCGCTTCGACGAGGCGGAAAACCTGGAGCTGGCCAGCCGCCTGCAGGAGGCCGGTGTCATCGTGGTCTACGGCGTGGTGGGCTACAAGACCCACGCCAAGATGATCCTGATCGTGCGCCGGGAGGACGGCAAGCTCAAACGCTACGTGCACCTGGGCACCGGCAACTACCATGCCGGCAACGCGCGCCTGTACACCGACTACAGCCTGCTGTCGGCGGACGACGCCCTGGGTGACGACGTCAACAAGCTGTTCCAGCAGCTCACCGGCATGGGCAAGGCGCTGAAGATCAAGAAGCTGTTCCATGCGCCGTTTACCCTGCACAAACGCCTGATCGAGCTGATCGACCGCGAGGCACTGATGGGCGAGCACGGTCATATCATCATGAAGACCAACGCCCTGACCGAGCCGGAAGTGATCCGCGCCCTGTACCGGGCCTCCCGGGCCGGCGTACGGGTGGAGCTGATCATCCGCGGCATCTGCTGCCTGCGGCCGGGCGTACCGGGACTGTCGGAGAACATCCACGTGCGTTCGATCATCGGCCGTTTCCTGGAACACACCCGGGTCTATTACTTCGGCCACGGCGGCAAACCCGAGGTTTACTGCTCCAGCGCCGACGCCATGGTCCGCAACCTGATGAACCGGGTGGAAGTGGCCTTCCCGGTGGACGACAAGGAACTGGCCGAGCGGGTGCGCGCGGATATGGAAACCTACCTGGCCGACAACTGCCAGAGCTGGGAATTGCAGGCGGACGGGTCCTATATCCAGAACAGTCCCGGCGAGGGTGAAGAGCGTCTGGCCTCCCAGTTGTTGCTGCTTGATCGCCTGACGGCCAAGTGATGGCCATGCCGGCCCGGATCCCCCCGGTGCTATGGGGGCTGTTGCTGTGGGGCTGGGCGAGCGTCTGCCTGGCCCTGTCGGCAACCGACGATGGCGGCGCAACCGTCACCCTCGAGGCGCCTCCCCAGCGCATCGTCAGCCTGGCACCGCACACCACGGAACTGCTGTTTTCGCTGGGCCTGGGCGAGCGCATCGTCGGCGTCAGCGAATACAGCGATTACCCGCCCGCCGCGCGCGACCTCCCCCGTATCGGCAGTCACGACCGTTTTGACCTGGAGCGCATCCTGTCGCTGCAGCCGGATCTGGTGGTCGCCTGGCAGAGTGGTAGCGGGCCGGACGTCATCAACCGCCTGCGCGATTTCGGCCTGCCGGTGTTCGCCCTGGAGCCTGACTCCCTGGCCGCTGTCCCTGACGATCTCGAGCGCCTCGGCCGCCTGGCCGGCCGCGACGACATCGCCCGGGACAAGGCCTCGAACTATCGTCGCGAACTGGCGCGCCTGACGCAGACCTATCGCGACCGGTCCCCGGTGCGGGTGTTCTACCAGGTGTGGGACAGTCCGCTGATGACGCTGGCCGGGGACCAGTATGTAACCGACGCCATCCGCCGCTGTGGCGGGCGCAACATCTTTGCGGATCTGCCGGGCAAGACCGCGACGGTCAGCGAAGAGGCCGTGCTGGAACGCCGTCCCCAGCTCATCCTGGCGGCCGGTGACGATACCGGGGCCGATCTGTTCCAGCGCTGGCGTGCGCTTGGCGCGCTCCCTGCGGTAGAGTACGATCAGCTCGTCCTGTTACCCCCGGATACCCTGTCGCGGCCCACGCTGCGACTGGTGGACGGCCTGGCGAACCTGTGCCGGGCCATCGACGGGGCCAGGCAGACGATTCATGAATCAGGAGACAGCAGTACATGAAAAAATGGATTTTAGCTGGCGTACTGGTGCTGGTTGTTATCGTGGCCGCCCCTTACGGCGTGGGCGTGCTGACCCAGCAGCAGTGGGGCGAGGCGGTGAGCCGCGTGAACCATGACCAGCCCCTGGTGCATATGGTGACCGACCGTTACGACCGGCACTTCTTCGGTGCGGATATCCACGGTGAGATCGAGGTGATGGATCCGGAGACCGGGGAATCCCATCGTATTCCCTATACCGGTGACGTGTCCCACGGCGTGCTGAGCAGTTCCGTCGAGCTCAAGCCGGTAGCGGACAGCGAGCCGATGCTCAAGACCCTGTTCCCCAAGGAGCTGCCCAAGGTCACCCTCACCACTTGGCTGTGGGGCACGCTGGAGGCGGATTTCAGCGTTCCGGCGATCGACCTGGTTGATGACGATACCGGCGAGACCCTCAACTCGGCCGAAGCCTACGGCTGGGCCAAGGTGACCGACGCCGGCGATCACGTGGAGCTTAACCTGAACTGGCCGGGCATGGTCGTACGCAGCGATGCCATCCGCGCCAGCTTCGACAACCTGCAGCTCAGCCAGGAAGGCGACCGGGTGGCGGGTAGCCTGTGGTCCGGCGATGCGGCGCTGACGGTGGAGAAGGTCGGTTACGTGGAAGGGGACCAGGCGGACGTCAGCCTGGAGAACCTGCAACTGACCGGCAATACCCAGCCGGAAAAGGACGACACCCGCGTGTCCTCCCACTCGGCGCTGACCCTCGATGCGGTCAAGGTGGGCGATGCGAGCTACGGACCGCACCGGATTGAGTTCAACCTGGATAACCTGGATGTGGACGCCTGGCTGAACTTCCAGTCCGTGGCCACCGAAATCCAGATGATGCAGGCCCAGCCGGACCCGACCCTGTCGCAGCAGGCCCTGTTCCAGAAGCAGATGATGCTGATGCAGCGGTTCAGCAGCGCCGCCAAGGCGGTCGCGGCCGCCGGCCTGACGATCGGGATGCCCACCATCGACCTGAAGTCCGCCGATGGCGACATCCAGGGGCACTGGTCGCTATCCCATCCGGAGGTGCCCAAGGCCAAGCAGGCGGACATGCCCCTGATCGTGCAGCAACTGACCGGTGAGCTGGAGCTGTCCGTGCCGGTGGCTCTGCTGGAGGAGGATCCCGACCTGTCCCGCAACCTGCAGGGACTGGTGCAGCAGGGTATCCTCAAGCGGGATGGCGACGTCTATCGCATCAACGCCAGGCTGGACAAGATGATGCTCGACATCAACGGCCAGTCCTACCCGCTGCCGCCGCTTATCTGACCGGCTTCACCACCGCCTGGCCGATCCCGCGCGGGTCGGCCGCGGCGGTGGTTTCCCCGCTCTCCCGATCCCGCAGGATCAGCTGCATATTGCCGTAATGCCGGCCCACGTCCCGCAGCTCATACCCCATGGCTTCCAGTGCGGTCTTCTGTTCCGGCGTAAAGGTGTCCGGTTCGTGCTGGATCACGTCCGGCAGGTACTGGTGGTGGAAGCGCGGATCCGACACCGTGGCTTCGGCCGACTTCCCATCCAGCACATCCAGTAACCCGAGATAGACCATGGTAATGATCCGGCTGCCACCGGGTGTGCCGATAATCGCCGTGCGGTCATCGCTGGTCATGATGGTGGGGGTCATGCTCGAGAGCGGGCGCTTGCCGGGCGCGATGCTGTTGGCCTCGCCGCCCACCAGACCGTAGGCGTTGGGGACGCCGGGTTTGATCGCAAAGTCGTCCATCTCGTCGTTGAGCAGCACGCCGGTGCCCGACGACAGGAACGCCGAGCCGAACGGCAGGTTGATGCTCAGGGTGGCGCTGACCTTGCGCCCGTCGGCGTCCATCACCGACAGGTGGGTGGTGTGGGTGCCGCTGTCCAGGTCGCCTTCCAGGGACTGGCTGGGGGTGGCCTGCCCGGGCTTCAGGTTGGCCATGCGCTTGCCCAGGTAGGCGGGATCCAGCAGGTGTTTGACCGGGATGTCGGTGTAGTCCGGATCGCCCAGGTAGATCGCCCGGTCGCGGTAGGCCCGACGCATGACTTCCACCAGGTAATGGGTGCGGGCGACCGGATCGTCCGCCGGCGTGTCGGGAAACACCTCGTCGAACGGGCGTTGCTGCATCATACCGAACATCTGGGCCAGGGCGATGCCGCCGGAGGAGGGCGGCGGCGTGGTCCAGAGGGTGGCGTCGTCATAGTGGATGACCACCGGCTGGCGCTCGACGATGGTGTAGTCCTTCAGGTCCTGGAGCTGCCAGATACCGCCGGCGGCCTGCACGTCGGAGACCAGTTGCTGCGCGACCGGCCCGTCGTAGAAACCGTCCCAGCCGCGATCGGCGAGAGCTTCCAGCGTATCGGCCAGGGCCGGCTGGCGGATCAGGGCGCCTACGGGAGGCACCTTGCCATCGACCAGGAAGGTCTGCCGGGTGGCGGGATAACGCTGCATGACCTCGCGCCGCCACTCGGCCAGTTCGTGGTAGCGCTGATCCACATGGAAACCCTGGCGGGCGATGCGGATGGCGTCCTGCAGGTTGGCCCGCAGGGGGCGCTCGGCGTAGTGCTCGTTGATGTAGGCGAAGGCACCGGGCTGGCCGGGGATGCCGGCGGCCAGCGGGCCGTTGATCGACAGCTTGTCGGGGTGGACCTCGCCGTTGGCGTCCAGGTACATATCACGGGTGCTGGCGGCGGGGGCCTTCTCGCGGGCGTCGACCAGGGTGGTTTGCTGGTCGGGTTGCTGCAGGAGCCAGAATCCGCCGCCGCCCAGACCGGCGCTGTAGGGCTCGACCACGGAAAGGACGGCGGCGGTGGCAATGGCCGCGTCAAAGGCGTTACCGCCTGCTTCAAGGGCGCGCAGCCCGGCCTGTGTGGCCAGGGGGTGAGCGCTGGCGACCGCCAGGCTGCCCGGCTGCTGTGGGTTGGTCGCGGCACAGCCGCCCAAGAGCAGCAATACCGTGAAGAGAATGCTTATCCGTGGCGTCCGTGCCAGTGTCATGGTCAGGCTCCTGTCAGGCGATGGTATTTTTCCATCAGTTGATCTTCGGATTCCTTGTGCTCGGGATCCAGTGGAATGCAGTCCACCGGGCACACCTGCTGGCATTGTGGCTCATCATAGTGGCCAACGCACTCGGTGCACTTGTTGGGATCGATGATATAGATCTCGTCGCCGGGTGAGATCGCCTCGTTCGGGCATTCCGGCTCACAGACGTCGCAGTTGATGCATTCGTCCGTAATCATCAGGGCCATGGGTTTCCCTCGAAAATGCGGCAGATAAGGATGGGGCGTCGTGACAACCGCATACGGCCGTCACCTCACCTTGAATGATGACGTTATTTTACCGGAATTTGGCGATAACTGTGAGTGTCGATGGCGGCTGCCCCGGACAGCCGCGCGGCCATTACGACGTGGCGAATTTCTTTTGCAGGGCCTCCGCCACAACCGGCGGTACGAACTCGGTCACATCGCCGCCCAACGAGGCAATCTCGCGGATCAGGCTGGAGGAGATATAGGACAGGTGGTTGGCCGGCGTCAGGAAGATGCTTTCCACGTCCGGCGCCAGCCGGCGGTTCATGTCGGCCAACTGGAATTCGAATTCGAAATCGGACACGGCACGCAGGCCACGGATCAGGATGTTGGCGCCCTGTTCCTGCACGAAATCGGCGAGCAGCTTGCTGAAGCCGACCACACGGATATTGGGCATGTCGCTGGTGGACGCCTCGATCAGGCGGATCCGTTCATCCAGGGACAGCAGGGGGTTTTTCTTGGTGCTGGCGGCCACCGCAACGATGACGGTGTCGAACAGCCGCGAGGCCCGGGCGATCAGGTCGACGTGGCCGTTGGTGACCGGGTCAAAGGTCCCGGGGTAGACAACAGTGTTCATGGCATGCCCTCGCTGACGGTAATGCTGCGCGATAGTAGCCCGACTCTACAGGCTTGTTCAAATCCGGGCTAGCTGCGCGCGTCGGAAGCGCGTCAGGGAAGGATGTCCGGGCGCCGCGGTCCGGGCCCGGAAGGGTGTCGACGTCCCTCAGCGGATAAACATCCGGTACACCATCTTGTGGAACGGGGTATTGTAGGGCGGATAGACAAAACGGCCGCTGTTGATTTTCTGCCGGCCGTAGACGGATTTGGCGTGGGAGAAGGTGAGGAAGCCTTCCTTGCCGTGATAGTGCCCCATGCCGGACTCGCCGATGCCGCCGAAGGGCAGGTCGTCCTGGGCCACATGCATCAGGGTATCGTTGATGCACATGCCGCCGGCGTGGGTGTTGGCGATGACATGGTCCTGGGCGTCCCTGTCGTAGCCGAAATAGTAGAGGGCCAGGGGCCGGGGCCGTTCGTTGATGAAATCCAGCGCCTGGTCGATGCTGCCATAGGTGACCACCGGCAGGATCGGCCCGAAGATCTCCTCCTGCATCACCAGCATGTCCTCGGTGGGATTCAGCACCAGGTGCATGGCCAGCTTGCGGGTGCCGTCGCCCAGGTTTTCCGCCGCCGGGTTCACCTCGATGACTTTTGCCCCCTTGCTGCGGGCGTCGTCGAGGTAGCGCACCAGGCGTTCGTACTGGCGTTCGTTGATGATGGCGGTGTAATCGTTGTTGTCCCGCAGGGTCGGGTACATGTCGGCAAACCGGGTGCGGAATTCGTCAACGAAGGTCTGCAGACGATCCGCGGGACACAGCACATAGTCGGGGGCCACGCAGGTCTGACCGGCGTTGACGGCCTTGCCGAAGGTCAGCCGCTCGATGGCATCGCGCATCGGGACATCGTTGGAGATGATGGCCGGGGACTTGCCGCCCAGTTCCAGTGTCACCGGTGTCAGGTTCTCGGCGGCCGCGCGCATGACGTGGCGGCCCACGGCGGTGGAACCGGTAAACAGCAGGTGATCGAATGGCCGGGCCGTGAAATCGGCAGCCACGTCCGCCTCGCCGGTGATGACGCTGACCAGGTCCAGGGGGAACTTGTCCTCAATAAGTTGCTTGAGCAGGGCCGAGAAGTGGGGCGTGTACTCCGACATCTTCACCATCACCCGGTTGCCGGCGGCCAGCGCGGAGGTCATGGGACCGATCGACAGCAGCATCGGATAGTTCCAGGGCACCACGATGCCCACCACGCCGACCGGCTGGTAGACCACCTTGTTGCTGGCCGGCTGGAACAGCATCGAGACATGGCGTTTGGATGGCTTCATCCAGTCGCTCAGGTGCTTGAGCGCGAAGTTGATGCCCTGGACGGCGGGCATGAGTTCCGCGATCCGGGTTTCGTCGGCGGAGCGGCAGCTGAAATCCTCGTCGATGGCCGCGATCAACCGATCCTCGTTGGCCAACAGCAGGCGCTTAAGCCGCTTCAGGTTCTCCTTGCGCTCCGTGAGCGAGGGCGCTGGGTTCCGGCGGAAGGCCTGGCGCTGTTCCTCGAAAATCCGGGCGGTCTGCTGGATCTGCTTCTTGCTTTCGGTCAGGTGAACGACGCTTGCGGTCATGGTGACTCTCCTCGCCTCAGTGGCCCGATGACAGTCCGGTCAAGGCCGGAACAGGCGGCCTGAACGCGGTGCGGCACAAGGCATGCGTTGAGGCTGATCGGGTGTTCAAATATTGTTCGATTTGTGTTTGAGGCTATTATTAGAGTATATACTCTAGGGAGTCAAGGATCTCATCTGGCCGCTTGGGCCAATGTGTTATCCAGCGCTTGCGGCATAGCATGAGTGCCGAAAAACCAGTGCGTTCCATACACAACAATTAGCCTGCTTCATGAAAACACGCGACAAGATTCTGTTAACCAGCCTGGACCTGTTCAACGAGCGGGGTGAACGCAACACCACCACCAATCACATCGCAGCACACCTGGGCATATCGCCGGGCAATCTCTATTACCACTTCCGCAACAAGTCGGACATCATTTACGAGATCTTCCAGGAGTACGAAAAACTGGTGGATTACTACCTGGAAATCCCGCAGGACCGGCCCCTGGGGCTGGACGACATGATGTTCTACCTGGAGTCGGTGTTCGACGGGCTCTGGAGCTACCGTTTCCTGCACCGGGACCTGGAGTTCCTGCTCGGTAACGACGCGCGCCTGCGGGAGGACTACCGCCAGTTCACCGGCCGCTGCCTGGCCTCGATCAAGCAGATCTTCTCCGGCTTGACCGACGGTGGGTTGTTCGAGGCCCAGGCCGACGAGCTGAAAGACGCCATGTCGCTCAACGTCTGGCTGGTGATTACCAACTGGATGGCTTTCCTGAAAACGGCCCATGCCGGCGACAGTACCGACAGCATCACCAAGGACCAGCTCAAGCAGGGAATATTCCAGGTGCTGACCCTGGAGATGCCCTACCTGCGGGACGCCTACCGCGAAGAGGTGATGTCGATCCGGGAGCGCTATCGGCCGGAACTCATCGGTACCGGTGACGAGGACAGCGTGTTGTCCGGGTTTTCACGGATGAGATAGGTGCAGATCGCAAGGAACTAACGGGAGAACATCCGGTCTCAGTTATCGGACGTGGACCAGAACGGATTACTGGTTGCGTCTTCCTGAGCGCCAAGCTCAGGTTTTAGCTGAAAGCAAAACCCTGACGTTCTCCCGGCTCCTGCAAGCCGGGAGCTTTTTTTGTCGGCTCACGGGGCCACCGTCAGAGGTTGTTCCTGCGCTTCCAGCCAGTCCGTCAACGCGTTCCGCGCCTGGTCCAGCCCCTGTTTCTTCAGGGCCGAGAACTGAATCAGGTGTTCCAGGCAGTCCACGCCTTCCAGCGCTTTGCGAATCTTCAACATCGCCTGTTTGGCCTGTCCCGACTTCAGCTTGTCCGCCTTGGTGGCCAGGATCATCAGCGGCAACTGGCTCTGCTCGCACCACTCGATCATCATGCGGTCAAAATCCTGCAGCGGGTGGCGGATGTCCATCACCAGCACCAGGCCACGCAGGCTCTCGCGGCGGGACAGGTAGTCGTCCAGGTGCTTCTGCCAGTCCTCCTGCATCTCTTTCGCCACCTTGGCGTAGCCATAGCCCGGCAGGTCCACCAGCCGGCAGCCCGGACGGTTGAGCGAGAAGAAGTTGATCAGCCGGGTGCGCCCCGGGGTCTTACTGGTGCGTGCCAGTTTGCTGTTGACCGTGATGGCATTGATGGCGCTGGATTTGCCGGCGTTGGATCGCCCGGCGAAGGCGACCTCGCTGCCATCGTCCGGCGGACATTCCGACACCCGGGAGGCGCTGGTCAGGAAGCGGGCGCTGTTATAGGCAATGGGCTTGAGCTCGGGGGCGTCGGGAGAAACGGAGTCAGACACGATCAGAAAGGTTCCGGTCATTGGTTCATGGACGGGTGGACCGCTTTCGGTGGTTCAGGTTCGTTAGCATCACTATTGAATTGAACG
Organism: Marinobacter halodurans; assembly: GCF_004327985.1. Taxonomy (GTDB): domain Bacteria; phylum Pseudomonadota; class Gammaproteobacteria; order Pseudomonadales; family Oleiphilaceae; genus Marinobacter_A; species Marinobacter_A halodurans. Next base: position 107,319 of record NZ_SJDL01000003.1, read on the forward strand.
GTGCGGTTCCAGCAACTAATGTATAGTATCACACCAGTTCAGCGGGAACGGCGGAGGCTGGCACTCTGCCGGAAGTGCTGCTATTACAAGAAGCTAAGGAGCCTTTTGGGGCGTTCTGGCCACAGGGGCTCGCAGGGCGCTTGCAGAAGCGCCACAGGACTTCCTGATTGAGAGAGCGGGGCGAGCATGAAGAAACGGATCACAGGCATCGTTCTGGGCCTCGGCATGGCCCTGGCGACTGCGGCGCATGGCGCCGGTGACCCCAAGGCCGGCCAGTCCAATGCGGCAGTCTGTGCCGGATGCCACGGCCAGAACGGCGCACAGCCCGTGCAGCCGGTCTATCCCAAGCTGGCGGGACTGGGTGAAACCTACCTGTACAAGCAGTTACAGCACATCAAGGCGGGTGAGCGCCAGATCCCGGAGATGACGGGGCTGCTTGCCAATTTTTCGGACCAGGACCTGCTGGACCTGGCGACCTACTTCGACCAGCAGCAGACGCCGATCGGCAAGGCCAACCCGGATCTGGTAAAGAAGGGTGAGCAGCTCTATCGGGGGGGGAACCTCGCCAGTGGCGTGCCCGCCTGCGCCGGGTGTCACAACCCGCAGGGGCTGGGCAACGAGCCGGGCGGTTTTCCCCGCCTGAGCGGCCAGCATCCGGATTACGTCGTCAAGCAGCTCAAGGCCTACCGTGCCGGCGATCGCAGCACTGGTTCCATGAGCCAGATCATGATGGATGTCGCCTCGGGCCTCACCGAGGAGGAAATGGAAGCCGTGGCCAGTTACGTCTCCGGCCTGCACTGACAGGCATCGGTTGACCACCGCTACCGGGACCCTCGCCACGGCGGGGGTTTTTCATTTCCGGCGCCGACGTTGCGTGACCCCGGCTCAGCCGTAATAATGCCCTCGACTTCATCGGTCCGTGCCTGCGGTACCGGACGAACTTTTCCGCGGGTCTGTGGTCTCAAGCCCCTGCGACGACAACTACAGGAGTGAATAATGTCGACATTCTGGAAAGGCTGGCTTTGCGCACTGCTTCTCCTGCCGCTGGCGGCGACCGCCCAGGCGGCACAGTGGCAGGAAGGTCAGGATTACGAGCGGCTGAGCTCGCCGCTGCCCACCCAAAATCCCGACCATATCGAAGTCACCGAAGTTTTCTGGTATGGCTGCCCCCACTGTTACGCGTTCAAACCCCTGATTGAAGACTGGGCCTCGAAGAAGGCGGACGACGTCGATTTCGTGCTGGTGCCGGCAGCCCTGGGTCAACTCTGGGATGTCCACGCCCGCGCTTTCTTCACCACCAAGGCCATGGGGGTGTTCGACAAGACCCACGATCTGCTGTTTGACGCCCTGGCACGGGATCACAAGCGTCTCACCAGCGGCGAGAAAATCGCCGATTTCCTGGCCGACCACGGTGTGGACAGGGATGACTTCATGAAGACGTTCAACAGCTTCGGCGTGAATGCCAAGATGCAGCAGGCGGAAGCCTATGTCCGGGGTGCACGGATCACCGGTGTTCCGACTATCATTGTGAATGGGAAATACAAAGTCAGTGCATCGATGGCCGGCAATCATGAGAACATGATCAAGGTGATCGATTACCTGGTCGACAAGGAGCGTAACGCGCAGTAACGCCTTGTCGCAGGCGGCTCGAAGGTCAGCAGGGCATGTACGAGCGAATCCGCAAACAGTTCAACGAGTTGCTCGGTAATACGCCGGTACGGGGTACCACTGTGGGTGCCTGTTCCGGCACCGATCACGTGCCTGATTTCGAGCCGCACCGGCACATTCGCCTGCTGACCTACAACATCCAGGTCGGCATCAGCACCTCCTCCTACCACCATTATTTCACCCGCAGCTGGCAGCACATCCTGCCCCACCGCCGGCGTATCGAGAATCTGGACAAGATTTCCCAACTCCTGCGCAACTACGACGTGGTGGCACTGCAGGAGTGTGACGGCGGCAGTCTGCGCAGCGGGTTTATCAACCAGGTGCAGTACCTGGCCGAGGCCAGCGGCATTCCCTACTGGTACCAGCAGCTCAACCGCAACCTGGGGCGGCTGGCCCAGCACAGCAATGGGCTGCTCAGCCGCTTTCGCCCGCTGGATGTGACCGAACACAAGCTGCCGGGACTGATTCCCGGACGGGGGGCCATCGTGGCCCGCTACGGCGATCCCGGGGACCCGCTGGTGCTGGTGATGATGCACCTGTCCCTCAGCGCCCAGGCCCAGAACCGGCAATTGGGTTTCATCCGCGACCTGATCAGCGAATACCAGCATGTGGTGCTGATGGGGGATATGAACAATCACGCCGAACAACTGCTGGGTAACACGCCACTGTCGGAAACGGACCTGGTGCCGCTACCGGAGACCGCCCACAGTTTTCCCAGCTGGCGGCCCGAGCGGGCGCTGGACCATATCCTGGTGAGTCCGTCGCTGGAAATCCGCCGCGCCGAAGTGATCAACCACCCGGTCTCGGACCACCTGCCCATCGCCATGGACATTGCCCTGCCGTCCGGTTACGTTGCGAAGTTCTGAGGCGTTCATCGGACGCGCCCTGATTCATACGGGCACAAAAAAGCCGACGGTCACCTGGTGAGCGTCGGCTTTTCCTGGAAGCGGATCAGAATTACTTGATCTTGGCTTCCTTGTAGGCAACGTGCTTGCGAACAACCGGATCGTACTTCTTGATCTCGATTTTCTCAGGCGTGTTGCGCTTGTTCTTGTGGGTCGTGTAGAAGTGACCCGTACCTGCAGATGATACCAGCTTGATCTTTTCGCGCATGATGCGGCTCCTTATACCTTCTCGCCGCGGGCACGGAGGTCGGCCAGCACAGCGTCAATGCCTTTTTTGTCGATGATACGCATACCCTTGGTAGACACGCGCAGCTTAACAAAGCGCTTTTCGGATTCTACCCAGAAGCGATGGTTCTGCAGATTCGGCAGAAAACGACGCTTGGTGTGGTTCATCGCGTGAGAAACGTTATTACCGGTGACCGGTCGCTTACCGGTAACCTGACAGACTCTGGACATGTTTGCCTCCGACCTGAGCTCTTAAGTCCTGAAATACAGAATTCGTTATTTCGCGCCTCTGGGTGCTCGCCAGACGCCGCCAGAAAGGGACGCTTTTATACCAGAACGACCAGCCCAACGCAAAAAATTGTTGGGAATTTGGCCAGTTTTTTCGGGCATCACTCATAAGGCCCCGTCAAACAGGCTCGAACGGCGGTATTTGGGCGACCTCACATGAGGCCGCGTTCGGCCAGCGACACCACCTCACCATGCCCGACCACCATGTGATCCAGCACCCGGATGTCGACCAGTTGCAGGGCTTCGGACAACCGGCGGGTCAGGCTGATGTCCGCCTGGCTGGGCTCGGCCACGCCGGAGGGGTGATTATGGGCGAAAATCACCGCCGCTGCATTATGGTCCAGCGCCTGGCGGATCACTTCCCGGGGGTAGACGGCGGCACCGTCGATGGTCCCCCGGAACAACTCTTCGTAACGGATGATGCGGTGGCGGTTGTCGAGGAACAGGCCGGCAAAGACTTCGTGGGGGTAATGGCCCAGCCGGCTGCTGAGGTACCGGCGGGTATCGTCCGGTGAACGCAGCGGATCGCCCTGGTGCAGGGGCGCGTCCAGGACCCGCCGGGCCATCTCCATGGCCGCCTGGACCTGCGCGTACTTGGCCGTGCCCAGGCCATGGATCTGGCAGAAACGGTTGGCCGAGGCCGTCATCAGTTCCCGCAGGCTGCCGAATTCGGCCAGCAACGCGCGTGACAGGTCCATCACCGGCTGGCCGGCCGTGCCGGTGCGCAGGAAAATGGCCAGCAGTTCGGCGTCGCTGAGGCTGTCTGCGCCGTGTTTGAGCAGGCGCTCCCGTGGCCGTTCGTCCGTCGGCCAGGCGGTGGTTGTGGTCATCCCGATTCCCTCCGGGTTAGTTCGCCCTTGGTTCGCGCCCGTCCCGCCCGATTGTCAGGTGGTCGATCCGCAGGCGGCGTGGCTTCCTTTATTGATAGACACAGATGGCGAATCCGTTTCCGCCGGGCAGCTTACCACGGCTGCCGGACTGTCGGGAGGGTGGCTGTGGTGCTATCTTATGGCGTTCACGGTGGCCCCGTTGTGTGAACCGGAAAGAGATGGGAGAGGGCATGGCGCAGAAAAACATTCTGCTGGGCGTTACGGGCGGTATTGCCGCGTACAAGAGCGCCGAACTGGTGCGGTTGCTGAAAAAGGCCGGACATGCGGTGCAGGTGGTGATGACGCACGGCGCCGAAGCCTTCATGGCGCCGCTGACCTTCCAGGCCCTCAGTGGTGAGCCGGTACGGACGTCGTTGCTGGATCCCGAGGCGGAAGCTGGCATGGGCCATATCGAGCTGGCCAGGTGGGCCGATGTGGTGATGGTGGCGCCCGCCTCCGCCGACTTCATGGCCCGTCTGGCCCAGGGCATGGCGGACGATCTGCTGACGACGGTGTGCTGTGCCACGACGGCGCCGATCATCCTGGCCCCCGCCATGAACCAGGCCATGTGGGGCAATGGCCGGACCCAGCGCAACGCCCGTCTGCTGGCGGACGATCCGCAGGTGGAACTTTGGGGGCCGGATGCCGGCGACCAGGCCTGCGGCGACGTGGGACCGGGGCGGATGCTGGAGCCGGATGCCCTGGCCGGTCGCCTGCTGGACCGGCTGGATGGCCCGAAGCCCCTGGCCGGCAAGCGTGTGGTGATCACCGCCGGCCCCACCCGGGAGCCGATCGATCCGGTGCGTTATATCACCAACCACAGCTCCGGCAAGATGGGCTACGCCCTGGCCGGCGCAGCCCGTGACGCCGGTGCTGACGTGGTACTGGTCAGCGGGCCGGTCACGCTGGATTGCCCGCCGGGGGTGCGCCGTGAGTCGGTGAACACCGCCGAAGAGATGCTGCAGGCCGCTGAGGCCGCCGTCGAGGCCGGCTGTGACCTGTTCATTGCCACCGCCGCGGTGGCCGATTACCGACCCGAGACCTGTGCCGGCGACAAGATCAAGAAGTCCCGTGGCAGCATGAGCCTGGCGCTGGTGCGCAACCCGGACACGTTGGCCACCATCGCCGCCCGCGCTGACAAACCCTTTACCGTCGGCTTCGCCGCCGAAACCCGGGACGTCGAGCACTATGCCCGGGACAAGATGGCCCGCAAGCAGCTTGATATGATCGTTGCCAACGACGTCTCGCGTCCGGGCCTGGGTTTCAACAGCGATCACAATGCCGTCACCGTGTTCTGGCAGACTGGCAGCCGGACGTTCGAGCCGGCCAGCAAGCCGGCCCTGGCCCGCGACCTGCTTACGCTGATCGCACAACAGGCGTTCCCTTTGGACGCCAACGTTTAACGAACGACAGATTAAGGTGTACTGAATGACCCGACAGACCTTCCAGGTCCGCATCCTCGACGAACGCATCGGCCGCGACATCCCGATGCCCACCTACGCTACCGAAGGCTCTGCCGGCCTGGACCTGCGGGCGTGCCTGGACGAGCCGCTGACGCTGGAACCCGGCGACACCAGCCTGCTGAAGACCGGCCTGGCGCTGCACATCGGCGACCCGTCGCTGGCCGCGATGATCCTGCCCCGATCCGGGTTGGGGCACAAGCACGGCATCGTGCTGGGGAACCTGGTGGGCCTGATCGATTCCGACTACCAGGGCGAGCTGATGGTGTCCTGCTGGAACCGCGGGCAGACCACATTCACGATCGAGCCCGGCGAGCGGGTCGCCCAACTGGTGCTGGTGCCGGTGGTGCAGGGGGATTTCGAGATCGTCGCCGATTTTGACGAGAGCCTTCGCGGGGACGGTGGATTCGGCTCGACCGGGACCGCCTGAGTTCGCTGGTCGCGACGGCGATCTATACTGGCTACATCAGGATTCAAGAAGAACAATGGGATAACTATGAAGCTTGGCAAGAAGAAGACCCCAGAAGCCGAGAACGAGGCAGCGCAGCCCAGGGAAAAAAGCAAGAAGGCCAGCAACTCCAAGGCAGGTAACGGCCCCAAGCTGAAAGGTCTGGCCAGCGTTGCCGGCCAGCAGGCCGCGGTCGTGCTGCTGGCGGGGATCGCTGCAGCGGCGCTGCTTTATTACCTGGTCCTGATACCGGCCCATTCGGAGCGTCAATCCCTGCGCGCCGAACACGTGGCCGACATGGCCAGGGAGCGCATCGATCAGCGCCTGGCGATACTGGAACAGGTTGTTACCGGGTATGCCCGTCAGAGCCATGTGCGCCAGGCACTGAGCGATCCTGCCGCGATGCCGCAGGTCGTCGGTGACCTGAAGCAGATGCTGCCCGGGACCCGGGCGTCGTTCCTGTTCCCCTATGGCGGGATCAACCGCCGGCCCGGTCAGGGCTTCGAGCTGAGTTTCGTCAACCTGGACCTGGCCAAGCAGGCCGAGTCCGGTCGTGAGGTCCATCCCGATGCGTTCCCGCGGGACGGCCAGTGGTACATCCAGTTTGCCGCGCCAATCACCGATCCCGGCAGCCATGCGGTCAAGGGCACCTTGCTGGTGGTGTTCGACCCGTCCGTGATGACGCCGGCCCTGGCCGTGAACGATGCTGAACTGGGCGGCCGTCTGGAGTTGGTGCAGAGCGTATCCGGCAGCAGCAAGACGGTGGTGGCCAGTGGCAGCGGCGGCGGTCAGGCGATCAGCCGGACCCTGTCGTCGCCCAACTGGTCGGTCGAATTCAAACCCCAGCGCGATCTGCCCCCCCTGGTGGATCCGCTCCTGGCCCTGATTGTTGTGGTGGTACCGTCGGTGATCGCCATGATCCTGGTCTGGGTGCTGCTGGGGCGGGCCCGATCCGATCTGCGCCGCGATGCGGCCAGGCTGATCCAGTGGGCCCACAAGGCATTCGCCGGCGAACGGATCAAGGCGCCGCCCTACACGTGGGATCTGGTGGCCACGATCGGTGAAGTCCTGGGCCGCCTGGCGCAGGCGGTGGACAAGCGCATCGCCAAGGCCGATGAAACGGCCCGGCAGGCGACCCGCAAGGCCGCGCCGGCGACCGGGCAGAGCAAGGCCAAAGCCAAGGCCAAGAGCAGTGAAGAACCGCTGTTCGAGGACAACGACATGCTCGATATCGATATGTTGGACAGCGACGAGGATGTGCTGGGCCTCGGCGGCGGCAAGGGTGAGGATCCCTTCTCGGTGGAGGAGGCGCCGGCGGTTTCCGTCGAGATTTCCCCGTCCATCTTCCGCGCCTACGACATCCGCGGCATTGTCGGTGAAACCCTCGACGGCCAGGTGGTGCACGAAATCGGCCGCGCCATCGGCAGCGAGGCCCAGAGCCGCCAGGTGACCGACATCTGCATCGGCTACGACGGCCGCCATTCCAGCCCGGAACTGGCGGATGCGCTGGCCCGCGGCATCATGAGTACCGGCTGTAACGTCATCAACATCGGCGCCGTGCCGACCCCGGTGCTGTATTTCGCCACCCACGAACTGGGCACCGGTTCCGGCGTCATGGTGACCGGCAGCCACAATCCGGCCAACTACAACGGCCTGAAGATGATGCTGGCCCAGGACACCCTGTCCGGTGACGACATCGAGAAGCTGTATACCCGTATCCAGACCGGCGACCTGGTCCAGGGTCAGGGGCAGTATTCCGAACAGGACGTGCGCCGGCCCTACCTGGATCGCATCGTCGGCGACATCGCCGTGGCGGCACCGCTGCGGGTGGTGCTGGATGCCGGCAATGGCATCGCCGGCGAGCTGGCGCCGATCCTGGTGGAGGAACTGGGTTGTGAGGTGATACCGCTGTTCTGCGAGGTGGACGGCAACTTCCCCAACCACCATCCGGATCCGGGCAAGCCCGAGAACCTGACGAGCCTGATCGAGAAAGTGAAGTCCGAGAGGGCCGATATCGGCCTGGCCTTCGACGGCGACGGTGACCGCCTGGGTGTGGTCACCAACACCGGCAAGGTCATCTGGCCGGATCGCCTGCTGATGCTGTTTGCCCGGGACGTGGTCTCGCGCAATCCCGGTTCGGATATCCTCTATGACGTGAAATGCACGCGCCGGCTGGCGTCGGTGATCAACGAGGCGGGCGGCCGCCCGATCATGTGGAAAACCGGCCACTCCCTGATGAAGGCCAAAATGAAGGAAACCGGTGCCCTGCTGGCCGGGGAAATGTCTGGCCACATCTTCTTCAAGGAGCGCTGGATGGGCTTCGACGACGGCCTGTACGCCGCCGCCCGCCTGTTGGAGATCCTGGGGGTGGAAGACCGGGACAGCGACGACGTCTTTGCCGAATTCCCCGAGGACATCAGCACCCCGGAGCTGAACGTCACCGTCACTGACGAGAACAAGTTCGGCATTGTCGACAAGCTCAGTGCCGAGGGCGAATTCGGCGACGGCAGCGTGTCCAACATCGACGGCGTGCGGGTGGACTATCCGGACGGCTGGGGCCTGTGCCGGGCGTCCAACACCACGCCGGTACTGGTGCTGCGCTTCGAGGCGGAAACCGGCGAGGCGCTGGAACGCATCAAGACGGTGTTCCGCGAGCAGTTGCTGAAGGTCGCGCCGGACGTCGTCCCCGAGTTCTGATCGGCTGCCCGGCTGCGGACCCATTGCGTCGCCGCAGCCGGGGTTTACAATAGTGCCCTACAAACCCTGTGACGCCGGCCGATAAGCGCCGGCGCATTCCCCGCAGCGCAAGAAGGTTGATTTCCATGGCATTGGATCGTGATACCGCAATGCAGGTGGCCTCGGTACTGAGCAAGGGCCTGCCCTACATCCAGCGTTTTACCGGCAAGACCGTGGTGGTCAAGTACGGCGGCAATGCCATGGAGAACGATGACCTGAAAAGCAGCTTCGCCCGGGACATGGTGCTGATGAAGACCGTCGGCATCAATCCGATCGTGGTCCACGGTGGCGGCCCGCAGATCGGCGACCTGCTGGAGCGGCTCAACATCAACGCCCGGTTCGTCAACGGCATGCGCGTGACGGACAGTGAGACCATGGACGTGGTGGAAATGGTCCTGGGCGGCCAGGTCAACAAGCAAATCGTCTCGCTGATCAACCAGCACGGTGGCACCGCCATCGGCCTGACCGGTAAGGACGCGAACCTGATCCGGGCGCGCAAGCTGGAAGTGGTCGACCGCTCGCCGGAAGTGACCCGCACCGAGATCATCGACATCGGCCACGTGGGCGAGGTGGAGTCCGTCAATACGGAAGTCATCAACCTGCTGACCCGCAGCAATGTGATTCCGGTGATTGCGCCCATCGGTGTCGGCCGCGACGGCACGTCCTACAACATCAACGCCGACCTGGTGGCCGGCAAGGTGGCCGAAGCGCTGGACGCCGAGAAGCTGATCTTGCTGACCAACGTGTCCGGCCTGAAAAGCAAGGAGGGTAAGGTCCTGACCGGCCTGAAGGCCAAGCAGGTCAACGACCTGATCGAGGACGGCACCATTCACGGCGGCATGTTGCCCAAGATCCGCTGTGCGCTGAGCGCCGTGGAGAATGGTGTGGCTACCTCGCACATCATCGATGGCCGGGTCGCCCACGCCACGTTGCTGGAAATTTTTACCGATGAGGGCGTGGGGACGCTGATCTCCCGCAACTGACCGGTTCGGCCTACTCGTCGGACCAATCGCCCTGGGCAAACTGGTGGGCGTAACGGTCGATCCATTCCCGCGCGGCCTGCTCGATGGTCAGGTCGCGCCCCTCCCGGACCCGCATATCCCGTCGGTACTGCTCAATCTGGCAGATCTGCTCGACCATCCGCACCTGGTAGGCGTCGCCCGGACTGTAGAAGGCGATACCGATTTCGAAGTCGCCGTCTTTGGGTTCGCACCAGACCACCTGGCCTCGCACATGGAGCGGATTGGGGCAGCAGCGGATGATCAGGTCCACCTCCTGATCCCGCGAGTAGGGCACGGGGGACGAGAAGGACAAGCCGCCACGGCTGAGGTTACGGACGGCACCGGCGCAGACGGAATGGCTGGCCGGGGAGACTTCCAGGGGAATGTCGGCGGGATGCCGGATGTAGGCGCGTTCGTTATTGTGCCTCATGGACAGAGTCCGTCCTGTGTCGCGTTGATGACGGCAAAACCGGTGTACCGAAAAGCCACGGCATTCCCTGTCACATCGATCCGGGTTTTTTGAGCGATTCCCTTGCCAAAGTATAGGACCTGGGACAGTCTGGTGTCTTGTGTCTCTGGTGTGAATAGGATGATGGCGCCTCTGGTATATGCAGAACCGACTCCGGCACCCGACCTGTGCGGAGACGGGCCGGGCATGGATCAAAGGCTCCCAGGAAAGAGTAGTCGGCATGAAAAAGCTGTTGTTGTCCCTCGTTTGTCTTCTCCTACTGGCTTATGTCGGATTCAAGGGGGCTGCCTGGTACCAGGTGCACAGCCTGCTGGAGCGGGCCCACGATGCGTTGGAAGAGCAGGGCGTCCTCACCTGGGGACGGATCGGTTCCAGTTTGTCGGGCCATGTGTCGGTCTACGACCTCGAATTCCAGCCTTTCCTGTTGACCCAGCCGGTGCGCGCCACTCGTGTGACCTTCTCGGCGGATGCCGTCCCGGAGCTGCTGGATGCCCTGAGCGGTGGTCCCCTGCCGGGGCACTGGACGCTGCGGGCCGAGAACCTGCGCCTGCAGCTGGCGTCGCCACTGCTGCGGGACTGGGTGGGGCCGCGTAATGCCGCCATTAGCGCCGGCCTGATCAACATCCCGTGCGGCCATGGATCGCTGGGCCTGGCGAGCCTGATGTCCCTCGGCATCGGGCAGGTGGCCGGCGACCTGAAGGTGGAGCAGGACAACATGCTGGATGACGCCGGTGGCCTCAATGTCGATATCCAGGCCGGTAAGCTGGGCAGTGCCGACATCCGGCTGCCGGGCCTGCGCCTGGATCGCACGCTGGACGAGGGCGGCAGCCTGCAGGATTACAGTGGCCCGGTGGCCGTGGAACTGCGTGACGGGGGCTTCATGCGCCGCCTGGCCGCTTACTGCGCCCGGGCGGCGGATATCGGTCCGGAAGAGTGGGCTGAACAGGCGACCCGGACGTTCAGCGAGCAATTGCAGGCGACCGGTTACCAGCCCAGCGACCAGCTCAGGGCGCTCTACAAGGTCTGGCTGCGTGACGGGGGCGAGCTGAAAGCGACATTGACCGCCGGCGAGCCACTACTGGGCCTGCCCGAACGTGACCGGCCGGCGGGCAAGGGGCCGGTCGACCCCAACATTGGCGGTTTTGACGTGTTCTACAATGGCGCTCGGGTGCCGGACCTGTTCGTTCGCTACCTGCCGCCGGCGCCGGTCCAGCCGGTTGTGGCCAACGGGGCAACTGCCCCGGAGGATGGTGACGGGACCGACAGCGCAGCCTTCCGGCCGGCCGACCCCGAACAGGCGGCCCGCTGGCCGGACCGTCGGGTCCGGGTGACGCTGAAAAGCGGCCGGGTGGTGGATGGCCGCCTTTCCGGCGTGACGGATAGCCAGCTTGAGGTCACGCGCCTGGTGGATGGCGGCGAGGTCGCCTATCCACTGGCCCGGTCAGCCATTACACTGTTTGAAGTATGGCGTCGTACGGGCGATGCCGGTATCGAGCCGGCGCCCGAGACCGAGGGCGCGTCACCGCTCCACGCGGTGGCGCCGACGACCACCGATGATGCCGGGAATACACCCTATGACAGCGACCAGAGCCAGCAGTGAATCGAATGTGCCGGGCATCCAGGGGATGCTCGAACGCCTGATTTCGATCCCGTCGATCAGCAGTGCCTCGCCGGAATGGGACCACAGCAACGAGGCCGTGGTGAACACCCTGGCGGAATGGCTGGAGCCGCTGGGCTTTGCGGTCGAGATCATGCCGGTGCCGGGTATGCCCGGCAAGTTCAACCTGATCGCCACGCTGGGCAGCGGACCGGGCGGGCTGGTGCTTTCGGGCCACACCGATACCGTGCCGTTCGACGACCAGCGCTGGCAAAGCGACCCGTTCACCCTCACCGAGCGGGATAACCGCTGGTACGGCCTGGGAACCTGCGATATGAAGGGGTTCTTCGCGTTGGTGATCGACGCCGTCCGGGGGATGGCCGACCAGCCCTTGCGCCAACCCCTGATTGTGCTGGCCACTGCCGACGAGGAAAGTTCCATGAACGGCGCCCGGGCGCTGGCCGAAGCCGGACGACCCAAAGGCCGCTATGCGGTGATCGGCGAGCCTACCGGACTGAAGCCGGTGCGCATGCACAAGGGCATCATGATGGAGCGGCTGGTGTTCGAAGGGCAGTCCGGGCACTCGTCGGACCCCGCGCTGGGCCGCAACGCGATGGAAGGCATGCACGCCGCCATCGGCCAGTTGCTGGCCCTGCGCAGCGACTGGCAGGCGCGCTATCACAACCCCAACTTCAAGGTGGAAATCCCCACCCTGAACCTGGGCTGCATCCACGGTGGCGATAACCCGAACCGGATCTGCGCCAACTGTGAGTTGCATTTCGACCTGCGGCCCCTGCCGGGAATGGATATGGCGGCCCTGCGTCAGGCCATTCTGGACAAGGTCGAGCCGGAAGCCCGCAGTCGCGAACTGGGCCTGCGTTTCGAGCCGCTGTTCGACGGTGTGCCGCCGTTTGAGACGGCCGCGGATGCCGAACTGGTGAAAACCTGTGAGCGACTAACCGGCCACACCGCCGAGGCGGTGGCGTTTGCCACCGAGGCGCCCTGGCTGCAGAAGCTGGGCATGGAAACCCTGGTGATGGGGCCGGGCCACATCGACCAGGCGCACCAGCCGGACGAATACCTGGACCTGTCCCAGGTAAAGCCGGCGGTGGACATCCTCAGTCGTCTGGTCCGGCATTTCTGCCTGGATGACACTGAATAGACCGTACATGACATTGGGAGACAACGCGTTTGAAATCGAATGACTGGCTGCACGGATTTCGCCATTCATCCCCTTACATCAATGCCCACCGGGGGCGAACCGTTGTCCTGACCCTGGGCGGGGAAGCGCTCGCCCATGAGAACCTGATCAACATCATCCACGACATCACCCTGCTGAGCAGTCTGGGGATCAAGCTGGTGGTGACCTTCGGCGCACGTCCACAGATCCAGCAGCGGTTCGACCAGGCGGGCCTGGACTCCCGTTTCCACGACGGCCTGCGGGTGACACTGGAGGACCAGCTGCCGCTGGTGATGGAAGCGGTCGGCGCCCTGCGTGCCCACCTGGAAAGCCGTCTGTCCATGGGGCTGATCAACTCGCCCATGCACGGCGCCCGCATCCGCGTCAGCAGTGGCAACCTGGTCACGGCGCGGCCGGTGGGGGTGCTCAACGGCGTGGATTTCGGCTATACCGGCCGGGTACGGCGGGTCGACGTGGAAGGCATCGAGACCCTGCTGCGGCTGGGTCATATCGTGCTGCTGCCGCCGCTCGGCTACTCGCCGACCGGGGATGTGTTCAACCTGTCCTACGAGGACGTCGCCAGCCAGGTGGCCTCGGCACTCAAGGCCGAGAAGCTGATCATCTTCACTGGCGAAGACGGCGTACTCGACGAGTCCGGCCAGCTGATCCGCGAACTGACCGTGCGCCAGGCCCGGGAACGGCTGGCGGACGGCGACCTGGAAGGCCACGCCGCCGACCTGTTGCGAGCCGCCTGCGAGGCCTGCGTGCGCGGCGTGCGGCGCAGCCAGATCATCAGCTACACCCGCGACGGCGCGGTATTGCAGGAACTGTTCACCCGGGACGGTTCCGGCACCCTGGTCAGCGACGACAACTACGAGCAGATCCGCGGGGCCCGGGTGGAAGACATCGGCGGCATCCTGGAGCTGATCCAGCCGCTGGAAGAACAGGGCATCCTGGTCCGCCGGTCCCGCGAGCTGCTGGAAACGGAGGTCGACCGCTACACGGTGGTGGAACGGGACGGCACCATCGTGGGTTGCGCGGCGCTCTACGAGTACCCGGCGGAGAAGGCGGGCGAGCTGTCCTGCTTTGCCGTCGATCCCTCCTACCGGCGGGCCGGTCGGGGTGACGACATCCTCGCGGTGGTCGAGCGCAACGCACGCAGCCGGGGTCTGGAGCGCCTGTTCGTGCTCACCACCCAGACCGAGCACTGGTTCCGCGAGCGCGGCTTCGAACCCTCCAGCGTCCAGTCGCTGCCGGGCCCCAAACTGGCCAGCTATAACACCCAGCGTAATTCCAAGGTGTTCGTCAAACGACTTTAGTGCCCGGTCTGATGGCCCCCTGATTCGGCCACCGCCGGCTGCCAGCGCTGGTCGAGGGCGTCGAGCTGGTCCCGGCGGGACGCCCCGGACGCATCCGCCAGGGCCTGCACCCGCCGATAGAACGCATGAAAGTCCCCGTGGCTGTCCGCCAGCAACTGGCGGAAGGCCGGCACGTCGCTGTTGTATTGCCGGAACAGACCCAGGACCGCATTGTTGACGTGCGCGATCACCCCGCCCAGCGGACCCGGTTCCGGCCAACCCGCCTCGAGCTGACGGTACGCCGCTTTGAGGTCACCCAGCAGGGCGGCCTTGCGGGCCCGCATGGCCCCTTCCGCCATCTCGTGCCGGGCATACAGGGCTTTCAGCTGGTCGGCCGTCTTCTCGATCAGCGCCAGCGTCTGGGCCCGCCGCTCCAGCCGCGCCTGGGCCTGCTGATACTTGTCCGGCTGCCCGGTCGCCCTGAGCCAGCGCTTCAACCCCTCCAACTGCACGGCCGTGGCGAAGCTCTCGTTGAAGCGGGTATCGCCGGCGACGTAGACCTGCTTGTGGGCCAGTTCGTGGAAGATCAGTTCCACCATCCGGTCGTCCGGCAGGCGGGTAAAGCCCGAGTGGATGGGATCGTCGAACCAGCCCAGGGTGGAGTAGGCGGTCACACCGCCAATGAACGTGTCGTCGCCTTGCCGGATGAATCGCTTCTGTGCGGCGCGGGCGTCCTCCAGGTGGAAATAACCCCGGTAGGACTGGCAGCCGACGATCGGATAGCACCAGGTGTGTGGGTCCAGTGAGAATTCCGGTGCCACCATGAGGTTGTACACGACGTAGGGTTGATCCAGCGCGACGTAATCGGAGAAGGTGTCCCCTACGGGCAGGGCCAGTTCGTCCCGGGCAAAGTCGCGGGCCCGCTGGGCCAGCATCAGTTTATGGCGCAGCTCCGGGGTCGTTGCCGGGGCGTCCAGGACGTCCTCGATGGGTTCGCGCTGCCAGAGTAGGGACATCTGCCCGCTGGCGGCCTGCCGGTAGTAGTTGAACGCGTTGCAGCCGGACAGGCCAAAGATCAGTAGCAGAAATAGATAGATCTGGCTAAGCTTTCCCATGTTGAGTCCTGTTCGTAACGATCGACCGAGCCAGAGATGGCGCCGGTTTGTAAAAGCTTGTCAATGCGACCGGCAGGCCCCGTTCCAGACACTATAATGGATCATGGATCGACTGCTTCATGATGTGAAGCAGGAGCCGATGGCAGGCGGAGTATCCTACTCGGGCAGTCGGACGCCCCCTGCTTCTACTTTTGTATCTTAGGGATTTGATGGAACGACGCGCCAGTCCTCGCCGACCGATCAAACTTGCCGCGCAGTTGCAGGCCACCCCGGACCAGGCGTGGCCCTGCCAGATTGCGGACTTCTGCGCGGAAGGCCTGTTTATCCGGTTCTCCGCCGACACGGACCGCCGGGTCCGACGCGCCCTGTCCGAACAGTCGCCCGAGGAACTGGTTGTCCGTTTCCGCGGTGCCGACGGGCGCAGCTCCCATAGCCTGCATGTGCGAGTGGCCCGCATGATCGAAGGTGCCATTGGTGTGTCCTTCACCCGCTCCAATCCGGATGCGGTCAATGCCATGCTGACCCAGTGCAGCACTCACCGGGAACAGGAACGCGCCCATCTCAAGCCGCCCAGCGAACGGGTGCAGTTTGTCCTTCACCAGTGTGCCAGGACGGTGGTCCAGCATATCGAACCGTTGATGGCCGAATGCCTGCCGCGGATGGTCAGCGCCCTGAAGGAGGCGGCCCAGCACGCGGGGTCCGACCAGCAGGCTAACGAGCTGATGGACGCCTCCGGCCAGTTGGCGGCTCGTCAGCGCGCGGTCTGGCACCAGATGATGCTGGCCCTGGAATCGCCCCTCAAACCGGAACGTCAGGGGATGCCGGGCTCCGAGCTGTCCCTGGTGGACAAGGGCGAGTTCGAGGACTGGCTGACCATCAAGGTGATGGTGACCAAGGCCGATACCCTGTACCGGGGGGATCTGCTGCAGCTGCGCATGCGGCTGGACAAGCTGGGTGTGACCAACGCCACCGGGCACCATAATCCGCTGGGGCCTTCGCTGGTCTGCGAGGCGTTCCACGGCAGCCTGCAGCACCTGAAGGTGAGTCGCGAGGTGGAGAAGGTCTGCCTGCGTATCTTCGAGCAGGCTGTGCTCAAGGCGCTGGGGCCCCTGTACCAGGAACTCAACCGGATCCTGATCCGCCATGGCATCCTGCCGGATCTCGACCTGAGCAAGTACCTGAGCGACCGCGCGCCCCGCCAGGACGATGCCCAGCCCAAACCGGCTCCGCCGCCAACGCCCGAGTCCAGGCCTGAGGCCGGCGCGGCAGCACCTGAGGGCACTGCCGGACGGGAACCCGCGGCGCCTGGGACGGAGCGATCCCGCGCCGGTACGGACAGCTTCCGCAGCCATTCCCAGAGCGCCCAGAATGCATTCGCGACGGTTCGCAACCTGTTGGCCACTCTCAGCGCCAGTCGTCTGGAGCGCGGTGACCGGCAACCCCTGCCGTTTCCGGCCAACGCCCGGCCATTGTCGGCCGGCGAATTCCAGCGCGAACTGCAGGGGCTGCAACGGATCCAGGCCGAGGCGCCGGAGTCCGAACCGGCCGAATCCCTGCGCGAGCGCGTGGTGGAGCAGGTCAGGGCTTCGGGGGAAGTCGGTCTTGACGAACAGCAGCAGGAGTCGCTGGACGTGGTGGACCGGTTCTTCCGCAGCGTGACCGACAGTCCGCGCCTGAACGACTCGGCGCGGCGTCAGTTACGCCAGTTGGAAGTGCCGGTGCTGAAAGTGGTGTTGCGGGACAGAGCCTTCTTCGATGATCAGGCCAGCCCGGTGCGTGGCGTGATGAACCGCCTCGCCCAGCTCGGGGTGAAAGGCGGGCGGCTCAACCCGGTGGTCCAGCGCCGGGTGGATGAGATGATCCAGCGCATCGTGACCGAATTCGAGCAGGACACCCGGGTATTCGAGACCATCCAGGGTGACCTCGACAACCTGATTGAACGTCAGAACCTGGTCTACCGGCGCAACGTCGAGCGGGTCACTGCGGCGGCGGAAGGGGCGCAGAAGGTTTCCGAAGCCAAACGGGCGGTCAGCGAACTGCTGGATCAGCGTCTCGGCGGTAAAAGGGTGCCCAAGGCGGTGGTCAGCCTGCTCAATGGCGGCTGGCGGGATCTGCTCTCGCTGACCTGGATTCGCCAGGGGGCGGACAGCCCGTTGTGGCAGGATTACCTGTCGGTCCTCGATTCCCTGCTGGCCTATGGGGAGGACCCCGAGGCCAATGTCAATCTTCCGGATCTGCTGCGGGTGATCCAGGACGGGCTGGCGTCCATTTCCAGCAATCACATGCCGTCGGCACAGATCCGGGATGAGCTGAAAGCCTTCCTGGTCAAGCGCGGTGTCGAATCGTCGGAATGGGTGGATTTTCCCAAAGCCGAGACTCCGGAGCTGGCACCGGAGGACAAGGCCAGCGAGCGTCAGAAACGCAGCCTGCAACGCTGGATCGGCCGGGCCCAGCGACTGCAGCCCGGCGACTGGCTGCGCAACCAGGAAAATCCCAAAGAGCCATTCTATGTGCGCCTGGTCTGGATCGCGCGTGAGTCCAGCCGCTTCGTCTTCGTCAATCACCAGGGGATGCGGGTCGTCGAATTGGAACTGGAGCCGCTGGCGCGCCAGCTCCAGCAGGGTATCCTGGTACCGGACGGCCAGTACGAGCGGCCGTTGGTGGATGAGAGCATCGACCGCATGGTCAAGCAGGTTTACGACCAGCTGTCCTGGGTCTCCACCCACGACGAACTCACCGGCCTGCTGGCGCGGCGGGAATTCGAACGCCTCCTGGAGCAGCAACTGAGTCAGCCTTCGGATACGGCCCGGGCACTGGTGGAAATAGACTTGCGGCAATTCCGCCTGCTCAACGACACGGCTGGTTACAAGCGGGGCGACGACGCCCTGGCACGGGTTGCCGAGTGCCTGCGCCGCCATGTGTCAGAGGACCAGCCACTGGCGCGTCTCGGTGGCAATGAGTTTGCCTTCCTGTGCGGCGAAGACCAGGCGGAACGCCTGGCCAGGGGCATGATCGAAGACATCGAGGCGCTGGATCTCGGTTTCGACGGCCGCCATTACCGGGTCAGTGCCTGCGCTGGAATCGCGCCGGTGCTGCCGGCGCTGGTGACGGCCGAGCGTTGGCTGCGAGCAGCGGATGAAGCCACCAAGGAGGCCAAGCGCCAGGGTAATGGTAAGATCGCCACCTATCGCCTGGATTCGGAGGTGCAGTCGCAACAGGAGCAGATTGCCGCACGCATTGCCGGCCTGGGCAACCTGGACGACGAACAGGTGCTGCTGCGCTGCCAGAAGATCATCCCGCTGCACCCGGCAGCGCGCATGCCGACCCAGTATGAAATCCTGATCAGTATGTACGACGATGCCGGCAACCTGATCACGGCGGCCGAGTTCGTGCGCATGGCCGAGCGCTACAACCGGATGCAGGCGGTGGACCGCTGGGTCGTCGGCCATATGCTGGACACCCTGCGCGACAGCCGTTCCGGTGCCGGCAAGCTGGAGGGGGTGTGCATCAACTTGTCCGGCTATTCGCTCAACGACGAATCGCTGCTGGAATTCATCTACGAGAAGCTGAGCGAAAAAGACGCACCCATCGAACGCTTCTGGTTCGAGATCACCGAGGCGGCGGCGATCCACAACCTGCAGGAAGTGGCGGATTTCATGGCGGAGATGAAGGAACTGGGCTGCCGGTTCTGCCTGGGCAACTACGGCAGTGGGCCGACATCCTACCAGTATATGCGTGCCCTGCCGCTGGACCTGATCAAGCTCGATGGCGCCTTTACCCGCAACGTGACCCACAACGAGGCCGACCGGGCCATGGTCCGGTCCATGGTGGACATGGCCCACTACATGGGGCGGGAGGTGATCGCCTCGCAGGTGGAAGACCGGGGCACCCTGGATGCCCTGCGGGGGCAGGGTGTGGACTACGCCCAGGGCTACATCATCGAGAAACCCCAACTGCTGCATAACGTGCTGAGCTGACAGCGCGCTCCATCCCCGCTATGCTGCCCACCTTGGGCGTTGTCGAAAACGCACTGGTGCGGACATCGACCCGGCGTCGATAACACCCGGATTCCACAGACCTGTACAGGCCCGAGACGTCCCGCAGTGCGCTGCCGGGACCGGAGCGATATGTCAAAACGTCATCCCATTATTGCCGTTACCGGTTCGTCCGGCGCCGGTACCACGACCACCGGCCGGATCTTCAGCCGGATCTTCGCCAGCGAGGGCATCCGTGCCGCGCGGGTCAGCGGTGACAGCTTCCACCGTTACACCCGCGACCAGATGACGGTGCTTGCCGAGAAAGGCCGATACGGTCAACGCAACCACTTCTCCCTGGACGCCAACCATGTCGATCGCCTGGAAGGGCTGTTCTACGACTACAGCGTCAGTGGCAGCGGCCAGTACCGCACCTACGTGCACGACGAGGATCTGCACCTGATCCGCCAGGGGTACGAGCCGGGCACCTTCACGCCCTGGGCGCCGTTGCCGTCCGACACCGACCTGCTGTTTTACGAGGGGCTGCATGGCGGCATCGTCAGCGAGCACTACAATCTCGCCCAGTATGTCGACCTGCTGATCGGCGTGGTGCCCATCGTCAACCTGGAGTGGATGCAGAAGATCTACCGGGACACCAACGAGCGTGGCTATTCCCAGGAGGCGGTGGTCAAGACCATCATTAACCGGATGGACGCCTACGTCACCGACATCGTGCCCCAGTTCTCCCACACCCACGTGAACTTCCAGCGGGTGCCGATGGTGGATACCTCCAACCCGTTTGTAGTCCGTGAGGTGCCCAACGACGACGAGAGCCTGATCGTCATCCGCTTCCGCGATCACCGGGATATCGATTTCCCGTACCTGTTGCAGATGATTCCCAACAGCCACATGTCGCGGCACGACACGCTGGTGATTCCGGGGACCAAGTTGCCGCTGGCGATGGATTTGATCGTGCGGCCGATGGTGCTGGAGCTGATGGCGCACAAGCAGTTCGCATAGGGGGGAGGAGCGTCTGAGGCAACGAAGGGCTGCGTTGTGCAGTACTCGCTCGTTCACCTACCAGGTAGGTATGCCTCACTCGCTGTGTGCTGTACGCCTTGCCCTTCGTCGCCTCAGACGCTCCCGGAACTCACGATAGGGCAACAGGCCAATGCGCCTCCTTACTTCTCGTTCCCTGAATTTCTATGACGCACAAAAAGCGCACAGGTCGAAAACCTGTGCGCCAAGGGGGATCACGCAGGGTTCGTGATCGACCATGAGCGGTCAGGCGGTCAGGCGGTCAGGCGGTCAGGCGGTCAGGCGGTCAGGCGACCGTCGCGGTAGTCCTGCAACGCCTGTTCGATCTCCTCCCGGGTGTTCATCACGAACGGCCCGTACTGGACGATCGGTTCACCGATGGGCTTGCCGGCGATGAGCAGCAGTTGCGCGCCGTCTGCGCCGGCGGTGACGGTGATGCGGTCGCCGTCGCCCAGCACGTTGGCGGCGCTGCGCTGGAGAGCGGTGTCGCCCAGGCGGGCATCGCCTTCATACAGGTACAGCATCCCGTTGTGGCCTTCCGGCACCGGCAGCGTGACCTGCCCACCGGCGTCCAGGTGGATGTCGGCATAGATCGGCTGGGTGCTGCGGTCGGCGACGGCGCCGCGACGGTTTTCGCCGTCGATCGTGAGCTCACCGGCAATCAGCTTGATGCGGCCGCCATCGAAGGCAATGTCCGGGATCTGCTCCGGCTGGATGTCGCGGTAGCCGGCATCGGTCATCTTCTCCGCCGCGGGCAGGTTCAGCCACAGCTGGAAGCCGCGCATGATGCCTTCTTCCTGCTGGGGCATTTCCGAGTGGATGATGCCGCGGCCAGCGGTCATCCACTGCACGCCGCCGTTGCGCAGGTCGCCCCGGTTGCCCAGGTGATCTTCATGGAGCATGTGTCCCTCGATCATGTAGGTCACGGTCTCGAAACCCCGGTGCGGATGCGACGGGAAGCCGGCGATGTAATCCGCGGCGTCGGCCGAGCCGAACTCGTCCAGCATCAGGAAGGGGTCGAGCCGTACCGAGGGATGCTGGCCCAGCGACCGCTTGATGCGCACGCCAGCCCCGTCGGATGTCTCGGCACCCGGAATAACCTGTCTGAGGGTACGTTCTGTCATGACTGACCTCCTTCCGCGAGGGTAAAGGACGGCCTGGATCAGGCCGTCAGGGTTTCAATAGTACGCCCGGCTTCCTGCAGGGCACTCTCTTTCTTTTCGTCACCCATGTTCAGGCCCTCGGCGTAGACGAAATGCAGGTCGGTCAGACCCAGGAAGCCCAGGAACGAACGGATGTATGGCGTTTGCGAATCGTTCGGCGTGCCGGCATAGATACCGCCGCGAGCGGCCAGTACGTAAACCGGACGGTCTTCCAGCAGACCCACCGGGCCGTTTTCGGTATAGCGGAACGTCACTCCGGACCGGGCGATGTGGTCGAAGTAGGCCTTCAGGCCGGATGGGATACCGAAGTTGTACATCGGCACACCCATGACGATCACGTCCGCGCCCCTGATTTCCTGGATCAATGAATCTGAATAATCCACCACCTGCTGCTGGTCGCCATCGCGGTCATCGGCACCGGTCAGGAAGGCACCGAAACGGGATGCGTCCAGGTGCGGGACCGGCTCGGCGGCCAGGTCGCGATAGGTGGTCTGGATCTCGCCGTGGGTTTCACGGAGTTGATCCAGCGTGCGTTTGACCAGTTGGGATGACTGACCGTCCTGGCCAAAGATGCTTGCGGTAATGACAAGAATGTTTTTCATGTTCAATGCCTCCGGTGCGATGCGAAAGGTACGAGGCTATTGAACTGCGCGAGGGCAAAAGATGAAAACGGAGAATTCTGGAAGGTTTATTCAGAAAATTTGATGGATGAGGTCGCGCGCCCCGGAGGGCGCGGCATAACCGGTGTGGCGGCGCTTACTCCACGTTGCGGGAGTAGAAGATTTCCAGCATTTCCCGTTGCAGGCGCTCGGAGATGGACTGCGCTTCCTCCGGATCCAGGTCGCTGGCATTCACGCCGAACACGTAGTTGTCCAGGTTGAAGTTCTTGAGCTTCATCTTCGTGTGGAACAGGTTTTCCTGGTACACGTTGACGTCGATCATCTGGTACGCGTTCTGCGTATCCTCGCTCAGGTAGTTCTGGATCGAGTTGATGTCGTGGTCGATGTAGTGCTTCTTGCCGTTGACGTCGCGGGTAAAGCCCCGGACCCGGTAGTCCACCGTCACCACATCGGAATCGAAGCTGTGGATCAGGTAGTTCAGCACTTTCAGCGGTGAAATCAGGCCGCAGGTGGACACGTCGATATCGGCCCGGAAGGTGCTGATGCCCTCGTAGGGGTGGCTCTCCGGGTAGGTGTGGACGGTCACGTGGCTTTTGTCCAGGTGCGCCACGATGGCGTCCGGCAGCGGTCCCGGGGATTCTTCGTTGTCCGTGGAACCGCCGATCTCGTGCTCGGCGATCAGCATGGTGACCGACGCGCCGTGTGGCTCGTAGTCCTGACGCGCAATGTTGAGGATGTTGGCGCCGATGATCTTGACCACGTCCGACAGGATCTGGGTCAGGCGTTCGGCGTTGTACATCTCGTCGATGTAGTCGATGTACGCCTTGCGTTGCTCTTCGGTCCGCGCGTAACAGATGTCGTAGATATTAAAGCTCAGAGACTTGGTCAGGTTATTGAAACCATGCAGCTCAAGTTTGGTTTCCATCACAGCCCCCCCGGTTAAGGAGATGAATGACAGCGGACACAAGCGCAACTGTGCCGCCAAGGCCGCCACCGGTGTCTGACCAGGATTGCTCACCTTTTGCGCAGACCGGCGGAGAGGGAGCGTATTATGCCTATCCGGTCTGTGGATGGATAGATCGCCCGCCCCCTTTTTTGTAGCGGTTTCCCGCAGTCCGTTCCCGGGCCGTTCAGCACCCGGTGACGGTCATCAAACTGTCAGGAAAACAGTGTAGTACCTGTTTCGGTATTTCTTCGATTCGGCGTTCAATCCGCCTCACGGATCTCGTAATCGTGGGTGATTTCCACGCCGGCCTTTTCCAGCATGATGGAGGCCGAGCAGTACTTTTCGGCGGACAGCGCCACCGCACGTTTTACAAGATTTTCCTTCAGGTTACGGCCAGTCACGATAAAGTGAAGGTGGATGCGTGTGAACACGGCCGGTACCGCGTCGGCCCGCTCAGCGGACAACTCCGCGTGGCAGTCGGTGACGTCCTGGCGGGATTTCTGCAGGATGCTCATGACATCGAACGACGAGCAGCCACCCAGACCCATCAGCAGCAGCTCCATGGGCCGCGGGCCCTTGTTCTCGCCACCGTGATCCGGCGGGCCGTCAATCTGGACGCTGTGACCGGTGCCACTGGTGGCGCGGAAGCTGACACCGCCGGTCCAGTCGATGGTTGCTTTCATAGTTCGCTCTCCTGTGGATAAAGGCGCATGCTACCACAGCCGCGGCAACAGGCGAGCGATCGGGCATGCCCGGCGCAAGTGGCGGAAAGTCTGGACATTTGTTCTATACTCGAAGAGCAGCCCCATCGGGCCAAGTTGCCGGACCACAGCCTTCCTGTTATAAGTGGCTCGCCACTATCGGCATGCCGGCCGGATCGTCAGAGCAAAGACTCTGGACAGGGGAGATCCGGGCACACCGGGCAACATAACAACGATCAGCCCACATGGACGCTGGGTTATTACAACAACACCGGGATTGGCCATTAAGGAGGCACAACAGCATTATGGCAACTATTCTCAGACCGGTTGAGCAGAAGACCAAGCACCTCGACTATTTCCTGTCACAATGCCACCGCCGTCGTTATCCGGCGAAGAGCACCATTATCTACGCTGGCGACAAGAGTGATTCGCTGTTCTACATCGTCAAGGGTTCCGTCACGGTCATCATCGAAGACGACGACGGCCGCGAGATGATCATGGCGTACCTCAACGCTGGGGATTTCTTCGGCGAGATGGGGCTGTTCGACAACATGGATTCGCGCAGCGCCTGGGTCAAGGCCAAGACCGAGTGCGAAGTGGCGGAGATCAGCTATACCAAGTTCCGCGAGATCGCCCAGCAGGACCCGCGCGTGCTGTACTTCATCGGCGAGCAGATGGCCACGCGGCTGCGTCAGACCACCCGCAAGGTGGGCGACCTGGCGTTCCTCGACGTGACCGGTCGCGTGGCGCGCACGCTGCTGGACCTGTGCAAGGAGCCGGATGCCATGACCCATCCGGACGGCATGCAGATCAAGATCACCCGCCAGGAAATCGGCCGCATCGTCGGCTGCTCGCGGGAAATGGTCGGCCGCGTCCTCAAGACCCTGGAAGACCAGGGGCTGGTGCAGGTCAAAGGCAAGACCATGGTGGTGTACGGCACGCGGTAGCGCCGACCCATGGTTTTGGGAAAAACGGGCTACGGCCCGTTTTTTTGTGGGTAGCTGTCGTGGGAGCCTCTGTACATCTCCTGATGTAGCAGACGCTTCAGCTTCTGAGCAGGCCGCAGGCCTGCCGATACCGCCAGGGGGCCTGCGGCCCCTCCGAAGCTAAAGCGTCGGCTACACAAAACGGCGGCATTTCCCCTACTGCGTCTGCACCGCCTCGTCGCTGATCCGGTAATACCCATCCAGCCAGGCGATGATCTCCTTTGCACCAGGGTGGTCGCTGTCACCGAAATGGCGCCGCAACCGGGCTTCCCGCTCCCCCAGTCGATCCAATCCCACATCCTGCAGGGCCATGATGTCCTGCTCCAGGTATGCGCCCAGTTCCTCGCCCATGACTTCCCGGGCGGCCTTGCGAAACGCGGCCATGTAGCGGTAGTTCTCCCGCTGGCGGTAGCTGGCGGCCAGGGTGATGGCGGGGATGCAACTGAGCGTTGGCTGCAGGGCCGGGTTGATGGCGTGACCGGCCAGGTGCTCGCCAATGCTGGCGTGGCGGCCGGTAAACCCGCGCAGGTGCAGGAACCGGGACATGCGCGGACCGTCGTTGACCGGGTAGTTGTCCCACAGCAGCGGCTTGCGGTGCAGCAGGCCGGCGACCTGGAGCAGGTTGCCCGGCGAGATTTCCCGGGAACACACTTCTTCGCCGGTCCAGAAGACCTCCACGGTGGATGGCAGGTTTTCGCCCAGGGTTTCCAGGTAGCGGGCCGGGCGTTCGCCGAACACGCGGTCCAGCACCGGATCGTCGGAATAGTAGGTGGGGCAGACGATCAGCCGCTCGGCGCCGGAGCGGTGGTGGATCCAGTCGATAATGTCCAACTGTCTGCGCGCCAGCTCGGGCGTGCTGCCGTCCATGTCGTCAAACAGGATGGCCAGGTCGTCGATGCCCAGGCTGTCGAGGAAGGCCAGTTTTTCGGTCAGGGCCTGGCGGGCCTGCTCGTCGAACTGGCGATACACCTCGAACGGGCTCAGGCCCACGCCAAAGCGCATGCCGTGGACCTTGCAGTGGCGGGCGAACCGGCGCAGGGCGTCGGCCTCCTCCACCGGATGCAGCTCGTCCCAGCGCCGTCGCAGGAAGGCGTCGGCCTTGGGCGCGTAGAGATAGAAGCTGTAGCCGTGCGGGGCCAGCCGGGCCACCAGGTCGGCGCGGGCCTTCCAGCTCCAGGGCCGGCCAAAGAAGCCTTCGATGATCCCGAGGGGTGTTTTCATGCCATTCCTTTGTCGTGCCGTATCCGTCTAGGTTAACAGGCCGCCGGTCTCCGTGCGCTCCTAACGGGTGCCCGCCGGGTAGTGGATCAGGTTGTGGAACACGGCCGGTGTTTGATGCGGATTGCGGTAGCCGTGCGGCCGATCGGCCGCAAACCGGCTTGCCTCGCCGCTGGCCAGTGGATGCCAGTGACCCTCCACCAGGACCTCCATGGCGCCATCGATAACGGTGACATGCTCGATCACGCCGGGTTCATGGGATTCGGACAAGTGCTCGAGACCTGGCGGCAGTGTCAGTTCCATCAGCTCGAAACCAAAACGGGCCTCGAAGGGAAACAGCGCCCGTACCCGAAGATCATCCCCGGTCAGGTCGGCATCGCCCTCATCGTTAGAGACGAACACCGGTGCATCCAGGGGCGCGGGCAGGGGGCTGATGAGCCCGGAGAAGGCGGTGTTGAAGCCGGTGGCGATTTTCCACAGGGTCGCCACGGTCGGGCTGGATTCGCCCCGTTCGATCTGGCCCAGCATAGCCTTGCTGACACCGGTGGCCTCGGCGGCCCGGTCCAGGCTCCATTGCCGCTGCCGGCGCAGTTCGCGCAGGGTGGTGGCCAAGTGGCTGACAATGTCCATGGTGTCGCGTCCTTCCTTTGCGGTATGCCATCGGGTTCCAGTTGTGCGTTATAGCGCACAAGTGCTAATGTCACCGCAATCGTGCGCTATAACGCACGCGTTGTCCATCCAGCAGAGGAACAGAACGTGTCCCGGCCGTCTCCATTTTCGGATCTGTCGCTGTCTCACCTGACCGCCGGCTTTGTCGCGGTGCTGGTGGGTTTCAGCAGTTCGGTGGTGATCATCCTGCAGGCCGCCGAGGCGGCCGGTGCAACGCCGGCCGAGGTGAGTTCCTGGATCTGGGCGCTGGGGATCGGCATGGGCATCACCAGCGCCGGGCTTTCCCTGTATTTCCGCGAGCCGGTGCTCACGGCCTGGTCGACCCCGGGGGCGGCGCTGCTGGCGACGGGGCTGACCGGCTATTCGCTGGCGGAAGCCACCGGGGCCTTTATCTTTGCCGCCATCCTGACGGTCATTGCCGGCTGGACCGGCTGGTTCGAGCGGATCCTGAAGCACCTGCCCCAATCCCTGGCGGCGGCGATGCTGGCGGGCATCCTGTTCCAGTTCGGCCTGGATGCCTTTGCGGCCCTGCAGGGGGATTTCATGCTGGTGTCTCTGATGCTGGTCACCTATGTGATCGGCCGGCAGGTGCTGCCCCGATACGCCATCCTGCTGGTGCTCGCCGTCGGCATGTTGATCGCCGGCTGGCAGGGGCAGTTGCACTGGGACGGTCTGTCCCTGGCGCTTGCGACCCCACAGTGGACCACGCCGGACTTCTCCCTGTCGGTGCTGATCAGCGTTGGCATACCGCTGTTTATCGTCACCATGACGTCCCAGAACGTGCCGGGCCTGGCGGTGTTGCGGGCCAATGGCTACCGGACGCCATTGTCGCCGGTGCTGACCGCGACCGGTCTGGTGACGCTGGTGCTGGCCCCATTCGGCGGTTTTGCCTACAACCTGGCGGCGATCACCGCGGCGATCTGCATGGGTGAGGAGGCGGGCGATAAGCGCTCGGCCCGTTACCTGGCGGCGGTCTCCGCGGGTGTGGTCTATGCCATCGTCGGGTTGTTCGGGGCGACGGTGGTCGCCCTGTTTGCCGCGTTTCCCCAGGCCTTTGTGGTGGCGCTGGCGGGCCTGGCCCTGCTGGGCACCATCGGCAACAGCCTGCATGCGGCACTGGACGATCCCGGTGATCGGGAGGCGGCGTTGATCACGTTTCTCGTTACCGCATCCGGGCTGTCCCTGTGGGGCATCGGGGCGGCTTTCTGGGGGCTGGTTATCGGCGTGCTGGTGCGGCTGTTCCTGCAGGCGACCAAAGAATAGAATGCGGGCGGGTCTGCGTGTAAAATCGGCGCTCTTTCGAACGCCATTTTCGACAACAGGCCCCACGCATCGCGCTGTTAGCAGCCAGTATTGTGGAGCCGCCAGACACATCGGGGCACGGGTATGGGCAGAGCCTACCAAAACCGCAAAGATTCCATGGCCAAGACGGCCAACGCCAAAACCAAGGTCTACAGCAAGTACGGCCGAGAGATCTACGTCTGCGCCAAGCAGGGCGGACCGGATCCGGACGGCAACCTGTCGCTGCGCAGCCTGATCGAGCGGGCCAAGAAGGACCAAGTGCCGACCCACGTCATCGACCGGGCGATCGACAAGGCCAAGGGCGGCGGCGGCGAGGACTACTCGGCAGCCCGTTACGAAGGTTTCGGTCCGGGCCAGGCCATGGTCATCGTGGATTGCCTGACCGACAACCCCAACCGCACCTTCGGCGACGTACGTGCCTGCTTCACCAAGACCAAGTGCAAGATCGGCACCCAGGGCAGCGTCAGCCACATGTTCGACCACTGCGCCATTTTTGCCTTTGCCGGTGACGACGAGGAAGCGGTGCTGGAAGCGCTGATGGAAGCGGACGTGGACGTCACCGACATTGAAGCCGAAGACGGCAAAATCACCGTGTTTGCGCCTAACACCGAATACGCCAAGGCCCGCCAGGCCCTGATCGATGCCTTCGGTGAGATCGACTTCGACGCGGATGAAATCCAGTTCCTGCCCCAGACCACCACACCGGTCACCGGCGAGGACGCCGAGATGTTCGAGAAATTCCTCGACATGCTCAACGACCTGGATGACGTGCAGAACGTCTATCACAACGCCGAACTGTAAGCCCCGTAGACCGGATGGCTGCGACGGTGGCCATCCGGTTCCGCAACGCTGTCATGCCCTTTGTTTGCAATGACATAGCGCTCGACTAAGCTCCATTCGTATCCAGATGGAGTGTGAGCATGAGCGTACTGATTATCGGGCTCGTCATTTTCCTTGGCGTTCATTCCGTGTCGATCTTCGCGGAGTCCTGGCGTGACCGGACACTGAAAAAACTGGGCGAAGGGCCTTACAAGGGGCTCTATTCGCTGGTCTCGCTGCTGGGGCTGGTGCTGGTGATCTGGGGGTATGGCCTGGCGCGCCAGGAGCCGGTGGCGCTCTACACGCCGCCGATTTGGACCCGCCACCTGGCCATGGTGCTCCTGCTGCCGGTTTTCCCGCTGCTCTTCGCCACCTACCTGCCGGGCCGTATCCAGCACACCGTCAAGCACCCGATGCTGGTGGCGGTGAAACTCTGGGCCGTCGCCCATCTGCTGGCCAACGGCATGCTGGCCGATGTCCTCCTTTTCGGCGCCTTCCTGGCCTGGGCGGTGATCGACCGTATCTCCCTGAAACGTCGGGTTCCGAGAGCCATGCCGGAGTTACCCTATCGTCCGAGAAATGACTGGGTCGCCATCGGCGCCGGGCTGGTGGTCTATCTGCTGTTTGTGGTCTGGTTGCACCGGGTGTTGATTGGGGTTTCGCCGATAGGCGGATAACGACGTATAGTAAGTTGCAAAATCAACTGTTGTGATCTTTTGTAAAAAAATGAATATTTGTTAATTTTCACATAGAGAAACAGAAAAGCTCTCCCTATACTCATCCCAAAATTTGGAACTGTGCCGAGCCGGAGCTGGGCATATTTGGATAGGGATGTTGCGATGAATAGGGTCGTAGGGCTTTTGGCTGCCCTGAGTTTTGTCTTTGCTCCACTGGTTCAAGCCGAGACTTTCAGCGAAACGGACGATATTACGATTGGTCCGGATTTTTGCTCACTCTATCCGTTAACCGTTTCCCAATCCCTGCTCGCCAATGCCGCACCCGGCCAAATTTTTCAGGGCATCGAACTTGGAACTGGCCCTGGCAACTACAGCTGGCTCTCCTGGCAAGGGAAAAATGACACGCCGACTCTCGCCTCGGCGCTGATTCCTCCAGGAACCAGCCGCAGTTACCGGCATCCCGCGAATGACTTCGATAATCAACTCAACATTGGTGATGCTGTCCAAGGCGCACCCGGCGTAAAAAATGCCAAGGCCATTCGTAACAACATGGATGCCCTGCTGGGGCGCAATATTATCGTTCCGGTCTGGGGGGACCATGCCGGGCAGGGAGCTGGCCTGAACTACAGCGTTGCCCGTTTTGCGGTTATTCGTATTCAGGATTACAAGCTCAACGGACACGGCTATGTCAGCTTTGAGTTTGAGCGCTACACCCGCTGTTACAACCACCGTCCCGAATCGTTTGATAGCCAGGTCACCACGGATGAGGACACCGACGTTGAATTTGATCTGCAGGCAGAGGACGAAGACGGTAACACGCTGCATTATGAGATTCTGACCCCACCGCAACACGGTGAGATTGATCAGTCAGACGGCCACATTACCTACTCACCTGGCCTGAACTACGCAGGTGACGATTCACTGACGTTCCGCGTGCATGATGGTGAACAGCTTTCCGGGGTTGCAACGGTCTCCATCGATGTTTTGCCCGTTAATGATGCGCCGGTCGCCGATCCAGGTGCGGCCACCGGGCCAGAAGATACTCGTATTCCGCTGCACTTCTCCGGCAGTGATATCGAAAAGTCGCCCCTCGCGTTTTCGGTTGTCACTGCGCCTGAGCATGGCACCGTGGTTCAGTCCGGCGATGGTTTTGTCTACGTGCCCGACGTCAACTATGCGGGTAAGGATCGTCTGAAATATGTGGCCAATGACGGTGAACTGGACTCTCTGCCGGCTGACTACGAACTCTCTGTTACACCGGTCAACGATCCGCCGACGGCCAAGGATATTTTCGCCGAAACCGAAGGCGGCGATACCGTCGCCATCACACTCGTTGGCCATGACATTGACAGTGAGGACATCCAGTACTCGCTGGCAGATCAGCCCGCGCACGGCGTATTCTCTGGCACGGCGCCGAACCTGGAATACAAGCCCTTCCCACAGTTTGAGGGGCAGGAGTCATTGGCCTATCAGGTGACTGACGGTGAGCTCTTTGCGACAGCAACCATCACGATCACAGTCATTCAACCTAACCTGCCGCCGGAAATTACCAGCCCACCGCAAACTGAAACACCAGAGCGAGATACCTATACCTACCTTGTGACGGCATCCGATCCCAACGAGGATGTGTTGACCTTTGGCCTCGATCGGGGTCCGGATGCCATGAGCCTTGATGCGCAGACCGGCGAAATCAGGTGGTTTGCGAGCCCGGAATTTACCCAATCCGTCCCGACGTTCAACAAGCAGTGCTATGTCGTGCCGACCGGCTCGGTCAAGGAATACGAGGACGGTGATGAGACTTCAGGCGCCGCCTATATTGCACCGCTTTTCTATCGGGTTAGAACCGCGATTTCCGACGCAAGTGATTACGTTGCGCCACAGGCTTTGGCATGGCACAAGCAGAATCGTTGTTTGGGCTGTCACATCCAGACGCAGTCACTTCTCGGGATGGAGTCGTCCAAGGAAAAAGCCGATGTTGATGAAGAGGCTGCTGAATATCTGCTGACCGAAATTCTTGGGAGTCAGTTGTCCGATGGAGCGATCCGGCGGTCTCACCCCAACTATGCCAAGAACCAGACTGCATTTGCGCTATGGGCGCTCAATGCGGTCCCGGATCGTGACCGGACCTTTGCTGTTCGCGAAAAAGGCTTGGAGTTTTTCAGTAATCGCGTCGTTATTGACGGCAAACGCGCCTATTGGACCACAGACCACAACAGCGGCTGGCTCCGGACCTCGCTGGCCATGACTGCCCTGGTGGCCCAATCGGCGTCAGACTATCTCTCCGATCTGGAGAAGCTGAAGTCGCTGACGGCAAAGCAGCAGGAGCTATCCGATTTTTATCGCATGTTGATGCCGTCCATCGCCGAACACTTGTTGGCCGGCATCACAACGAATGAGAACGACAGCCTCCGCCGCGTGTTCAGATTGGTCGGTCTGGCAGAAATTGAACCATTTATAGCAACCGATGCCATGCAGCTTCGTGTCGCCGACGCGATCGAGCTGCTGGATACGCAACTTCGCAGCCGACAGCGGGCTGATGGTGGTTGGTCTCGCAACGCAACAGGAGACGCCAGTGATCCGTTGACCTCGGCCTGGGTTGGTCTGGCCCTGGATTACCAGGATCCGGAAATCACCGATGCCGCCATTACCGCCAACATCGAATACCTGCTTGATGCCCAGCAGGCAAACGGGACCTGGGACACCAACAGCGGCCTGTTTACCACCAAGCTGGCGACGACCAGTCTGGTCATGGCCTACCTGCCAGTCGCGCTTGATCACCTGGGTAATCCGGATGTCCGCCTGGGTCACGTCCTGATCCAGGAAAGTCCAGATGGCTCCCAACAACTGAGCGTGCAATTGACCAACCGCGGTCTGGCGAATGTGACGGCGCCGCTGGAGGTTGCTTTTTATGCCGGTAGCCCTGAAGAGGGTAAGTTGCTTGGTAAGGCCGGTGTGGATGGACTGCCCAGTGGTTCCGATGAATACCCTGCGATCAGGGTCGCCGAGAGTGACCTGACCGGCGACATCAGTGTTGCCCTGGAGTCTGCGGATGGCATTGAAGAATGCGAGATTGGCAATAACGCGACGCGGGCTGCGCTGGTCAAACTCCATGTCACGGATCCTGATGGCCTGTCGGATGCCCAGATCTACGCGCTCAACGTCGAGGACGTGAATGCGGCGCCCTCAATCGACAGCGAGCCGCAAACGGTGCTGGAAGGCGGCCAATCATTCGACTATCAGGTTGAGGTTTCCGACACCGACGTTGGTGATGCCCACACGTTCACCCTCGTGTCCGGGCCCGAAGGCCTGTATCTGGATGAGCGCACCGGTCGCTTCACCTCCGCACCGGGCGCGCTGGCACCTGGTGAATACGATGTCACCGTGCTGGTGACGGATCTCCGGGGTGGCACGTCCGAGCAAACGTTCACGCTCGTCATCCACGAAAACCTGCCACCGCAGATTGTTACCCCGCCGGTGGTGGCTGGCAGCGAAGTTTCCGGTTACCAGTACGATGTTGATGCCATTGACCCCAATGAGGGGGATGTTCTTGCCTATGGGCTTGAGCATGCGCCGGAAGGCATGGGAATCGCCGGCGATACCGGTCGGATTTCCTGGAATGCAGACAGTGAGTGGGTGGACAACCGGACGGACAGCAACAAGTTCTGTATTGGGGAGCCCGAGCTGGCGCTAGGTGGCCTGGAGCCTGTTGAAAAGTGGCGGTGGACCTCCAGTGGCCTGCCTGCTTCATCATACAACCAGGTGATGCACGCGCCGATTGCGGTGCCGCTGAAGGATACCAACGGCGATGGAAAGGTCGATTCGCGCGATGATATCGCGATTATCTTCCAGACGTTCTATAGCTCTCGCTATAACAATCCGGGATACCTGCGAGCAATCTGGGCGAAGTCCGGGGAGCATATTTGGACATCAGCTTCTGCATCCATTCTCCCGGTCAGTTCCCCGGCCGCTGCCGACATCGACGGTGACGGTGAAATTGAAATAGTCACTGGCCGCGCAGGCGGCGGGATCATCGCATTTTCAAGCAGTGGCAAGGTCAAATGGCAGTCATCCAGTCGCTTGTCCGTTCGATGGGGTGGTCCGAGCATCGCGGATCTCGACGGTGATTCAGTGCCGGAGATCATCGTTGGCAACACGGTTTTCGATAATACCGGGCAAGTTCTGTGGCAGGGCTCGGGCGCGACTGGCGGCAACGGTGTTGGCCCATTGTCTTTTGCCGCAGACATTAACAATGACGGTTATCAGGAGGTCGTCGCCGGCGCAACGGTTTATTCGCACGATGGACAGAGGTTGTTTAGCAAGGGCGACGGATTTGCCGCTGTTGGAAATCTCATTGGCGATGAATCGCCAGAAATAGCTGTCGTTAACAGGGGATACGTCAGTCTGTATCGGAACGACGGCTCGACCATCTGGTCTGGCAAAAGCATCCCCGGTGGCGGTGTCGGTGGTCCACCGACGCTGGCTGACATGACGGGTGACGGCATTCCTGAAATCGGCGTGGCAGGCGCCAACGCCTACGTGGTATTCGACGCTGAAGGGAAAATTGTATGGCAGTCGCCAACCCGGGATCGTTCCTCCAACAAGACCGGCTCGTCAGTCTTCGATTTTAATGGTGATGGTCGAGCCGAAGTTGTCTACGGGGATGAACAGTATTTTCGTGTTTATGATGGCCCCACTGGCAACATTGTTTACGAAATCAGAAACACAAGTGGAACGACGCACGAGCTGCCCGTAGTTGCCGATGTGGATAACGACGGTCATGCCGAAGTTGTCGTCATCGCAAACAATTACAGTGGTGGGAGTTTCGCGGGCATTCGCGTCTTCGAAGACGCCAACGACTCGTGGGCGCCGACCCGCAGTATCTGGAACCAGCACGCCTACAACATCAACAACATCAATGACGACCTGACGGTTCCCGCCAGACCGGCACTGAGTTGGCTGACCCATAATACGTTCCGTCTGAACACCTTCCCCGACCGGGATGCGTTGTCGCTGCCGGATATCACCGTGTCCGGCATCACCTACGATCAGGCGACCAGTACCGCCCGTGTCACTGTTCTGAACCGGGGGCTTGCGCCGGTCGACGGTCCGTTGAGCGTTACGTTCAGCCATGACCATTTCTGGACGGGTGAAGAGACGCTAGGCACCGTTACCGTCGACGGCCTGCAGCCGGGTGAGAGCACCCAGGCATCGCTCGTGGTCGATGATGCAACGATTATCCAGGCGCTCAAGGCGACTGTTGCCGGGAGCGAAGATCTCGTCGAATGCGCGACCGACAACAATGAGACCCGGGCGGCCATCGTGGACACCCGTGTTTACGACGAAGCCGGTCTGTTTGATCGCCAGAAATTTGCGGTCTCAATCGCCGATGACAATGACCTGCCTGTGTTTACCAGCCCGACGTCCAGCACGGGCGTCGTGGGTGACGTCTACAGCTTCGACTTTGAAGTCAGTGATCCTGACAAGGGCGATGCGCACCGGTTCGAGCTGACGGATGCGCCTGACGGCTTTGAGCTCAACGAACGCACGGGTCAGTTGAAGGCCGAAGGTCTGTCTGAGGGCATCTACAGCCTGAATGTGCGGGCGACCGACTTGTCGGGCGCCGTGGCCGAGCAGACCCACGTGGTCACCATCACGCCGCCGGACAATCTGGCACCGGAGTTTGACTCCGAACCGCCGGGGGCGATCCAGTCCGGTGAATCGTTCGCCTACACGGCGCACGCGAGCGATCCGGATGGCGACGAGGTGGTCTATCTCCTCAGCCGCTCGCAGCCGGGCATGACCATCGATGGTGTCAGCGGCGCGATCCGTTGGACGCCGGGCACCGATGTCGTCGGAGTTTTCTCCGCAGAAGTCACGGCGCTGGATACCCGTGGCGCTTCCGCCAAACAGTACTTCCTGGTCGAGGTCGCGGACCCGAACGAAGACAATCAGCCGCCAACCATTACCAGTTCGCCCCAGGGTGCGGTCTACGCCGGCCAGCGTTTTGATTACCAGGTGACCGCCAATGACCCGGACGGCGACGCGCTGACCTTCTCCCTGACGCAGTCAGAAGCGGGCATGACGCTCTCTGAATCCGGATTATTCTCCTGGCTGGCGCCAGCCGAAAGCATCGGCGACACCGCCATTGTCGAGATCCAGGTGGACGACGGGCGCGGCGGTCTGGCGAGCCAGAAGCTCACGCTGCCGGTCAACGAAAGCGCAAATCACCCCCCGCTGATTACCAGTACGCCGGAAACCCAGGCGCTGGCGGAAAGCCTGTATACCTACCCGATCACGGCGTCGGATAGCGACGGTGACGGCTTCAGCTTCTCTCTCGATCAGGCCCCCAACGGGATGACCCTGGCGGGCAGCCAGATCAGCTGGACGCCGGCGAGCAGCCAGGCAGGGCAGGCCCATGACGTGGTCGTACGCGTCACCGATACCCGTGGTGCAGCCTCGACCCAGAGCTACAGCATTGGCGTCAATGCCCCGGTTGCGGCCAACGAGACCCCGGAAATCACCAGCCTGCCGACATCGCCCGCCATTATCGGTGAGGTCTATCACTACGATGTGGTCGCCCGTGATGCGGACGGTGACAGCCTCAGTTATGCCCTCGACACGGCACCGGCGGGCATGACCCTGTCGGGCGATGGTGCAATGCAATGGTCGCCTGCCGCCGACCAGATCGGCGCCCATGACGTCAGAATCCGCGTGTCCGATGGCAAGGCCTATGTGACCCAGAGCTTCGTGCTGGATGCGGTCGACGCCAGCAGCAACAACTATCCGGAAATAACCAGCCGGCCCACGTTTGAGGCCGTCGCAGGCGAGGTGTACCAGTACCAGCTGGTCGCCACGGATGCCGACGGTGATGCCCTGACCTATGGCGCGATGACACAGCCGGACGGACTGACCGTCAGTGCCGAAGGCCGGGTGACTTGGACGCCGAGGCAGGACCAGATCGGTCTGCACGATGTCGTTTACTTTGCCGATGATGGCAAGGGCCGGACGCTCCAGAGCACCAGCATCCGGGTCCAGGAAGACGCCCTGCCGCTGGATGCGACGGTGCTGGTCACCCCAGATAGTGTCAACGCGGGCGAGACTGTGGTCATCGACGTCTTTA
Organism: Marinobacter halodurans; assembly: GCF_004327985.1. GTDB lineage: Bacteria > Pseudomonadota > Gammaproteobacteria > Pseudomonadales > Oleiphilaceae > Marinobacter_A > Marinobacter_A halodurans. The sequence goes on from NZ_SJDL01000003.1 coordinate 143,811, forward strand.
CCGAAGGCGGTCGCGGCGACTTCACCGTTGATGTCGATGTGGATGGCCAGCCGCTACCGGTGAATCCATACGGGCGGACCTACTGGACTGCAGACGGCTCGGGCCGTCATACCATCACGGCCACGGTCAGTGACAGCGAGACCACCGTGACCCGGCAAGCCTTTGTCACGATTGAGGATGACAGCGATACTGTCGCGCCGGTCGTGACCCTGGAAGGACCGGAAAGCGGCACCATCGTGACCGCGCCGACGGATATCATTGGCACCATTACGGACGACAATCTTGTCGCCTACCAGGTCCTCATCGCGCCGTCCGGGGATGACAACTGGCAGGTCATCGCCGAAGGCGACACCAACCAGACGTCGGCGCCAGTGGCACTTTTCGATCCTAGCCTGCTGACCAATGGTCAATGGGATGTGGCCGTCATTGCCCTGGACGTCAACGGTCAATCCGCTTCCGACATGCTGTCGCTGCAGGTGGAGGGCGATCTCAAGGTCGGCAACTTCAGCATCACCCTTGAGGATCTGAACATCCCGATGGCGGGCCTGCCGATCCGGGTGACCCGCACCTACGACAGTCGCCGCCGATTCGAAGACCTGGACTTTGGCCATGGCTGGAGTATCGGTTATCAGGACGTCAAGGTTGAGGAGTCTCGGGTTCCGGGCAGTTACTGGACCATCAACCAGTACAAACGGGGGCCAATGAACCTGATTGTCGATTTCTGTGTCGAGCCCCTGGGTGCGCCGGTCGTGACCGTGACCCTGCCCACCGGCGATGTGGAACGGTTTGAAGTCGGCGCCTCGCCGCGCTGCAACACCTACCAGGTCATCAAGGACGTCGACCTGGTGTTCACGCCGGTCGGTGATACCCAGTCCGAACTGGTAGCGCTGAACGAGAGTTCGGCCCGCTATGAGAATGGCATCCTGCTGGAGAAGGGCACCTTTGGGCGTGCGGTCGATCCAAGCCGCTATCGGCTCACCACGGCCGCGGGTTATGTCTATAACCTGAACCAGGATTTCGGTATCGAGACCGTGGTGGACCCGAACGGGCACACCCTGCGCTACACCAACGACGGCATCTTCCATTCAAGCGGCAAGGCCATCACCTTCAACCGGGACAGTGACGGCCGCATCCGCTCGATCACGACGCCCAATGGCGATGTCCTGAATTACCAGTACACCCCGGAGGGTGACCTGGTGGCCAGCGCCGACGCCATGGCGAACACCACCGAGTACACCTACAACCGCAGCCACGGCCTGCTGGAAATCATCGATCCGCTGGGACGCCGTCTGGTACGGAATATCTACGACGACAGCGGCCGATTGGTGGCCCAGGAAGATAACGAGGGCAACCGAACCGAGTTCAACCACGACATCGAAGGCCGCCAGTCCGTAGTCACTGACCGTAGAGGCAACACGACCCTTTACTATTACGATGACCGGGGCAACGTCACCACCAAGGTGGACGCCGCCGGCCAGACCTGGCAGTACACCTACGACGCGCACGGTAACCAGCTCAGCCAGCTCGACCCGCTGGGCCACACCACGTCGGCGACCTTCGATGATCGCAACAACCAGCTCACCCAGACCGATGGCCTGGGCAATACCGTGGCTTACACCTACAACAGCCGGGGTCAGGAGCTAACGATCACGGATGCCCGGGGCAATCAGCACAAGAACACCTACGACAGCGTGGGGAACCTGCTGAGTGTCACCGATCCTGACGGCAAGACCGCCGGCAACAACATCAACGCCGACGGCCAGGTGTCGAAGAGCATCGATGCCGGGGGTAACGCCACCACCTACACCTACGATGGTGATGGCAACAAGCTGACCGAGACCAACCCGCTTGGCGAGACGACCCGGTACACCTATGACGCCAACGGCAACGTGCTGACTGAAACCCGCGAGCGTGAGGTTAGCGGTAGCCCCGTTGCGGAAACCACGAGCTACGTCTACGACGCCAACAACCGGGTGACCGAGACCCACTACCCGGATGGCTCAACGGTTTACTCCGAGTACGATGTCGCCGGCAACCAGACCGCCACAGTCGATGCCCTGGGTCGCCGTACCGAATACGTGTTCGACGCCTTTGGCCGGGTCACCGAGACGCGCTACCCGGACGGCACCGTCGCCTACAAGTCCTACGATGCCGAAGGTAACGTTGCGACAGAGACGGACCGACTGGGTCGCATTACCCGCTACACCTACGATGCCCTGAACCGGGTGATCCGTACCGACTTCGCGGATGGCAGCCACACCAGTACCGCTTACGATGCCGCCGGGCGCGTGACGAGCGAAACCGACGCCAACGGCAACGTGACCCGTTATGAATACGACGCCGCCGGCCGCCGCACGGCCGTCATCGACGCGCTGGGCAACCGCCACAGTTTCGACTATGACGCGAACGGCAACCTCGTCGCTGAAACCGATGCCAATGGTCATACCACACGGTATACCTACAACGCACTGGACCAGCGCACCGAGACGGTGTACCACGATGGCAGCAAAGTGACCGAGGCCTACGACGCGCTGGGCCGTCGCACGTCAAGCACCGACCAGAATGGCCGGGTAACCCAGTACGACTACGACGCCCTTGGCCGTCTCACCACCGTGACGGATGCCCTCGACGGCACCACCACCTTCAGCTACGACGCTGCCGGTAACAAACTGACCCAGACCGACGCCGAAGGCCGCACCACCCGCTGGACCTACGACAGTCAGGGCCGGGTGCTGAGCCGGACCCTGCCGCTCGGACAGACCGAGACGTTCACTTACGACGCGGCGGGCAACCGTCTGAGCCACACGGATTTCAACGGTCAGACCAGTACCTACCAGTACGATCTGAATGACCGGCTGATCCGCGTCACCTACGGCGACGGCACGGTGGAAACCTTCAGTTACGACGCCGCAGGCAATCGCGTCTCAGCGATGACGCCGGAAGGCACGACGACGTATCAGTACGATGCCATGAACAGGCTGATCGAAGAGAGTCAGCCCGATGGATCCGTCCTCGCCTACGGCTACGACGAGGCGGGGAACCGGGTACAGTTGGACGTCGTTACGGCGGACCAGACCCGGAGTACCGGCTACACGTTCGATGCCCTCAACCGGCTGGCGACGGTCGATGCGGGCCTGGGCGACACCGTCTACCGCTACGACAACGTGGGCAACCGGGCCAGCATCAGCTACCCGAATGGTAACCGTACCGCGTACGACTACGACGCCCTCAACCGGCTGGTAGCCCTGACCACGACCGATGGCAGCGGTGCGGTCGTGGCCGACTACCGCTACGAGCTGGACCCGACCGGTCGTCGCATCGGCATGCAGGAGCGCCACAATGGCCGCAGCACGACCTACAGCTATGACGAGCTGTACCGCCTGACTGGCGAGATGATCACGGATCCGGTCAACGGTGACTACAGCGCCGAGTACCAGTATGACAAGGTGGGCAACCGGACCTACAGCATCATCGACGGTGTCCACACCGCCTATACCTATGATGCCAATGACCGCCTGACCCGGCAGGGTGGGGTGAGCTACAGCTACGATGCCAACGGCAACACCCTGACGGAGACCGAAGACAGTCAGGTCACCCGTTACCGCTATGACGGTCGCAACAAACTGGTCGAAACGACCCGGCCGGGCTACACCGCCAGCTACGGCTATAACGCCGATGGCATCCGTACCCGCAAGACCGAAAATGGCGCTACCATCCAGTTTGTGGTGGACAGCAACCGGGATTATGCCCAGGTACTGGCGGAAGTAAGCAACGGCACCACCGACGTCAGCTACACCTACGGCGACGATCTGCTGGCCCAGGAGCGCTCAGGCGGAACGGCGTACTACCTCTATGACGGCCATGGCTCCACCCGGGCCCTGGCGGACGAGAGCAGCACTGTCACCGACACCTACCACTACGACGCCTTCGGCGTTGAGCTGGCCAGCACCGGCGACACCGAGAACGACTATCGGTACACCGGCGAACAGCGGGATGCGGGGCTGGAGCAGTATTACCTGCGGGCGCGGTACTACGATCAGGGCGTGGGGCGGTTTACGCAGATGGATACGTGGATGGGGCGCAATGTTGACCCGGTGACTTTGCATAAGTATATGTATGCCGGCGGAAATCCTATTAACAATATTGACCCAAGCGGAAACAGCTTCATGAGTTTGGGCATACGGCTGAGTATAAGTGCAGAATTGTCAAACGTGGCTGTAAATACAGCTGGGATCGCTTTTGTATCAGCACTTCGGTACAGCTTTACAGACGTTGATGTAAATTTAATGAGGAAGGAGCGCACAGCGGCGGACGTTAGGATAGGTACTATCGCTGCAAATATATGTGCAAAATCTCAAGATCCAGACTGCCGTGCTAGCATCCCCTTGTTATTCTTGGGAAACGATGTCCCTCAATCGACTCTGCATGTTCTTGATGCGCAGATGATGGGTAAACCGGTAGTGTTGAGCAGATTAAGCCCAAAACATCCTTCTGGTTGGTACGAGGGGGCCGTTGAATGTGCTGGGGCTACCGGATTGTTTTCTAGTTTGGATTGCGATGAGTATCCTTTCAGGAGTACTCATGAAGGCGGCCCAGGAAATTACGGTTTTAATGGTGTATCTCTTAGACCTATTCTGTCTTCGGATAATCAGAGGTCGGGCCGCCACTTGGGTGAGCTATATCGCAAGTGCAATGTTAAGGCTAACGACCCTGAAGATATGTGGTTTGGTGTGATCCCTATCCCGACGGTATCTTCATCAAAATCTGTATGTCCAGGAGAGTGATTTTTGATATGCGAATATCTCGCAAATTCAGTAAATTATTTGTTCTATTTTTTTTGTTTTTAAATGGCTGTTCTGATCAGGAGTCATCAAAAATGTATGTTCCGGGACCTGATTTTCAACAATCTCTGAAAATCACAATTGCAGAAGACCAAGTTTCGGTAGGTAACGAAATTCTATTGACTGCAGAGCGACAAAGTAGCGGGTTTGTCGAGGTACAAGAAGCCGAGACTAAAGGTGCTTGTTCTTTTACTTCGAAACCCCCTGAATTAGAGACCAATGTTGCGCTGAATATACAGTGGATAGTTGAGCCTAGTAACGCATCCTATGAGTTCAGTTTCAGCAAGGCCGGGGATAGAACGATAGCGTTCGCTAGGCCAGGTGTATACACAATACAGGCTCGCTCATCACTTTGGTGTCCACCTGGAATATTGAGTAATAAAATAGTTGTTGAAGTATCTGGATAACTATTTGCGGGAAAACGGAAAAGGTTTACTTGAATTTTGTATTTGTATGAATGAGTTAATATTTATTTTACAAAAGACGGCCAGATAATTAATCCTTTCAGCAGCAGCGGGGTGATCCACCAAAGAGATATTGAAGTCAATTTTTGGGGTCAGATCGATTTTAATTTGATCAGTTCGCCCCGCCTTTTCCATTCGGTACGCTCTCCTGATGAGTAAACGGATCGGCTCGCCACCTATCAACTGAAGGGAACAACCATTAGCCAGCCCACTCTACAGACGGACTTTGGGAGATTGGCTTGGCGACATGATTTCAGGTTGTTTATTTTAAAATCGATCTGACCCCTTTAGCTCTGACCCCTTTAGCTCTGCCTTTAGCTCTCCTGAGGCATAAGTATTTTCAACGGATATCTGGCAGGGCAGTCGGAGCAGGTCTATGATGCAGGCTCAACCAACAGAGGAGCCCGCTTATGGCCCGTAAGAAGCGAACACCCACCCAACACAGTCAGGTCGAGCGCGACCTGCGTTCACCGCTGTATCGCATGCAGGTGGTCAAGGACAAAACCCGTTACAACCGCAAGCGCGACAAGGCCGTCCGGTCCGAGGATTTCCGAAAGGCAGCGTGAATCGCTGTTTTCCGCAAATCCTCGGCCCTGTGCCGTTAGCCTGGGCCCGCTCCCGTCTCAGTGGGCGGGGTGGCCCACACAGACCAGCGCCGTCGGCGCAAAGCCGGCCTCCAGGTCCAGTGCCTGACCAACACCCCGATCGTTGAATGCGCCGACAATCACCGACCCTAACTCCAGGGCGGTCGCCTGTAATTGCAGGTTTTCGGCGACCGCGCCCGTTTCGATGTACGCGTAGCGGATGCCCCGCTCGCCCTGTGGTGGCTGCTCGCCAAACAGGTGGGTCATCATCGACAGGTTGGCGCTGATCGCCAGCACCAGCGGCGCCTGGGCGAGCCAGGGCTGATCCTCGGTCGCGAGGCTTTGCAGGGTGGCTCGGACATCGCCGATCCCCGTGGCGTGCAATTGATGGTGAAGCGGGTCATAGCGATAGACGTCCGGCACCAGTTCACCCACCTCGCCGGTAACGACCTGCAGTTGCAGCGGATAGGCCTGTTTGGCGGAAGGCGCGGTGCGCCGATGGGTTTCCGGGTCGTATCCCTGTCCGGCCCAGAGCAATTGTGACAGGCTTTCCAGCGGGATAAGGCGCCGGGCAAACCGGCGGCAGCTGCTGCGCGAGGCCAGGGCCGTTTCCAGGGGCACCTGGCTGTTGTGGGGTGGATGGGGCAGGCCGATAGCGGATTGGGCAAGGTTGGCTGTTTCCATCGGTCGTCAGTTCCTTTTGCGAGTCGAGGGAAGTCTTAATGGATTTCAGGTTAGGGGCTTGAGGTAGACGTGTTGGGTCTTGGTCCGTTTGAAGCCCTGATGCTCGTAAAAGGGGTGTGATGCCAGGCGCGCTTCGTTGGAGCGCACCACGATCTTGCCGAGACCCCGGGCGCGGGCCCAGTCCTCGACGGCGGTTACCAGGGCCGACCCCACGCCTTTGCGGTGGCTGTCGGTGCCCACGATCAGGCCGACGATTTCCGCCTTCTCGCCGGACTCCAGTAGCAGGCGCCGTTCGGCCGCAATCCAACCCAGAAGCCCTTCACCCTTACCATCAGCGACCGCAACAAACCGATCCGGTTGTCCCAGCAGGCCGTCGAGCCGGCTGACGATGTCTTCCGTGGATGACGCATACCCCAGGGCCGTGGCGAGACGGGCAATGTCCGGGGCATCCTGGATCGTGGCCGGGCGAATCAGCATGGTGGTCTACCTGTCGGTGGATCGGTACGATTCATCCTGCCCCATTGCCAGGATGACGGCAAGATGACAGCCCAGCGACGAGGCCCGGTTGACGCTAGCTGATGCGGGTCAGCTGGCCGCCTTCGGCGATGTAGAATTGATTGCGCCCGTTGTCCTTGGCCTGGTAGAGGGCGTCGTCTGCGCGCTGCAGGATATTCTCGATCGTGTCATCCGGGACCGCCAGGGCGCCGCCGATACTGACGGTGATGGCCGGCGTTTCGACAGCGCTTTCTACCGTGCGCCGGATGCGTTCGCCGATGCCCTGCAGATGGTCGCCATCACAGGGGGCGAGCAGCACCAGGAATTCATCACCGCCCCAGCGAGCGGCGTGATCGTAAGGCCGAATACAGGTGCGCAGGCTGGCGGCGATCTGCCGCAGGACGCCATCACCGACGGCATGCCCCAGGGTGTCGTTGATGTCCTTGAAGTTGTCGATGTCCAGCCAGACGATGCCGAATGTCCGATGCTCGCGTCGAAAACGCTGGAACTCCTCGGCGAGCAATTCGTTCATGCCGCGTCGGTTGAGCAGCTCCGTCAGGTGATCTTTGCGGGCCAGACGGTTCAGGGCGTCGGTGCGCTCGCGGACGGTCTCCTCGAGCTGGCGGGTGTGCTCACGAATGCTGGAGGCCATGACGTCGAAATGCTGCTCCAGCCGACCCATTTCATCCGAACGAGGCGATGGCTTGCGAGGTGACAGGTCACCCAGGCGAACCCGCTCCATGGCGGCTTCCAGGGAGATGATCGGGTCGATGATCTGGCGGCGGATGGCGATGTTGAAGACCAGCAGGGTCAACAACAGGGCCACAGAGAAGACCCCAAGCATTGGCGCGAAGGTGGCCAGCGGCAGCAGCACATCCAGGTCCAGCAGTGTGATCTCATACCAGCCGATCGACGGCAGGTAGGTCACGCCCGCCAGGTGGCTTTTGCCGTCGACGGTGACAAAGCCGGTTTCCACCCGATACCCCTGTTCCGGCCCCTCGCGCAGCCGGTCCAGCGTCTGGCGGATCCAGGACCGGTCGGCGGGGCGGTCCAGCAGCAGTTCGATGGTTTTCTTCTGGCCTTCGGGTTTGACGAAGCTGGCGTAGTCGATGTAGCGGCGGTCCCGATAAAGCTGGATGGCCCCGTTATAGTCCACAAAAAGGGTGTTGATGCCCGGCTGCTCCAGGTCCACGATGTTCTGCAGGAAGGGCTCCAGATCCATCCCGGTGCCCGCCACGCCGACAATCCGGCCGTCGACTTTCAGCAGGACGTCAATCCACAGCTTGGTGACCCCGAGCGCTTCGTCCGGGTTGACGTTGAGGTGGAAGTCACGGCGTTGTTCAATCAGTTGGTAGAACCAGGCATCGGCCGGCTTGTTGGGATCGAGGTGGTAGCGCAGTTGTTTGCCGGCGAACCCGTTGGCGGCATTGTTGTAGAAATAGGCGCCGCTGTCCTTGAGGGCGAGGAAGTAGTTGTGGTCGGCAAAATTGTGGCGGAAGCGCTCCATCTCCTCAATGGCGGCCGCCTTGAGGGTGGCGTTTCCGGGCTGGCGGGCCCAACGCTGGATAACGTCGGAGTCCGACATCTGCTGTGCCAGACCCACTTCGCGCTCGATATTCTGCAGCAGGCGGGCACTGTCATAGCGCACCTGGATCTCGGCGATATTGGCGCCCCAGCGTTCGATGATGCGCTCGGCAATACGCTCGAAGACGACCCATGACGCCAGCGACGAGGCCACGATCAGTGCCGAGGCAAGCAGCAGGAAACGGCTCTTGAGGTTCAAAGTCCTTAAATCTCTCTGAAGGGAGGCTGGGCTGCGACGGTGGAAAGACCGGCCCCTGATCAATCCCTGAACCGCCATCATAAGTTAAGTTAGCAAACGATGACCACAGGTGGCGGCCTTTTCCGGTGTGATGTCATCGGGTTGTAGCAATTCGCCGCTAGACTCGGACCGTCGTTTACAGACCGGGAGTCCGCCATGACGGAGCTGCGGGATCTCACGCCCCACGTCGCCATCCCCCTGGAACAATCCACCCGCGATCGCCGTCAGCGGCGGCTGCTGCGGGACTACCTGCCCGAACTGGTGGGCCTGGAGCGCATGCTGGCCGAGGCACCGGTACAGGTGGAAACCCGCGTGCTGGAACGGGTTGCCCTCAAATCGGTCACCGTTCCGATCTACCGTGTGGACATCGGAGCCCAGTCGACGGAAGCGCCCGCCCTGCTGCTGGTCGGTGGGGTGCACGGCCTGGAACGGATCGGTGCCCAGGTGATCATGGCCTGGCTGCAGAGCCTGCTGAATCGTCTGCGCTGGGACCAGGAGTTGCAGAACCTGCTGTCCCGTATCCGCATCACGCTGCTGCCGATCCTCAACCCCGGCGGCATGTTCCTCAACCAGCGCAGCAACCCCAACGGGGTGGACCTGATGCGCAACGCGCCGATCGAGGCCCAGGGAGGCAGTGCCTTCCTGCTCGGTGGCCAGCGCCTGTCACGCCGACTGCCGTGGTACACCGGTACGCCGGAAAAGGGGATGGAGGCGGAGAACCTGGCGCTGGAACGCGTCATCCAGGATCTTCTGCCCGGCCGGCCCTTCAGCCTGGCGCTGGATTGTCATTCCGGGTTCGGCTGGCAGGACCAGATCTGGTTCCCCTACGCCTACCGGCGCCGTCCCATGCGCAAGATCGCGTCGGTGATGGCGCTGAAGCTGCTCTGGGAGCAGGCTTATCCCAACCACACCTATGTTTTTGAGCCGCAGTCGCGCCATTACCTGACCCATGGCGACCTCTGGGACTACTTCTACAAGCAGATGAACCGGACGGAGTCCGGCGGCTTCATCCCGCTGACGCTGGAAATGGGCTCCTGGCGGTGGATCCGCAAGCGCCCGCGCCAGCTCCTGCGCCTGGAAGGGCTGTTCAACCCCATGGTGCCCCATCGTCATCAACGGGTCTTGCGCTCCCATCTCAACTTCCTCGACTTCCTGATGCGGGCGACGGCGAACCACAAAAACTGGTTGCCAGGGTCCGAGCAGGAGCCCATGCTCAGGGAAGCGGCGATCATGCACTGGTATCGCGAATCGGGCTGAGAGGTCATATGCACTGGATTTTGTTGCGGGGCCTGACACGTGAGCAGGCGCACTGGGGTGTAATGCTCCAGCGACTGCGGGAGGCGTTTCCCGGGCACGATTTCCACCCGGTGGACCTGCCCGGTACGGGTACCCACTACCGGGAGGCAAGTCCGGCGGCGATCCCCGCAATTCGCGAGGCCATCCAGCGCCAGTGCCAGCACATCCCTGCGCCGCTGGGGCTGATCGCGCTATCCATGGGCGGCATGGTGGCCCTGGATTGGGCCCAGCATGTCCGTGCCGGTGCCATCCAGCACCTGGTCCTGATCAACACCAGCAGCGGATTCAACCGGCCCTGGCACCGGTTGCGTCCGAAAACCTGGCCCACCCTGATGCGCCTGCTGACGCTGCGCGACCTGCGTGAGCGCGAAGCCCAGATCCTGGCACTCAGTTCCAACCGACAGTTGAACCCCGCCACCGTCCAGCGGTGGTACAGCATCCAGGCGCAGCGCCCGGTCAGCGCACGAAACGCCGCCCGTCAGCTTTGGGCGGCAGCCCGGTTCCGGCCCGCCGAGGAGCGACCATTACCCGATGCCCTGGTGCTGGCCAGCCGGGACGACCGGATTGTTGACTGGTATTGCAGTGAACGCCTGGCCGAGCGCTGGCAGTGGACCCTGCGTCTGCACCCGGATGCGGGTCATGACCTGCCACTGGATGATCCGGACTGGGTGATCGCAGAGATCAAGGCTTACCTGGAAGCCCGGGGCGTACCGCTTGACGCCCCGGCGCCCCCGAGGCAATCTCTGGGCGCATAGTTGGTTTCGCAGAAAGCTGTTTTGCACGGCAAAACAGCTTGCAACCCATAACCCAACAACAAGAATCCACCCAGTCGACAGACAGGAGTCCCCATGAAGATTTTCGAAACCAAGACGGCCCCGAACCCGCGTCGGGTCCGCATGTTCCTGGCCGAGAAAGGCCTGCTGGATGAGGTCGAGTTCGTCCAGGTCGATATCCAGAAAGGCGAGAACCTGACGCCGGAATACGCGGCCATGAATCCGATGAAGAAAGTACCGGTGCTGCAGTTGGACGATGGCACCAGCGTGGCCGAAACCATGGCCATCTGCCGTTACTTCGAGGAACTCCATCCGGATACCACGCCGCTGCTGGGCGAGGGCGCCTTGGGGAAAGCGCATGTGGAACAGTGGCTGCGCTGGATTGAGTTTTTCTTCTTCCTGCCCACCGGCATGTGCTTCCAGCACACCAGCGGTTACTTCAAGGACCGCATGAACCCGATCAAGGAATGGGGCGAAGAGTGTGGCAAGAACGTCGAGAAATTCTTCCACTTCCTCAACAAGCACCTGGAAGGCCGCGAATACATCTGCGGCGACACCTTCACCGCCGCCGACATCAACGCCTTCACCACGATCGATTTCAATAAAGTGAACGATATCCGGATCAAGCCGGAGCAGACGCACCTGCAGGCGTGGTACGACCGGATCAAGGCGCGGCCTTCGGCGAAGGTTTGACGTGGTCAATGCCCCCTGACTGCGTGGCCTGCCGTCAGGGGGTGTTATCTGGCCGTCTCTTCTATTTTCCGACCCAGGCACGTCGAGCAATCTTGGTTATTAGTGAGCGTTGACTGGCTCTGGATCAAACACAAGCCGGAGCCAGGAATAATCAGGGCAGGGGCTTAGATCGGTACACTCCGACCGGATTAGGTGGCCATGGATGGCCCTCTAAGACGGCGCAGGGCCCTGCCGCTGCCCCGCTTCCGCCCCCGAGAATCCAGTCTAATAAAAGCCAGGGTCCAAACAGTGCAGTAGGGAAACCGGGCCCCAGCCAGAAGCCCCGGACACCCTCCGCTTCCGCCGCCTCCGAGGGTCATCCCTGACCGCCGGATGCGGCGCGGGACGTCCTGTCCCGCTGCGGAAGCGGAGGGTGACCAGGGCTTCGGTCCAGCCTCGCGATGCCGCTGGAAAGGACTGGGGGAGAGGAAGTTAGAAGAACAGTTCCTGCAGTTTTGCACCCGGATCCGGTGCGCGCATGAAGGATTCGCCGACCAGGAAGCCGTAGATGCCGTTGTCGGTCATCGCCGTGACATCGTCCCGGGTCAGGATGCCGCTCTCGGTGATGGTCAGGCGCTCGTCCGGGATGCGCTTGTGCAGTTCGAAGGTGGTGTCCAGTGACACCTCGAACGTATGCAGGTCGCGGTTGTTGATGCCCACCAGCGGCGTGTCCAGCGTCAGCGCGTCGTCCAGTTCCTCGCCGTTGTGGACTTCCACCAGCACATCCAGGCCGATTTCGCCGGCGATGCCCGCCAGTTCCTGCATCTGGTCCTTGGTCAGGCAGGCTGCGATCAGCAGGATGCAGTCGGCTTCGATCATCCGGCTTTCATAGATCTGGTAGGGCGCAACCATGAAATCCTTGCGGATGACGGGCAAGCTGCAGGCCTGACGTGCCTGGGCCAGGTAATCCTCGTGACCCTGGAAGAAATCGTGATCGGTCAGCACCGACAGGCAGGCTGCGCCGCCCGCCTCGTAGCTTTCGGCAATGGCGGCCGGCTCGAACGGGTCGCGAATCACGCCTTTGCTGGGTGATGCTTTTTTCACTTCCGCGATGACGGCTGGGGACGACTTCTCGATCCGCGCGCGAAGAGCGTTGGCAAAACCCCGCGCTGCCGACTTGTCGGCGGCCCGGGCGCGCACGTCGGCCAGCGGTTGGCGCCGCTGGCGGTGGTCGATTTCCTCCCACTTGCGATCAACGATGCGGCGCAGGATAGTCGGGGTGCGGTCGGTATCAGTCATCGGTCAATCCTGTGCAAATCGGTCTCAGAAACAGTGGGAGAAGTCGGACAGTTCGGTCATCTTGCCCTTGGCCAGGCCGCTGCCGATGGCATCCAGGGCCAGTTCGACGCCTTCCTGCATGGTTTTGGCAATGCCCGAGACGTAAATGGCCGCACCGGCGTTCAGGGCAATCAGGTCCCTTGCCTTGTCGGCATTTTCGCTGTGGCCGATGCCAAAGGCGGCATTGATCAGCTCCAGCGACTCTTCCGAGCTTTCCACGGACAGGCCCAACAGGCTCTGGCTCTTGAGGCCGAAGTCTTCCGGCGAGATGTCGTACTCGGTGATCTCGCCGTTCTTCAGTTCGGCCACATGGGTCTTGTTGGCCAGGCTGATCTCGTCCAGGCCGTCCTTGGAATGGACCACCATGATGTGCTCGCTGCCCAGGCGATTGAGCACTTCGGCCATCGGCCGGCACAGGCGTTCGGTAAACACGCCGATCACCTGGCGTTTGACGCCGGCCGGGTTGGTCATTGGGCCGAGGATGTTGAACATCGTCCGCATGCCCAGTTCCTTGCGCGGGCCCACGGCGTGGCGCATGGCGCTGTGGTGGGCAGGCGCGAACATGAAGCCGACGCCGATCTGTTCAATGCACCGACCAACCTGTTCCGGCGTCATTTCCAGGTTGATGCCCGCCTTTTCCAGCAGATCGGCGCTCCCGCTGCGGGAGGACACTGCCCGGCCCCCGTGTTTGGCGACCGTGCCGCCCGCTGCCGCGACCACAAAAGCCGCGGCAGACGATACGTTGAACAGGTTGGCGCCATCGCCGCCGGTGCCGACGATATCCACCAGATAGTCGGCGTTGATGGTGACCTTGGTGGCCAGTTCGCGCATGACTTCGGTGGCGCCGGTGATCTCGTCGATGGTTTCGCTCTTCATGCGCAGACCCATCATCAGGGCGCCGATCTGGGCATCCGTGGCCTCGCCATTCATCACGATGCGCATCACCGATTTCATTTCCTCGGTGCTCAGGTCCAGGTTCTCGACGATGCGGTTCAGTGCAGCTTTGATATCCATGGCAGTCTCTCTCTGGTCCTTATGCGCTCAGGCCGCTTTGGTCGGGGCCGTGGACGGGATTCGCAGGAAATTGCGCAGCAACTCGTGCCCCTGCTCGGTCATGATGGATTCCGGATGGAACTGGACGCCCTCGATCGGCAGCGTCTTGTGGCGCACGCCCATGATCTCTTCCACCGAGCCATCGCTGTTGCGGGTCCAGGCGGTGACTTCCAGGCAGTCCGGCAGGCTGTCCTTGTCGATCACCAGGCTGTGATAGCGCGTGGCCTCCAGCGGGTTATTCAGGCCGCGGAATACGCCGGTATCCGCATGGAAAACCGGGGACGTCTTGCCGTGCATCACCTGACCGGCGCGGATGACGTTGCCGCCGTAGACCTGGCCAATGGACTGGTGGCCCAGGCAAATGCCCAGGATCGGCAGCTTGCCGGCGAAGTGACGGATCGCCTCCATCGAGATGCCCGCCTCGTTCGGCGTACACGGGCCCGGGGAAATGACCAGGCGCTCCGGGTTCAGCGCCTCGATCTGCCCGACGGTGATCTCGTCGTTGCGGTAAACGTGGACATCCGCACCCAGCTCGGCGAGGTACTGCACCACGTTGTAGGTAAAGGAATCGTAGTTGTCGATCATCAATAACATGGTGCAGCCCTCAGCGGTCGAATTCGTTCAGTGCCATGCCCACCGCGCGGAAAATGGCGCGGCCCTTGTTCATCGTCTCCTTCCATTCGAGACGGGGCACTGAATCGGCGACGATGCCCGCGCCGGCCTGGATGTGCAGGGTGTCGTCCTTGATGACCGCGGTGCGGATGGCGATCGCTGTGTCCATATTACCGTTCCACGACAGGTAGCCGACAGCGCCGCCGTAGACACCGCGCTTTACCGGCTCCAGTTCGTCGATGATCTCCATGGCGCGGATCTTCGGGGCGCCGCTGAGGGTGCCCGCCGGCAGGGTGGCGCGCAGGACATCGATACAGGAGGTGTCCGGCTTCAGTCGGCCGGTGACGTTGGAGACGATGTGCATGACGTGGGAATAGCGTTCCACCGCCATCTTCTCGGTCAGGCGAACGGTGCCGGTTTCCGAGACGCGACCGGCGTCGTTGCGCCCCAGGTCGATCAGCATCAGGTGCTCGGCGATCTCCTTGGGATCGGCCACCAGTTCCGCTTCCAGGGCGCGATCCTCCGCCTCGGTGGCGCCGCGCTTGCGGGTGCCGGCAATCGGACGGACGGTGACCTGCTCGTCTTCGACCCGTGCCAGGATTTCCGGCGAGGACCCGACGATGTGGAAATCCTCCAGATCGAGGAAGTACATGTACGGCGACGGGTTCAACACCCGCAGCGAGCGATACAGGTTCAGCGGCGGCGCGGCAAACGGGATCGACATGCGTTGGGAGATGACGGTCTGCATCACGTCGCCGTCCAGCACGTAGTTCTTGATGGTGTTGACCGCGTCCTTGAAGCGATCCTCGGTGAAACCGGAGACGAAATCCGTCTCGTCGATCTGCGTACCGCGCAGCGCTTCCGGGGTGACCGGGGCGTCCACGGTGCTGTGGTGGAGCTGATCTTCCAGGGCGTCCAGCCGGGCTTCGGCGTCGGCCAGGGCGTTGGCGTCGTTGGGATTGACATGGACGATCAGGTGCAGCTTGCCGCGCAGGTTGTCGAACACCACCACTTCATCGGACACCATCAGCAGGATATCCGGCGTGCCCAGCTTGTCCGGCGGGCAGGTGGCGGCCAGGCGCTTCTCAATGTAGCGCACGGTGTCGTAGCCGAAGTAACCCACCAGACCGCCGTTGAACAGCGGCAGTTCCGGCAGGTCCGGCGAATTGAAACGCGCCTGGTACTGCTCGACGAATGCCAGCGGATCGTCGCTGGTGGTTTCCTCGATCACCTGGCCGTCGCGGGTAATGGTGATGTTGTTGCCTTCGACGCGCAGGATCTCGCGGCAGGGCAGGCCGATGATCGAGTAACGGCCCCATTTCTCACCGCCGGTCACGGATTCGAACAGGTAGGTATACGGGCCGGTCGCCAGCTTGATGTAGGTGCTGAGAGGGGTGTCCAGGTCGGCGAGGACTTCGCGTTGGACAGGGATGCGGTTATAGCCGGCCTGGGCCAGGTCGGCGAATTGTTCGGGCGTCATGCTCTGGTTTCCTGAAATCTGATCTGCTCAATTCCCCACCGGATGCCAACACACAGGGCCCCGTGGAGTCGTTCAGGCAAGCGCGGATCGACGTGCGCTTACCGGGCTGACAATCAGCCGGTGCGCCATCGCCACCATCGAGTTGCGCGTGTGCTGAGCACGTTGCGCGTTTTTGCAGTCAGTTTCAGTCCCCGCACGGCAGGAAGCTCCATCAAGAACGTTCAATCTGCGATGAGGTTACAAAAGCTCCACCAGCGAATCAACCACAATATCGGCGCCCATCTCGTCGATACCGCCGCCGTAGTTGTATCCGTAGCGCACAGCGACCACCGGAACACCGGCGCGCTGGGCGGCTTCGATGTCGTTGATGGAGTCGCCCACCATCAGGGTGCGGCCGGCATCGCCGTCCAGTTGCTCGATGGCATGGTGCAGTTGGGCCGGATCGGGTTTCTTTACCGGCAGCGTGTCGCCACTGATGGCCACGTCGAACCAGTGCGCCAGGTTCATCTTTTCCAGCAGCGGACCGGTGAAGGCCGTCGGCTTGTTGGTCACCACGGCCAGTCGGGCACCCGCCGCTTTGGCCGCTTCAAGGAACGGCTCGACGCCGTCGTAGATGCGCGCCAGGCCGCCGTTCAGGTCGGCATAGGCGTCGAAGAAGCGCTGCTGGGCGGCGTGGAATTCGTCGTCGCTCAGGTGAGGGCCGTTCTCATGGTCGAACCGGCCCGCCAGGGCACGGCGGACGAGCACACCGGCGCCATTGCCCACCCATTGGCGGACTTTTTCAGCGCCCGCCGGCGACCGGCCCAGGCCTTCCAGCATGGCATCGATCGCCGCGGCCAGGTCCGGTGCGCTGTCCACCAGCGTGCCGTCCAGGTCGAACAGGATGGTGTCCGGCCACCGGCCGTTGAAGAGCTGCTTCATACCGAGCGCGCCAGGTTGATCTGCTCGCGCATGGCGTCGATGGTGGTCCTGTAGTCTTCGGTGTTGAAAATCGCGGAACCGGCCACGAACGTGTCGGCACCGGCCGCGGCGATTTCGCGGATGTTGTCCACTTTCACGCCGCCGTCGATTTCCAGGCGGATCGCCTTGCCGCTGGCGTCGATCCGCTGGCGGGCCTCGCGCAGTTTGTCGAGGGTGCCCGGAATGAACTTCTGGCCGCCGAAGCCGGGGTTGACCGACATCAGCAGGATCATGTCGATGCGATCCATGACATGATCGAGGTAGTGCAGCGGGGTGGCCGGATTGAAGACCAGGCCGGCCTGGCAGCCACCGTCCTTGATCAGTTGCAGGGAGCGGTCGATGTGCTCGGACGCTTCCGGGTGGAACGTGATGTAGGTGGCGCCGGCATCAATGAACATGCGGATCAGGTCGTCCACCGGTTTGACCATCAGGTGGGCATCGATGGGGGCGGTCACGCCATGCTTGCGCAGCGCCTCACAGACCATGGGGCCGATGGTCAGGTTGGGAACATAGTGGTTGTCCATCACGTCGAAGTGGACGATGTCGGCCCCGGCGGCCAGGACGTTATCGACTTCCTCGCCCAGTCGGGCAAAATCGGCTGACAGGATCGAGGGGGCGATCAGGTCGGGCAACATGGATTGGTCTCTCTCAAGGATCGTTTTAGTGCGAGCGGAAACGGATTGGTAGTCTATCAGCTTGAACAGGCATATCAGAGGGGTGATTGTGCGTAGGCATATGGTGAACGCGCGTGGGGTTGTGCTGGTCCTGCTCTGGATCATGACGTCGGCGGTCTGGGCCCAGGAGGCCGGGAACGCCGGATCGGCGCCGGACCCGTCGGCGGAGGGAGCTTCTGCCAAGGATGCCGGCGGCGACACGAAGCAGGAGCGCCCCTTTATCTCCACCGGCCAGGACTACGAGGCGCTCGCCGACATGCGTCCGGAGAAAACCGTCTGGCTGGATACCGGTGCCAACGGCCGGGTGGTCGGGCTGCTGGAACAGGAACAGCAGATGCCGGCCCAGGGTGCCGTCCTGATCCTGGCCGACGAGGGGCAGAGTGCGGACGCCGGTCTGGCCGGAGCCCTCAGGGATCCGTTGGCCCGGGACGGCTGGGCCACCATGAGCCTGGGGCTGGAGGCTCCGCCGTACCCACTGGAGCAGGCCCGCCATGAGCGGGATCTGCCGGGCAGTGAACAGCCTGGGCCGGCCGATGCGGCCGGGAAAGGCGAGAGTGGGGCCGCGGATCCGGGCAAGGCCTCCGGCGCGGCGAAACCGGGTGTCGGCGCCGGTTCGATCATCGATGTCCTGTCGAATACGGACCTGAACCAGATGCGCAAGGACTACCAGCACAAAATCGGCGCCCAGATCAACGCCGCCGTAAGCCACCTGCGTGGTATGGGGTACCAGCGGGTCGCGCTTGTGGGCGTGGGCCGGGGAGCGCGGGAAATGGTGAGCCAGGCTCTCAAGGGAAGCGGGGCCGGTCCCGGCGAACCACAGATGCTGGCCTGGATCACGCCCACATTGCAGCCGTCGGATCTGGATGCGGTGGCAAAAGCCAGCGCCGGTCAACTGCGGATTCTGGACCTGCGCTCCAGTCTCGCGAAAACGGAGTCCATGCACGACCAGCGGGCGGTGATCCGCCGTGGCGGTTTTCAGGGGTACCAGCAGCAGCGGGTGGCCATGGCGCGTCACCCGGGGCGGGACGATGCGGGGCTGGTGGCCGGTCGGGTCAGCAGCTGGCTGAAACAGACCCTCGAGCCGGCGTCGGAGTAGCACTACCGACGGCGGGCCCGCTCCCGCTTCTTGATGATCTCCCATGCCTGCTGGTAACGCAGCAGGCGATCCTTGGCCCTGGCGTATTCATCGTCGCTCAGGCCCGATCCCAGTTTGTCCGGGTGGCATTCCGACACCCGCCGCCGGTAGGCCTGCTTGATGTCCTTCAGGCTGGCCCGGGCATGAACCCCGAGGAGTTTGCAGGCGTCGTCGTAGGAGGTTGGGGCCGGCCTGAGTTCCGGACGCGAGCGCCGGGTGTGGCTGGCGTAACTGTTCAGCACGATTTCCATGGCGTCCACCGGAAGCCCGGTCCGGTCCACCGCATCTTCACAGCGATAGCGCCGCTGTTTGCTGGGCGTTCCTTCAATCTGGGTGGCGTGGCACAGGCAGAACATCACCACCAGTGCCGGTTCCGGATTGAGGGTGTTGTGCAGGCGCATTCGCAGTCCCCGCGAGCCGGGCAGTTCCTCCATGTCCTTGCCCCGCTGGAAGGCCCGGATCGCTCGTTGTCGCTGCCCGGGTGAGAGCTGCAGGGCGCGCATCAGGCTCTCGGCAAAGCGGATCTGCTGCTCGGTCACCCGACCGTCCG
This sequence comes from Marinobacter halodurans, assembly GCF_004327985.1. Lineage (GTDB taxonomy): Bacteria > Pseudomonadota > Gammaproteobacteria > Pseudomonadales > Oleiphilaceae > Marinobacter_A > Marinobacter_A halodurans. Next base: position 163,244 of record NZ_SJDL01000003.1, read on the forward strand.
CCTTGGCCACGTACCCCAGGAAGAAGAACAGGTGCTTCCGTGCCCAGCCGGGCAGGGAGGTGCGTTCCAGCAGCTTGGTGGCCTCGTGGTTGCTGGCGCTGAGGACGCTGAAGAGCGTGTTGAAGCTGCGCTCCAGGCGACCGGACAGACCGGATGGCGCGGCCTCGCTCACGACGGCGCTCCTCCGTCCTGCCGCAACTGCCGGTCCAGGCTGGCCAGCCGTTCCGGCGTGCCGATGTCCTGCCACTCGCCCCGGTGATGCACGCCCGCGACCCGGTCGTTCGCCATGGCTTCCCGCAGCAACGGCGCCAGCTTGCGATAGCCGGGCTCAAGGTGCTCGAACAGGCTGCGATGGAGCAGGCTGATGCCGCTGAACGTCAGGCGTGGATCGCCGCTGTCGGTGACCCGGCCGGTTGCGGTCAGGTGAAAGTCGCCGTCGGGATGTTGGGGCGGGTTGTCGGTGAGCACCAGGACGGCCTGGTCGTTGACCGACGGTTCCAGGCTGCCCAGGTCGAAATCGCACCAGATATCGCTGTTGACCACCAGGAACCAGTCGTCATCCCCGGTGAGCCAGGGCAGGGCCTGACGGATACCGCCGGCGGTTTCCAGGGGCTCGGGTTCCGGCGAGTAGTGGATGTGCACGCCGTATTGCCGACCGTCACCGAGCGCCGTCTGCAGTTTGTCGCCCAGCCAGGAGGGGTTGATCACCAGTTCGCGGAAGCCGGCGCCTGCCAGCTTCCCGATCTGGTGTTCGATCAGGGCCTTGCCGCCGGCCTGGAGTAGCGGTTTCGGGGTTTCCAGGGTCAGCGGCCGCATCCGCTCGCCCTTGCCGGCGGCGAGGATCATGGCTTTCATGGTCAGGCCACCTGTGGTTCCAGCAGCGGAATCACCCGGGTGGCCAGCCACTCGTGGAAATGACGCAGCGCCGGCTGGCGATGACTGGCCTCCAGCAGGTAGTTGACGGTTCGCGGGATGTCATCGAGGTAGCGCCGCTTGCCGTCACGGATGGCCAGGCGGGCGAAGATGCCGGAAGCCTTCAGGTGGCGCTGCATGCCCATCAGCTCCACCCACTGGCGGAAGGTGTCCCGATCCGCCTGGTGCAGGCCGGCGTTGCGGGTCATCTGCCGGAAATCCTCGACCCAGCGGTCGATCTTCTCTTCCGGCCAGCGGATGTAACAGTCCTTGACCAGCGACACGAGGTCATAGGTGACCGGGCCGCGAACCGCGTCCTGGAAATCGATAATGCCCAGATCCGCGTTGTCGCCCAGCACCAGCAGGTTGCGGGAATGGTAGTCGCGATGGACCGGCACTTCCGGTTGAGCCAGGGCTGCTTCCTTGAGCAGGGCAAAGGTGGTGTCCAGCAGGCAGTGTTCCTGGTCGGTCAGTTCCAGCGCCAGGTGCTGCTCCAGCAACCAGTCGCGGAACAGGGCCATTTCCCGGTCGAGTAGGGCGGCGTCGTAGGGCGGCAGTGGGTAGTCCGCCGGCTCGGCGGTGGCCTGGATATGACTCAGGGCGCCCAGGGCCAGACCGTACAGGTGATCCACGTTGTCGTCGTTCAGGTGGTCCAGCAGCAGCTCGTCGCCGAAGTCCTCCAGCAGCAGGAACCCCTGCTCCCGGTTTTCGGCATGGATGGCCGGTACGTGGATGCCTTCGGCGTGCCACTGGCGGGCGATGGCCACGAAGGGGCCCACGTCCTCCTTGCCCGGCGGCGCGTCCATGACGATGAACGGGCGCGGAGCACCGGCATCGGGCTGGCCGAGCACCCGGAAGTAACGACGGAAACTGGCGTCACCGGAAACGGTCTCAGGGTGAGCCTGGGTGAAGCCGGGCTGCTGGCGTACCCAGTCGGTCAAAGCGGTGAGTCTGCTGTCCATGAAAGTCGTCTTGTTGATTGGAAAGGGCCCGCCACACGACCTCTGAGGACGCGGGGCTCAATCTCCGGAAAATATCAGAAGGCCGGGTTGGCGGCAAAAGGATGAAGCGTCTGTTTTGCCCGCCCGTTGCCGCTTGCGTCGTTAACAAGGCTGCCCCGGGCGTGTAAACTACCGGCGGCCTTCTAGACAGTACGGGATCCGATTATCGTGCCATTGCACCGTTCCTCCAAATCGCACCTTCGCAATAGCAGTGGCCCGTTGTGGATTGGTATCGCCGCCGTGCTGGCTTCATCTTCACAGGCGCAAGCCCAGAGCGCCGCGGAAATCGACTGGCGTCCCCGCAGCGAACTGCCCGAATCCCGACTGGCGACCCTGCCGCCGGCCTGCAGCGGAGCCTATGTCCAGCCGGATTTCGGGGGCGGGGCCTCGCCCCTGCTCGGGACCGGTACCAACAATACCGACCTGCCCATCCAGGCCAGCGGCCTGAATGCCCGCTATGAGATGGATACCCGGATGACCCTGGAAGGCAACGTCAAACTGCGCCAGGGCACCTTCTCGGCCAGCGGCAGCCGTGCCGAGTATGACCAGTCCACGGGCGAAATGACGCTGAACGGACCGATGGTGAGCCGGGGGCAGGGTTTCCTGCTGACCGGGGACAAGGCCCACTACGATGCCAACAGCGGTGAGTTGCAGGTGAATTCGGCGACGTTCCTGATTCACCAGGCGGAGATGCGTGGCAGTGCTGACTTCCTGTCGCGCCCGTCGGAGAACATCGTCGATATCCGGGATGGCCGGCTGACCACCTGCTCGCCGGAGAGCAACGCCTGGGCGATCGTCGCGTCGGACATCGAACTGGACCGGGCCGAGGGTTTCGGCTCGGCGACGCACGTGCGCCTCGAAGTGGAGGACATCCCGGTCTTCTACTGGCCCTACATCACGTTCCCGATCGACAACCGCCGCAAGACGGGGTTCCTGTACCCGACCTTCGGCACGTCCAACACCGGCAGCGGCATGTTCCTGTCGGTGCCGTATTACCTGAACCTGGCGCCCAACTACGACGCCACGCTGACGCCGCAATACATCAACGGCCGCGGTCTGTTCACCGAGGCCGAAGGCCGTTATCTCAGCCAGTACGGCCAGTCGGTCCTGCAGCTCGGGTATATCGGCAACGATCAGTACTTCAGGGATGAGAACCCGGGGGAAGGCGGCGAACGCTGGGGCCTGGATTTCACCAGTCGCGCCAACTTCGGCGCCGGCTGGAACGGTTACGCGGACTACTCGGTGGTCTCGGACAACGACTACCTGAGCGACCTCAACCGTTCGCTGGATATCAACGAGGCCACGCACCTGACGCGCCGGGCCGGCGTCCGCTACAACAGCCGGAACCAGTATTTCGAAAGCTACGTCTACGGCTACCAGACCATCAAGGACAGCATCAGCGACGCCCAGAAACCCTACGCCCAGTTGCCTGAAATCCTGTACGGCGCCGACACCGAGTGGGGCGTCGCCCAGGCGGCCGTGGAATCCCAGTACACCTACTTCTACCGGGACAATGGCAACCTGACGGGCATCGACAGGGCCAACGGCCACCGGCTGCGGGTAGCTCCGGAACTGGCCCTGGATTTCCGGGAAGTCTGGGGCTACTCGCGCCCGTCGGTCACGCTGGATTTCACCGAGTACCAGCTGGAAGACTACAACCTGCGTGACGACGACCGGTTCAGCCGTTCCATCCCCATCTACGAGTGGGACAACGGGCTCTACTTCGACCGCCGCGACACGCTGTTCGACATCCCCTACAACCAGACCCTCGAGCCGCGGCTATACTACGTCTATTCCGATTACGAAGACCAGAGCACTATCCCCGACTTCGACTCCGGCCTGAAGGATTTCAGCTTCGACTCGCTGTTTTCGCCCAACCGCTTCAGCGGCGGCGACCGGGTCGCCGACAACAATCGCCTGACGGCCGCGGTGACGACGCGGTTCAACGACCTCAACACCGGTCTGGAGCGCGCCCGCTTCAGCATCGGCCAGGTCTATTACTACGACGACCGGCGGGTGAGCCTGAACGGCCAGGGCGCCGATACGCGCAGCGATTCGCCGCTGGCGGGCGAGGCGGTGGTACGGCCGACGGAAACCCTCGACCTGCGGGTGTCCGGGCTGTGGGACCCCCGCGAGCAGCGCACCGAAGAGGGCCGCAGCCAACTGGTCTACCACTCGCCGGATTACCGTTATCTGGCGACCTTCGGGCACACCTACGATCGCGATGATTTCGAACAGATGGATATCGGCGCGGTTTTTCCTGTCACAGACAACATCAGTCTGATCGGCCGCTGGCTGTATGACGCCGAATCGGACCGTACCGCCGGTTCCCTGGCCGGTTTCGAGTACACCGACTGCTGCTGGAGCTTCCAACTGGTCAGCCAGAGCTACCTGACGAGTGACCGCGAACTTGACCACCGTATCCTGTTCCAGATCCAGCTGAAGGGGCTGGGCGGCAGCGGCGGTTCCAGCGAGCGCATCTCCGACGCCATCTACGGATTTAGCGAACGCGAGAAACGGATCTTCGGTCAGAACGGTTCAACCTATTGAAATCAGTCTGAGCCGGCCCGTATGGACCGGTTCGCCATTTGACAACTGAGGTGATTATGAAGGCATCCCTGCGCCTGTGCGCACGTGTCATGGCCCTGCTGATGCTGGCGGTGGCCGCCCAGAATGCACTGGCTGAGCGCAAGCCGCTGGACCGCGTCATCGCCATCGTCGATGACAGCGTGATCCTGCAGTCCGAGCTGGACAGCCGGGTGCGCACCGTCAAGGCCCGGCTCAACGCCCAGGGCACTAGCCTGCCGCCCCAGAACGTGCTGGAGAAACGGGTGCTGGATCAACTGATCCAGGATTCCATCCAGTTGCAGATGGCAGACAAGATGGGGATGCGGATCAGCGACAACGAGCTGAACGACACCATGCAGAGCATCGCCAAGCGCAACGGCTACACGCTGGCGCAGTTCGAGGACGCCCTGGCCAGCGAAGGGCTCACCTATCGCGAAGCACGGGAACAGATCCGCCGCGAGATGCTCATCAGCCGGGTGCAGCAGCGTCGCGTGGACAACCGGGTACGGGTCACCAAGCGGGAAGTGGACAACTTCCTCCAGGCCCAGGCCGGTCGTGAGAAGAGCGGCGAGGAATACCTGCTGGGCAACATCCTCGTTGCGGTGGACGACTTCAACAACAGCGAAGAAGTGGACGCGGCCCAGGCCAAGGCCGAGAAACTGCGCCAGGAAATCGCCAACGGTACCGACTTCAAGCAGGTGGCCGTGGCCGAGTCCGACGGCTCCAACGCGCTGGACGGCGGTGTCCTGGGCTGGCGCACCGAAAACCAGCTGCCGTCGCTGGTGGTCGACGTGGTTCCCGAGCTGAAGGTCGGCGAGCCTTCCAAGGTCCTGCGCAGTGGCAGCGGCTTTCACATCGTGACCGTGCTGGACAAGCGCGGTGGCGATAACGGCAAGCTCGTCGAACAGTCCAAGGTGCGTCATATCCTGATCCGCCCGAGCGACGCACGGACCGATGCCCAGGCCCAGAAGCTGATCAACGAGATTTACGACAAGCTCAAGGACGGCGCCGACTTCGCCGCGCTGGCCAAGGAATATTCGGACGACAGCGTATCCGGTTCGGACGGCGGCAACCTGGGCTGGGTCAGCCCGGGGGAGATGGTGCCGGCGTTCGAGCAGGCCATGAAGGAAGCGAAGGTCGGCGAGCTGAAAGGGCCTTTCCGGTCCCGGTTCGGCTGGCATATCCTGCAGGTTCAGGATCGCCGCCAGAAGGACATCGGCGATCAGTTGAAAGAGAACGAGGCCCGACAGGTCCTTTACCGCCGCAAGTACGAGGTGGAACTGCAGAACTGGCTGCGCGAGATTCGTGAAGAGGCCTATGTCGACATCAAGGGCGAGGATGGCGACAAGTCCCAGGCCAAGGGCAGCGGTAGCGACCAGACGGGCGACAATCCGGAGGGTACCGACGCATCATGACCCAGCCACTGACCCTGGCCCTGACTGCCGGCGAGCCGGCGGGGATCGGTCCCGACCTGTGCCTGCAACTGGCGCAGGAAACGCGGGATGCCGGTGTCGTTGTGGTTGCCGATCGGGAGCTGCTCCGGTCCCGGGCGGCGACACTGGGCCTGGATGTGGCTTTACTGGACTGGCGGCCGGGTGAGCCGGCGGAGACGGACGCCGGTCGTCTGTCCGTGCTGACCGTGCCGGGCCTGCAGACCCGCGAGGCCGGCCAACTGGATGCGGCCAACAGCCGCTATGTCCTGGCCACCCTGGAAACCGCGGCCCGCGGCTGTCTCGACGGCACCTTCGACGGCATGGTCACCGCGCCGGTGCACAAGGGCGTGATCAACGATGCCGGCATCGCCTTCAGCGGCCACACGGAATTCCTGCAGGCGCTTTGCGGTGTGGAGCGCGTGGTGATGATGCTCGCGACCGAAGGCCTGCGGGTCGCGCTGGTGACCACCCACTTGCCCCTGAAAGACGTCTCGGCGGCGATCACACCCGAACGCCTGGGCCAGGTCGCGCGAATCCTCGACCACGACCTGAAAACCTTCTTCGGCGTGGCCGAACCCCGCATCCTGGTGGCCGGGCTGAATCCGCACGCGGGCGAGGGCGGTCACCTGGGCCGGGAGGAAATCGAGGTGATCGAGCCCACGCTGGACAGGCTGCGTGGCGAAGGCCTCCGCCTGACCGGCCCGCTGCCGGCCGACACCCTGTTTACGCCGCACTGGCTGGCAGACGCCGATGCGGTGCTGGCCATGTACCACGACCAGGGCCTGCCGGTGCTCAAGTTCAAGGGCTTCGGCAATGCCGTGAACGTGACGCTGGGGCTGCCCATCGTGCGTACCTCCGTCGATCATGGCACCGCCCTGGACCTGGCCGGCAAGGGCAGTGCCGATGCCGGTAGCCTGCACACCGCCATAATTACCGCAATCAAGATGGCGCGTTGTCGCCGGGGTACCGCTCATGTCTAAACCCGCCGGCCACCAGGCCCGCAAACGCTTTGGCCAGAACTTCCTGCACGATCCCGGCGTGATCGAACGCATCGTGCGGGCGATCCACCCGCAACCGGACGACGTGTTGGTGGAAATCGGTCCGGGCCTGGGGGCGCTGACCGAAGAACTGCTGGCGGCCAATCCGTCCCTGCAGGTGGTGGAGCTGGACCGGGACCTGATCCCGATCCTGCGCACCAAGTTTTTCAATTACCCCGATTTCCGCATCCATGAAGCGGATGCGTTGCGTTTCGATTTTGCGCAACTGGCCCGGGACAAACCCCTGCGGATCGTGGGTAACCTGCCCTACAATATTTCCACGCCGCTGATCTTCCACCTGCTTGAGCAGGCGGGCGTGGTGCAGGACATGCACTTCATGCTGCAGAAGGAAGTGGTCCAGCGCCTGGCGGCGACCGCAGGCGACAACCACTATGGCCGCTTGGGGATCATGGCCCAGTATTTCTGCCAGGTGCAGCCGCTGTTTGAGGTCGGCCCGGGGGCCTTCCGGCCGGCGCCGAAAGTCGACTCGGCCATCGTCCGGCTGGTGCCCCACAAGATGCTGCCGTTTCCGGCCAAGGACCTGAACCTGCTACAGTCTGTGGTGCGAACGGCCTTCAACGCACGGCGCAAGACCCTGCGCAAGGCCCTGGGCAGCCTGATTAGTGCGGATGACCTGCGCGCGCTCGATATTGACGATGGCCTGCGCCCGGAGAACCTGACCCTGCAGGAGTACGTCCGCATTGCCGACTTCCTGGCCGGTCCGGTTGTGCATCGAGAGTAATGGATTCCTAGTCCCATGACCGATTACGCCGTAGGTGACATCCAGGGTTGCTACGACCGTTTGCAGGATGTCCTCGATATTGTCGATTTCTCGCCCTCCCGGGACCGTCTGTGGGTGGCGGGTGACCTGATCAACCGCGGGCCGTCGTCGCTGGCGACCCTGCGCTTCATCGAGAGCCTGGGCAGTTCCGCCCGGGTGGTGTTGGGTAATCATGACCTGCACCTGCTGGCTGTGGCCCTGGGCGGCCATGCGGTCAAGCGCAAGGATACCCTGCAGGAAATCCTCGATGCCGAGGACGTCGACTACCTGATCGGCTGGCTGCGCCGCCAGAACCTGGCGATTTATGATGCGGATCGGGACCTGTTCATGAGTCATGCCGGGCTGCCGCATATCTGGTCGGTGGACGAGGCCCTGGGTTACAGCCGGGAGCTGGAGGCCGTGCTGCAGGGCGGCGACGCCGAAGGCTATTTCCGCGAGATGTACGGCAACGAGCCGGCGGGCTGGCAGCCGGGACTAACCGGAATGGACCGCTGGCGGGTGATTACCAACTATTTCACCCGCATGCGCTTTATCGCCGAAGATGGCCGGCTGGACCTGGCCACCAAGGATTCGGCCAGCAATGGCCCGGAGGGTTTTGCGCCCTGGTTCCAGTTTCCGCGTCAGGACCAGACCCGGGTCATCTTTGGCCACTGGGCCGCGCTGGAAGGACGCACCGGCGTCGATCGTTACATTGCGCTGGACACCGGCTGCGTCTGGGGCGGTAAGCTGACGCTGATGAATCTGGACAGTGGGGAACGCGTGCACTGTGACTGCTGAGCGCGGCGTGATTCGCTGGATCCTGCTGGCCGGTGCCCTGTTTGCACTGACCGGCGTCATGGCGGGCGCCTTTGGGGCCCATGGCTTGCGCCACGTGGTTTCCCCTAGGAGCCTGGAAGTCTTCCAGACCGGCGTGACCTACCAGATGTACCACGCCCTGGCCCTGCTGGCGGTTGCCACCCTGAGCGGGCTGGGGCTGGCGCGCCGCTGGCTGACGGCCGCGGCCGGCTTTTTCGTGGCCGGCATCCTGCTGTTCAGCGGCAGCCTGTACGGCCTGGTGCTGCTGGAACTGAAGGCATTGGGGCCTGTCACGCCCATTGGGGGGCTGTGTTTCATGATTGGCTGGATCTGTCTGGTGATCGCAGCCGTCAAACGTCATCCGGAGAGTGAACATCGTGCTGATTCAACTGAACGGTGAATCCCGCGAACTGGCCGAGGCTGCGACCGTCGCCAGCCTGATCGACGAGCTGGGCCTGGCCGGCCGGCGCCTGGCGGTCGAGGTCAACGAAGACATCGTGCCGCGCAGTCGTCACGGCGAGCTTCGGCTGCAGGCCGGTGACCGGGTCGAAGTGGTGCATGCCATCGGCGGCGGCTGACGCCCCGGGCTGCCCGTACCGCAGCATCCTTTTTGTTCGTGTGACACCCATTGTTCGTGTGATACCTATTGTTCGTGTGATACCTATTGTTTGTGTGATACCTATTGTTTGTGTGATACCCACGTCAGGCGGGGCGCTGGCCCCGCTGCTGCCAGGAATCAACTATGACCGAGCCGAAACAGGACAAACCATTGATCGTCGCCGGACGCACCTACCAGTCCCGTCTGCTGGTGGGCACCGGCAAATACAAGGATCTGGAAGAGACCGGCCGGGCCATCGAGGCCAGCGGCGCGGAGATCGTGACCGTCGCCGTGCGCCGCACCAACATCGGCCAGAACCCGGACGAGCCCAACCTGCTGGATGTGGTGTCGCCGGATCGCTACACCATCCTGCCCAACACCGCCGGCTGTTTTACCGCCAGGGATGCCGTGCGCACCTGCCGCCTGGCCCGTGAGCTTCTGGACGGCCACAACCTGGTGAAGCTGGAAGTACTGGGCGAGGAAAAGACGCTCTATCCCAACATGCCGGCCACACTGGAAGCTGCCGAAACCCTCATCAACGACGGTTTCGAGGTGATGGTGTACACCAGTGACGACCCGCTGCTGGCCAAGCGCCTGGAGGAAATGGGTTGTGTCGCGGTGATGCCGCTGGGCGCGCCGATTGGCTCCGGGCTGGGCATCCAGAACCGCTACAACATCCGTATGATCGTGGAGAACGCCGAGGTGCCGATCCTGGTGGATGCCGGCGTGGGCGCCGCCTCCGATGCGACCATCGCCATGGAACTGGGCTGCGACGGTGTGCTGATGAACACCGCCATCGCCCAGGCCGGTGACCCGATCCGTATGGCCCGGGCCATGAAGCTGGCGATCGAATCCGGTCGCGAGGCCTGGCTGGCCGGCCGTATGCCGCGGCGCGCCTATGCCAGTGCGTCGTCGCCCATCGACGGCACGTTCTTTTAAGGCATATCGAACGAAAAAGAGGAGCCCCGGAGGCTCCCGTTGTGAAGAACACAGAACCGCATCCATGCGGTCACCCAGGGGCAGCGCTGGTCCCTGAAAGACCCGGGTCCGCCGGCCCTGTGCCGGTAGGTCCCGAGAAACCATCTTTCGGAGCTGGAATTACCGAATGACTGACAAGACACCGAGCCGCCGCGAGCGGATCCTGCACACTCTGGCGGAAATGCTGGAGACCGACCCCGACGCGCGGATAACCACGGCGGCGCTGGCGCGCTCCGTGGGTGTGACCGAAGCCGCGCTGTACCGGCATTTTCCCAGCAAGCGGAAGATGTTCGAGGGCCTGATCGAGTTTGTGGAGGAAACGGTGTTTACCCGCTGCCAGCTTATTCTCCGGGAAGAGGAGGATGCCCGCAGCCGTCTGCGCAAGCTGGCCCAACTGGTGCTGGTGTTCGCCCAGCGCAACCCGGGACTGTGTCGGGTGCTCACCGGCGACGCCCTGGTGGGTGAGGATCCCGGGCTGCGGCATCGCGTATCCCAGTTCTTCGAACGCCTGGAAACCCAGGCGCGGCAGGTCATCAAGGAAGGGGAAATCCGTCAGGGGCTGCGACCGGCAACCAGTTCCGCGCGCACCGCGGAGTGGTACACCACCCTGATCGAAGGCCGCATCCAGCGGTTTACCCGGTCTTCCTTCCAGCATCGTCCGGATGCGCATTTCGACGAATTCTGGGAAGCGCTTGCGTTGGGGATCTGGCGCACAGCAGAATAGGACTTTCATAACAACAAGATTGGGGCGGCGAGCGCCCCGACTTCCAGGCGTGGTGCGGGGACTGTTGTGGCGAGCACAAGGCAACAGGCCCTGAGGACCCGGAAGCAGTTGCCGGCAGGGCCGGTACCGGTGCAATCGCGTGATGGTCTAAACCAGGCGATGAATCAGGATGTCTCTATACAGATCGGTGTGTTCCGGCGTGCTGGCGTTTCTGGCGGCCACTATCGTTCCCCTGTCCGCCTGTGCCGCGGATGCGGATCCCGCGGGGCATCCCGCCATCGAGATCGCCACCGGCGACTGGCAACCGTACGTCGACTCGTCGCTGCCTGACTTCGGCCCCATGGGCCATGTCATCAAGCTGGCCTTTGCCCGGGCCGGCTACGACGTCAAGTTCCACGTCTATCCCTGGACCCGCAACGCCCAGTTCGTCGCCACCGGCGAACAGGATGCGATGATGCCCTATTACTGTTCCGCTGCCCGGGCCCGGAAATACCTCTGCAGCCTGCCCATCGTCGATGGCGAGCAGGTGTTTTTCTATCGGCGCGGGGAGGATTTCGCCTGGGACAGCATGGCCGACCTGCATGGCCTCACCATCGGCGCCACCCTGGGTTACTTCTACGGCCGACCGTTCGAGCAGGCGGAAAAGTCCGGGCAGATCACCGTCAAGCGGATCGCCGAGGACGCCGGCAACATTCGCCTGCTGGCCCATGGTCGGATCGACCTCTACCCGCAGGACCGGGCCGTCGGCTACGGCATGATCCGCGCGGTGCTGCCCAGGGATCAGTGGGGGCTGATCACCCACGACCCGCACCCGCTGCATCGCAAGTCCCTGCACCTGCTGTTCAGTCGCAAGACCGGCCGCGGCGAAACCCTGATGGTCCATTTCAACACCCAGCTCAAGGCGATGCGCGAAAGTGGCGAGCTCGATCAGCTGCTGGAGCCCATCTACGAGGACCAGCGGGCCGTTCATCGGGCCCGCTCAGCCAGCGTCGGCGACGAGGACTCAGGCGCTGCCGAGTAATGCCTGCAGTCGGTCGAACAGGGCCGGGGCGCAGATCAGCAGATCCTTGGGCCAGAGATCCTCGGGGTAACCCGCCGGTACCGGCGTGAAGTGTCCGCAACGGGCACCGGCTTCCAGGGCGATGACCCGGGCCGCCGCAAAATCCCAGGGGCTGACCGTCTCGTAGTAGACATCCAGCCGCCCCGCCGCCACCCAGCAGATGTCCAGCGCCGCCGAGCCGATACGCCGCAGGTCGCGGCAGTGATGGAGCATGACGTCCAGCCGCCGTACCAGCGGCGCCAGTTCGTCCTTGCCGTAGGGAAAACCGGTGGCGAACAGGGCCTGCCGCGGGTTGTCGGCTTCGCTGTTGTGGATGGCCTCGCCGTTCAGGGTGGCGCCCTGGCCCAGCACGGCGCGGAAGGTCTCGCCGGCAAACGGCGCGTGGACTACGCCCACCTGCACAGCCCCCTGATCCGCAAAGGCGATGGAGACCGCCACCTGGGGGTGGCCATAGGCGTAGTTCACCGTGCCGTCGATGGGATCGACGATCCACAGCGGGCTGTCCAGGTTTTCCGCCTGGGTCCGGTCGGGAGACGCTTCCTCGGACAGGATGCGATGGTCGGGGAAACGCGTGCGGATGGCCCGGGCAATCAGCTCATCGGCCATGACATCGGCGTGGGTGACCAGTTCGGTCTGGGCCTTGTAGTCGGTCCGCAGGCGGTTTTCCTCGCGCTCACGGACGATCAACTCGCCCGCTTCGCGGGCAATCTGTTCGGCAAAGCCGGCAATCTCGGTCAGGGACACGGGCTGTCCTTTTGGGTCGCGGATGGGAAGGCATCAGGATGCCTGTTTGTCGATGCCGAGGCAATGCGTGGCCGGGTCCGAATGGCGCCGGGCCCGGCCGGGCGATCAGAGGGCCTTGAGCCACTTCTCCAGCTTGTCCATGGCCAGGGTCAGGCGCGGGCAGGCCTGGTTGACGAAGGCGTCGTCCAGGGGCGTGTCGGCATAGTCGCTGGCCGCGAGCGCCAGGGCTTCACTGCCGTCGAAGTCCACGAACGCCAGGCGCGCGCTGAGCTTGTCCGGTACGAAACCGAAGTCGCTGGCCGGCAGGATGGCGATGCCGGTGTCTTCCAGCAGCGCCGTGCACAGGGCCGGGCTGGTCTTGATGTCGCGGCGGGCCAGGGCATCCTGGTAGTCGACGAAATCGGGGAACAGGTAGAAGCCACCCTGGGGCCGCTGGCTCCAGATGCCCATCTCCTCCAGCCGCCGGTGCAGGTACTCACCGATCACTTTCAGGACACGCCGGGAGTTGTGCAGGTACAGGTCGATGTCCTCGCCGCCGTTGAAGGCCGTGATCGCCGCATACTGGATGGGGGCGCTGGTGGCGGTATAGGTTTCACTGGCAATGATCGCCATGGCGTCCTGCAACGGACGCAACTCCTGCGGGAATACGAAACAGCCCAGGCGCCAGCCGCCGGCGCCGGCCCATTTGCTCAGACCGGTACTGATGATGGTGCCTTCCGGGTAGTAGCGGGCGATGGACTTGTGCTGGCCTTCGAAATGCACTTCGCCGTAGATTTCGTCCGACAGCAGGATCAGGTTGTACTTGCGGGCCACGTTGGCCAGTGCCAGCAGCTGGTCGTCGGTGTAGGTGCAGCCGGTCGGGTTGGACGGGTAGTTGAGGATCAGGATGCGCGGCCGGGTCGGGTCGTCGCGGCAGATAATGTCCAGTTCCTCGGCGGTCAGCTGCCAGTTATTCTCGGCGTGGGTCGGCAGCCAGTGTACGGAGCGGCCGATGATACGGGCCTGCGGTGCGTAGGACACCCAGCTCGGGCGCGGGATCAGCAGGTCGCCGTAGTAGGCCAGTTGCAGGATGAACAGCAGCTCCTTGGAGCCCGGACCAATCAGCACGTCTTCCCAGGTGGAGCGCATGTTCTGGCTGCGGTTGATGTAGCCGGAGATGGATTGACGCAGGGCCTTGAGCCCCTTGACCGGCAGGTAGTCCTTCTCGAAGGCGTGCTCGCGCAGCGCTTCGGTCACCCGTTCGGGGACGGGAAACGGGGACTGGCCCAGACCGAGTTTGATGATGTCGCGCCCTTCCTGGCGGAGTTGGTTGCTCAGCTCGTTGATGCGCAGGGTGGCGGACGGCTGGATGCCGCGTACGTTCAGGTTGATGGCATAACGGTGGTCGGTTTGTATGTCCATGGCTCCGGTCTACGTTGGGGAGTGATTCCGGTGGAATCTCCGAACAGGCACCTCGTGTCGTGCCTGTTCGGCGGTTCCCAACTCCAGTATAGGAAATCGCCCTCCGGGATTAAGTCATGGCCGGATAGGTGATTGCCGAAGTGCCTGTCGCAACCACTTTCAGTGTCGATTGTGGCAGGTGAGTTGCTTCAGCTCCCGGTCGAAGACCCGGGTGTTCTCGCTGTAGTCCACCGGCACGTCCACCAGGTGAATGCCGCCGGTTTCAAGGGCCCTGGCCAGGGTTGGGGCCAGCTCGGCGGCGCTGCCAACGCGGTGGCCGGTGGCGCCGTAGGACTCGGCGTAGCGCACGAAATCCGGGTTGCCGTAGTCCAGCCCGAAATTCTCGAAGCCGTCCTGACCCTGCTTCCACTTGATCATGCCGTAGGCACTGTCGTTGACGATCAGGATCACCAGGTTGAGCTTCAGCCGCACGGCGGTTTCCAGTTCCTGGCTGTTCATCATGAAGCCGCCGTCGCCGCAGATGGCCATGATTTTCTGGTCCGGGTAGAGCATGGCCGCCGCCATGGCGCTGGGCAGGCCGGCGCCCATGGAGGCCAGGGCGTTATCCAGCAACACGGTGTTGTTGTCGTAGGCCTTGTAGTTGCGGGCGAACCAGATCTTGTACATGCCGTTGTCCAGCGCAATGATGCCGTCGTCCGGCATCACGCTGCGCACATCCGCGACGATCCGCTGGGGCAGCAGGGGGAAGCTGTCGCTGCCGGTCTTCTCCTGCAGGTGTTTCTCCACCGATTCCTTCACCCGCATGAACTCGTCGAAGTCATGGTGTTCGCAGCGGCCGCAGTTCTCGGCCAGCCAGTCGACGCTGTTGGCAATATCGCCCACCACTTCATGCTGCGGGAAATAGACCGGGTCCACATCCGCCGGGCTGAAGTTGACGTGGATGACCTTCTTGCCGCCGGGATGCATGAAGAAAGGCGGCTTCTCCACCACGTCATGGCCGACGTTCACCACCAGGTCGGCGTGATCGATGGCGCAGTGCACGAAGTCGCCGTCCGACAGGGCGGCGTTGCCCAGGTAGCGGGGATGGCGCTCGTCCACCACGCCCTTGCCCATCTGCGTGGTGAAGAACGGGATGCCGGTGGACTCCACCAGATGGATCAGCGCCTTGGAGATCCGCTTCCGGTTGGCGCCGGCACCGATCATGATCAGCGGATGGCGCGCCTTGCGGATCAGGTCGCAGGCTTGCTGCAGGCTCTTCTCGCTGGCGGTGGGCCGGCGCGCATCGCTGGGCGTGAAGATGTGGGTGTCGGCATCGGCCATTTCCGAGGCAATGTCTTCCGGCAGCTCCAGGTGCACGGCCCCCGGGCGCTCTTCGGTGGCCAGCCGCACCGCTTCCCGCAGCTTGGCGGGAATCGTGTTGGCGTTGCTGATCTGGCGCGTGTACTTGGTCAGCGGCCGCATCAGGTCAACGATGTCGAGGATCTGGAACAGCCCCTGCTTGGACGACTTGATCGGCTTCTGTCCGGAAATCATCAGCATGGGCATGGCGCCCAACTGTGCATAGGCGGCCGCTGTCACCAGGTTGGTCGCGCCCGGTCCCAGCGTCGACAGGCAGACCCCGACCTTGCCCGTCAGCCGGCCATAGGTGGCCGCCATGAAGCCGGCGGCCTGCTCGTGCCGCGTGAGGATCAGCTGGATACTCGAGGTGCGGATGGACTCGAGCAGGTCGAGGTTCTCCTCGCCGGGAACGCCAAAGATGTATTCGACGCCTTCCTTTTCCAGGGCGCGGACGAAAAGATCGGAACCCTTGATGGGGGCATGCTCGGTCATGCTGTCTTCCTGTGTCGCTGGGTCTCGGTAGCTGAGCCGGATGCTGCTGACAGGCTCGTTGGCAAATTCGGGTGTTAACCGGGGGCTTCCTAACTATGAGCCATGGCGCGCGGGCAGGGCAAGGGTTGCCCGGTTACCGGTCTGTTATCCGGATTCGGACGCGGTTCACATTTTCGAGGGGGCGCACATCGCTGTCGGACGTCGCCGCGTATAGTGGACAGGGGCCGTAAAATCAGCCGCCACCGCGGTGACGCGGCCCTGATGTGGCTCCCTGAACAATAACAATCGCCTGCTCGAGCACCATGACACAGATCAGCGACGGGGCTGGCATCCGCCAGTCCACCGAACCCATGGTTGGCCATATCCTGATCGTGGACGACCATCCTCTGTTCTCCAACGGCTTGGGTGACCTGCTGCTGCGTGAACGTCTGGCCGGTCGCATCGACCATGCCCGCAACCTGGACGAAGCCCAGCAAAGGCTGTCGGCGGCACCGGGCATTGACCTGGTCCTGCTGGACCTGCGCCTGCCGCAGGAAGGTGGCCTGGCCCTGATGCCGTTCCTGGCGTCCGCGGGGCTGCCGATTCCGGTCATCGTGATTTCCAGTGCCGAGGACGAAGGCACGGTGCGTGCGGTGCAGGCGGCGGGCGTCCAGGGGTTCCTGCCCAAGTCCGCCGGGCGTCGTCAGCTTGTGCGGGTGATCCGGGCCGTGGCCCGGGGGGAAACGGCGTTTCCCGACCGTCAGCCGCCGGCGGTGTCACCCTCGGGGCTGACGCCCCGGCAACAGCAGGTCCTGACCCTGCTGGCCGAAGGCCTGCCCAACAAGCGCATCTGCCAGGTGCTCGACCTCACCGAACATACGGTCAAGACCCACGTGAAGGCCGTGTTCCAGCAACTGGGCGTGCACAACCGCACCGAGTGTGTGGCGCTGGCCCGTTCCCTGGGGCTGATTTCAGACCGGCTCGGTGTTCTGGATGCGGATCAGCGCAGCCCGTAGCCGGGCCGGTACGATGGGTTTGTGCATCAGCCACAGTCGCTGCGCCGGATCGTAGGCCTGCTTACGGCCGGTATCGGCGGTCACCAGGACGCCGCCGCCAACGACATTGGCTTCCCGCAGTTCCCGGTAGAGGATGTCACCGGCGATGTCCGGCAGGTGCAGGTCGATAATGGCCAGCCCGAACGCCTGTTGCCGGGCCAGGCGTCGCGCCAGGGTCCCGTTCGCCACGCTGAGCACGGTAAATCCCCATCGCTCCAGGATCTGCTGAAGTGCCTCCCGGGCGGTAGTGTCATCCTCCACCAGCAGGATGCGCTCACCCGCCGGCAGTTCGTTCGACACCGGAACGGCCGGCTGGGCAGCGACGGTCGGCGCCGCCGGCAGGGTGATCCAGAAAGTGCTGCCCAGGCCCTCCCGGGAGACCACGCCATGCTCGCCGGACATCATGCCGGTCAGTTCCCGGGTGATCGCCAGGCCCAGGCCCAGTCCGGGTTGTGCCTGGGCGGAGCTCTCCCGGCGGTAGAAGGTCTCGAAGATCCGCCCCTGTTCACTTTCGGGCATCCCACGGCCGTCGTCGCGCACCCAGAGGCGGTGTTGGCGATCGCCGGCATCCACGCCAAGCGTAATGGTTTCCGCGTTGCTGTGTTGCAGGGCGTTGCCGATCAGGTTCTGCAACACCCGGTGCAGCAGATGGGGATCGGCCTGCACCGCCAGGGTCGGGTTGGCGTGCTCCACCGCCAGGCTGACGCCCTGCTCGAGTGCTTCGGTCTGCAGGGCGTCCCGCGCCTGCTGCAGCACCGTGGTCACCGGCACCGCTGTGATCACCGGGCGGATCATGTTTTCCTGGATGCGGGAAATGTCCAGCAGCGAGCCCAACAGCCCATTGAAGTGTGTCACCGACTGGCTGAGCTGGCGAACCAGGGGGCGCTGGTCCGGGGGCAGGTCGGCCGCGCTGAGGTTGTCCAGCAGCAGGTTGACGACGTTCAGGGGCTGGCGCAGGTCGTGGCTGGCAACGCTGATCAGGTGGGTCTTGGCCGCGCTGTCGGCCTCCGCCTTTTCCCGTGACAACTCCAGCAGGTGCCGGTCGAGGAAATGCGCGCGCTGGCGGTACTCGCTCAACCAGGAGCCCACCATGCCGATCAGGTTGGCGGTGAGCAGGAAAAAAGCGTTCATCAGGATGTCCGGCGCCGGCGTGTCGAACGCCGCCTCCACGCCGATGTAGCTGCCGATGATCAGCGCCGAGCCCACCGACGCCGTACGAAACGGCAGCCCCATCACGAAATAGCCGAACATCAGCATCAACAGGATGCCGTCGTAGGGCAGGGGGAACGACTGGCGGCGGGCCAGGGCGATGATCAGTACCACGCTCAACCCGCCCCAGACGTAGGCACCGGCGTACCAGCGGGCGAAACGCCCGGGGCTGACCGGCGCATAGCTGAGGGCCCAGACCAGCAGGATGACCGGGCAGGTGAGCAGCAGGCGCACCATAATCGTCTGTCGGGCCAGCTCTGCGGGCAGCAGGAACGGGTCCAGGGCGGCGTAGATCAGGAACAGGACGACGGCGCTGATGGCGACCGGTCGCGCCCGCTCCGACAGGGTGTTCTGGCGTTGGTCGCGATAGAGTTCTTCCAGGGTGGGTGTAAACCGCAGGCGCCGGTGACCAGCCCGGCGCTGGGCTTCAAGTTCGCTGGCCTGCACGGCATTCGTTCCTGACTGCATGGGCGAATCAGTCTAGGTCGAATCCGATTTGGCTGCCGGGCGTGGAGCACACTTCCGGTCATCCGGACGTCAGGGTGTCGATGAGTCGAGCTGGCGCAGCCGTGCCCAGGTCCGTGTGCGCTCGTCATCGAAATAATCGGCGAGCAGGGCGTCTTCCCGCTTGGCCTTGTCGGCCGGTGCCAGGCCGGCCTCTTCGAGCTGGGCCCGCTCCTTCCGGTAGGCGGCATATTGGCTGTCGAAATCATCCCGCTCCTGCAGGTAGGTTTCCACCTGTCGGGCCTGTTCCGGTGCCATACCCAGGCTACGCAGCTGCGCGGCGGCCTCGGCCGGCGAACTGGCCTGGTTCAGGGCCTGCTGGCGACTGAGGCTCTGCCGGGTATCGGCGATCAGTTGGTTCTCCGTATGCCGGAGCGGGGCCGGCAGCTGCTGGCGCCACCATTCGATCAGGGTTTGCCGGGCTTGGGGGCTCAGGTCGTCCCGCTGCTGGATCTCCAGGCTGGCCAGGGTGTACTCGCCGTAGGCCTCCTCCAGGCCGTAAAAGGCGTCGGCTGTTTCCGGCGAGAGCACGTTGCGGCGCAGCGCCTTGAGGTCGGTCAGTGCCTTGCGCAACTGATCCAGTTGATACGCCGGATCGCTGGCACGGGCCGGGTCCAGTGGTGTATTCGACAGGGCGAGGGCCTGGCGCTTGTAGTCGATGTAGCGATCCAGCAGCTCGATCGCCTCCTGGGCCGCAGTTGGCGGCAGGTTGTCTCGCGCCATGGTGGTGATGGCGTCTAGGGCCTCTTCCGGTGCCACCTGGCCCACGGCGCTGAGCATGTAATCGAAGAAGTCCTTGGTCTGCAGGTCGACGATCAGGTGCCCGGACGCATCCGCCCGCAGGCTGCCGTCGATTTCGGTGCCGGCCAGCGATGGGGCCAGTGGCGCGTCGTCCCAGGTGCGCGGTGTGCTGGCGATGACCCCGGTGTCCGGTGCGTCGGTTTCGGCGGTGGTACCGGCTGTTTGGGGCCGGGTGGTCGGCTGGGACTGGGCGGCCGGTGTTGCCGAAGCTTGGGTGTCCGCAGTGGCCGTTGACGCCGGGGTTGGCCTGGACGACGGCGCCAGCCAGAACACGGAAGCGGCTACGGCGCCTGCCAGGCCCAGTGACAGCCAGATTCGGGTGGACGGACTCAATGAACGCATGGGGCTCTCCGGTATCGCGGGGAAACGGGGCGCCGCGAAGGCGCCCCGGTCGGCATTACAGGCCGCGGTTCTTGAGGCGGTTGGCCTGGCTGCGATAGAGGGCGACCGGATCGGTCCACACGGAGCGGGCGCCGAACAGGTGGTTGATGGCATCCACATGGTTCATGTCATAGCTGGTGCCGATCACGTTGCCCATCATGGTGGCGCAGACACCGACCAGACCGTCGTTGGGCTCGCTGCCGAAGGCGGCGGAGGTGATCCCGAGGAACGGGTCGGAGACGTCAGTCCAGTTGGTGTAGACCGCATCGCCGGTCCAGGAGAAGAACTTGATCCTGTGGCCGCCGATGTAGACGTCCTCATTGGTGCCGGAGCAGCCGTTCGGGTTGACGCCTTTCCAGCCCAGCGCATCGTTCAGGGCAGTGGTGCCCGGTGTGGTCAGGGTTTCCAGGGCGGCCAGGCCGTCCTGCGGATTATCGGAATCCGACAGCGCGTTGACGAGATCGCCCAGCGCATTGGCGATGGCGTTCACGCCGCCTTCCACCGCACCGCCCGGCGGCAGGATGCCGCGGATCACGTCCGCCACTTTCGAACCCTTGTTGACCCCGTCGATCGATGTGATCGAGGCGATTCGACCGGGAATCAGCGACGCGGTTACCCGTGAGGTGGGGGCACCCTGGGAGTGGGCCATCAGGTTGAACTTGGCTTCGCCTAGGGTGTTAATGTAGTTGGCCAACTGCTGGCCCCGCTGTTCGCTGGAGTTCACGAAGGAGACGCTGGCGGTGTAGACCTTGGCGCCGTCCCGCTCCAGGTTCCAGGGAATGTCGTGGAAGTAGTTGATCAGGCCGCCGATGGTGCTGAAGCCGGTGACCCCGTGCACCAGCACGATGGGATACTGGGTCTTGGTATAACCCCACCAGGCAAAGGTGGGCGTGGATACGGCGGCACAGCACAGCGCCACCAACGGGATGATGAGTTTACGCATGGTTGACTCCGATTGTTGTTGTTCCGAAGCGCGGGGAATGCCTTCTCCGCACGCTCCTTTGGAGTTGCAGCCCGGGCGGTACGCCAGGGTTGCGTCCTGTCATCGATGCGCGGTCATTATTGGGAATCGGGAGCGGGGGCAGTATCGCCCATTTGGGGGAGGCTAGATGAACGGCTGTTAATGCAGGTCGCCGGGCGGCATCCGGTGCGGGTCCAACTGCATGTGCTCGATCCGGCTGCCCAGCAGGATGGCCCGACCGGTGTAGCGTTCCTCGCCGGTGGCGGTGAATTCGAACAGGAAACGCCGCCACACGCGGATACGGCCTTCCGGATCCCGCTTGAACCAGAGCCCCCGCAGGTAGACGGCATCGTCCAGCAGCGCCACATCCATGGTCTTGCAGTACTGGCGGGCCGCCAGCAGCACCTGGTCCTTGATGGCCTTGGCGCGCCACCAGTACCAGGCGACAAAGCCGAACAGGAACAGCCAGAACAGCTCGCCGAGTTCCATGGTCAGTCCCGGAACTGGCGGCTGGCGCGGAACGGGTGCGCCTCGTAGGTGCCGAGGATGCGCAGGTCTTCGGCGAAAAAGCCCAGTTCCTCGATGGCCAGTTGCAGCGGGCGCTGATCCACGTGGCCTTCGATATCCATGTGGAACTGGCTGGCGCTGAGGCTGGTGCCGATGATGTAGCTCTCCAGCTTCACCATGTTCACGCCGTTGGTGGCAAACCCGCCCAGGGCCTTGTACAGCGCCGCCGGGATGTTGCGCACCCGGAAGATCAGCGAGGTGATGTAGGCTTTCTTCGGATCGAACGCGGGCCGCAGCTCCTCGCCGGACAGGATAATGAAACGGGTGGTGTTGCCGAGCACATCCTGGAACTGGTTGTCGAGAATCTCCAGGCCATAGAGTTCGGCGGCGAGACTCGAGGCAATCGCCGCCCGGCTGCGGTCGCCACCTTCGCTGACCGACAGCGCCGCGCCGGCGGTATCCAGCATGGCCACCGCCTGGATGCCCAGGTTCTCGATGTGACGGGTGCACTGGGCCAGGGCCTGCGGGTGCGAAGATACCGTCTTCAGGTCCTCGATGCCGGTGCCGGGCAGGGCCATCAGGCAGTGGTTGACCGGTTCGAAGTGCTCGCCCACCAGGTGCAGTTTCAGTTCCGGGATCAGCCGATAGATTTCCTCCACCCGGCCGGCGGTGGAATTCTCCAGCGGAATCATGGCCCGCGCGGCCATACCATTCTCCACCGCCCGCATGGCCTCTATGAAGCTGGTGCACGGCTGCACCGGCTGGTCCGGGAACACCTTCTGGCAGGCCAGGTGGGAATAGGCGCCCCGGTGGCCCTGGAAGGCGATCGCGGCATTGGCGGGTAATTCGGTGGTCATCGACAATATCCTTCCTGAAAAGCGTCCCGGACAACAACCCCTCGACACAACGGAGGCTGTTTAAGAAAACTGTTATGCTCCACCATCATACTGGATTGCCATCGTTGTTGGAGAACGCGATCCATGCACTGGATCCTGGGAATCATCCTGGCTGTTGCCCTGTTCTATATCCTGCGCGGCTGGTCACAGCTGCCGGAGGAAAAACGCAAAGCGTACCTGTTCCGCGGGCTGGCCGGTGGCTTTGCCCTGCTGATGCTCTTTATGGTGTTGACCGGCCGGGTCCAGGTGCTGGTGGCGGGCGTGGCCGCATTGATCCCGTTCCTGCGGAAACTGCCGGCCCTGTTCAAGTACCTGCCGCTGGTGAACCGGTTGTACAGCCAGTACAAGGGGCAGAAGGACGGCGGGCAGCAGCAGGCGGGCGGTCAGCAGCGACCACCGGGGCAGGCCGGGATGTCCGTCGCCCAGGCCCGTGAGATCCTCGGGGTCGATGAAAAGGCCAGCCGGGAGGAAATCGTCGCGGCCCATCGTCGCCTGATCCAGAAGGTCCACCCGGACCGGGGCGGTAACGACTACCTCGCCGCCCAGATCAACGAGGCCAAGGCCGTGCTGCTCGGCGGCAAACGCTGAGCCGGCTTACTGCAGCACGTCCACCTTGACGTCGAACTGCTGCGACTGGTGACTCTTGCCGCGCACTTCGTGGGTGATGCCGGACTGGGTGCCCGCCTGTTTGCTCTCGGTGCCGCCCAGCTCGAACCACTGGCCCGGATTGACCCGCCGGATGGTGACCACCGCTTCGGTTTCATAGCCCTGGGGCAGATCGCCCTGGGGGGTGTTGTCGAAGGCGGTGATCTGGACCTGTACCTGCTGGTCGGAAATCACCTGCGGCGTGATCAGGAAACCGCTGCTGATGTCCACCTGCTTGAGGATCGCCGCCGGATTCCGCCCCCCCTGGATGGCCATCGGCAGGGCACGGACCTGGCCGGACTTGATATGGGCGGACTGGCCATCCTGCACCACGATGCTCTGCTCCTGGTTGCGGCGGGTGGTGATGGTCTTGCTCTGGCCCTGTACCGTGACGTTGCCGTTGTTGATGGTCACACCGCCGCCCTGGGACTGGCTGCTGCCGCCGTGACCGCTGCGCACGGTAATGCGCAACTGGGCCGGCGCCACATCCAGGGTGCCGATCAGTGCCTGGACTTCATCGAGCACCCGGGGCTCGGCGCGGACCGTCATCTGCTGGCCCTGGGCGGTCACACTGATCTCGTTGTTGGGGTAGAGCTGGCGCAACTGGGTCGCCACATCCTGGGCCGGACGGTTATTCAGCGAAAAGGTGCGCACCTGGGGCGCGGCCAGAGCCACCTGGGCCATCAGCAGGAACAGCAGCGTGATGACGCCGCGGGTGAACAAACCGTCTCTGGTCATTAAGTGATCTCCGGTAGTTGCAATACAGGTGAACTGCGCTATGATGCTGAGCATGAATATTTCACGCGACGTCTGTCAATTGAACTCTGTAGCGGCTGCTGGCACCCCGGCAGGCGTTTCTGCGTCCGTGTATTTTTGGTGGTTTGCCTATGGCTTTTACTTTAGCCAGAGGTCGGGCCACGCGTAAAAACCTTCACAGAATTCAGGAAGGCGGCCCGGCGGAAACCCAGGCTGCCACCGGACTTGAAAAGCCCCGATCGGCAGCCAGCCCATCGGGGCTTTTTGATTTCGGAACTGGAAACGAGTGAAAGGACACGACCATGAGTAGCAACACGAAGGAGCTTTTGAAAAACTCCTCAGGCAGCCGACGGCTCTCCGGCCGGACCGGTTGGCGATTTATCGGCGGCTGGCGTTATTGAACGTCAGCCTTCGGGTTTTATTTTTTTGAAAATCGCCAATTGATCAAAGGAGGTTCTGAGGTATTCCTGACGCGCTGAAGGGCAAGGCGCCCGGAGCGCAAAAAGCGAAGCATACCGTCTGGTAGGTGAGCTTTTGAGCACCGCGTAACGCAGCCATTCAGCGCGTCAGGGATGGATCGGAACCTCCGTATCGGAGTACTCATGATGAATATGCAACTGACCGACACCCAGACCGACGAACGATCGACCGTTCTCCCGGACACCGCCACCAACACTGTCATGAAACTGCCCACCCCGACACAACTGCGCCAGGAACTCCCGCTGGACGCGGACCTCGCCCGCCAGATCGCCGAACACCGTGACACCGTCCGCCGCGTCCTCGACGGCACCGATCCGCGCATGCTGCTGGTGATCGGCCCCTGTTCCGTGCATGACGAGGTGGCGGCCCTGGAATATGGCGAGCGGCTGGCGAAACTGGCGGTGGATGTGGCCGACCAGTTCGTCGTGGTGATACGCGCCTATGTGGAAAAGCCCCGCACCACCGTCGGCTGGAAAGGCCTGATGTACGATCCCGAGCGCAACGGCGAGGGCGACCTGGCCCAGGGGCTGGTGCGCTCCCGCCGGCTGATGCTCAACCTGGCGCGGCTGGGCCTGCCGCTGGCGACCGAAGCCCTGAACCCGGTGGGCTTCAGCTACCTGGAGGATCTGGTGAGCTGGACCGCCATCGGTGCCCGCACCACCGAGTCCCAACTGCACCGGGAAATGGCCAGCGGCCTGCCGATGCCGGTGGGCTTCAAGAACGGCACCGATGGCAGCGTCGGCATGGCCGTCAATGCCATGAAATCCGCGGCCCACGCCCATCACCGCCTGGGCAGCGATGGCGACGGCCACCCGGCCATGATCGCCACCGCCGGCAACCCGGACGTGCACCTGGTCCTGCGTGGCGGCCGCGGCATCACCAATTACGATCCCGAGAGCATCGCCGAGGCGACCGCCACGCTGCGGGCCGCCGGCGTCAGCCCGGCGGTGATGGTCGATTGCAGCCACGACAACGCCTGCAAGCAGGCCGAGCGCCAACTGGATATTGCCCACCATGTCATGGCGCAGCGCTGCGCCGGGAACACCGACATCCGTGCGCTGATGCTGGAGAGTTTCCTGGAGGAAGGGCGCCAGAACGACGGTGAGGAGCTGGTCTACGGGCAGTCGATCACCGATCCGTGCATTGGCTGGGCGCAGACGGAGACGCTGTTGAAGGCGCTGGCGGCGACCGGGCGGAATCCTTGAGGTCGATATGAGCGCCCGGTTTTCCCGCTGGCCACAGGGATAACGCCGGGCGCCTTTGGCGCCTCAGAAGCTGAAGCATCTGCTACACGCTCGAGTTGCCTTATAATGTAGCCGACGCTTCAGCTTCGGAGCAGCCCGCCGGGCTGCCCTTTACACAGGTTTCCGTGAACCACTAAACCCGGAAACGCCCCACCGTCTCAGCCAACCGCTGCATGGACGCATCCAGCGCCCGCGCCACTTTCGACGCCTGCGACACCGACTGACTCGCGTGTTCGGCCGCCTCGCTGATGTTCACCGCATTGCGGTTCACCTCGTCCGACACGGAACTCTGCTGCTCGGCCATGGACGCCACTTCGCTGCTCATGTCGAACAGTTGTGCGGTGGCGGTGTCGATGTTGCCCATCAGCGCGTCGGATTCGGTAAAGCTTTGCTGACCTTCCTGGGCCAGCTTGGACGCGTTCTCGATCGCGGTCACCGCATTGCGGCTGCCTTCCTGCAGGGATTCGATGCTGGCCCGGATCTTTTCCGTAGACGACTGCGTACGACTGGCCAGGCTGCGCACCTCGTCCGCCACCACCGCAAAGCCGCGACCACTCTCACCCGCCCGGGCCGCTTCGATCGCGGCGTTCAGGGCCAGCAGGTTGGTCTGCTCGGCGATGCCGGCAATCACGTCCAACACCGAGCCGATTTCCTGGCTGCGGCTGTCCAGGTTGTTGATGACTTCCGCCGTGTCCGCCACTTTTTCCAGCAGGGCGTTGAGCTGGGCGTTGACCTGTTGGGTGATCTCCCGGTTGCGGGTCATGTCGCCCTTGATGGTGTCCACGTGGCTGTTGGCCAACTGGATGCTCTCGGCCACCTGCTGGATCGAGGCGCCCATTTCCTGCATGGCGGACGTCAGTTGTTCCAGTTCGGCGCGCTGATACTGCGACGAGCTCTCGGCGTCGTTGGTCGAAGCGGTCAACTGCGTGACCCTGTCACGGGTTTCGGCGACTGCGCCGTTGACCTCGCGAATCGTGTCCTGGGTCCGGCCGATAAACCGGTTCAGGGCCCGGGCCATGTCGGTCATTTCATCCTTGCCGGTCTCCGGCACCCGGCGGGTCAGGTCGCCCTCGCCATCGGCGATGTTGGCGGCGGCGTCCTTGAGCAGGTTGAGCCGGCGAATCACGCGGGCGCCGATCAGCAGGCCGACGATGAGGATCAACACCAGCGCACTGACGCTCAGCACCGCAACGACCGTTCCGATCAGCGCCGCCGACTGCTCGTGGGTGGCGTCCTGCAGCTTGTCGGCGGTGTCATCGAAGGACCGGCTGACCGCCTGCAGGGCATTCTCCAGCGGTGCGCTCATGCCCGAGGAGGCCTCGCGAATCGTGGACTCGGTGGCGCCGGTGGCGGATTTCGTCAGGGCATTGAAGCGGTCCGCCAGGGCCTGGGTTTCTTCATTGATGGCGGCGTTGGACACCCCCAGCACCAGCTTGCCGATCTCCTGGTCCTGGGACACGACCGGCGTGGTGATCACACGGGTGCCCTCATCCCTGGGCGCCGCATCCAGCACGCTGCGCACGGAACTGCGGATGGGACTGGCGTCGATTAACCGCTTTACGTCCGGGTTGGTGCGGTCGACGTAGCGGGTCAGCGGGTTGCCGTCCCGGTCCAGATAGATGGCAAAAATGACATTGGGGTTCTCATGGGCCATCTCCACGAAGCGGGTGAGGGTGGGAATATCCTTGTCCCAGATGTACGGCGCCGCAATCTGCGCCAGGATCTGGCCCACCGTCTTGCTGGAGTCAACCAGCGTATCCTCGAAGCGTTGGACCACCCGCGTCTGTTCCGACTTCAGATCCTGGGTGAGGGTCTGCTCAAGCTGTCCCTGGACGGTGGTCGCCATGTTCGCCACGACGTTATCGATGCGCTGGCGGTTCTCGTCCAGCCGTTCGCTCACCGTGGCCTGGGCCCGCTGCAGTTCGCCGGTCATGGCCCGGTCCAGCCCGTTCAGCTTCACGCTGGTCACACCCGCCACGATGGCGACCTGGGCGATGGCCACTACGATGAGGGTGATAAAAATGGGGAGCGCAAGCCGGCTGCGCAACGCGTTCTTGAAAAAGCCAAGCATAAGGGGCCTCTACTGCTGGTTGTTCGTCCCTGGCTTAGGGGGCGTCCGGTTCACCCCGGAATCGCCCGGCGTGCTCTGAATGCCAGAGGCGACTCAGGAGCCCGTCAAAGGCCCCTTGTATCAAAGCGTAGCTCAAAGCGGCCGGATGTTTCCGGTTCCGGCGTCTGTCAGGTGACTCAGCAGCTTCCGTGCCAGGCACGTATGCAGGGCTCCTTGTCCCAGGTCAGTGACGCGCCGTCAAACGTTGCATACTGTGGTGATCCAACCGGCAGAAGGAGTCTCCCATGGAACAGCGGCAGGTCGACGTGGCCATCATTGGTACAGGTACGGCGGGCATGGTGGCCTACAAGGCGGCCCGCAAACACACCGACAGCGTGCTGGCGATCGAAGGCGGTGAGTACGGCACCACCTGCGCCCGCATCGGTTGCATGCCCAGCAAGCTGATGATTGCCGCTGCGGATGCGGCACACACGGCTCGTGGTGCCGGCCTGTTCGGTATCCGTGTGAACGGGATGACGATTGACCGGCGCGCCGTGATGGAACGGGTCCGGGTCGAGCGGGACGGTTTCGTGGGATCCGTGCTGGACGCCATCGACCGGTTTCCTGCGGAACACCGGCTGCATGGCATGGCGAAGTTTGTCGCGCCGGGACGTCTCGTCGTGGACGACCGCGTGCAGATCGACGCCAAGCGGATCGTGATCGCCACCGGCTCCAGCCCCCGCGTACCGGACCTCCTGCAGGTGGCGGGTGACCGGCTACTGACCAACGACACCGTCTTCGAACTGGAACAGCTGCCGGAGTCCGTCGTCGTCTTCGGTCCGGGCGCGATCGGCCTGGAACTGGGAGCGGCTCTGGCGCGGCTTGGCGTACGGATTCGACTGTTTGGTGCGGGCGGCGGCATCGGCGGTATCCAGGACGAACAGATTCGCCAGTGCGCGCTGGAGACGTTCCGTGAGGCGTTTCCCCTGGATCCCACGGCTGACGTGAAACAGGTTCGCCGTACGGACGACGGCGTGTCCGTGACATTCATCGACCCCCAGCG
Source organism: Marinobacter halodurans (assembly GCF_004327985.1). Taxonomy (GTDB): domain Bacteria; phylum Pseudomonadota; class Gammaproteobacteria; order Pseudomonadales; family Oleiphilaceae; genus Marinobacter_A; species Marinobacter_A halodurans. The sequence goes on from NZ_SJDL01000003.1 coordinate 191,637, forward strand.
GGGCGAGGTTACCGAAACCTTCGAATACCTGTTGGCCGCGACCGGCCGTCGACCCAACCTGGCGTCACTGGGGCTCGAAAAGTCGGGTCTGGCGCTGGACGATCACGGTATCCCAAGATTCAACCGCTACACGTTGCAGTGCGGCGACCAGCCGGTCTTCATGGCCGGCGACGTCAATGCGGATGCCCCGCTGCTCCACGAGGCCGCCGACGAAGGCCGGATCGCCGGGGACAACGCCGGGCGCTGGCCGGACATCCGCTCCGGAATGCGCCGGACGCCGCTGTCCATCGTGTTTACCGACCCCCAGATCATCCGCGTCGGCGTGACCGGCGAGGCGCTTCGACGGCGTTACTGCGATTGCCATGCCGTGGGGCAGGTGTCCTTCGAGGATCAGGGACGCAGCCGCGTCATCGGCAGGAACCGCGGGCTGCTCAAGGTTTATGGCGAGCATGGCAGCGGCCTGTTCCTGGGGGCGGAGATGTTGGGGCCGTCCGCCGAACACATCGGCCACTTGCTGGCCTGGGCGGTGCAGCAGCGGATGACGGTCAGCCAGATGCTGGGCATGCCGTTCTATCACCCGGTGATCGAGGAAGGCGTGCGCACCGCCCTGGGCGACCTGAACCACAAGCTCAGCATCGGGCCGAAGATGGGCGAGCGCTGCCTGGACTGCGGTCCCGGCGCCTGATCCGCCCTATAAAAAATCCCCGCACGGGGCGGGGTCAAAGGGGGAAGGACAACCGATACTGGCTCAGGCGGCCGTGGCCGACATCCGGTCATGCCGGGACTCGCCCTGCCGCCGCTGGATTCGCCGCGCCCAGATCTTCTCGTGGACGAAGTAGGCCACGGTGTTGATGGCCGGCTCCACCATGGCAATCAGGCTGCCGAGGATGATGTCACCGGTCAGCACGTAGGCCACGGTGAAGGCCACCGTAAAGTGAGTGATCGCGAAGGTGACCGTTTTCAGCAGGGATTGATCGCCCTCGTGGCCATGGCTGTGAAACAGGAGTTTAAGGAAACGCATGATCGGCTTCGCCTTCCGTGATCGTATGCGTTTATTGGAATCGAAATGGGAATAGATTTTAAATAATTTGTTTTAGGTCTTTTGATAGGTTTTGGCTATTGTTATTCAGATGTCGGTATGTTCCACGATATGACAAATCCTTCCGATAGATTGAAACTGGATGAACAACCACCACGTTATCTATCTGAGTCATAAACCATTTGCCGAGTTCTGGCGTAGAAGGGACATCGAGTTCGTTGTCTTGCATTCGCCGACGACTCACATTCTCGCTGATAAAAGGAGTTTTCCATGAGCACCAACCTGATTGGTCTTGATACGGCGAAAACCGAACAACTCGCCAGTGACCTGAACGAACTGCTGGCGAACTACCAGATTTTCTACATGAACGTTCGTGGCTACCACTGGAACATCAAGGGCGACAACTTCTTCGAACTGCACGCCAAGTTCGAGGAACTGTACGACGACCTGCTGCTGAAAGTGGATGAGATCGCCGAGCGCATCCTGACCCTGGGGCACCGTCCGGCGCACAGCTACAGCGTCTATATCGAGCGTTCCAGTGTGGAAGAGCGCAGGAACGTCAGCGGCGGCAAGGTGGCGGTCGGGCAGATTTTGGAAAGCTTCGCCAAGCTAATCAGGAAGCAGCGCGACATCCTCAGCACCGCCGGCGAAGCCGAAGACGAAGGCACGGTGTCGCTGATGAGCGACTACATCTCCCAGCAGGAGAAAACGGTCTGGATGTACCGCAGCTACCTCGGTCAGTAGGACCCGCTGCAACGAGCAAGCCCCGGCATCCCTGGTGTCGGGGCTTTTTGTGTCACCGGTCTGTCATTGCACTGGCGTTGACGACATCCTGAAAGAACGTTCAACGCAGGCTTGCACCTAAACCGCCACTTTCAACGGCGGCACATCCTGGTGCAGGAACCACTTCTCCGTCACCACCTTGCGGGTGAACCAGTGCGAGCGCATCAGCCCGCTGGCGACGGACGTCTTCACCCAGCCTGGCAGTTGCCAGCCTTCCTGCTCCGGCATGGCCCGGCGACCAAAGCGATCGGCAATGGCATCGCCGTAGCGTTGCAGGCTTTGCGCGCTCATATCCGAAGCGCGGCGGATGGTTTCGGCGGCCAGCAGGGCGGATTCGATCGCCGGGCGGATGCCTTCGCCGCTTTGCGTATAGGCCAGCCCCGCCGCATCGCCGATCAGCAGGATACCGTCGTCCACCAGCGGGCGTTCGGCATGGGCGTAGAGTAGGTAGGCGTGGCCCTTGAAACGGCCCGGCAGGTCCGCCGGAATCCGGCCCTGGTCCTTCATCTCCTGGACGAACGCTTCCAGGTGATCGGTCAGCTTGTGGTTGTCCTCCCGGCCCAGGCCGATGTTAAGGAAGCTGCCCTTGCGGAACACCCAGGCATAGCCCTTGAGATCGCGGCAGAACCAGAGCTCCGGCTGGTCGCCGCTGGCGGCACAGTTCTCCGCCTGCTCCGGCGTCATCTCGAACTCCACTTCCTTGGCGGCGACCACGGTTTCATGGCTGCCAGGGCCATCGCCCAACTGGCGGGCCACCGGGCAGAAATGCCCGCCGGCACCAACCAGCAGCGGTGCCTGGTAGGTGTCGTTGATGATCCAGTTGCCGCCGTCGCGCCGGATGTCCTTGACCGGCGTCTTCAGTACCTTGTTGGCACTCTCCACCCGGTCCAGCAGGTAGGTGTCGAACTCGCAGCGGCGGATGCCGTAGCTGACCGGGTTGTCGCCGTGGTCGTTATCCACCGCGGGCTGGCCCATCATGCCGATGCGGAACCGCGTGATCGGTTGCAGCACGTGGTCCCTGCGGTAATCGTCCAGGTCGAGCTGCAGGCTTTCTGCCACCGCGGGCGTGACCCAGCCGGCGCAGGTCTTGTCCCGGGGGAAATCCGCCTTGTCCAGGATCAGGATGCGTTTGCCGCTGTTGCGCAGGGCCCAGGCCAGCGTGGAGCCGGCCGGGCCGCCGCCGACGATCATGACGTCATAGTGTTCCATCTCAGACAGACTCCGGTGCAGCCGGTGATTCATAGAGGTGCTTGCGATTGCGCGGGACCGCGTTGTTCTCGCCGTGGCTGAAGACCACCTGGAACAACTGCAGCGAGCTGGTCTCAAAGGCCGAGATCGAGCCCGACAGGTACATGCGCCAGGCCCGCGCGAAATGCTCGTCGTACATGGCGATTACCTCGTCCAGATGGGCCTCGAAGCGTTCCTTCCAGTGCTCCAGGGTGCGGGCGTAATGCAGGCGCAGGTTTTCCACGTCCAGCACCGAGAAGGCGCCTTCCTCGCAGATACCCATGAACTCGCCGATGCTGGGCGGGTAGGCGCCGGGGAAGATCCGCTTCTCGATCCAGGCGTTCATCTTCATGGGACGGTTGCGGCCGATGCTGTGCAGCAGGGCCAGGCCTTCCGGCTTCAGGGAGCGCTTGATCACCGCGGCCATGTCACTGTAGTGGCCGGTGCCCACATGCTCCAGCATGCCGACGGAGACGAAGGCATCGTACTGGCCGCTGATGTTGCGGTAGTCGTCCTCCACGTAGTCGATCAGGTGATCCAGCTGTTGGCGCCTGGCCTCTTCCCGGGCGAAGGCGAGTTGCTCTTTGGAGATGTTGTAGGCATGGACCTTGACCCCGTAATTACGGGCCATGTATCGGGCCAGTCCGCCCCAGCCGCAACCGGCTTCCACCACGGTCTGGCCGGGCTTGAGCTGCAATTTGCGGCAGACGTGCTCCAGCTTGGCCAGTTGGGCCTGCTCAAGGGTAAGATCCGGTGTTTCGTAATAGGCGCAGGTGTACTGCATCTCCGCGGTATCCAGCCACAGGCGATAGAACTCGTTACCGAGATCGTAGTGGTGGTGGATGTTCTGGCGGGCCTCGGTCAGGTCGGTGGAGCGGGGCGCGTGGTTGGCCCAGAGCTTCTCCAGCCAGGCCGGCCATTGCTGGCGGGCATTGTGGGTGGCGCGGTAGAGGGTAGTGAGCAGTTCCGTCAGATCGCCGGAGACGGTCAGGCGACCGGCGCTGTAGAGATCACCGAAGGCAAGGTTGGGATTGGCGACAAGGTGGTAGAGGGCCTTGGGATCGGTCAGGCCCAGCGTAAAGCGGGGAGATGTCCCATCGAGCCGCACCTGGGAGCCGTCCCAAAGCTCGAACTGCACCGGTGGGCCGCCCACATACTCCATCAGTTTGGTCAGTAGTTTGCGTTCCCAGAAGTACGGTGCCCGCCGTGTCTCATACTCGCCCATGGGGATGGACAGGGCATTGTCGTGCTGCGACTCGGACGTCGAGTCGCTCCGGGTTTCGGTGTTCTGATACGCCATGGTGCTCTCCCTGAAAGTTCAAGTCCTCACTTCGAGGTCCCCAATCACTTCGCCATGTTGTCTCAAGATGACACTGTCACGTTTTTATGATTATGCTCTCCCAGTATAGAAACTAGCCACTTAAAGTCACTGGCGTGTGTCAAAGTTGCGTCGCTATCACCCTTATAGTCCCACCATATCCCTATACTGTTTAGGATGACATCGAACGTCGTCAAGGAGACCCGTATGACCCAGAACACCCGAATCCTGTTCATGGCCGGCAGCACCCGGACCGGCTCGTTCAACGCCCAACTCGCCGAAGCCGCCGCCCGCACGGCGGAAAGACGGGGCGACATCGACGTCACCCGCATAAACCTCTCCCACTACAATGTCCCCATCTATAACGGCGACTTGGAGCAGGAAAAAGGGGTTCCGAACGACGTTCGCGACCTGAGGCAACTGTTCGCCAGTCACCACGGCTTCTGCATTGCCTCACCGGAATACAACAGCACCCTCAGCCCGCTGTTGGTCAACACCCTGCACTGGATCAGCCGCCCGGACGGCGACGTGCCGGGGCTGGTCGCCTTCCGCGGCAAAGTCGCCGGCCTCGTGGCCGCATCACCGGGCGCCCTCGGTGGACTGCGCGGTCTGGTGCCCCTGCGCATGATGCTGGGCAACATCGGTGTGCAGGTGATTCCCAGCCAACTGGCCATCGTCAAAGCCGGCGATGCGTTTGACGGCAATGGCGAGTTCAGGGACGTCGAGTGGCAGAAGAAGCTGGATGGTGTGATTGATGAATTGGCTCGGACGGCCGGCGCTATTGGGAAGGCTGAAGGGTAGCCGGCAATCCCTTCACAACCCCGTTGACATCAGCCCACGTCAACGGGGCTACGCACGCCAAAGCCACCCTGCCTGACCACGTGCGTGTATATCTCCGTGGTCCTTACATCGGAGTGACCCAGCAGCTTTTGAATGGTGCGGATGTCATAGCCGGCTTCGAGCAGGCGAGTCGCAAAGCTGTGGCGGAGGACGTGACTGTTGGCTTGCTTATGGATGCCCGCTGTTTGAATTGCCCTTCGGATGGCTCGTTGTACCACCTGATCCTGTATGTGATGCCGACGTTTTATGCCACTTCGGGGATCGACCGATATCCTTTGTGCGGGGAACAGGTATTGCCATGCCAACTCGCGCGCAGCACTCGGATATTTCCTCGCCAGGGCCGCTGGCATGTAAACCTCGCCAAACCCGCTCAGCAGATCGCGATGATGTTGCGCCTCCACGAAGGCTTTCTGACTACGTAGTGGTTCCGTGAGGGTCTGGGGCAGCATAGTTACACGGTCTTTGTTTCCCTTTCCGTTTCGGACAACGATCTGCTGCATGCTGAAATCCACATCCTTGATGCGCAGTCGCAGCGCTTCATTGATCCTCAAACCCGTTCCGTACATGAGTTTTGCGACCAGGGCATTGGTCTCCTCCAGGCAGGCCAGAACGGCCACCACTTCCTCATGGGAGAAAACGGTGGGCAGGCGTTTTGCCCGGCTCGCTGATTCGAACTGCAGATCTCCGAGTGGCTGATTCAAGTGATGGGTGTATAGAAAAACAAGGGTATTCAGCGCAGTCTTCTGAGTGCTGACACTGCTGTCTCTATCGACGGCAAGATGCGAAAGGAACCGTTCAACGTCTAAGGCGCCTAGTTTGGCTGGATGGATTCGGTCATGAAAATGAATATATCGACGGACCCAGTGGAGATAGGTTTTTTCAGTCTTGTAAGCGAGATTCCGGGAACGAATCGTGACACGCAGCTGATCCATAAAGCGCATGGGCTTCGCCGGCACAGGAGGTGGAACATCCATGACATGTGTGTCCATTTAATAGCTGTTTATTGGGCCTACGTCAGCCACAAGACTCGGGTAACCGGAAAAATGGTCGTTGCGACCATGAACTGGGCGGAATTTTGAAAATCTATGACTTCGGCTTTTAAATCAGCAGGTTGCCGCTTCGACAGAAAATGAGGATAGTGGTCTTTATGATCATTTTTGTTTGGAAAACCAGAAAGCAGAATAATGGGAAGTTATTGACCTGAGGGGACTTTCTGCCTAGGTTGGAGACATGTTGGGATTGAAATATGAGTCGTTGGAAAAACGGTCGTGGCGACTCATATACAAATGTTATGTGGGTCGGGCAGATTGAAGTCAGAACTAGTGGTTGCCAGGCTCAAGGTGTTCGGCTCAAAGAAGATCGGATGATTGAAGAGAATAGGGAATCCCCGGCGGGCCAGCCATATCTGTTGCCAGCAATAAAACTCAGGTGTTTCCGCCAAGCATGATTGATAAGGTTGTTGGTAGCTGACCAATCTCTGTTCAACGGCGCTGAACAAACGAATTGGATAAAAAAAGAAAATGGGTGCTTGGTGAATACCGCCAAGATTGGTGCCCAGGGCACAATAATTATCTACGCTGGATTTTGTGGCGTGCCAACCCCGGGTGAGATTGTCGGAACTTGGGAGTACCACATAACCAGCCGCGCCAGTCGGACCGGTTTTCCGTTGCACTCCAAACCGGCCGCTGCGCCTGAGCGTTAAATGCGTAGTCATGGAGAACTGTGAATGGTCGGTGTCTACAAGTTCTGTTTGGCAGCGGCAATGGTTGCATTTGTTGGCGCTACCACATTCGCAGTTATCAATTTATCTACCTTGCCTCC
>NZ_SJDL01000004.1 GCF_004327985.1 Marinobacter halodurans
TCGCGTTCTTCGTCTGTAATAATCAAAGGGGTGACCGGTCGTCCCATTGCAGTAGCTCCCTCGATGTTTTCTGCAATTATAAACTTTAACCATAAAAATTCGACGAACTTTTGTTAAGGGACACTAGGGTGCGGCCAGCGATCGCAGATAGGCGTCGTCCGCATCGATCCGGTAAAAACACTCGCCATCGCCATAGACGAAGCGACTGCCCGGCACCCGCTTCAGCCGCTCGACATTCCGCAGGCGCACCGCGATGTCACCCGGGCAGGTCCGGCTTGATAACGTGCCCACCTGCAGCCAGTCCTCGCCGTTGGCCTGATACACCACGCCAGCCGGATAGCTGTGTTCCGTAAGGCCCCACCACTGCGGCCCGGGTACCGCATCCACGACGCGAACCAGTCGACAGTGCTGCTTCCGGGAAAGGCAGCGCGGGGCGTCGTCAATGAAGCGTTTCAACAGGCTGTCCGGCACACCGGCACCATCGGGAGTAACCTCAACGACGCTACGGATGGCCGACAGATTATCGGCTTTGATATCCGGCAGGTTCTGCCACCGATTGTCGTGCGTGAGAACCGTCTCGATGCGCAGGTTCACGATCGGGTGATTCTTTGCGAAGTCCGACTGTTTCAGGTCGTGCAGGGCGTCCTGACCGTACTGGCCCAGCTCGAAGCGCAGGTATCGGTAGTCGAATGCATCGGGCGCCACACGACCGCTGATCAGGCGATCCACCTGGCTCTGGGCGGACCAGTCGCGCAGGTCGGCGAGCGGCGTGTGAATCAGGATCAGTACCGCAGCGACCAGCAGGGCCAGCCATTGATTGGCCGTCCGGATGCCCTCGAGTGCCCGGCGGCGGTGCCACGGAATGACGACGGCGTAGGTCAGCGTAAATGCCGCAATCAGCAACTGCAGAACCGCGGCAATCAGACGGTCGACCGTCAGGCCATACTGATCGATCCGCAAACCAAGCGCCCAGGCGGCCAGCAGGGAATTGACGGGCAACAGCATGACTCCGAACAATACGAACCGGCGAAGCCAGGCCGGATAGGCGGGATGGTCCGGGTCATCGCTCAGCACCGCATTGAAGAAAAACAGCACCACCACCGTCAGGAGCATCATCAGGAGCGCGGCACGACCGGTGTCCCAGATCGCATCCAGTCCCGTGAAGGGCAGCGCCGCGAGGAACAGGACCGCGATCAGGACCGCCAGGGGTAACAAGGCCTTGATCAACGCTTCACACACGGCCCGGGTCGTGACAATCAAACGGATGCGCTCACGGGTCAGTACAAGCCCCCAACCACCGACCAGCGCCGTCACCGGGTAAATGAACACCGGTTCGCCAAACAGATCGGCGAAGAAACCGATGCCGATCACCTTGAACAACAACGCCCAGATCAGCAGAAGCAGCCAGAACACCAGGATGAAGAGCCCGACCATCGCCATCGTCAGGGCCTGCTGCCAGGAATACTCCAGCAACTGGCTGTAGCGGAACGTCAGCCGGTCATTGAACGACCAACTGCGAAAGTAGAGCGCCAGGATGAACAGAGCCACGCCAATACTGCCGCAGAAGAAAAAGCCGAACTCAACCGTACCGGAGCTTCGGCTCCCCGAGATCAGCCACCCCAGGTGCCATCCCAGTCCGAACAGAAGGGGTGTCAACAGCGCGGCGGCGATCAGGTTGCGAGTGTCCCGCAGTCTTTCGAGGCCCAGATAGAAGAAGGCCGGCACTCCGATGATCACCGCATACAGCGAGACCAGCCAGGTCACGTCGGTGGCCGGCCAGAATCGCTGGTCAATGGCAAGGTGGAGAAAATACAGCAGCCATCCCTGGGCCACGGCCATCACAATGAGCCCATAGCGGGTAGGCGTATCAATCAGCGTGCGGGTGCGTTCTTCCATGGCAACAGCGTCCTGTTGGAGATGCCCTTGATGCCCGTGGGCGGGGCGTGGTTTGATCCGGCTGATTCTAGCGCAGTTTCCCGCTGTCGGCCGGGCCCAACGGCCGGATTCTGTGACGGGTTTCCTGCGCCAGCTTTTTCACTCGGGCCCTTTCCGGCGCCGGGGTCCTCGAGGCTCGACCGGTCAGCTTTTGACCGCATTTGCCGCAACCTGACAACCCCTGGTCATTTACCGGCCACGATCCGTCAATCCAGCAGCTATCGGGCTCTGGGCCATTCATCCTGAGCTTACCCACGCAGTTATCCACAGATTCTGTGGATGACACTGGACGTCGCATTCCCCCCGCTCGTCCCCCTTTTCGGGCATCTCCGATAGGCACGTTTTCCGGCCACTCCGAACAGCGTGTCCTTTTTCATGGGACGACTTGCGCTCACCTGTCGACCGGTATACATTGCAAATATCAACAAAATTGATACTACATTGATAAACCCAGAGCCCGCAGAAAACCTGCCGGGCGCAAGGGGATGTCAGCGCACGACGATCCGAACGCACTACAAAAACAAGACGAGGTGACCCCATGTTCAAGTTGCTGGCCTCAAGGCTCCTGGTTGTGCTCTTCCTTGCAGGAAGTGCCGTATCCGCGAATGCCGCCGATGTCATCCTGCGCCTGCACCAGATGCTCCCGCCACAAGCGACGATCCCGTCCAAGGTCCTCGAGCCCTGGGCCAAGAAGATCGAAGCGCAGTCCGGGGGACGTATTGAAGTCCAGTTGTATCCCTCCATGCAGTTGGGTGGCCGGCCCGCCGACCTGGTCGACCAGGTGCGGGACGGCGTCGTGGACCTAACCTGGACGCTGTTCGGCTACACCCCGGGCCGCTTCCCCAAGACCGAAGTGTTCGAGCTGCCGTTCATGGCGACCTCCGCCACCGGCTCGTCCATGGCGTTCCAGGCGTACTACGAGAAATACATGAAGGGTGACCTGCCGGGCATCCATGTGCTCGCGGTCCACACCCACGGCCCCGGCCTGCTCCACACCCGGAACCAGGCCATCCGCTCCCTCGAGGACCTGGAAGGCCTGAAAATCCGGGGCACGTCACGTGTGGTCAACGCCATGCTGACCTCCCTGGGCGCCAGCGCCATTGGCATGCCGGTGTCAGCCACCCCCGAGGCCCTCTCCAAGGGTGTCATCGACGGTACCGTGATGCCTTTCGAAGTCACCACCGCCCTCAAGATTGCGGAACTGGCTCCCTATCACACCGAATTCTCCGGCAAGCGCGGCCTGTATACCGCCACCTTCCTGTTCGCCATGAACGAGGACCGCTACCAGAGTCTGCCGGCCGACCTGCAGAAGGTGATCGATGACAATTCGGGAATGGAACTCGCCAAGTGGTTCGGCCAGGCCATGGACGCAGGCGATCGCAATGGCCGGGCGGCGGCGGATAAGGCCGGCAACACGACGGTCACCCTAGACCCTGAAGAAACCGCGCGCTGGCACAAGGCCAGTGAAGCCGTAACGGCCGACTGGATCGAGGAGATGAACGGCAAGGGCCTGCACGGCCAGGAGCTCTACGACACGGCCAGATCCCTGATCGACAAGTATGATGCCGAGATGTGAGGGGCCCCAGGCAAACCACCCTCCCCGTTCCTGCATGACAATGACCCGGCCGGAAACGGTCGGGCCCGGGCCAACGCCGTTTCTGTTCAAGGTTACCCATGACTTCTACCACCGTCGGTCTCTATAGCCGTGTCGAGGCGCTGGTCACCGGAGCCGCCCGGATACTGATCGTATTCAGCGGGCTGCTGCTCATCAGCGCCATCCTCATCACCTGCTCCAGCATCGCCGGGCGCTCATTGACGCCGATCGGGCTGTCCGCCATTCCCGGTGACTATGAATTGGTCGAAATTCTGTGCGGTCTCGCCGTGTTTTCCTTCATGCCTTATTGCCAGTTGTTCCGGGGCCATATCAGCGTGGACCTGTTCATCGAGAGGCTGGGGCCCAGGGCGATGGCCTGGACCCAACTGCTGGGCGATGTGGTGATGTCTGGGCTGGTGACCGTCATGGCCTGGCGCCACTTTGCCGGGACGCTCGACAAGCACGCCTACGGTGAAACGTCATTCATCCTGCAGATTCCCGTCTGGTGGTCCTATGCCGCTGCCATGGTCCTGCTGGTCCTGTTCTGGATCACCAGCCTGTTTACCGTGTGGCGGGACATCGTGGCGCTGCACACGGGCTCGTTTGATGTTCACCCGGCCCCGGAGGACGAGCACGCATGAGCAGTATCGACATCGCCCTGTGGTCCTTCCCGATCCTGATCCTGCTGATCTTCATCCGCATCCCCATTGGTGCGGCCATGCTGCTGACCGGTCTGGTGGGCACCTGGCTGGTAACCGGCAGCTGGACGCCCATCCTGGCCCAGATGAAGAACCTGAGCTGGTCCAACTTTGCCAACTATTCCCTGTCGATCATCCCGCTGTTCCTGCTGATGGGCCAGTTTGCTGCGCACGGCGGAATGTCCCGGTCGCTGTTCAAGGCCGCCGAGGCCTTCCTGGGTCATCGCCGGGGCGGCGTCGCCATGTCCGCCGTGGGCGCCTGCGCCGGGTTCGGGGCCATCTGCGGCTCATCCCTGGCCACCGCCGCCACCATGGCCCAGGTCACCCTGCCGGAACTGCGGCGCTATGGGTATTCGGGCGGGCTGGCCACGGCGGCGCTGGCTGCCGGCGGCACCCTGGGTATCCTGATCCCGCCGTCGGTGGTACTGGTGATCTACGCGATACTGACCGAGCAGAACATCGCGAAGCTGTTCGTCGCTGCGTTCGTGCCTGGCATCCTCGCCGCGGTGTTCTACCTGGTGGCCATTTCGGTGATCGTACGGGTCTCGAAGGACGCCGAAAACACCTGTGATCCCGTTCCCTGGGGCGTGAGGCTATCCGCCGTCATCGAGATCTGGCCGGTCCTGGTGATCTTCTTCCTGGTGGTTGGCGGCATCTACCTGGGCTGGTTCACGCCTACGGAGGCGGCCGCCATTGGTGCGGCAGGCACCGGACTGGTGGCCTGGATCAAGGGCGGCCTGGACCGCAGCCGGTTGATGGACTGCCTGAAGAAGACGGCGGTGTCGTCTGGCATGATCTTCTTCATCGTGCTGGGGGCCGGGGTCTACAACACCTTCCTGGCCTTTTCACAGCTTCCACAGAGCGGCGCAGCCTGGGTGGTCGATCAGGGCTTTTCGCCCTGGCTGATCCTGACGATCATCCTGGCGCTGTACATCATCCTCGGTTGCATCATGGATTCCATGTCCATGATCCTGCTGACCGTTCCCATCTTCTTCCCGATCGTCAGCGCCATGGATTTCGGACTGTCTCCCGAGGAATTCGCCCTCTGGTTCGGCATCCTCATCCTGGTGGTCGCCGAAGTCGGGCTGATCACCCCACCCGTCGGCCTGAACCTGTTCATCATCAACTCGATGGCCCCCGGCGTCCCCATTCGCGACACCTACCGCGGCATCCTGCCGTTCATCACGGCAGACATCCTGCGCACCCTGGTACTGGTGCTGTTTCCGCCGATCAGTCTGTGGCTGGTCCGGATCCTCTATTCCTGAATGCCCGTACTCCGGTTCGAGTGCCTCTCGGTACTCGAATCGGCCCCCCCATGGTCGACCGACCATGGGCTTCATGACGGGCTCGGGTGACATTGAACTGGCCAGCAGATTTGGGTGCCGCGATCCCTAGCCGTACGAAACGGATGTAAGTGCAACGACGCGCCAGATGGCGCTATGGCATGACGCCCGGAACCCTGCCGGGCTCATCGCGGTAACGCCATTTTCCGCTTGGGAACAGGACACCACGCCGCCGCCCATCAATCCTGGATGGAATGACGTCGACGGCTACAGCCAGCGCGATACCGTATCCCGACACTCACCGGAAAGCGGCAGACAAAAAAGGGGCCGACCTTCGTCAGCCCCTTTCCAGTGTCGAAACAACCACAGGGTCAGAACTTGTAACGCAATCCCACCATGTAGCCTTCCTGGCTCTCACCCGCGGCCGGGGCGGTGTTGGGCCCGGCGCCGGATACGGCATAGGCCGCATTGTCACTGTTGGTGATGTAGCCCATCTGGGCATAGGTATCCAGGCCCGTGGCCAGGTTATAGATGCCCCGGATCACAGCCAGCGTGGCGTCGGCGTCCTGATCATCGTTCGTGATGTCGTAGACGCCGCCATCCAGCGTGAATTTCGGCGTGAACCTGTAATTGGCGGTAACGTAGTAGGCGTCGGACTGGATGTTGGTGGCCGCAGTGTCCAGTTCACGCCCCAGCCAACCCACGCCGACTTTGCCATCCCCCAGTTTTACGTAGCCACCGAGGCTGGTCCGGCGATCCGTATCACCGGAGTCGCTCATGTCTACGGGAGGCTGGCCGTTGAAGAAAAACGCCCCCGCGCCATCACCACCGTTGAGCGTGTCGATCGCCGCCGCTACGCCAAACGTGCCGGTATCGTATTTCAGCATCGCCGACCAGGCCTGGCAGGCTGAGGAGTCCCCCACCTGCAGGGATTCACCGCCGCAGGTGCCGGAAGCCGGCACACCGCCGCTGGTGTCACGGCCGAAGGAATAGCTGGCGCCGGCGGAAATCCGGTCGGTGAACCGGTGCATCCAGGACAGGGAATTATCATAGCGGGCATTGGGCAGGTAGGCGTCCAGGGAGCCCAGCGCATAGATGTTGGGCCCGATGAGATCGGATGTCCCCAGGGCAAACAGGAAGACCGAATACTGACGCCCGACGGTCAGGCGGCCATAGGGGGTCTGCACCCCGACGTAGACCTGTCGACCGAAGAGGCGGCCGCCCTGGCCCTGGGTGCCGTCATCGGCATTGAACCCCATCTCCAGCTTGGCAAGCCCCCGGTAACCTTCAGCAAAGTCAATGTGCGCATCAATGCCCAACCGCGACGCCATGGTGCCGGTAATCGCGGGAATACGGGTCAAGCCATCGCTGTCCTCACCGATGTTGGTGATGTGCTCAACGCCGGTATCCAGAACGCCGTAGAGCGAGACATCCGAGCGGTCCGCAAGCGACCCTTGCTCCTGTTCCTGCTTCTGCTTCTCCTGCAGCGCCTCAATCTGTTTGCGCTGGGCGTCCAGTTGTTGTTGCAGGTCCTCCAGGCTCGTCGCCGCAACGGCAGGCAGGGCCGGCAGCGAGAGAGCCGCCATCAGGGCCAGGTTCAGCCCTCTTTTCGCAGGTTGGCTCGTTCGTTGTTGTGTTGTTGTTTTTGTTCTCATTCATCAACCTCCTATCAGGCTATAACGGACGTCGCAGCGCCCGGTCCGGAACGGTTCGATGATCGCCGTGAGTGACGCGTTAGCGGATCGCCGCACACGCAATCAATACCATGTCAACTAACTTGATACAAAATTGATGCTATTCCTATTAGTGAACAAAAGCAAGACAACGCCGATGGCGCTCCGTCAGGGATCTCGACACGGTCGGAGGGTCACGATGATGAGGGGTGTTGGGGGGGGTAACGAGCCGAACAAAATCAGCGCTGGATAGTGCGTCCTGTTCGGGAACCGGTTCGCAGGCAACCGGGGCGGAAACTAGAGTTCCGCCAGCATTCTCACCAGGCTGCGCAACTGGTTTTTCAGCGCCAGGCTGTCGTCGACAGTCAGCTCAGCCAGCATGCGACGCTCAAGGTTTGCAATGACCCTGTCCCCCTGGGCGAGGATATCCTTGCCGGCATCCGTCAGGCTGATCTGGATGATGCGTTTATGGGTGGGATCCGGTTTACGCTCGATCCACGCATTCTTTTCCATGGTCTTGATCAGTTCGTTGGCCGCCTGCGGCGACACCATCGTGCGTTCTGCCAACTGGGCATTGGACTGCTGCCCGCGGGTATTGACAACGGATAAAGCGGTGTACTGCCCTACCGTCAGCCCCAGTGGCGACAGGGCATGCCGTATGTGGCGATTCAGGGAGCGGTCCAGACGACCAATAATGTAGGCCACCCCCAGAGGCTTCTCCGTCGGCATGCGTTCTGAGCCACCGAGTTTATCTTCTGGCTGTGTCTTCCGGGTCGACAAATCTGAATCCTCCATTGTGTCCTTGAACCAACCGATTCATGATCGAAGCCGATTATAGAGTATCAACATCAAATCAATCTACTTAATACAATTTGGCTTCAGTCTGGCAACGGACATTCAGGAGGGTCCCAACACTGCATACCTGGTCACTTAACCGTCATAAACCGCCACTCCCCTGTTCATAAGGCCTTCGGACATTCTTCCTGAGCTTACCCACGCAGTTATCCACAGATTCTGTGGATGATCCCGCCCCGGATCCAACCGCAAGCGGCAATCCCGGACATGGCCCAACCCTTCCAGATCGGAAGAAGCGTGCCCAGTCACTTTTCAGTCGGGCACATCCTCTTTGTAAAACGCGTGATTGACCGGCGATACGATGGGGGGGCGGTTGAACAATACCGGCTCAGCAGCGCTTGCGCCGACTGGCCACCAGCCCCAACAGACCGAGACCGAACAGCGCCGTGCTGGCGGGCTCGGGCACGTCGACCGTGCTGACCTTGTTCAGACCGGCAATGAAGAAGTAGCCGGTATGGGTACTGACCACTTCAACAGACGCGCCTTCAAACGGGGCCGTTTTATCGAGGTTGTGGAAGATATCCTCACCGGCATCGAGGAAGAAAAGATCCAGATACAGGAAGCAGGAGGCATCCCCCACCGTGAAAGGCTCAAATCCATTTTCGTAAAGTTGTCCGACATCCGATACCGGCTGATCGTACATCAGCGGCACAAAGCCCTCCCACTCGAAGTTCACCGGTATGCTGGTAAAAGTGGCCGACACCAGGCCCCGGCGCTGGTCATCAACAGTAAACAGTCCGACCGCATCGTAGGACTCGTGTTGGTTTTCGATCTTGTTGGTATAGGCATAGGTAATCAGTGCGGCATGGGCGGGGGACATAAAGCACAACGCCAGCAGCAGGGGCAGGACTTTCATAGTGATCTCCGGGTTCTTGCTCGGATGACGCAATAACGGGCCTGGGGAAATTGTCATTGTTGAAGTCAGAAGCCGGACATGTGGCAGGCTGGACGGCAGGCCTCAAGGCAGGCGGCCAAAGAGTCTTTCAATCTCACCAAGTCCCTGTCGTCTTCCGACCGGTTACATTGGCGAAAAATACGCGCAATAACCGGGCCAGCTAACGGTATGTCAATCATTTACAGGAACGGCGGAGGGATTGATGTAAAATTTTTTGACACTTTAATGCCCACGAGATCAAGCGCCTTTACGGTGCGGTCCACTTGATGGTCGTCGGTTCAAGTGGGCCCCGATCAGCCGGAGCCTTACCGGCCCGTTTTCCCACCACGCCCTGTGTCGCCGGGACGATGACGCATAACCACAATGAATTGAACCAATTACCGAGCATCAACATCACAGCCAAAAACTATTGCTCCGGTTGAAAAAAGCAAATTTGTGGAATCGCCCCCCGTTGCTACGTTTAGTAAATCGACAGACGCGACATCCGAGGTGTCGTTCAACCTCGATCGCTGTTCCAACAACGCAGGAATAACGGAGAGAGCAAAATGGCCGAGAACACAGGAAAGTCAGGTGGGTGCCCGGTAATGCATGGGGCCCATACCCGGCTGGAAGACAAAGGGACCTACAATCAGGACTGGTGGCCCAACCAGTTGAACCTCAGCATCCTTCGTCAACACACCAGCAAATCCAATCCGCTGGGCGAGGATTTCAACTACGCCGAAGAATTCAAGAAGCTGGACCTGGCCGCGGTCAAGCAGGACCTGACCATGCTGATGACCGACTCCCAGGACTGGTGGCCGGCCGACTTCGGTCACTATGGCGGCCTGATGATCCGCATGGCCTGGCACAGCGCCGGCACCTACCGGATCGGCGACGGCCGCGGCGGCGCCGGTGGTGGTCAACAGCGCTTTGCCCCGCTCAACAGCTGGCCGGACAACGTCAACCTGGACAAAGCCCGTCGCCTGCTCTGGCCGATCAAGAGGAAGTACGGCAACAAGCTGTCCTGGGCAGACCTCTATGTGCTGGCCGGCAACGTGGCCCTGGAATCCATGGGCTTCAAGACCTTCGGTTTTGCCGGTGGCCGTGAAGACACCTGGGAACCGGAGGAGGACGTCTACTGGGGCGCCGAAAAAGAATGGCTCGGCAGCGATGACCGCATCATTGACAAGGAAAAGCGCGAGCTGGAGAACCCGCTGGGGGCAACCCACATGGGGCTTATCTATGTGAACCCGGAGGGTCCCGAAGGCGAACCGGATCCGGTCAAGGCTGCCCACGATATCCGTGAGACCTTCAAGCGCATGGCGATGAACGACGAGGAAACCGTCGCGCTGATCGCCGGCGGCCACACCTTCGGCAAGACCCACGGTGCCGGCAGCGAAGACCAGATGGGACCGGACCCGGAATCCGCCCCGATCGAAATGATGGGTATGGGCTGGAAGAGCAGCTACGGCAAGGGCAAAGGCGAAGACACCATGGGCGGTGGCCCCGAAGTCATCTGGTCCCAGACGCCGACCCAGTGGAGCAATCACTTCTTCGAGAACCTGTTCGGCTATGAGTGGGAGCTGACCACCAGCCCCGCCGGTGCGAAGCAGTTCGTGGCAAAGGGAGCCAAGGGCGACGAGATGCCGGGGCCGGAAAAGAACTCGCCACGTCGGGCACCGACCATGCTGGTCACCGACCTGTCGCTGCGTTACGACCCGGCCTACGAGAAGATTTCCCGCCGGTTCCATCAGGATCCGGAAGCCTTTGCGAACGCGTTCGCCCGCGCCTGGTTCAAGCTGACGCACCGGGACATGGGTCCGAAATCCCGCTACCTCGGCCCGGATGTGCCGGCCGAAGACCTGCTCTGGCAGGATCCGGTACCGCCGGTGGACCACGACCTGGTGAACGTCCAGGATGTGGCCGACCTGAAGAGCAAGTTGCTGGACTCCGGACTGTCGGTTTCGGACCTGGTCGCAACCGCCTGGGCTTCCGCCTCGACCTTCCGCGGTTCCGACATGCGCGGTGGCGCCAACGGTGCCCGTCTACGCCTGGCCCCGCAGAAAGACTGGGCGGTGAACGAGCCGGCCAAACTCGGCAAGATCCTGCAGACGCTTGAGGGTATCCAGACGTCCTTTAACGATGCCCAGTCCGGCAACAAGAGGATCTCTCTCGCCGACCTGATCGTGCTGGGCGGCAGTGCCGGCATCGAGAAGGCCGCGAAGGACGCCGGTCAAAGCATCGAGGTGCCGTTCGCGCCGGGCCGTACCGACGCCAGCCAGGACCAGACGGATGTCGAGGCATTCGAGCCACTGGAGCCGCAGGCGGACGGCTTCCGCAACTACCGTCGCACCAAGTTCGCGGTGCCGGACGAAGACATGCTGATCGATCGCGCCCAACTGTTGCAGCTGACCGCTCCGGAAATGACGGTCCTGGTCGGTGGTCTGCGGGTGCTCGGCGCCAACACGGGCGATTCCAGCCACGGCGTGTTTACGGACAGGGTCGGTGCACTGACCAACGACTTCTTCGTGAACATCACGGACATGGGTCTGGAGTGGAAACCGTCCCCCAGCGACAGTGATGTGTTCGAAGGCCGTGACGTGAAGACCAACAACGTCAAATGGACCGGCACCCGTGTGGACCTGATCTTTGGTTCCAACTCGCAGCTGCGCGCCATCAGCGAGGTCTACGCCCAGGACGACGCGAAGGAGAAATTCGTGAAGGACTTCGTGAAGGCCTGGACCAAGGTGATGAACGCGGACCGTTTCGACCTGGCCTGACCAGGCCTCCAGCAACCCGGGGCGCCACCTGACGTGGCGCCCTCTTTAGTCTCCGGCCGGACAGCGGCGTCGCAGACACGTCCGCCATCCTGCGCTAACCTGTTGCTCCTGAAACCGTCAAGCCGCCCGTCGATAACAGGTTTTCCCTTGCGCACCTACATCAAGCAGTCCTTCTACTTCCTGGCGTCCAACTTTCGCCCGATCTTCAGCCTGTTCCTGGTGTACCTGGTGTTCCTGGCGGCCTCCGACTGGGTCCACAGCCAACTCTACGCGGCCCTGGCGCATAAGCAGGTGCTGAGCTGGGGGTTCATGATCGTCGAGTGCGCGATCACCGCGCTGGCCTTCTCATCCATGCTGCAGCTGTTCGAAGACCTCCGCGGCGATGGCGCGCAACCTGTACTGCGTTACCTGAACCGGGCCCCGCGTTTCTTTGCGCCCCTGTTCACATTGCTGCTGGCGCTGAAACTGGCGGCCCTGCCGCTGCTGTTCTGGCCATCCTGGGTGTTGATGGTGCTGATCTTCCTGGCGGGCGTGAAGCTGTCTTTTGCGGCCTTCGAGGTGGTCCGGATGAAGCGGGATGTGCTCGGCGCCCTCTCAGCCAGTTGGGCCCGCACGCAGGGCTTCATGATCGCGCTGGTCGTGTCGTCACTGCTGGCCGGCATCGGATCGGCACTGTTTACGTGGCTGGTGCAACTGGCCTATGTGAAGGTGGTACTGGCCGGTGGGCAGGCCGCGTCATACGATCCGGGCGTGGCGCTACTGGTGCGCTCTGTCGCATCCCTGTCCCTGTTCTTTTACGTCATTGCCGGCGTCTTTGCCTATCGGCTCTATTGCGCGGCGGTCGATGCACGGCCGGTGGGGTGAGTCAGGTATTCCTTCGGTACGATGTCTGTTGCGACGCTCAGATGTGGATAACCCGTTAAGCGGCCCATGGGCGGAAGCAGGAGGCCCCGGTGCAACCGTGAGGCAGACGGGCCGGCCGCGAGGGCCAGCCAACCTCCATACGAGGAACGCAGCGCTTAGTGGCTGGTGGACAGCTTTGCGGGCTGGGCGCGGAAGAATCCCTTGATCCTGGCTTTCAGTGCAGAACCCAGTTCGGCAACGTATTCGCTGCGCTGTTGATGGGCGATCTGGATGTAGTAGTCAATGTCGATGTTGCCGAGAGTGTCGGTTTTCAGTGTTTGCTTGGCCATGATGTGTGTCCTCGTCTGGCTGGATTCGATCTCTACATGGCTCATGGTAAGGACACCACTACTGTTGAAAAAGCGATCATTTCTAAGCAGAATGCTGAATATATCTCAACATTAGTGATAACCCGTATGCGCCGTCTCCCGCCCCTGAACGCACTCCGCGTTTTTGAGTCATCTGCCCGCAACAGGAGCTTTGCAGCCGCAGCGACGGAGCTTTTTGTCACTGCATCGGCGGTCAGCCATCAGGTGAAGACGCTTGAGGAATATTTGGGTCTTTCACTGTTCAGCCGAAGCAAGCGCAAGGTGGAGCTGACGCCCGCCGGCGAGCAGTACCTGACGTCCGTCAGGCACGCACTGGACGAGATCGAGATGGCCACCCGCCGACTGACGGCCGCGCAGGAAACCAACGTGGTCCGGATCAGCGTGGCGCCCAACTTCCTGACACGCTGGCTGATGCCGCGAATGGCCCGGTTCCAGGCGCTCTACCCGGATGTGGAGTTGCAGATCAATGCATCCATGGGCCTGCTGGACTTCAACCGGACCAGCACCGACATGGCGGTCTATTTCGGCAGCGGCGAGTGGGACGACATCGAGGTGCACTTCCTGCGCAAGGTGATGCTGGTGCCGGTGTGCAGCCCGGAACGGCTGAAGGACCCGTACCCCCTGGAAAAGCCGGAAGACCTGCGCCACCACACGCTGATCTCCGTCAGTAAACGCACGTGGGAGTGGGAAGACTGGATGCAGCAGGCGGGTGTGGAATTCATCACTCCCAAGGGCAGCCTGCAGCTGTCCAGCGGACAGCTCGCCACAGCCGCCGCCCAGGAAAACCTCGGCGTGGCACTGGCAGACAGCACACTCACCTCACGGGAAATCAGGTCCGGTCGCCTGGTGGTACCGTTCGACATCAAGCTCGATACCCACAAGGCGTTCTACCTCGTCTATCGCAAGCATCGTCCGCTGACCACCGGCATGCAGGCCTTCAAGGAATGGTTGATGAATGAGATGCAGAGCCACGATGAGGAAGACTCGGCGGGCACCTGAATTGATCGCCATTCGATCGGTTTGATCACCAGATAAACCACCCGCCCGGGCCCTGGCCAATTGCCCGCCAATCCGCTGAAGGCCCCGTTGCAGCAGGCCTGCGACCACTTCTCCTGCCACTGCTCACAGCGTTATCCACAGATTTTGTGGACAAGGGAACCGGTCCTTCCCGATCCGCCAGCGACATGGAACGAACCGTAAAGAAAGGGCCGGAAATTCATCCATTCACATGACCAGGGGTTAGGCCGTGTCCAGCCTCACCTCGGCCGATCATTTACGCACCAGATGGCTGAAACGCAGGGAATGAACGGCTCCGCGACGGTTCTCCTGACGTTACCCACAACGTTATCCACGGTTTCTGTGGACAATAGGTGTTTGTTTTTCGGACAAAAAACAGGGCATTCTATGACCAACCCCCGACGCTGAAGGCACCATGACAGCAGGACCCAAACACTGGCTGATGCGCCCAGTCGCCCAACTGGACCACATGCTGACCGGCATTCCGGACAAGCTGTTCGGAGAATCGCTGGCACCGGACATGTTCCCACTGGGGATGAACGCAAAGATCGCCGCCAACTTCAGCCTGCGCGGCTATTGCCCTTTGCTGGGGCGGGACGTGGTGTCCTTCGACAATGGAAAAGACGACAAGGCGGCGGTGATACAGCAGGTGCGGCGCACCCTGCACTACCTGGAGCGATTGCCCGATGTCAGCGCCCTCGATCCGGACAGGACGGAATGTGACAGCGCCGGTTTCAATGACGTGCGCCTGCCGCAACCCGCGTTTATCCACCAGTACATCCTGCCCAACCTGTTATTCCACAGCAGCATGGTGTATGCGATAGCCCGTCTGCATGGGGTCGGGCTCGGCAAGGCGGATTTCGACGGTTTCCACAGCTACCCGTCCGACTTCCGTTTTGTGGGCGGGAAATGAGCATTCTGATCGCCGGGTAAGCACTGCCACGGCCCCTGGTCATTTGCCCGCCATATCGCTGGAACGGAGGTACCGTGTCGCTTACAGGGACTTCTCCCGGAGTTGCTCACAGCGTTATCCACGGATTGTGTGGACAAGCCAGTGGCATTGAACGATATTGCCGGCTTCGCCGTACTGTCTTGTCCCCGGTAACTCAATGACTTGTCTCGCCATGGGGGCTGTGTGCACTATGGGGCATCCGAGGATGCCTCCGATGACGTCCCGGCACCCAGCGCCTGGCCAGAGGCCACCAACCGACACAGAGGGCAGTGATGAGCGAATCAACCTATACCCCACCCAAAGTCTGGAAATGGGATAACCAGAGCGGCGGCAAGTTCACCAGCATCAACCGTCCGATCGCGGGCCCGACCCATGACAAGGCGTTGCCGGTCGGCAAACACCCGCTGCAGCTCTACTCCCTGGCCACTCCGAACGGCGTGAAGGTCACGGTCATGCTGGAGGAGCTGCTGGAGCGCGGCATCCGCGATGCCGAATACGACGCCTGGCCCATCCGGATCCTGGAGGGCGACCAGTTCGGCAGCGGCTTCGTCGACGCCAACCCCAATTCCAAGATCCCGGCCATGGTCGATCACAGTATGGACCCGCCGCAGCGGATCTTCGAATCCGGCAGCATCCTGCTGTACCTGGCGGAAAAATTCGGGGCGTTTATCCCGCAGGATGTGGCGGCGCGGACCGAGTGCCTGTCGTGGCTGTTCTGGCAGATGGGCAGCGCGCCACTGCTGGGCGGCGGCTTCGGGCACTTCTACGCCTATGCGCCGGAGAGCTACGAATACCCGATCAACCGCTACACCATGGAAGTCAAACGCCAGCTCGACGTGCTCAATCGTCAGCTCGCCGAACACACCTACGTTGCCGGCGAGGAGTACACCATCGCCGACATGGCGATCTGGCCCTGGTACGGGGCGCTGGTGAAGAACAAGGTGTACGACGCGGCGGAATTCCTGGAAGCCCACACCTACACCCATGTGGTGCGCTGGGCGGAGAAGATTGCCCAGCGGCCCGCGGTGCGCCGGGGCCGGATGGTCAACCGCACCTGGGGCGAGCCCGAGCAGCAGCTGCACGAACGGCATGACGCCAGCGATTTCGAGCTGCGCACCCAGGACAAGCTGGAAACGGCGGAGTAAACCGGTGATCGGCGCCTTGCATACGGGCGCCGGCCATTAACGGACCGGCGGGGCTCAGGATCCCCGGGTGAGGCGGGTCATCTCCTGTTCGACCTGCTTCACCTGTTCGCTCCACGCTTTCTGGTACGCCGCAAAACGGTCCCCAAGCCGGTTGAGTGACAACTGCACCTGGGCCAGTGTCCGGCTGCTGTCGGCAACGGACTGGACCGTCGGATCGTCCAGTTCCTCACGGTTTTCATCGAGGCGAATGACCGCCTGCTGCAGGGTCTGACGATCCTGTGGTGACGCCTGGGGATTGTCCTCCAGGGCGTTGCTGATGGACTCCGACAAGGCCTCCAGGGCCTGGTCGAGCTTCTCGGCGAAGGCGTCCATCTGCCTGGAGAAATCCTCATTCGCAGCGGCCATGCGATCCTGCAGTTGCGCCGACATGCGCTCGATGTCCCTGGCAGCCTGGTCGGACGAATCCGAGAAGCTGCTGCGCATCTGCTCACCGAAATCCTCCAGCTTGCGCATCATCTGGTCGAACAGCGGCCGGTTGGTGAACGCCTCCTTGGTGTGGGCGTAGTCCACCTGCCAATCACCATCTTCCTTGACCAGGTAAGTGGTGGTTTCCAGAGGCTTGTCGCCGTGATCCTTGAGCCCGTCGAGACGGGTTGTGATCCGGGCCGTCGGCCCCTCGATCACGATCCGGCCGATGGTCGCGGTGACGCCCTTCCAATCCTGCTGGCCGAACCCATCAAAACGGCTTACGTCATCCAGCGTCGACAGGTCGGCCACCGCATCGGCATCGCCGTCGATGACCGATTGCCAGAAGGCGGTGGAGACGTCCTGCGGCGTCTCCGGGCCACCACAGGCGGACAGCATCAAGGTACCGAGCAGCACCAGGGAAAAACATTTGATCGCGCGCATAATCCTGAAGTCTTCGATGAACGGAAAAGCGCAGTTTATCGGGCGTCTCTCTCCCGACCAAATACCGATTGTTAAGGATTCAACGCAAGGCTCAGTGCCTGGCCCGGAACAGCACTTCCCCCGGTGCCATGTCATTGCTCACCGCGTCCAGGATGGACTGGTCCACACCGGGATCGTCGGTGCGATACAGGCCGCAGAGCCGGAGCGCCTTGCGCAGCTGCACGCTGGGCCCGAGGTACTCGTAGAGCACCCGGGCGCAGCAGGGCATCCGCTGGCTGTTGTCGGACACACCGATCTTGATACCCGTCAGCCGGGTGACCCGGTTGCGGAAGCTGGGAAACAGGATGGTCTGGGTGATCTCGTGGCGGTTCAGCGTCTCGTAATCGACCAGGAACAGACGGTCCGTCAGCAGATAGGCGATGCCCTGGTAACGATTATGGCAGGGCGGCTCACCCGCCACCGACTCCATCCGTTCGGTGCGCTGGAACACCACCTGGCCGTCGCGCTGCTCCAGGCACACCAGGTTCCGCAGCAGCCGGCCCGGCGCCGACATGGACAGGTAGTACTCGAAGTAATAGCCGAGGTAACGATCCATCGAGCCACCGGCGTGTCGTAACCGGTCCAGGTGGTCGCTGACCGATCCGGCCTGTTCGTCGTCAGCCGGCCGCAGTCGGGGCCGGACCTGCACCAGGCGTTCGAACTCCTGGTACGGCCGCTCGATGTCCTGCACATCCACCCCGAAGAATTCGCACAACCGGCGCAGGGTATTGGCCGACGGACGGTGCTGGCCACTGAGGTAGCGATTGAACTGGGGCCGGTTGATGTTGAGCCGCCGGCAGACTTCGGCGATGGATTTGTAGTAGCTGCACAGCAGCCGGAGGTTCAGCGCCAGGTCTTCGTGAACACCTGCCTCGCTCATGGTCGATTGTCCCCGCTTGGATGGAAGGCACCAGAATGCGCTGGCGCGAATTGATGCGCATTGAGCGTCAAGTCACACCACTGTGCCGCCAATGCGCAAAATTCTATCAGCCGCCGGCGGTTGTTTAAATGAGTTGCCTATGTACAAAAACAACTTCCGGAGAGGCCCTTATGTTGGAATTCCTCAATGATCTGCTTTGGGGCAAGGTACTCATTGCCCTGCTGATCACCGTCGGCGTCGGTTTCACCGTCGCATCCCGCTTTGTCCAGTTCCGCTATTTCGGGCGGATGTTCCGAATCCTCAGTGCCAGCCAGGCCTTCCAGCGCGACCAGCACGGCCACCTGAGCTCCTTCCAGGCGCTGCTGCTGTCCATCGCCGGTCGCGTCGGCGGCGGCAACATCGCCGGTGTGGCGGTCGCCATCACCCTGGGCGGCCCCGGCGCGGTGTTCTGGATGTGGGTGGTCGGCCTGATGGGCATGGCCACCAGCTTCCTGGAGTGCACCCTGGCCCAGACCTACAAGCAATCGGAAGCCGACGGCACCTACCGTGGCGGCCCCGCCTACTACATCGCCCGGGGCCTGGGATCAAAGTGGCGCTGGATGGCGGCCGTCTATTCCCTGCTCCTGCTGGTGACGTTCGGTTTCGGCTTTACCACCCTGCAGTCCTATGCGGTGGCCACGTCGGTGGGTGATGCCTTCGGCGTCCCCGTCCTGTATACCGGTATCGCCCTGGCTGCGATCGTGGCGGCCATCATATTCGGCGGCGTCAAGCGGATTGCCCGGGTCTCGGAAGTGCTGGTGCCGATCATGGCCGCCGGCTACCTGATCATCACCGCGATCGTGCTGGTCATGAACATCGAGCGTATCCCGGACGCCATCACCCTGATCGTGAAGAGCGCCTTCGGCCTGGAACCGATGATCGGCGGCGGCATCGGCGCGGCGATCCTGATGGGCGTCAAGCGCGGCCTGTTCTCCAACGAAGCAGGCCTGGGCAGCGCACCCAACGTGGCTGCGGTGGCCTATGTACCGCACCCGGCCAACCAGGGGGTGGTGCAGGCGTTCTCGGTGTTTATCGACACCATCATCATCTGCTCCTCCACCGCGTTCATCATCCTGCTGAGCGGCATCTACGATCCGTCCAACATGGCCGATGTGGGCGGTGTGGCCCTGACCCAGTCGGCGCTGGCGGACCACGTCGGCGACTGGGGCCGCAGCTTCGTGAGCATCGCGCTGCTGCTGTTCGGCTTCAGCACGATCCTCTACAACTACTACCTGGGTGAGAACAGCGTCGACTTCCTGAGCACGGCGAACCGCCCGCTGGCCCACGCCTTCCGCATCGCCGTGATCGGCCTGGTGTGCTGGGGCGCGACCACCGACCTGGGCACCGTGTTCGGCTTTGCCGACGTCACCATGGGCCTGCTGGCGCTGGTGAACCTGATTGCGCTGATCGGTCTGTTCAAGCCGGGCCTGCGCATCCTGAAGGACTTCGACCGCCAGATCGCCGAAGGCAACGAGCAGCCGATTTTCGAGGCCCGGAAGTTCAAGGATATGAACATCGACCTGAAAGCCTGGGATCTGGAACCGGAGGATGTCGAACGCCTGCGCGCGCGCAACGAGGCCGCCGGCACCCTGCAGAGCCAGACCTGATGCCATCCGGGCGGCACCGTCCCGGTGCCGCCCTCTCTCCAACCCCGAGAACACCAAGGTGCAACGACACCATGAACACCCGCATTGAGCACGATCTCCTGGGCGACCTGGCGGTTCCCGCCGACGCCTGGTACGGCATCCAGACCCAGCGGGCGCTGGATAACTTCGCCATCACCGGCGTACCGATCAGTCACTTCCCCCCGTTTATCCGCGCACTGGCGATGGTCAAGAAAGCCGCCGCCCTGGCCAACCGCGACCTGGGCAGCCTGGCGCCACACAAGGCGGACGCCATCACCGCCGCCTGCGACGACATCATCGCCGGCCAACTGCACGACCAGTTCGTGGTGGACCTGATCCAGGGCGGCGCCGGCACCTCCACCAACATGAACGCCAACGAGGTCATCGCCAACCTGGCGCTGGAGAAACTGGGCCATCCCAAGGGAGCCTACCAGCGCCTGCACCCCAACGACGATGTCAACCGCTCCCAGTCCACCAACGACGCCTACCCCACGGCCGTGTGCCTGGCGGTCCAGTTTTCCGCCGAGCCGCTGGAAACCGCGATCGTGAACCTGAAAGCGTCGCTGGAGGCCAAGGGCCGCGAGTTCGCCCACATCGTCAAGATGGGCCGCACCCAGTTGCAGGACGCCGTGCCCATGACCCTGGGCCAGGAGTTCGAGGCGTTCGCCGTCAACCTGGGCGAGGACATCGACCGGCTGCACGAAGCCAGCCAGTTGCTGTGCGAAGTGAACCTGGGCGGCACCGCCATCGGCACCGGCATCAACACCCACCCGCGCTACCAGGCGCTGGCGGTGAACTATCTCGCAGAGATCAGCGGCAAACCGATCGTCTCCGCCAGCAACCTGGTGGAAGCCTCCTCCGACATGGGCGCGTTCGTGCTGTTCTCCGGCATCCTCAAGCGCTTTGCGGTGAAGCTGGGCAAGATGTGCAACGACCTGCGCCTGCTCTCCAGCGGTCCGCGCACCGGCCTGGGCGAGATCCTGCTGCCGCCGCGCCAGCCCGGCTCCTCGATCATGCCCGGCAAGGTGAACCCGGTGATCCCGGAGGCGGTGAACCAGACCGCCTACCAGGTGATCGCCAGCGACCTGGCGGTGACCCTGGCGGCGGAAGCGGGCCAGCTCCAGCTCAACGCCATGGAACCGATGATCGTCTACAACCTGCTCAACGCCATGAAGATGCTGGGCGCCGCCTGCTCCATGCTGGAGGAGCGCTGCATCCGCGATATCCGCGCCAACGTCGAGCAGTGCGCCCGGCATGTGGACAACAGCATCGGCATCATCACGGCGCTGGTGCCGCACATCGGCTATGCCAACGCCACCCGGATTGCCTCCCAGGCGCTGCACAGCGGCTCGACCGTGCGCGAGCTCGTGCTGGCCGAGGGCCTGCTCGCACCGGCAACCCTGGACCGGCTGCTCAGCCCGCAGGCGATGCTGGCGCCGGCCGCGGTGGACGCATGACGGCTCGGGTGCTGGTGGTCTACACCGGCGGCACCCTGGGCATGGTGCCGTCGGCCCAGGGCTACGTTCCGGCGACCGGTCTGGAAGACCGCATCCGCAGCCAGCTGGCCGGCATCGCGGCCGTGCTGCCGGCGTACGACCTGCTGGAACTGGACCGGCTGATCGACAGTGCCAACCTGCTGCCGGCGGACTGGCAGCAGGTTGGCTGCGTCCTGCAACGGCACTGGGCCGACTACGACGGTTTCGTGGTCCTGCACGGCACCGACACCATGGCGTACACGGCGTCGGCCCTGTCCTACCAGCTGCGTGGCTGCAACAAGCCGGTGATCCTGACCGGCGCCCAGGTTCCCCTGGGCCAGCCGCGCAACGACGCGGTCGATAACCTGACCAGCGCGCTGATCCTCGCCGCCGACCGGCGCATCAGTGAGGTCTGTATCGGCTTCCGTGGACGGCTCCTGCGGGGCAACCGCAGCCGCAAGGTCAACAGCATGGCCTTCGAGGCGTTCGATTCGCCCAACGCACCGCCGCTGGGTCGCATCGGTATCGGCATCGATCTGTACGAGGATCGGCTACTGCCCCCGGGCCAACCGGACTTCTGCACGCCCGACTGCGATCCGGAGGCCGTCGCCCTGATCACGCTGTTCCCGGGCATCCCGGCACGGCTGATCGACGCCGCCCTGGACTCGGAGCAGACCCGGGGCCTGATCCTGCAGAGTTACGGGGTCGGGAATCCACCCAATGCGGATGTGGCGGTGATGGATGCCCTGGGCAACGCGATCGACCGCGGGGTGACCGTGGTCAACATCAGCCAGTGTCATCAGGGACCGGTCTACCAGGGGGCGTATGCGACGGGGGCGGAACTGAACAGCCTGGGGGTGGTACCCGGCCACGACCTGACACCGGAGGCAGCCTTTACCAAGCTGCATGTCCTGCTGGGACTGGATTGCCCGGTGGATGTCATCCGCGAAACCATGAGCCACCCGCTGGCCGGGGACTGCACCCCGATCCAGGCACCCGGCGCCCAATCCTCGTAGATCACCTTGCAGGTCATGCCGTTGGCCCCGGATCAAGCCACGGGACCATGCGGCAGGAATGAGGCCATTCCGACGATGGCGGCATGGACCGCCCGTCGGCGCCTGGGCGTCGCGCCATAAACCGGTATCGCCCCGGCAGGGCGCAACATGAGACGGGCGATGGCGTTGACGGGACGGCGCCGCACACATATTGTACGCTTGCGAACTATTATCCGAACCCGCCTCCGGGACCCGTCTTCCAGCCAACCTGCAGGATTCGTCATGTCGGCATTCGAACGCATCAATCGACTGTTTCCCGTCTGGGCCATCCTTTTCGCCGCCATCGCCGCGTGGCAGCCGGCCTGGTTCACCGATTTCGCCTTCCTCATCAAGTTGCTGCTGGGCGTTATCATGTTCGCCATGGGCCTGACCCTGTCCCGGCACGATTTCATGGGTGTGGTCCGGGCGCCGCTGCCGGTCGGAGTCGGTGTGCTGCTGCAGTTCACCGTGATGCCGCTGGCCGCCCTGTTCGTGTCCTGGTTCCTGCAACTGTCACCGGAGCTGACCATCGGCATGGTGCTGGTCGGCGCGACGGCCGGCGGCACCGCATCCAACGTCATCACCTGGCTGGCCAACGGCCATGTGGCCCTGTCCGTGTCCATGACGCTGACCAGTACGATCATTTCGGTGGTGGCGACGCCGCTGTTGACGGCACTACTGGTCGGCCAGACCGTGGATGTGCCGGTGGCCAGCATGTTCCTGAGCATTGCCCAACTGGTCATCGGCCCGATTGCCGCCGGGGTGATCATCCACCACGTCCTGGGGCGCCGGATCAAGCAGGTGGAACCGGCCCTGGCGACGCTGGCCATGGCCGCCATCGTGTTCATCATTGCCATCGTGGTGGCGCTCAATGCCGGCAGGCTGTCCACGTTGGGACCGCTGGTCATCGTGGCGGTGGTGCTGCACAACATGATCGGGCTGGCCGGCGGTTACGCCGCGGGCCGGGCACTGGGGTTCAGCCAGCGGGTCGCGCGGACCATGGCAATCGAGGTCGGCATGCAGAACTCGGGGCTTGCCGTGGCGCTGGCCAACCAGTTCTTCACGGCCACCGCGGCACTGCCGGGTGCCCTGTTCTCGATCTGGCACAACGTCTCGGGTTCGCTGCTGGCCGGTTACTGGAAGCGCCGCCCGACGGAAGATGCGGGTCGATCCATAGCGGCCGATACCTCGGCCTGAGGCGGTCACATGGTCTCGCGATTACCCCGATGGGTGGAATACGGCGCGTTCGTGCTGGCCCTGACCGCCGGGTGCATCAACGCCATCGGGCTGCTCGGCGTGTCCCATCAGGCGCTGTCCCACCTGTCGGGGACGGCGACGTCCGTCGGTACCTCGCTGGCTGCCTTTGACCTGACCGGCGCCCTGCTCCTGGTGGGCGTTCTGGTGAGCTTCCTGCTGGGGGCGGCCCTTTCCGGATTCATGCTCTCGGGCCAGTCCCTGGAGCTGGGACGCCACTACGATTCGCTGCTGGTGATTGAAGGCCTCCTGCTCATGGCCGCGATCTACCTGCTTGAGAACGGCCACTTCCTCGGCGCCTGCCTGGCCTCCGCCGCTTGCGGCACCCAGAACGCGCTGGTCACCACCTACAGCGGTGCGGTCGTGCGCACCACACACGTCACGGGCATTTTCACGGACCTGGGGCTGATGCTGGGCAGCGCCCTGCGTGGCGAGGGTTTCGACCGCCGCAAGGCGATCCTGTTCCTGCTGATCATTTCCGGCTTTATCGTCGGTGGCGGCGCCGGTGCGCGGCTGTACCAGTCACTGCATTTCTTCGCCCTCGCCGCGCCGGCGGCCACGTGCCTGGTGCTGGCGGTCAGCTACCGCATCTACAGCCGCCGCACTCGCACACAGGCCCGCAATCACAGTACCTGAGATCAGTTCAGGCTGGTGGCCACGACACCCCGGTGCGTACGCGGCACCATGGAATACAACGCCGCGAAGATGATCAGGCAACCACCGACCCAGCCGGACAGCGCGATCTGCTCGCCCAGCCACCAGACCGCGAACAGGGCGCCAAATGCCGGCTCGGTGCCCATCAACAGCGACACCCGGGTCGGCGCGATGTTGCGGGCGCCGAAATTCTGCGCGAAAAAGGCGAACACGGTGCAGAACAGCACCAGATACACCACGATCAGCCAGAAACCCGGATCCGTCGGCAGCTGACCCAGGGCGGCGGGGTCCGACAGCGCCAGCACCGCCAGCGCCCCCACCCCGACCACGCCGGACTGGATCCCGGTCAGGCTGAGGGTGGAGATCCGCTTCCCGGTCGTCACCTTGCGGGTGACGGTCACCATCAGGGCCCGCAGGACCGCGGCGCACAGGATCAGCAGATCGCCGATGTTCAGCGTGACCTCGCTGCCCGACGTCAGCAACCCGACGCCGACAAACGACACACCGGCCAGCAGGAAATTCTCGAACGAGGGCCGCTGGTGCAGGAGCAGCCACTCCGTGAACGGGGTGAACAGCACACACAGGCTGATCAGGAAAGCGGCATTGGCCGCCGTGGTGTGCAGCACCCCGAACGTCTCGCAGATGAAGACCGACAGCAGGATCAGCCCGGTCGGCAGCCCGACCCGCCAGTCCCGCGCGCCGCCGGCCCGGTACTCGCGTACCAGCACCGGCAGCAGCGTGAAGAAGGTGGCCAGGAAGCGGATGGCGATGAACCCCATCACCGGATAGAACACCAGCGCCTGTTTCGACAGGCCATAGCTGGTCCCCCAGAAGGCCGCAACCAGCAACAGCAGGCACTCGGCCACCGGGAAACCGCGTCGTGTGTATGTCATGGCAGAATCCTTTCTTGTGCTACATGAGCGCTTCCATACGCTCAAAGGCGATCACCAGGACATCCCGGTATGCGGGACCCTGGGGATCCAGGGAATGGATCTCCGAGACTTCATGCATGGTGGTTTCATCATCGGACAGGAGCAGATCCATCGGCTCGGCAAGGGTGACTGACGACAGGTTGCCACCCTCGTTATCGGTGACGCGCGTCACGCCACCGGTCAGGTTATGACGGTTCACCAGCATCGACGCGATGTAGGTGACGCCGTCCCGGTGCAGGCCCTCCGGCGTGGGACGTCCCGGCGCCGCCGGCATCGCCAGTATCCGGTAGGGATGCAGGCGAATCCGCCAGTTCGAGGGATAGCCATCGGCGGCGGTATAGATCCGGGCCATGGTCCGCAACAGGCGATGCAGCACGGGGCTGGCGATGAAGACATCCTCCAGCGGATCGAAATAACGCTGGATTCCGCCGTTGAGCGGATTCACCGACAGCGGCTGGGAATAGGGCTGATGGGGCAGCAACCGCAGCGAATCCCGATCCATGCGGTATTCGAAGCGACCGTATCGACGGTAGCGATAGCGCCCCTGGTCGCCCATGTAGTTGTCCCGGGTCAACCGGTTCCAGCAGTGGGCAAACGCCCGCCATTCGAGGTCCGTGGCGCCCGGCTCCAGGTCCAGCATGCCGGCCAGGGTCTCGCCCGGGATGAAGGAGAAGTCCTGGATGATCAGGTCGGCTGCGGCCGCCTCCGCTGCCGGCGCCAGCGTCTGGCGGGGCAGCGGTACTTCCTGCGCACTCATATCAAGCTCCCATCGCAAGGCGGGTTGCCAACGGCAGAATGTCCTCTTCGGGCTCCATGTCCGCGAGCGTACGCGCGCTGGCCGTGACGGCCGTGCGGGATTCCCACTCGTCGCGGTTGCGCAGGTAACGTGGGCAGACGCCCTGGATGGACTCCAGGCACAGGGCACCGGCCGACAGGTCGTAAGTGATCTTGCCGGAAACATCCTGCGACGCCCGCAGCAGGAACTCATCGATTGCGGCCCGCAGGGTGCCGTACCAGCGGCCTTCGACGGCTTCCCGGACCCAGAGTTGCTCCAGCGCCTGCTTCTCCCGCAGCAGCTCGTAGTCCTGCACCGCGGTTTCCAGGTGGCGGTAGGCGTCCATCAGCGCCAGCGCCGCGGGCGCTTCGCGCACTTCCAGGACCTTCTCGCCGCCGACCAGGTGCTCCAGTCCGGCAAAACGGCCGATGCCGTAGGCGCCCACCACATCGTTGAGGTAGTTGATCAGCGGCAGCGGTTCCATGGCACCGTCGTTGACGGCCACCGGCTCGCCCGCCCGGAAAGTGATGGACAGCTTGTGGCCCGTCGACTCCGACTGGCGGGCGGCGTCCACCCGGGTCCAGGCATAGAGGTTTTCGGGCACGCTGAACCCCTCCGGATTATCCAGCACGCCGGATTCGAATTCCCGGCACCAGAGATTGCTGTCACCACTGACGATGCGCTGCTCGAACGACATCAGCCCGATCGATTTGAGCGCGCGGATCTTGTCGCTGCGACTGATCGAGGTGTATTCATAGGGTGAGCCGTAATAGCCGTTGAAGCCGAGCTGCTCGATCGCGCCGTTGAGTCGGCGCAGGCTGTTCTGCGACTGGGTCGCGGTGTGAAAAATGGCGCTACAACCCAGCGACTCGGCAATATCCACCGCCGCCCGTGCTATAAAGGGACGTGACAGCGAGGAGCTGATGGGAAAGGTATTGAGGTAGCGGGCCTGGGCGCGGATCGCCGGCAGGGCCGCTTCCCGTGTGAACAGTTGCTTGAGGTCGACGATGCGCAGTCGCGCACCGAATCTCGCAGCGACATGGTGCAATGTCGCAACATCCGGATCGTCGCCAAGGTCCACCGCTACGGCGGTCACGGCCACGTTTCGGTCGTAGAGTAATTTCAGGAGGTAAGTGCTGTCGAGACCGCCACTGAATAGGGCCACCACGTGGTCAACCCGATCACACACAAAATCCAGATCCGTCACACTGCGCAGCTTTTTCATCGTCACGCCTTCCCGTTCGAATTTCATGGTGTTATTGGATGGGAGAACCGCAGAAAGCCGGGGGAGGTTTCCTGATAGGTCCACTGGTATGCTAACTAACTGACCCGAATCGGATTAGCCCGGGTTACGGAAAAGGAGTTGTGCACAGTGAGTGCAAATCGCGTGATGTCGATCATGCAGGACGTGGCAGTGTTCGTGACGGTGGTGGAAACCGGCTCGTTCACCTCAGCGGCCCAGAAGCTGGGCTCCACGCCGTCTGCGGTCAGTCGCCAGGTCTCCCGGCTGGAGGACGCCCTCAAGGTGCGCCTGCTGGAGCGGTCCACCCGCAGCCTGCGCCTGAATGCCACCGGGGAAAAGGTCTTTGCCCACTGCAAGTCGGTGCTGGATTCGGCCCAGGATGTGCTGGATATCGCCGACGAGGCCCATGGCGAACCCCACGGCCGGCTCAAGATCGGGGTACCCAAGGCCTATTGCGCGCAGGTGTTGCGCCATGCGGTTCCCCCCTTCCTGAACCGCTATCCGGACGTGGAGGTGCAACTGGTGGTGACGGACCGGACCCTCGATCCTCACTACGACGACGTCGATGCGGTGGTCACCATCACCGACACCCCGATCGAGGGCCTGGTGGCGGCGAAGCTGGGCGTGGTCAAGGCGGTGCTGTGTGCCTCGCCGACCTACATCGCCCGCAACGGCAAGCCGCGGCATCCCAGCGAGCTGGCCCACTTCGACTGCCTGTCCCTGGGCGAGACCGTCACCGACAACATCTGGACCTTCCACCGCGGCGACGAGACCGTCACCGTGGAAACCAACGGCCGCTACATCGTCAACCACACGGAGATCCGCATGGATGCCGTGTGCAACCACTTCGGCATCGGCATCTTTCCCGACTTCACCGTGAACACCCAGTTGCGCAAGGGCACGGTGGTGACGGTCCTCGACGACTGGGCGATCGAGGGCCGCTACCAAGGGCGCGTCAATCTCCAGTATCCCCGGTCGCGGCATGTCTCGCCGAAGTTGCGGGCCTTCGTGGACTTTGCCAGCAATTTCCTGGATGGCGATCTCCAGGGCTCCGGTTATGGCTACGGCGGTTGATGGCCCCCGGTCATCCCAACGGCGAACAGACGCCGGGTGTCCGCTAGGATAGGGTGACGCAGACAACAACAATCCACCCAGCAACGGACGGCCCCATGAACGAGTCCCCGAACTTCCGCGATCCCGCGTTCCTGAGCGATCACATCCGCCGCATCCGGGCGTTCTACGAGGAGCGCTGCAGGGACCCTGACGGCGGTTTTTTCCAGTACTTCCGCAACGACGGCAGCGTCTACAACACGCACCACCGCCACCTGGTCAGCTCCACGCGGTTCATCTTCAACTACGCCAGGGCCGGCCACTTCTTCCAGCGGCCGGACTACCTGGAGCTGGCCCGCCACGGGCTGGCCTACCTCGAGCAGGTGCATTGGGAGCCGGCACAGCGGGGTTATGCCTGGACCCTCGACCATCACCGGCCCGAAGACAGCACCCGCCACTGCTACGGCATGGCGTTTGTCCTGCTGGCCTACGCCACCGCCTATGAATGCGGCGTCGGCGAAGCCCGTAACGGTATCGGGCAGGCCTTCGACCTGATGGAGGAACATTTCTGGCTGCCGGAGGCCGGACTCTACGCCGACGAGGCCAGCGCCGACTGGTCGGTGCTGTCGCCCTATCGCGGCCAGAACGCCAACATGCACAGCTGCGAAGCCCTGCTGGCCGCTTTCGAGGCGACCGGCGAAACCCGCTACCTGGACCGCGCCCACACCCTGGCCCGCAACATCTGCGAACGCCAGGCCGCCCAGGGCGATGGCCTGATCTGGGAGCACTACGACGCCAACTGGCGGATCGACTGGGACTACAACCGTGACGATCCACGCCACCTGTTCCGCCCCTGGGGCTTCCAGCCCGGCCACCAGACCGAGTGGACCAAACTGCTGCTGATCCTGCATCGCCACCGCCCCGAGCCCTGGATGATCGAGCGCGCCCGGGACCTGTTCGACCGCGCCCTGGCCACCGCCTGGGACGACGTCCACGGCGGCATCTACTACGGTTTTGCGCCGGACGGCTCGATCTGCGACGACGACAAGTATTTCTGGGTCCAGGCCGAGACCTTTGCCGCCGCGGCGCTGCTGGCCGAGGCCACCGGCGATGCCCGGTACTGGGACTGGTACGACCGCATCTGGGCCTACGCCTGGGCGCATTTCATCGACCACGAGTACGGTGCCTGGTACCGCATCCTGACCCGGGACAACCGCCAGTACTCGGACGAGAAGAGCCCCGCCGGCAAGACCGACTACCACACCATGGGTGCCTGCTATGAGGTGATCCGGACGCTCAGGAGAAGTTAACCGCCGCTTGCCGGGCATCCCCGGGTCCCACCTGCTACGCTTAAAGGCAGGAAGGGCCACCCCGGAGATGCCATGGCGTTACCGTCGACAGGCGCACAGCACTACACCCTCCTCCTGCTCCCCGGTCTCCTCAGCGAGATCGAGCGGCTGGGCCTGCGCCAAGTCATTGCCCGCTCCAGCCTCACCGCCTCCGACATCAGCGGCCTCTACTTCGAAGCCAAGACCATCACCCGGCTGCTGCCGGACGATCTCGAGTCGATCGATCCGGAACTGTGGCCGGACCTGGTGGAGTGCGTCCGCATCCTGGCCATGCTGGTACGGGAGGTGACCCGGGAGGACCTGGCCCGGACCAAGCGCCAGGCCATCAACCAGTTCCTGCCGCGGGCCCGGCATCAGGTACGCGATGAAGTCCGCCGCCAGCTCGGCGAGGGCAACGTGGATTTCCGGCTCGCCGGCATGACGCGCCCCCGGGCCGGCGGCGAACAGGCCGAGGAAACCTGTATCGAAGCCATCCGCCTGGAGCGGCAACGGCGTTACCGGACCATGATGACCCTCGATCCCGACCTGCTGGGCCATCACCAGGCGGCCATCGTGGAAGAGGCCCGAACCTACGTGGCCCATCAGATGGGCAACCCGCCCGAAGACTTCGGCGCCCTGGACCTGCTGATCCATCTCGGCGATGTCCTCCGGGTCCTGCTGACAGCGGAACAAGACGGCATCACCGACGAAGACACGGCCCCGCCCGGCCATATCTCCGTCAGCAACGTGGTGATGGGCATCGGCAACCTGCTCTATGCCGACGAGTTGGGCCTGCGCGGGGCAACCGCCCCGGCGGATCCGGGCCGGGAAGCCTGCCCCTGAGCAGGCCCTTCGAAGGCGATTGACACCACCGGCAAAGGGGCTAATTTAGAGTGTGCGGTCAAACGTGATCGCGTCCCGTGTCGGAGGCCAATATGGTCACGCGCACTGTTCCCACATCAACGAGGTTCCACCGTTTCCCCTTCCTCCTGGCACTGACCATTGGGCTGTTGTCCGCCACCAGCGGCGGCGTCGCTGCCGATGACCAGGCCGAACTGATTCGCCACGGCCGTTACCTGACCCAGATTGCCGGCTGTAACGATTGCCATACCCCGGGTTATGCCATGTCCGGCGGCAATGTCCCGGACAGCGCCTGGCTGACGGGCGACAGCCTTGGCTGGCGCGGTCCCTGGGGCACCACCTACCCCAGCAACCTGCGGCTGACCATGCAGTCACTGACTGAAGAACAATGGCTCACCCTGGCCCGCACCACGCAGTTCCGTCCACCCATGCCCTGGTTTTCCCTGCGGGACATGTCGGACCAGGACCTGCGGGCGATCTATCAGTTCATTCGCCACCAGGGGCCCGCCGGCCAGCCGGCTCCTGCCTATGTCCCGCCGGACCAGGAGCCCCGGGGCCCGTACGTCCAGTTCCCGGCTCCGACGCAATAACCCCGCGGGCCGGAGATTCATGGGGTCCCGCAATGGGGCCCCGTGAACGCCTTCGATCTTGATCCAGCGCAGTGCGCTGTTCCGGGCAGGCACTACACTGGCCCCGGATGCCCTGACCTGGCGTGCGTCTATACTCACCAGTAAGTCACGGAAGAGTCGCGGTTTTCCTCCAACCTGCAGAAGGACGCTGATGCCGCTATGGCTGCACTGAAATCTCTCCTGGTTGCCGGCCTTGCCCTGGGACTGCTCAGCAGTTGCGACACCGGGCCGGAACCGTTGCTGGGTACGGTGGAATGGGATCGCATCGTCGTTCTGGCGGAAGCGTCGGAACCCATCACCGAGATCGCGGTGGCCGAGGGACAGTCGGTCGTCAAGGGCGACCTGATCCTGCGTCAGGATGCCCGTCGTCTCCAGGCACAACTGGACGAAGCCCGCGCCACCCTGCAACAGCAGACCGCCCGGCTGGAGGAACTGCGCCATGGCGCCCGGCCGGAAACCATCGCCGCGGCCCGGGCGGACCTGGCCGGCGCCATCAGCCAGGCCCGCAACGCGGAGTTGGCCCTGCAACGAACCCAAACGCTCTACCAGCGCGGTACGGTGCCCAAGGCACAACTCGATGATCGTGAAAGCGCCCTGGACAGCGCCAACGCCGCCGTGGAATCCCGCCAGGCCCAGCTCAATGAACTGCTGCAGGGCACCCGGACCGAACAGCTGGACCAGGCCCGGGCGGCCATGCAGAGTGCGGATGCGAAAGTCCGTCAACTGACCGTCAGCCGCGAGCGACTGGACGTGCATGCACCCCGGAGCGGCCGTGTGGACAGCCTGCCCCATAAACTGGGCGACCAGCCCCGGGCGAGGGATCCGCTGGTGACGCTGCTCAGTGGCGACGCCCCTTATGTGCGGATCTTCGTCCCGGAAGCCCGCCGGACCGGCATCCAGGCCGGCGACCGTTTCCGGGTCAGGGTGGACGGCGTCGGCGAGGCGTTCGACGCCGTGGTCCGCAGTATCCGCAGCGATCCGGCCTTCACGCCCTACTATGCCCTGAGTGGTGATGACGCCAGCCGCCTGGTCTACCGGGCGGAACTGGTCCTGCAGGGAGAGCGGGCACAGTCGCTACCGGCCGGTGTGCCCGCCCAGGCCTGGCCCGCGTCAACGGAGCCACACAATGGCGACTGAACCAGCCGCCATCGTCACCCACGGACTGACCCGCCGCTTCGGCAGCCTGACCGCCGTGGACCATCTCGACCTGGAGGTTCCCCGCAGCCGCGTCTATGGTTTCCTCGGCCCCAATGGCTGTGGCAAGTCCACCACCATCCGCATGCTGTGCGGCCTGCTGCTGCCCACGGAAGGCGACATCCGGGTGCTGGACCTGGAGATTCCCAGGCAGGCGGAAACCCTCAAACGCCGCATCGGCTACATGACCCAGAGCTTTTCCCTGTACCGGGACCTCAGCGTGACCGAGAACCTGCAGTTCGTCGCCAACCTGTTCGGACTCGACCGCGCCCGGACCCGCCGGCGCCTGGACGAGCTGGTCCAGACCTATCGCCTGGAATCCCTGACAGCGCAGTTGGCCGGCACTCTCAGCGGCGGCCAGAAGCAGCGGCTGGCGCTGGCCGCCGCGGTGCTCAACGAGCCGGAGCTGCTGTTCCTGGACGAACCCACCAGTGCGGTCGACCCGCAATCACGGCGGGATTTCTGGGCGGAGCTGTTCAGGCTGACCGAGGCGGGCACCACCCTGCTCGTCTCCACCCACTACATGGACGAGGCCGAACGCTGCCACCAACTGGCCATCCTGCAGGAGGGACGGCTGATGCGGGAAGGCTCACCGGAGCAGCTCAAGGCGGATCTGGGTGCTCTGCCCCTGTTGGTGGAAACGGACCGCCCCCATGCAGCCGAACTGGCACTGGCCGATCTGCCCGGGGTCCTGTCCAGCGCCCAGATCGGCGCGACGCTGCGGGTGTTGGTTGACGCTGAAGATACGCGGGAGCCGGTGACCGATCGCCTGCGGACCCAGGGGATCGAGGCGCGCGTATCCACCACCGATCCCAACCTGGAGGATGTCTTCGTGGCCGCCACTCAGGGGGGCCACAGGACATGAACGGCTTCAGCCTGCGCCGCCTGCTGGCGGTGATCCGCAAGGAACTGCGCCAGTTGCGCCGGGACCGGCTGACCTACGCCATGATTGTCGGCATTCCACTGATGCAACTGCTGCTGTTCGGCTACGCCATCAACATGGACGTGCGCCACCTGCCCGCCGCCGTGGTGGACCAGGCCCGCTCCAGCGCCAGCCGGGAGCTGGCGGAGCAACTGCTGCAATCCCGGGTGTTCGAGTTTGACGAGGTGCTGGCGTCGCCGGCCGCCGCCGACCGGTTGCTGCAGCAGGGCACGATCAAGGCCGCCGCGATCATTCCGCCGGACCTGGAGGAACGGCTTCCGGACCCGGATCGCAAGGTGTTCCAACTGGTGGTGGACGGCTCGGACCAGGTGGTCCAGCAGGCCGCACGGCAAATTGGCCAGTTCCCGGTGCGCAGCCTGATGCGGGGCGATGCGTCGGCCAGCTCCGACGACGCTTCGGCGGTGGAGATCGTCAGCTACTACAACCCCCAGCGGGAAGCGCCGCTGAACACGGTACCGGGGCTGATCGGGGTGATCCTGACCATGACCATGGTGATGTTCACGGCCATCGCGCTGGTGCGGGAACGGGAACAGGGCAACCTGGAATTCCTGATCACCACGCCGCTGTCGTCGGCGGAACTGACCATTGGCAAGGTGCTGCCCTTTATCGGCATCGGGCTGGTGCAGACCACGCTGGTACTGATCCTCGGCGCCTGGGTGTTCCAGGTGCCGGTGCGCGGCAGCCTGCTTGAGCTCTATGCCGCCGCCCTGGTCTTCATCATCGCCAGCCTGGCCCTGGGCATCTTTATCTCGACGCTGGTCACTACCCAGTTCCAGGCCATGCAGGCGGCGATTTTCACCTTCCTGCCGCAGATACTGCTGTCCGGGTTTATCTTCCCGTTCGAAGGCATGCCCACGCCGGCGCAGTGGCTGGCCGAGGTCCTGCCGCTGACCCATTTCGTCCGCCTAGTGCGGGGCATCATGTTGCGCGGTGCCGGCCTGGTCGACCTGTGGCCGGAGCTCCTCGCGCTGGTGGTGTTCGCCACGCTGGCGATGCTGGTCGCCACCCTGCGGGTGCACAAGCGGTTGGACTGAGCGCCGTCTACAGCCCGAGATTCGACTTCACGGCCGCCAGTCCGGGTTGACCATCGACGGTGGTGACGCCGTCCAGCCAGCCGGCAAACACCTCAGGATGGGCTTTCAGGTAGGCACGCGCCGCGGTGTTGGCCTCTTCGCCGTCGTTGAGGATGGATCCCATGATCTGGCTTTCCATATCCAGCTTGAACTGCAGGTTGTCCAACAGGGTGCCGACGTTGCGGCACTCGTCGCTGTAGCCGTTGCGGGTCAGCGTGTAGATGGTGGCGCCGCCGTAGTTGGGACCGAAATAGTCGTCGCCGCCGGACAGGTACGCCAGGTCATGCTGCAGGTTCATCGGGTGCGGCTCCCAGGCCAGGAACACCACGAACCGGTCGCGCCGTTCGGCGCGGCTGACCTGGCTGAGCATGCCCTGTTCGCTGGATTCCACCAGGGTCCAGTCGCCCAGGCCGAAGTCGTCGTTGTCGATCATCTTCTGGATCAGGTTGTTGGCCGGCGCACCCGGTTCGATGCCGTAGATCTTGTGATCGAACTGGTCGGCGTGTTTGTCGAGATCGGCAAAGCTCGTCACACCCGCCTTTTCCTTGACGAACTCCGGCACCGCCAGGGTGAACTTGGCGCCTTTCAGGTTGGCCCGCAGGCGCTCGTAGCCGCCCTCGTACTGGTCGGCGAACTTCTGCTGGGCCGGCATCCAGTTGCCCAGGAACACGTCAATGTCGTTGTTCTGCATCGACTTGAAGCCGATCGGCACCGACAGCAGGTCGATGTGGGTGTCGTAGCCCAACCCTTCCAGTACCGTCGTGGTCAGGCGGATGTGGATATCGCCCTGAACTTCGGCGACGGCTACAGCACGGCGGCGCCCACCCGGCGGCTGTTCGGGGGAATCGGTGGTACCGGTCTGCAGCCACAGCCTGCCGGCCTGCTACGGCGACCTTACCCGGCATCGCCGAACCGCCGCTGCTGCAACTGGAAGCGGAGCGCCATCCTGACGCCACTCGCTAGAGAAAGGGATAGATCACGCCGGCATCCGACAGGATATGATCGATGACCCTGGCCGTCGTCAGCGTGTCCGCCCAGGGGATGCGGGCGTTTTGCAGGCGCCCGGCGCGGATGTCGGCCATGGCGGCTGCGATCTGGTACTCGAAACCATTGACCCGGCGGGGGCGGTCCGCGACTTCGGGCTCGCCGTCGTGGCGCGTCAGGGTGGCCCGGTCCGAGCCCCAGAAAGGCCCATCGATCACGATGCGGCCGGCGTCGCCCTCGATACTCATGATGTTGTCGCGCCGGGCGACAAAGCTGCTGGTGAAAACGCTCACGGCGTTGCCATAGCTCAGGAGGGCGGCGGTACGGATATCGACGCCGGTCTCCCCCTTCAGCACGGACGCCTGGACCTGATCCGGACCCCGACCGAAAAGATAGTTGGACAGGGAGATCGCATAAATCCCCATATCCAGGGTTACGCCGCCCGCCTGGTGGATATCCCAGTGCCTGCCGTTGGGTTTGAACGGCAGCCGGAAGCAGAAGTCGGATTGCACCGTATGGACCTCGCCCACAGCGTCCTGCCCGACCCAATCGAGCACCTGGTCCCAGACGGGCAGGAAACGCGACCACACCGCCTCCATCAGGAAAACGCCCCGACGCTCCGCCAGCTCGAACAGGGACGCCGCTCCGGCAGCGCTGACCGTCAGCGGCTTTTCACAGAGCACCGGCTTGCCCGCCTCCAGGCAGCGTCGTACGCAGTCGGCATGGAACCGGTGGGGATTGGCGATGTAGACGCCGTCGATGTCCGGTTCGGCGATCAGGCTGTCGTAGTCGGGGCAGACCCGGACCGAGTGCGCGTCCGTTGAATAGGTGCGTGCGAACGCGGCGCCCCGCACAGGATCGCGGCTG
Organism: Marinobacter halodurans; assembly: GCF_004327985.1. Lineage (GTDB taxonomy): Bacteria > Pseudomonadota > Gammaproteobacteria > Pseudomonadales > Oleiphilaceae > Marinobacter_A > Marinobacter_A halodurans. Next base: position 35,827 of record NZ_SJDL01000004.1, read on the forward strand.
GCCACGGCGGTCAGCACGGCATCGTCGACACCGGTCAGGGCTTCGGCAAAGGTGCGGGCAATGCGGCCGGGCGCGATGATGCCCCAGCGGAAGCTCTCGGTTGCGGGCATGACGCTCCCCGGGATAAAAACCTGCGAATGGACGCGTTCCAGCTTGGCCCATGTTTCCGGCAGCGACAAGTCGTCGCCCGATCCAGATCAAATTCCCGCGTACCAGGCGTAGCCCCGGTCTTCCCAGAAGCCACCCTTGCCACCGGCGATGTGATCAAAGCTCTCGACCACCTCAATCGCCATCACGTACTTGGCCATCTTGTAGCCCAACTGGCGTTCCACCCGAAGCCGCAGTGGTGCGCCATTGGCAATCGGCAGCGGCTCGCCGTTGAGTTCGTAGGCCAGCAGCGTCTGCGGGTGATGGGCGTCTTCCATATCGATGCTTTCGTAATAGGGGCTGTGGCTGCGGCCGTAACGGTCGGCGCAGTGGAACACCAGGTAGCGCGCGTCCGGATGGGGGCGGGCCTGCTCCACCAGGGTGCTGAGCCGGGCGCCGGTCCACTGGCCGATGGCGCTCCAGCCTTCGACGCAGTCGTGGCGGGTGATCTGCGTACGTGACGGCAGCGCGCGGATGGCGGCCAGGTCGAGGGTCATGGGATTCTCCACCATTCCGCCCACCTTGAGCCGGTAATCGCGGAAGCCGTTGGCAGCCAGCATGCGGTATTCGACCGCATCGGGATCGGTGGTGCCGTTGGCGCGGAAGCTGGGCGAGATGTCCGCCGGCGTGTATTCCCGGGCCATGGCCTTGCGTGGCGTCACCGCGTGCTGGACGACGTCGCTGAGGGTTTCTCCCTGGGCCAGGGTGTCGCGGAACCAGGTTTTCTCCGACAGGTAGTCGCAACCGGTCAGGGTGGCCAGGCCGCCCCCGGCCAGCAGGGTCTTGAGGAAGCGGCGGCGCGTGTTATCCGTCATGGCGGGTCTCCCGGGTGGTTGCCGAATCGGTGGCTGGTTCGTCGCGGTAGCGGAAAAAGCCGGTGATCATCGAGCGCAACTGGTTGACCGGGCCGCTGACGATCACTTCGAACAGGTGGATGGCGACGAACAGGACGAGGCCGCCGGCCGCCAGGAAATGGATGCTGCGCGCTGACTGGCGCCCGCCGAAGAATTCCAGGACTGGTTCCAGCACCGTGTCCATCCGCGGAGACATGCACAGACCGGTCAGTACGATCAGTCCGCCCAGCCCGAAGATCACCGTCAGGTAAGCCAGTTTCTGCAGGATGTTGTAGCGGGTGGCAGCCTCGCCGGTGGGGTGGCGCAGTCGCAGGTGATCGAGCACGGACTGGCCGAAGCCGCGCCAGTCTTCGAGGGTGGGTATCAGGCGCCGCAGGTGACCGGCGAACAGCGCCCAGATCAGGAACAGGCTGGCGTTGATCACCAGGATCCAGGCGAAGAAGAAATGCCAACTGCGCCCCATGGCCAGCCAGCGGGAGCCGGGAATGGTCAGCCAGGACGGAAACGCCCGTCCTTCCAGTTCGCCGTTACGCCCGGGCGATGCACCCAGCACACCGGTGGTGTCCGCCTGCCAGCCGTAGACTTGCGTCCGGCCGGAATAACCATCGTCCCGGGACCAGTGGTAGTCGATCGACAGCCAGGGCGCCTCAAAGTTGGAGGCACTGCCCCAGTACAGGTGCGGATGGGCGTTGAAGATCTGCAGACCGCTGAGGAGCAGGATAAACAGGCACAGTGCATTGACCCAGTGCCCGATGCGAACGGGTAAGGGATGGCGATAGACGGTTCTCAGCCGGGCTCGGGCCATGGCGGGGCACTCCGTTATGGTTGGCCTCCAGCGTAGGCTGGCCGCAGCCTGATTGCATGACAGCGCCATCACCAATTCATCACCAAAGTATCACGCGCTCCCTGCTGCCCACTGAAGACCTGTATAGTCGTGCCAGGACATCATTGATCGATGGCCGGCCGGAAGCGGCTTCCGACAGGCCATGAGCAAAGGGAGTCAGGAGACGTCATGACCCGGCGAGGTATCGTATTCGGGCTGGTGATTGCCATCATTGTCCTGCTGTTGGCTGGCGGCCTCTGGATCCGCCAGTGGTGGCAGGCGACCCGCGAGGCGCAGGGCATCGAGCAGTTGGACTGGCGGGGACTGGATGTCGGCCTGTCCCACCTCGGTGCGACAGGGTTCCGGTTGCAACTCGACCGGTCCGGCCGTCGGTGGACGATCAGCGGCGATGACCTGACGCTGGACTGGCGCTGGGACGGTCTCATCCCGCGCCCGGTGACGCTCCACCTCGGGGACCTGCAGGTTTCGCTGGTGGCCTCTGGCTCTGGGCCGGCAAGAAGCTATGACGACGGCTCACCTCCCTCCCAGCTACCGTCGTGGCTGCCCCATCGCGTCCGCATCGACCATTTCGACGCCTCCCTGCCCTGCCGGACGGGGCAGTGTGCACTGAATGGTTCCGCCACGCTGGACCGCAGTGACACCGGATACCCGGTCGCGCTGGACCTGCAACTGACACAGGCCTCGCATCGCATTGACCTCAAGGCAACGCTGGACGGCCAGCCGTCGCAACGGCTTATCGCCAGTGCCCAACTGGCCATTGACGATCAACCTACCCTGACGGCGGAAACCGACTACCGTGCCGACCCAACCCGCCACTGGACCGGCACCGCCCGGATACCGGACTGGCCACAGGCCCCCTGGCTCGTGGACTGGTTGCAGCAATGGACGCCGGTCCCTGACGACACCCTGCCCAGCCAGCCGGCAGCTGCACAGCTCGACGCCCGCTGGACCCTGGACTGGCCCGGCGGCAAGCCGCTGCTGGAGTCGGCGTCCGGCTCGGTCGCCCTGCAGGGTGAACTGCCCCAACCCTGGCCGGTGCCGGGTATCGGTACGGTGTCCGGTGAGCTGGCGGTCGACCTGACGGCCTCGCACGGGCAATGGCAGGCGCGCGCACTGCAGTCCAACCTGACCCTGACCGAGCCGGCGGCCTGGGCCGACGCCCTTCCCGCACTCATCCGGCCGGACACCGTGACCCTGAAAACGCAGCCGCCTGAACACGGCGACAAGATTCCGCCAGGCACCCTGCCCATGGCCGTTACCCTGACCGGCAAGGGACGCAGCCAGTGGACCCTGGACGGCTCGGTCACCCTGGCGCTGTCGCCGCCCTGGTCGATGGATTTCAAGCAGACCCATGTGACCGGCCGCCTGCCGACAACCCAACTGGGCGGCTGGCGGCTGGCGTCGCCACGGCTGGACCTGACGCTGTCCGGCCATGCGGACGCCACCGCCCTTTCTCTGAAAACCGGCCCGTCTGCGTTCGTCACCCTGGCCGGGCTGACCGCTCCGGAGGACCTCAATCTCGGTCTGGATACCGTCCGTGGCGACCTTCCGTCGATGACGCTGGACGCACACTACCGCACGGACAAACCGGCACTCGACAGCCTGCAGCTCAAGGGGCCGGTGTGGCTGTCCGCCGGGCAGATCACGCACCCGCAATTAAAACCCCAGTCCTGGCGTTTCAAGGGGTCGCTGACGAGTACGCTGAAACAGCTCAGCCTGGACGGCCAGCTCACCGCCCATTCCGGAGCCGATGCGCAGGTGGGGTTGAAGGTGCCGTTCGGTGGCGAACTCGACGCCCACATCACCAGCCACCTGCAGGCGCCGGAGGACAGCAAAGCCTGGGCCGCCACCTGGACGGGTTGGCCAAAGCTGCTGGATGTGACGGCCGGAACCGTGGACATCGATACCCAACTAAGCCGACCCGCGTCCGGCCCCCTGCAACTGGACGGCCACGCCGATCTCCGGAACCTGGATGGTACCTTCAACCGGACTGGCTGGACCGGGATGACGGGTGGCCTTTCGGTGGCCATCAAGAACGGGCAGCTCACCGCCCAGATGCCGGACCTGTCGATCCAGACGGTCAATCCCGGCGTGCCCATCGGGCCCGTCCAGCTCGCGGCCAACTACGCCACCGCCCAGGACCAGCCCCTGGGCGGCCAGTTGACCCTGCAGAAGGCCCGGGCCGACCTGGTGGGCGGCCAGGTCCACGTCGAACCGCAACAATGGAACCTGTCCCGACTGCCGATCCGGGTACCGTTGATCGTCGAGAAACTGGACCTGAAACGGATCATGGAACTCTACCCCAGCGAGGACCTGGCCGGCACCGGTCAGCTTAGCGGCACCCTACCGGTTCGCATCGGTCGGGACGGCATTGCGGTGGAAGACGGGGACCTGCAGGCGCTCTCGCCCGGCGGTCGCCTGGAGCTGCCGGGCAGCCGGCTCCAGGCTCTGGCAGGTGACAATATGGCAATGGGCATTGTCGCCGAGGCTATGAAAAACTTTCACTATTCGGTGCTCGACAGCACCATAGACTATGCTCGTGACGGCACCCTGAAGTTGGGCCTGCATATCGAGGGCCGGAATCCGGATGTGCACAACGGCCAGCCAGTGGTCCTTAACGTGAACCTGGAAGAGGACATCCCGGCGCTGCTCACCAGCCTGCAGTTGAGCGGCCGGGTGAACGAAACGGTGACCGAGCGGGTCAAAAAGCTGATCGAGCAACGCCAGAACGACAACACGAAGGAGCAGTAACCATGACGATAACCGGAACCCGGGGCCGGGCGGCGCTATCCGCGGTGGTACTGGGGCTGATGGCGGCGGCCTGCACGCCGACGGTGAAGATGGAGGCCCCCAAGGAGCCCATCACCGTCAACCTGAACGTGAAGATCCAGCACGAGATCTACGTCAAGGTGGACAAGGACGTGGAAGCACTGTTTGAAGACGAAGGCCTGTTCTGATCGTCATCGCACTGGAGGAGAACCTGACATGACCGTATCCGCACGCATCGGCGCCCTGTTGATCGCGCTCTGCCTCAGCCTGCCGGCCCTGGCGATGGACCTGGACACTGCCAAGGGCAAGCTGGAAGCCGCCAAGACCCAGGGTCTGGTGGGCGAAACCCCAACCGGCTACCTGGAAGTGGTGAAACCCCAGGGCGACGCCGCCGCCATCGTCGAGGCCATCAACGCCGCCCGCCGCGACGAGTACACCCGCATCGCCGAGAAGCACGGCATCGCCGTCACCAAGGTGGAATCCGTCGCCGGCCAGAAAGCCATCGAGAAGACACCGTCCGGGCAGTACATCAAGCAGGATGGGAAGTGGGTCAAGAAGTAGGCCAAGAAGATGGGGGCAGCCCTGCTGGGCTATTCCGGAACAATGACGAGCGTAACGTGTTTAAAGCCTCTCTCCCCGGGAGGGAGAGAGGGGGACGAGGCGCAAGCCTCGCTGAGAGTCATAGCCGACATGGAATGACGCCCCCTCTCCCCGGCCCTCTCCCTCGAGGGGAGAGGGAGTGTACGACGCAACTTTTGGAATACTGGGGCTTTTGCAACACCCTCTTTAGCTTCCGAGGCGCCAACAGGCGCCCGCCTTCAGGCCAACACCACCCCTCTCAGGCGATCCAACAGTATTCCTACCTCATCCACTCCATTGATCCGCTCATCCCACCGCAACGTCGCCGGCGCCCCATCCAGATACCACAATCGATTGGCCAAGGCCGCCGCATCCGCCGGATCGTGCGTCACGCAGATCATCGCCCTGTCCGGCCGGCTCGCCAGCAGCGCGCGGATCAGTTCCCGCAGTTCCCCCGCACGGTCCGCATCCAGCGAGGCAAACGGCTCGTCCATCAGCAACAGGTCCGGCTCGATCGCCAGGCACCGGGCCAGCGCCGCCCGTCGGGCCATGCCCAGGGACAGCTGATCCGGCAGCGACTCGGCATGATCCGCCAGCCCCACATCCGCCAGCAAACGGTCGACAGTCTCGTCCGAAGCGCCCACCAGCCGGATATTCTGCCTCACCGTCCGCCACGGCAGCAGGCGATGCTCCTGGAACAGGTAGGCCAGCCGGATCCGGTCCCGACCGATAACAGCACCTGCCGGAAGCCACGGTACCAGACCGGCGATGGCATTGAGCAGCGTGGTCTTGCCAATCCCCGAGGGCCCCAGCAGGCAGATGTGATCGCCTGGCGCCACCGATGCGCCAATGCCTTCCACCACCGTCCGGTCATAGGCCAGACGCTCGATCCGCAGTTCAAGCATGCGCACCTCCAGTATGGCGCCAGGCCGAGGCACGACGCTCCAGGGGCTGTAACAGGACGATCTCAACCAGCTGGACCACCGCAATGAAAACCAGGCTGTAGGCCAGTATCGTCGCCACATCGAACACCTGAAACGCCATATGCAGCTTGAAGCCAATGCCATCGGAGCGGCCCAGCAGCTCCACCACCAGCACGATCTTCCAGATCAGCGCCAGGCCACCACGGGTCGCGGCCATCAGGTAGGGGAACAGTTGCGGCAGCCAGATGTGCCGCGCCCGCTGGCTGAAGGTAAAGCCATACACATTGGCCATCTGCTCCAGTCGGCCATCCAGGCTGCGGGCGCCTTCGCGAAGGGTCACCGTGACGTTGGGTACCTTGTTGATCACCACCGCCAGGACGGCGGCGGTCTCCACCAGCCCGAACCAGACGTACAGCAGGATAATAGTGACCAGCGCCGGCAGGTTGAGGAAGAACACCAATAACGGGTCGAGCATCGCGTTGGCGGTGCTATGCCGCCCCATGAATACCCCCAGGGCAGTGCCCAGTGCCATGGCCAGCACGAAGCTGATCGCCACCCGCCGCAGGGTCACGCCCAGGTGATGAACCAGTTCGCCGGAGGCGGCTTCCCGCCAGGCTGCCTGCCCCACATCCACCGGAGTGGGCAGCAGGGGCGTCGCCAGACCGTGGGCCAGCAGCGCCCAGACCGCCAGCAGCACCGGCAGCGCGATCCAGCGGGCCCAGGACCGGACCGGTGGGGAGGAAGCCGGGGTGGCGATACTGCGGGACATGGTCAACTCGCTCAGGAGGGCGGTGCGTAGAACAGGCGGGCCGGCATCAGCGCCGCCTCCCCCGTCCCCAGCAGCGTCAGCAACCGCCGCAGGTCATTCACCCGGGCGCCGGTCAAGGGCGCGGGCGTCCCATTCAGGAAGCCGTCCCGTAACAGGGCGAAGGTGGCGTCATCATCCACCCGCATCATGGGGCGCAGGGGCTGCCAGACGTCCGGTCCAGCCGCCAGGTGGCGCTGGGTCTGCTCCAGGGCCTTCGCGAACCCCGCCAGGCGGTCGGGATGGGCCTGCGCCCAGTCGTCACGGAAGACGTAGCCCAGTACCGGCAGGTCGGCATCCAGGTCCAGGGCGGTCAGCAGGTCGCGCATGGCGAAGGCACTGCGGAACCGGCCATCGGCCCGCAGGCGCGCCGCAAAATGCCAGTAGGTCACCACGGCGTCCAGTTGACCCCGGCGCAGGGCTTCGCTCAACAGGGGCGGCGCCGCGTACTGGATTCGCGCGGAGCCGGCCAGGTCCAGCCCCTGCCGCTCAGCGACGGCATTGAGCAGCATCCAGCCCTTGCTGTCGGGCCCGCCGGCGACACCCAGGCGCAACCCGGCCAGGTCGGCGACCGACTGCACTGAGGAATTCGCCGGTACCACGATGTCGCCGATGGATGAGGAGAACGGGAGGTAGCGATAGTCCAACCCGCGTTCGTGCTGGGCCTGCACCCAGACCAGGTCCGCCACCGCCGAGTCGGCGGAGCCGCTGGAGACGGCCAGGTGCGAGCCGGCCAGGTTGGCGACGGGCTGGACCTGCAACTCAAAGCCGTTGGCCCGGTCCAGCCCCGCCTCCCGCATGGCCGCCAGCTCCCAGTGCGCCGTACCGAACTGCAGCACGCTGACCCGCAACGTGGGCTGTGCCGCCGCAGCGGTTGAAAGCAGCCAGCCGGTCATCAGCAGGGCCAGTTGCAGCAGGGGTCTGGAATGAGGTCTCGGGTTCATGCTTCCACGATACGAACCCCGCCACGGCGCCAGAATAGTACTTTAGTGCCCGTTTTTTGGTGCGATGGTCTTATTCAAGCGACCCGCCTTATGGCGTGTAATGGGACCAAACAATAGAGGACAGCTGGCCCGGCGATCGGGCATCAGCGCGTCATGAATAAACAAGAGGTCTGGCCATGTTCAGAATACTGCTGAACCTGGCGTTGCTGGTCTGCCTGGCCGCTCCGGCCCGGGCTGAATCCATACCAGATACCGCCAGCGAGGCTCTCGCCGACAACCCGGCGCTGTTTTCGGGCGACGGCTTTCGCCAGGATCGATACCGCAGCCCCACGCCCGCCAAGGCACCCGGCGCAACCACCATCGATACGTCCCGATTGCAGGCCATGCTGGCCGAGCAGCCGGATCTGGTCCTGATCGACGTCATCAACGCCGAATACCGGCACGAGCGCTTCCTGCAGGACGAACCCCATCACACCATTCCCCAGGCCCACTGGCTGCCGAACACCGGCATGGGCCGGATTGACCCCGCCTGGGAACGTTACCTGCTGGACAACCTGGCGCGACTGACTGGCGATCGTCCGGACCAGCCCGTCGTCGTGTTCTGCAAATCCGACTGCTGGCTGTCCTGGAATGCGGTCAAGCGCATCACCGAAGCGGGCTACCGTCACGTCTACTGGTACAAGGATGGTATCGACAGCTGGATGGGCGCCGGACTGCCAACCCGGGTCGCCGATCCGGTCAACCCCACGCATTCTTGAGGACAGGGCTATGACTTCTCCACTTGCCTTCGACGATACCCTGGACGATAACTTGGGCTATGCTATGCCTGACAAACCCGAGACTGACGAGAACCGAGCACCCGACTGCATGGAACCTGCCTACAAGATTCTGATCGCCGACGACCATCCGTTGTTTCGCGAAGCCATCACCAGCGTGATCGAAGCCGGGTTTGGCGGCAGCGAAGTGGTGGAGACAGACGACCTGGATACCGCCCTGGAACTCACCCGGGAGCAGGACGATTTCGACCTGATCCTGCTGGACCTCAACATGCCGGGGATGAACGGCCTCAACGGGCTGATTGCCCTGCGCAACGAGGCACCGACGATTCCGGTGGTGATCGTCTCCGCCGAGGAGGACAAGCAGGTGGTGCTGCAGGCGATCACGTACGGCGCGGTGGGTTTCATCACCAAATCCTCGCCCCGAGCACAGATGACCCAGGCCATCGAACAGATCCTCGCCGGCAATGTATACCTGCCTTCGGACATCATCCGCACCGGCAAGGAAAGCACCCGGCGCCATCGCCACGACGAGAACAACATCTCACCGGAGCTGCTCAACTCCCTGACCCGCCGCCAGCTGCTGGTGCTGGAGCGGATGTCCAAGGGCGAGTCGAACAAGCAGATTGCCTACAACCTCAACATCGCCGAAACCACGGTGAAGGCCCACGTGTCCGCCATCCTGCGCAAGCTGGGGGTGCATAACCGGGTGCAGGCGATCCTGTCGGCGAGTGATATTGATTTCAATCAGTACCTGAAGCGTTGACAGTTTCTCCACCGCGTCCGCTCCAGCACTTGGTGGATGTAGACCGATAGCTCCGACTGACTGGTTTTGGCGGTTTCGACCAATGAAGAGCAGTTGGTGTCAGCCTTTGCGCCTTGTCATAGAGCACGAAGCTGTTGTCCTCCCACATCAGGCCGTTGATCTTGTTCCGCTGCCGATTGGAGCGGACTAATCCTCGTCTTCATCATCCGGTTGTCAAGTCTGGGGCTCATATTCGATCACGCGGTGCCTCATGGCATAGGCAATCAGCTCAGCGTTATTGTTGATGCCGGATTTTCTCATTAGACGGGCTTTATGGGTGCTGACGGTCTTGTTGCTGATCGCCAACTGATCGGCGATCTCATTCAGGGTCTGGCCCTTTGCCAGCAGATGAAGAATTTGGCGTTCCCGATGTGTCAGGTTATTCAGCGAAGCGCTGTCTCCCGTGGTCTCAAGATCGAAGGCGATGCGTTCGGCAATCTCCGGGCTGATGGCACGCCCCCGGCTGCCAGTTTTCGGATGGAGGCCAATAATATGTGGGGCTCGCAATCCTTGGTCAGGTAACCGCTTGCCCCGGCTTTCAATTTGCGCTTTGCGATTTGCGTCTCGTTGAACATGGTCAGGATCAGGATGGGCAGGTCAGGATATCGATCGCGTATTCGGGCCACCAAGCCTTCCCCGCTCAAACCGGGCATGGAAATGTCGAGCATAGCCACATCGAAGGTTTCCCGTCTCAGTACCTCGAGAACCTCCCCGCCGTTCGATGCCTCGGCCTTCACCCGGATGTCATCGGTACCTTCGAGCAGTCGCTTCAAACATTCACGTACCAGGGTATGGTCGTCTGCGATCAACCCTTCGATCATCAAGCTGTCCTTTGCTGGTGGACCGGTATGGTAATTTCAAGTGTCGTACCACGGCCGGGCGCACTGTCCATCTTCATCTGGCCGTTGAGTGACAGCACCCTCTATTGCATGCCGATCAATCCAAATGACTGGTGGTTGTTAATGGCTTCCGGGTCGAAGCCGCTGCCATTGTCCCGAATGGTAAGATGATAGTAACCGGTTACATGGTGGCACAAACGAATCCAGACCTGATCCGCTCCGGAATGCCGCCCGACATTGGACAGGGATTCCTGGACCAGCCGGAACACCACGGTGGCCCGTTCTTCATCCAATTGAATGCCTTCCTGCAGGGTCAACTTGCAACGGATACCGCTATGACGGGTGAACTCCTGGGTGAGCCATTCCAGGGCGGATGCGATGCCGGCATTGAGCACGGCCGGTCTCAGGGAAGTTGCAATATTGCGAACTGTTTGGATGGTCCTGTCCACCAAGCGGGTCATGTCGTTCAGCTTCTCCCGTAGCGGGCTATCTTCCCCTGGCAGTTGAGAGCAAGTCAGGCTCAGGTTCAGGCGCAACGTGGTCAGTAGCTGTCCCAGTTCCTCGTGGATTTCATGGGCGATATGTTTACGCTCCGCTTCCAGTTCGGCTTCCCGTCGGGCGCCCAATTCCCGCAGCAGGCTTCGTGACTCACGCAGTTCATGGTCGATCTGCTTTTGGCGGGTAATGTCCTGCCCTAGCGACAGGACGCTCGTCAAATCGCCCTGCTCGTTCTTCTCCGGTACGAACATAATACGGTGCCACTCCTGGGGATTCGAGAAATAAATTTCGAGTTCCACCAGACATCCAAGGTCCACCGACTTCTCGAGTGCGGCCCGTAGCTGCGTGTGCTCAGCGTCTGTGATCCAGGGCGAGGCCGGGGTATTGATGTCGACGCCGTCGTTGAACCCGGGCCCCATCCAGGCCCGAAGCGCGGGGTTGATGTACTACAGGCGACCAGAGGCGTCGACTCGCCAGATGTAGTTGGGGGAATTTTCCACCAGGGAGCGTAGTTGAAACTCGGTTTCTTTCAGGGGCGTGATGTCCCGCATTACCGCCAGCACCGACTTGACGTTACCTTCGGTCGTGAATTCGGGAACGAGGCGAACATCGTGATATTGAACATGCCGTTTACCCGACACCTCCAATCGAATGACCAGATGGGCCTCTATGCCACTATTCCGCACGGTCCGGCGGGCCTCCCGATAGGCGGACCGGTCAGTGGGCACGATTCGCTGCTCAAGGACCGAGGAAGTGGCTTCGTCACCTCCACCTATTAACTCGCGCAACACTGGATTGATATAGAAAGCGTTTCCACTCGAATCATATCGAATGACGCCGTCGGGCGAATGCTCTACCAATGCCCGGAATTCCTGTTCACGGGTATGCAGTAGTTTTTCCGCTTGCCAGCGTTCCGTGATGTCCCGGGCGATCAGTACAATGCGATGATAGCTACCGTTCGGGCAGCGTACGGGAATCATCGTGGAGTGTAAGATTCGCTTGCCGATGGGAAGGTCAAACCGGGCCTCACCCTCAACCACCTCCCCACGGGTAAGGCACTGGTGATAGTGAGCATTAATATTGGCGGCCAGTTCCGGGGTAAGTGAGGTGATCTCTTCCGTCGTTTTCCCCACCATCTGCTCCCGTGGGATGCCTACGGTCCTTTCCATGACCGGGTTGGCTTCCAGGAAAAGAAGGCGCTGATCCCCAGCGAGTTCCAGCAATGCCATGGCGTCAAGGGCATTGTCAAAAATGTCGCGATAGCGTTGTTGGCTTTCCCGAACCTGCCGTTCCGCCCGATGTCGCTCCAGGGCAATAGCGGCGAAATGACTGGCCCGCCGGGCAATCTGCTTGACGCCGGTCTCCGATGGCTGGCCGGTGGTCTTCAGGTAAATGCAAAAGGTGCCCAGTACTTCGCCGACGCCGCTGAGGATGGGGGTCGACCAGCAGGACAACAGGCCGGCATCAAGGATCACGCTCCGGCAGGCATGGAAATAGGGATGGCTGGCCGTGTCCTCGACCTGGATCGCCCGCTTCAGGGCTGCTGCCGTGCCGCACGCGCCCTGGCCCTCGCCGATTGGAACGGCACGGATGGCATCCAGGTATCGGGACGGCAACCGGTTGGATGGGCCCGGTTCCAGGTGGGTGCCGGCATCGTTGACCAGCATGATGGAGGCCACGGTCTCGGGGCAGATCTCCTCGACACAGTTCACGATCAGTTGGAGGCTCTCCGTCGGGGGAGCTCCCCTGGCCAGACCCTCCAGAATGCCATACCTCAATGCCTCCAACTGTTGCTTTTTCGAAACGTCGAGGACAAGGGCCATCATGCAGTTCGCCCCCTCGTGCTGGACCGGGACCAAACGGATATGGACCGGAAAGCGCTCGCCATTGCGCCGGAGATGATAGGTATCCAGAACCGGTGCACTTCGATGGGTGGTCCCGGCGGCACCCAGGTCACAGGCCCCGCTGTCGAAATTCGGGTCGATATCGGTAACGGACAGCTTAAGGAGTTCTTCCCACCCATACCCCAGGGTGTCGCAGGCTACCCGGTTGGCGCCCAGAATCCTGCCGTCGGCATCAATCAGGTAGGCAGCTTCCTGGATGTGATCGATGGCCAGGCTGGCGAAGGCCGGACTCGACCTGGAAGCCGGCGGGTCCAAGGCCGCCTCCCGCTCGGGAAAACCCGTCACTTGCAGGATGGCGCCCGTGGGTTCCGCCCCATCACCGAGTGGGGCGGTAACGCACGACAGCTCGACAGTCCGCCCGTCCTTGTGTCTAAAACGAAAGCGGCGGCCGGCCACTTCCCGGTCATGGCGATCATGGATTGCAACGGGCTCCGCCGCATCCTCCATCACGAAAAGGCGTGAACAGTCCCGCAGCTCGTCGCGCCGATAACCGAGCAGATGGGCGAATGCGTCATTGCAGTGGCTCAAATAATGCCCGTGCGCCAGGATGGCGCATGGCACGGGATATTGGTCGAAAATCGCTTCAAACATCGGACTGCATCGGCTCAAAGGATTAGGGAATCCATATACAGATGTGCCTGAAAGCCTTTCCCAAGACCATAATTATTGCACAGAAACTGTCCATACTGCGGCTGCTCATTTCTGCTATCGTCAGGATCGGGGCAAGTCGTTCCCTATATTCCAGGTTTTGGAGGGCATGAATCTCTCACCGGGAGAATGGGTACCCGTTTTATGAAGGTTATTTCCGATGGAGTTGGCGTCCTTGCCAAAGGACAGGTCAAAGGGCGCGTACCCGGTAGTCGGCCAATACCCGCTCCGGTGTTCCACCGCCACCGCCGACGCCCGTGAATGTCCGCAGTTGATCCTTAGCGAGCTTGCTGATGTCAACGATAAGTCCGCCCGCCGAAACCTGAGCATCGCCCTGATCGCCACTGTTCCGGTCGGCATTGAGCCCCACCGTCAAAGCGCCTGTAATGGTGGTCGTGCCGGAGCCGGTGTCGATGTCGATGTCGTCGCCGACGATGACGTGCCCCGCGATTGTCCAGGTGTTGGTACTGAAATCCTGGTTGGTCATGACGGCGTTGTTGGCCAGGGGAAATTTGGGCACGGCATTGCCGTCGCTATCCTCGGTCGTTACAAACTTACTGTTATTCTTATCGCTTTTGTCGCACAGCTGCCGCGGGTAGAAATCGTGGTCGCAGACAGCCGAGGGGGTCGCGAAATTGGGTGCAGTGAGGGCTCTGAGGCTCCGGCCGGCGGTGGTCAGGGTCAGGTCGCCGGTGCTGAGCAGGGTGTTGTACAGCGGGATATCGTACAGGGCCGAGGAACTGGAATCAGATATGCCGTTCAAGGTGAACTGGGTGGCCGCCAGGTTTTTCTTGTCGGGGTCGCCCGTTCCGCCGAACAGGATGATACCCTGCGGGAGAGCAAAGAGACCGGTAAAGGTCCAGCCGTCCTTCGCATTGGCCCCTTGCGTACACCGACTTCCGCCTGACCACCAATTGCATTGCAGGAAGGCATGGCCGTCCAGGGTCCGCACATCCGTTTCCCTGAGATTGATGGTCTGGTCGATAGGGGTGCCGCCCCCCTTGCTGTCGCTGACGTTGACATTCTGGATCTTGAGCATGGGATCGCCCGAAGTCTCGTCGAAATAGAAAATGTAGTTCGCCTGGTCGATCAGGTTATTGACGTCGAAGGCAGTGACATCGACATGGCATTCGGGAAACCCCGCCAGTCCAGGGCTGACGTGCGGCTGCTTAACGCTTAGATTATCAATGGGGTCTTTAACAACGGAGCCGTGGCTCTCGCCGACCCGCACATGGCCGGCGATGGTGCTGGGCTGGTCAAATATGGGTAAGTGGTGAATGCTGCTGACAACAAAATCGCCGCCCCCGGTCAGTGTACCGAACTGCCGGTGGGACGGACCGCCATTACCCAGGTAGAAATCGTTGTTGACCTTGACTTCGGTGAACCTGCCACCGGGATTGACGTCGATGTTGTTCGCATGCATGAAATCCACGGTATCAATACCGGCGCCACTGATGGAAATATTCCCATTAGCCTTGATGGCCTGATAGCTGCCCCCACCACCATTAATGCTGATGTTTTTCCCCCATATGGAAATATCGTTCACATCCTGGCCCTCGACGGTGATATCCCCGCCGGAAGAGTACAGGTGGCCGTGATCGGTAATACCGCCGCCACTAATGATGACATCCCCCGTCGCGCAGCCGGAAATGTCCGAGGTGGCCGCGGACTGCATGATGATGTCGCCGTTGACGGCGATATTACGGTAGTCGCTGTTACCGGCGACGCTCAGGCCACCACCACCGATGTTCAGGTCGCCATTAAAAACCAGGGGGGTTTTGATGACTTGCGGGGTAGGCGGATTGTTCTGGGTAATCCGGTAAACCACCTGCAGGGGGGTGTTGCTGTCGGCGCTACTCCCCGTGACGTCGAAGCAGGCAACCGTGTTGTTGCCGCTGGTACTGGAACAACCGCTCTGGTAATTCGCCACCGCGATATTCGTGCTGCTGCCGACCTTACTGAACTTCAGGTTGCCGAGGCCGTTCAGGAACGCGTCCAGGCTGGTATCCGGATCCTTGTTCAGGTTGTTGTTCAGGTAGGTGGTCAACGCCTGAACACCGGCCCAGGCATAGATCTCGGACTGGGTCTGGGCGTGCACCGTCATCTGGCTCTTTTGGGAGCCACGCACATAGGACATGGTCCCCATGGCAACCACCGTGGCCGACAGGCCAGTCAGCAGCACCAGCAGCAGGGCGGCAATGCCACGTTGGCGGTGAAGGCCATGCCCTGGAATAACGACGGTTCTTTTCCACTTGGCCATAGAATTCTCCGGGTATGACATTGCTCGAGTTAGAAGTTGATCAGGCAGGTGGTGGATACCTGGGCCGCTCCAGCGGCGTATCCGTTTGCAGCCAGGGTGACGGTGAATCTGCCAGTATTGACGGGCGCGGTGGCCAGGCCCGGCGGCTGGCAGTCGCTGCGGGCCACTGTAACCCCGACCCGCCCACTATTCGCCAGATTGGCTGAATCGACCTGTGGCGGGGCAATCAGTGTCGTGCCGATTTGCCAGTTATTGTTGCTGCCGGTCAGCGGCGTTGCGCTGCCGGTGGAGGTCAGGGTGAACAACCCGCCCGTAGCCGGCGCGTACAACCCTTCCAGGGTGCCGTCGCTGCGCCACAGCAGGGCCCAGCCGGTTCCCGCTTCCACGGCTGCTCCCAGGCTGGCACCGGCAACAGGTTTACCGCCAAGAGCGCCGCCTTTCTTGTCCAGGGCGGCCTTCAAGATCAGACGCAGGTCCGGGCCATAGCCGGGACTGGAGGCATTGGCGGCGGCGGAAAAGCCGGCGCCCTGGAGCAGTTTGTGCGCTGTCAATAGGCCGAGTTGAACATCCCCATCCAGGCTGGCTCCCACCTTGACTTCAACACTGTTCCGGGTAATGCCCTGAAACAGGGACAGGATGGAAATGATAGCCACCAGAGAAATCAACAGGGTGACCATCAGTTCCACCAGGGAGAACCCTTGTTGCTGGGCGGTGCGCGCGCTCACTCTCATGGTTTCATCACTACCTGTCCGCCGAAGAGATCCCGGCTGGTGTCGTCGTTGTTTGTGGCTATTTGGGGGATAGGAACATTGACATTGTCAGCTGCGAATCCCTCGGCGTCCGATGTGATCTGGATCGCCGTATCCTGGCTGTTGCATTGGGCGGACACCGTGATCCCGGTATCCGTGCCGACCGGCAGCCTGGAATTGACGGTACCGGCGCCATTGCACCGCCCGCTCATGATCTGGTTGCGCATTTGGCCGACCGTTAAGCCGAGGACATTCATGTCTTTCTGCGCCACCGCCGATCGGCCCATGAGATAGGCCATACCCAACCCGATGATGGCGGTGAGCAGCAAAGTCACCAACGCCTCGATCAGGCCTATACCCTGTTGCCGTTGGGGAGCGTACGCCATCCAGGAGTGCTTATTGCAAGGTGCCACTTTCACTGGGGCCTCCTTTAATGGTTAGCGTGTAGTTCAGACATCCGAGATCCGTCGGCAGGCCGTTGGCGGTCAGGTCCACGGTGTTGGGAACCGCACAACTTGCCGCGTCACCCAGGGTGACCGTGGTATCCGCTTCCACCTGGCCGGACCACAGGGTGACAACCTTGGTGCCGTCATCCGGGTCCGGATGGCCGACCGATAGGCTGGTGCCATTTACTCTCAGGGTGGCGGCGACCGCCTTACCGCTGACGTTGGCCGTATTCCGCAGGGCCAGGACGCGCGCCGTGGCATAGCCTTCCATGAGCACATCGTGGGCATGATTCAGGTGAGTGTTCCTTACCCAGCCCCCTCCCAGGGGAACCGTAAGCAACGCGAGGATCATGAGGATGGTCATCACGACCATCAGTTCGATCAGCGACAACCCCCGCTCACGGCGCCTTACCATGATGTCAGACCGCCACAACCGGAACCGTTATTGGACGTACGCACATTGGCATTGCTCAAGGTGAGCACGCAGTCCTTGTTGACGGTGCCTCCCCGGCCGGTTACGGTGAGCTTGTAGATTCGCCCCTTATCCTTGCCGGTTTTCAGTACGCTCAACGTATAGGTGAAATTGTCCGCTTCGGCGGGTTGCCACAAGGAGTTGGCTGGCAGGTCCGATTTGCTGTCCACACCGTTCACATAGCGAATGGTGTCGCTTGTCGATGTTGTGGGGAGGTTCACACCGTCAGGTAACCCGGTAGCGTCGTCGTAGGGGTAGCGAAGCTGGCGCTGGTAGATGTTTTCCATAACCAGGCCCAGCGCCACCAAATCACCGGCGGCGGCTTTGGCATGACTGCTCTTGACGTAATTCTGATAGCTCGGAATGGCGATGCTCGCGAGAATCGCGACAATCACCACAACGATCATAAGCTCTATAAGGGTAAAGCCCCGCGCAGCTCGTCGGCTGTGCAGGGAAAACATAGTCGGCACATCAGGCTCCTTTCGATCACCTAGCTCGACGTTGGTTTTGGCAGCCGGAATCGGCAAAAACCATAAAGCGGCATGGTGTGTGAGAAGCCATCACCTGGATAGTCGGGAATTTCTTTTTTTATACAGGATTTGAATGACGCGTCGTCAGAAAATACTGACCCGCCAATCTGAAACTTTGTGGCCGAACATGATTTTTCGGGTTGCCAAGTGCCACCAACTATCTGCAGATAGCTGGTATTCAGTCCGCACCGCAAGAGGGTCGCTGTCAGGTAACCGGCATATCGTCGGATTCCGTTGATCCGTCCGACGATGCCAGGCTCGCGGGGAACCAGCCAATACAAGCCGGAAATGCCGCCCATGCCCATAGGTCCAAAGAGGCCCGGCGAGTTTACCAGGACTCTTCTCCGGTCCAGGCTGACACCACACAGAACCGAGCGAATCCTGTCACCCCGGAACCCTTTGAGGTGTTTGCGGGCGAGACATCGAGACTTCCCGACCCGGCACTGCGATGGTTCGGCCCGCACGCCCTCCATTCGGAAGGCCGCTGCACCCGGGCATTATACTTAACCGAAAGCTACGCCGCTGCAGGACCTGCCAAGGGACGAAGAAGGCAAGACCTTGAGGGATCAGGGGTTAATCTGATTGAGGACGATAACGTTTAGGTACCGGGCACCCTCTCCTTGGTTGCCCGGCACTACTCACAGGTTTTTCAATTACTGGGGGCCGGTACCTTCCAGCACTATATCAAACGCTGCGTCTTTTGCCTTTTGCAGTTTATAAATATAAGGCACGCTCCAGTTCAGTGGCCCAGTATCATCCCGGGCACTAATGCGGTTGTTTTCAGGAACCGGATTGCCATTGAAATCATCGACATAGATGTTGGTGGCTTTGCCTGAGTCTATACGAGTGGTGCTGTCCTTCGTTACCAGCCAATGAGGGTTGTGGGTATCCGCAAAGTAATTGCCTTCACTCTTTACCTGGGAACCGTGGACCACGGCAATGGCATGACCCGTGATTCCTTTCCACAGGTTGTTGAAGATATGCGCGCGGGAATTTTCGCTTATTTTGGGGTTGCGTCCGTTGCTATAGCGCCAGTAATTGTGGTGAAAGGTAACCTCGGAATTTTGAGCGAAGCCGACATAGGGGTCCCTGCCTCCGCAGTAATGAGGATTTAGTCCTTCGAAACGGTTCCAGCTCAAGGTTACATTCTTGCTGTTGTATATGTCCGTATGGCCATCACTGATCATGCTGGTTTCGACGTGATCAACCCAGACGTTTTTGGTGTCTATCATCGAAATGGCATCATAGCCCTCGATCACGTGGGGGTTGACATTCTCAATGGCCAGGTTGCGGATAATAACGTTTTCTATATGTCTCAGGTCGAGGGTGACCCCTTCCAGTTTGGAATTGGCCCCCAGACCCACCAGCGTTTTATTTGACCCGACTCTGATTATTCGATTATCAAGTGTTGTTTTTTGCTTGTCCTTGAACATCCGAGCTTTCGGGTTGTTTCTCGAGTGGCCGGCAAAAAGCGAGGCACAGGTATTGCTGCCCGGAATCCAGAGAATCTCTTTATCAGGATTTGTTTCCCCATTTGCGTTACCGCAGGTAAATCGGCATGCATATACCGTTCGCGGCGGGGCGTGACAGTCAAGGGTTTTATCCGGCACCTGAATAACCTTCGGGCCCTTGGAGCTCAAGGCAGTTGCCAACTTGTCGCAAGTGTCTGCCAGTTCTGGAGAGGCGTTACCTCCTCCCGTAGTGCCCTCGGCAAAGCCTATGGGGCCACTCTCGCCGCCCTTGTCGCCGCCGCAACTGCCGTTAACGGGATTGAAATACCAGCTTTGGAGGGAGGCCTTGCCGTCTGGCAGAGCACCTCGCTGGTACACTTTTGCTCCATTGACGTCCTGGGCCACGGTAACCAGCTTTCCGGACCGACGTGACTGGATCTTGATGCTGCCGTTGTCGGCCTGGATGAATTTCCACTGCTGGTTGTCGCCTCCCCAGTAGTCCCATTGCAGGATCCGCGCACCATCATCGGTTGACCGCCCAGCCACATCCAGGGACTTCCTAGCGTCGCCGTTAGTAGGGTGGATGACCCAGTAACCGTTGCCAATGCTGGAAACCTTGAACTGCTGGTTTGTCCTGCCATTTTTTTGCCATAGATTAATAATGGCCCCGTTTTCCCTGGAGTCGTTCGCAACATCCATATATCGACCGGTAGACTCGTTGACAATGTTATAGACATTATCGTTGGTCGGCATTTCGGTACAGTTGTTCGCCTGGGCCAGGCCCGAGAGGAGCAAGCCTGCCGCGGTGGCAAGTAATCGTGCGCGATGGGCAAGACTGGTTTTCCTTGCGGCTGTTATTCTCATTTTATTGAGCCTCTTTTTTGATAGTTTCCGAGTTGTCTGTTCGTTATCTGTCCTGTTTCCAGCCGCACCAGCCTAGCATCGAAGAAGTCGGCGCTTGACCAGTGCCCCGTCTGGTTAATTCACTGACCTACTGCGTACCGCTGACGTCTCTGGTCAAGGCGCCAGCCCGCCGGTGTGGTGGTTCCACATCAAGGGTTGGCAACGCAGGTCCAGAGGCGTCAGCGGTGCGCCCTTCGGGAGCGCCTGAACACTTTGATAGCGGTGTTGCGGCAGCTCGATTTGGAACCACCAAACCTTCGCTACCGCGCCTTGCTCTCAAAGCGTTCAGGCGCTCAGTAGATCATCGAATTAACCAGACGGGACACTAGACCATAGGCTGTCAGAAAGAGTGCACTAGGCTGTCGGGAAATTCCCAATTCAACGCTAAAAGTATGTAGTCGGCTCTGCAAAAGCGACGCTATTAAGTAACTGGCATGCCGCCGGATTCTGTTGAGCCGTCCGGCAATGCCAGGACTGACCGGAAACCAGCCAATACAAGCCGGAAATACCGCCCATTTTCATAGGACCAAATTAGCTTTACTTGGTTAAGCCCAGTAATTGCACTGGACTTTGTCGTTATAAGACGGTGATCTGCCACACCCCAGGCAGCCACCCAACGTTACTATGTTCATAACGGTTATCTGGGTACGCTGCAGGAGAAGAGGGTACAAATCAGGAAACTGCCTGGAAGATGAGCCAGGCCCCGTTTGGGAAGCATGCGACTCATCTTCCTGGTTTATAGATGGTTTTCTGATCAGCGGAGCAAATCAATACTGTCGACACTGAACCCAGCGGACAAATACCCTGAGCCTCCTGACCCACTGATAACGCTGATGGTCATCTTGTTCCAGTCCCCGGGATCCTGGCGCCAGGCATCGGCAGGTATATCGAACTGGTGGGTATGGTTGTTGCCACGGTATGTCCCAATCGTCAACGTTCGCGTGTTGGGTTGCTTCGAAGGTTTCTCATAGAAGCTTGACTGCCACTTCCCATTGAGCCGCACCAGGGGCCGCGCCTTGGCAAAAGCACAGGTTATACCGATCCGCAGTGTGTGGGCTTTGGCCAGTTCAGCTTCGCTGAGTTTGAAGTAGATCACATGGTCGTTGTTGATGTCCTTCCACAGGTAGGCAGGAAACTTCGAGGCCTGGTCCCGGCCGACAATGTAATTTCCAGGGTCCCAGGTCGGGATACGGCTGTCCGAAGGGTGCATGGTGGTCAGGACGTCCCCGTTGAGCATCTCCAGGGGCGTGCCGTCCCATTCGCCAATGCGCCAGATGGCAGCATCGAAGCTGGGGTCCTTGTTGATGTCGAGGGTGTTAAGCAGGGTTTTGCCGCCAGCTTTAACCGTTACGGCATTTTCCCCTTCAAGGCGAAGGACTTCCAGCTCGTTTTTGTAGACCGTTACGTCATAGGTGCCCGGAAGCATATCGGTAACCTTGAAGAATCCATCACTGGCATCCGCCCAATATTGAGCTCCGTATTGAGATCCGTATTGACCTTTGTGGCTGGCAAATCCGACCGTGTATTCATAGCGACTGTCCTTGCCATTCAGGCCAACGCCGGCTACCAGTCCGCGTTCGGCGGGAGGAACAAATCCTTTTAGATCCATCTTGCTGAACCAACTTGTGTCCAGGTTGGTATCCGGGGCGGAACCATTGGTCACGACAAAGGTATAGCTATTCAGGATGCCGGTGCGGAACTTTTCAGTCTGAGCCTCGCCATAATTGACGATGTAGGTCAGTTGCTGTTGTGTATCGGTAGCCTGGTTCAACAGGCTGCGGTAGAAGGGGCCACCCGAACCGCCTTCGTACCGGTCCCGGACGATCCACATTCCCACATTGCCACCCCTTGCCCCGATAAAGGACCAATCTTTGAGCCGCTCATTGGAATAATGCTTTGAGCGAGTCTCGCCATTGGGTAGTCCGAAAATATCGCTGGCTTCAATGGCGGGGTAGTTACCGCGTATATCGGACGGTTCCGGCCCATTGGGGACCATGTCGGAATTCAGCCGGAGGATGTATCGAACGTGGTTGTGAATATCGGGCTCTCGCGTGAAATAAGTCGCCATGTATATGTGCGGGTACCCTCTGCGTGCCATGTAATAATGCGTCAGGTCGCCTGCTTGAACGGTGATTTTGATGAAGTCTTCCCCACGGGTTGTTGCCTCCACATCGACAGAAGTAACACCGGAATAGAGCCAGTCAAACCCGGCGTTTACCTGCGAGCCGCGGGTGCGATTGTGGTATTCCACCCCCTGGTAATTAATGGAGACGATATCCCCAGCTTTCAGGGTTCCCCAATTGGTGCGCCGTACCTTAAACGTCAGGCCAGCCCCGGTGTCGACGGTATAAATATCCGGGCTAACATCAAGGCCGAAGCCTGCCGAGGCAAAACCCGGAAACAACAACGCCAACCCGACAATGAGGCGACATGAAAGCCTGGCTAGCCACGCAGGATACTGAATACCATGAAATTTTCGTTCAATCATCAAGTGAGTTTCCATTATCTCGTTTATAGGTACGTCTCTATTTTCGACTTCCCATCAACGATGAAATCGTGCCTTGAGAGGTTTTGTTTGAATAAACGTGTTGGTTACCACCCAGCCCGGATTTCTCATGACGGGAAAGAAAGCAACTGAAAGTGTTAATGTTTAAGGGCTTTACACCAAAATCAACACGAACAGCCACTTTCCAAAACAATGCCTGATAAACTGGCCTTTACGCCCCTGTCTCGCCGTCAACTTGGAGCCGCTTCTTCCTCTGGACGCCTGAGTGCTTACGGCTTTGGCGCCCTGCTCGCTGAGAGTTCTCCATGATCATTGCTTCCCTGTCGAGACCAGGCTCAGGCTATCGATGTTTGCACCGCTGTTTCCGGTGGTCTGAAGACGGATAGCGTGGGTGCCGGCTGATAATTTCACGTTTTCTTCTTGGCTGGCCCAATGGCTCCAGCTTCCGGTCGTGCCAAAGGGCAGTGTCTGGATCGGCGTTCCATCAACCAGCAGCTTCAACGGGCGAGAGCCCTTGTGGCCCAAGGCGTAACGAACGCTCATGGCGTAGGTATCCGCCTCAGGGATATTCACCGTCCACTCAAGATGGCCTTCTCCCACGAGGTTCACAAAGCCGCTTCCGGAATAGCCGCCATAATTAGTGTCGACCCTTGCGTTACGCCAATCACCATCTTCGGCCTGCAGTCGAAGTCGACGACCGCCCATCGCGACCAGATCGTCAATCTCGGCGGCCGTCAACGCACCACTGTACAGGCGCACATCATCCACCAATCCGTCTAGCCAGGGGTCATCCTTAAATTGGGATCGCCCCACCCAGGCTTGATCGAGTACACCCAGTTGGGCCGGCGTCTGCCTCATCGACTCCCTACGCGCGACTTCCTCGCCGTTGAGGTACAACACGGCGGTTGAACCAGACAGGGTAACGGCCAGGTGCATCCATTCGCCAATGACCGGCGTTCCGCCACACACTTCGTCAGCCATGCGGACATGGTGCTCGCCTTCCCCAACCCCAAGCTTGGTGATGACAAAACACGCCTGCCTGTCGCCGCTGTACGGCACCAGGGTCATGAAGCGCTGGGTATCACTTCCTATATCGAGCAGTCGCTGCCACTTTTTACCCTTATCCAGTTTGACCCAACCCGCCATCGTAAAGTCGTTCAAGTTCGAGAACAGGCTTCCATCCATTTCCAGGAAGTCATCGACGCCGTCCATGACCATGGCCTTTCCAATCACGCCTTCTGCCGCGCCGCTTCCCTGGTTGTCGAAGGTCAGGTTCAGGAGCAGCTCATTGCCCGCTCTCACAGCAACGCGATTCGACGGCTCACTTTCCCCTACCGGGGATATGGCAGTAACTTGATAGTAATACCTTTTTCCGTCCTGAGCGTTGACATCGGTGTAGGTCAAAAGCTCATCAGCCCCGCGGGAGGCGATCAGCCTGTAAGGGCCCTCCGGCGATTCAGAGCGTTTCAACCGATAACTTTCAGCACCGGCCGCCCCCCACCAGGACAGCACCACCTCTCCATTCAGGATCGTGGAAGTCAACCCTCGCGGGGCACCGCCCAGCGGATAGGGATCAAGCGATTCGGTGAGAGTGCCCCAGGATGGCTGGTCGCCTCCAAGGCTACGAACGAGGGATTCAGGCTGAAGCTTCTCCGCCATTTTTGTCGTCCAGGGCGCGGCAATACCCAGTCGGTTCACATAGTGGTTATAAAGCAACGCCCAGCCAGGCCTTGCATGGCCGTGATTATTGGCTGAATTAGCCTTCTGGTTGACATCGTCACAGTTGTTGTAGGGTTTGAAGGGAACTTCTTCCATCAAGTTGTACTTGGCGATATATTCAGAGATTGCCAACAACTGATAGTTGTTATACGCGAATATATCGTCTCCCTGATTCCAGGCCATTTTCGCGATCGCCCCGAACGTGGCCATGCCCAGTGTCGTATGCCCCTGGTCGCGCCCACTTTCCTGATACTGCCCCATGTTACCGGGGTGTCGATAGGTCAACAGATAGTCCAAGGCGCCGTTGCCCTTGCCATCGTAAAGGTAATCCAGCGCTTCCAGGTATATGTCTTCCCGGTCTGTGAAAATACCGATGGCCATGATCGATGCAATGCTGGCCAGATCCCAGTTGGCCCAATAATGGGAGATGCAAGTACCGTTGTGTCGATTGAGGAAGTCGGTATTGACCGGATAGAACACGTCCAGCAGCATGTCGGCAAAACGCTTTTGATCCGCCTTGGACCAGCCTTTGTAAGTCCGCATGATGTCAGCGGTATTGGCCAGTTGATACCCATAGAATCCGGTCAGAGCCTTGTCATGACCGTTTATTTTTTTCAGTTTTGATGACCAGGCATTCAGGAATTTAACGGCCTGTTCGGCATAAGCCGTATCACCGCTGACTTTCCAACGAATGGCCGATGCATTAGTCACCCACAGGTCGCCGAAGAGTTGTCCGTAGTTACCACTCCGACCACGGGTCATCGTTGTCAGCGGGCGTGGCTTTTCCCTCCGTATTTTAGAGTAGGAATCACCAATCATGGCCTTCCAGCCCGACAGCCAAGGTTCCTGTTTATGGGCGACCTTGGCTCGCATGCGGTCAAAATCGGCTTCAGTATTCAATACGCCGGGATGTTTGAAAACTCGCTCGAATTTCCATTGCTGATCATAGCCACCACTGGCGTTGTATTGGCGTATGTCTCCGCCATTGCTACGGCTACCGTCTTTGACGCCGAGATATAAGCCGCTGTGCTTAGATGTAATCGTGTAGTAACCCGAGCCTGAGGGCGAAATTTTCCAGATTTGGTTGTTCTTTCCCTTATAAGTCCACTGGTGGACGTTTACATCGCTTTCCTTGCTGTCTCCGTAGGTGCTAATCGCCTTACGGCTATGAACAGCCCTGATCAGGTAATAATCGCCCCCTTTATTTATGATTTCGAATTGTTGGTTTTCGCCCCCGTGGTATTTCCATTGATTCACATTGGCCCCATCACTCCTACTTTTTTCGGAAACATCCACAGCCAACCCACTGAGGCGGGATGTTATGATGTAACGCCCATTTGGAAGAACCTGGGCAGAAGCCAGATTACACACCAACCAGCCAACAACGAACAAACATGCCCTTTTAAACATAAAATACCTTTATTATTAAGTTTGATAGCCGATTTCTCCAGATTATCCAGGCGATCCTGAAAGACAAATAAGCACCAATATATAAAGATGCTGGAACCATTTTAGGGTTTCATTTCTTCGCAAATTCAACCAGGACAAAAGCAAATCAGTCGCTGCTGTCTCATATCCGAGAGCTTCATGACGATAGTAGTGGCGTGATTGCCCCCGTATGCATGAGGGTCGAGCGGCTTCATAACCCCAGTCTGCGGCGCAGAATTACTGCTCAAGACAGGAAGCTGTCCACTGTTTTAGAACCGTCGTGGAAATGGAGGTAGAGCCCCAAGTCGCACAGGCGGCGGGCCTCTAGCCAGTCAAGCATCGGCATGGAGCTTCACGGGGTGCGATGGCTGCACATATCAATGACCTCCACGGGGCAAACCAAGGGCGAAATGTGGGGCTAGTGGCCAGCGGCAGATCGATCCAGTTTAGAGTCACTGTGACCCTCTGGCATTGTTATAAAGAATGAATCAGCGGTTCCGGGCTCGAGATACCAGCAATAATCGCAATAGCTGTTTGACGTCAACTTTCTCTCGAGCATCTATCGAAAGCATTGGAATGGCGCCCACGCATCCTTTCACCACTTGCCGCAAGCGATTCAGGGAAAACCCCTCACTACGGTCGGTCTTGGTAATGCCGATAACGAGTAAAAGGTTCGGATTGAATGAGGTCAGGGACTGCAGCCAATGTTCGACATCCTCATAAATGTGCTCGGAACTTGCATCCAGCAGCAAGATTGCTCCCAGTGCGCCATCCATAAGAATTTCGCGCATGAATTCCAAGCGCTTCTGGCCAGGTAAACCATAGAGATGGATAATCTCACCATCCAGTTCCAGATAGCTGTAGTCCATAGCCACGGTAGTGGTTACCTTTTCTCCAATAAGCCCGCCGGATAAAGGTGCCTCAGTTTCAACCGGGGTTGAAGTTGAGATCACACGGATGGCTGTTGTTTTCCCTGCGCCGACCGGGCCGGCGAATATCAGTTTGTTGTGAATATTCACCGATTCCCCTAAATCCCCAACCAGCGCCGCAGCGCACCGACAACGCCGGTATTTTCGCGGGGACTTTTTTTTGTTTGAACAAATGCCGAGGGCACGTTACTGGAGTTCTGTTCGAGCAGCCCCGCTACGCGGCAAGCGTGAAGAAAGGACGCCACCACCGCTTCAGAAGATACCGACCCGAGCTCATCCAGCGCCATATGGCTACCCTTTAGGATCGCTGACAAATTTGCAACTTCACTGCCATACCGTTTGCTATGGATGTCCGGCCACCCCGTCAAGGTTACCGTTCCTGGGTGGGGCCAAATAACACGGTCACGCGCAACAAGTGAGTTGAAAACAAAGCTCTCAATGCTGATGCACACCTCTAGCTTGCGGGCCTCCGAAGCCGGCGGGGGAGCCATTACCTTGACAGGGCGGCGATGACTCAGGAAGTAAGCTATAGTGGCCAGGTCTCGATGAGCGCCGGCCCGACACAGTCCCGTGTCAGCCTCAACCACTATTGCCACATTTCCGGCAGCCAGACGCTTTCCCCGGGCCAGATCAAGAGTTTCAAGCGTGATACCGGTTGTGCCTGACTTGGCGCCGAACAACTCCTCTACAAGCCGGAAGTAGTCGACGATCGGGCGTTCCCGGTTAATAGAGCGCTCGCCTCTCAACTTGGTGGATGGCAAATCCTCACGATCACTGACCACCACCACCGGAATACTTCGGCGACTGGCAATTTCCGCAACGCGCTGACCAAAGCCATTCTGACGATCAACGATAACCAAATCGACACCAGTGCCTTCCCACCGATTCAACACGGGCTTGAAGCCTTTTCCACGCAACAAGTCTGCTACGAGATTGAGCTTTCGCACCATGCCTTCATCACAGCCAGCGTGGGCAATTCTCAGGCGCGTCATTGGATGGAGTCCTTTTACGTTGCCATCTTCCGGAAGGCTGTTTAGCTAAAATCCACGCTCTTCTCGAAAGAACGCAGACTATATCGGGCCATGGCAAGATTGGCCTTCGCTTTGTCCATAATCAGGTAAAGGAAGATTGAGCTATTGGTCTCCAGCGGGCGAATCAGATGGTACTGTTTGGACAACGTAATGAGCATGTCTTCTACGAAGTCTTCAAACCCAAGCGAATCAACAACTTTCATCTTTGTTTTCAGCACATTGGCATCACCTGCGGCTGAAAGCTCCAAATAAATGGCAGAGCCATCACCGGCCATCAGCATGCCTGATTCCACATCGACCAGCGCTGCCGCCACGTAACCATCAAGATTCTGTAATTCTGAAAACTCGATCTTTGCCATTATTTATACCTTCGGGCGTTATGCGGTAAACTGCGTAATCTTTTTACCCAGGCTGCGGGCAATGTGTAATACGGTTGCCAGGTTACTCTGCTCTCCACTGGCAAGGCATAATTGGTAGGGTTTCCCATACAATTCCAGACGAACCATGACCACGTTGCCCTGGATGCAGGACAGAGCAATTTCTCCATTTGGAGATCCCAGCACTTCCTGGCAAAACCTTTGGGACAGAAACAGCAGGGCACTGGAAAGCGCTGCCTGACGGGAAGCTTTTTCCTGATTCTCGCAAGTAGAAACACATAAACGACCATCAGCCGCTGCCAGCAGCGCCACCCCCCCTTCTAGAGAGGCCAAGCACTGATACATTAGACTTCTGGCAGCTCGAACGCTTGCATCGTCAATAAATACAGCTTGCTTACTCAACAGTTATTCCTACAGATCCCAAAATGACAGCCATACCACGAAAGTAAATATTGATCGTGAAGTGGACCCAGAAACCTGGACAGGCGTCCAGATCGCGTCGTCGCGCGAGTCGAAACCACAAAACAAGGCAGCGAACCTCAGCGAGCGATAGACAACGCCAAGTATTTCGTACAGCCTGCCGTAACTTCATCACCAAACGTTATGGTGCGGGAGAGCCAGTTGCCTGAATAGTCGGGGGATTCTGGTTTTCTATGGGACTTGGATGACACTGAAGTCAGAAAATACCGACCCAGGTACCCAAAAGGCTTTCTGGTGTGCAAGAGCGCACTCTCGACAAGGTAACCCCTGATGACAAGGATTGGGCAAGCGGAAAGCTGTCCGCAATTAACTGCTAACGAGAAGGAATGGGAAACGAACACCATCGATGTCTTAGCATCGATACTCTCAGTAAGCCGGCGAGAGCACCGAACCGCATGATTGCTCTTTACCTGCCGACAAACGTCCTCCTCCCCAACAACAGATGGTTCAACACACTCCTTAGCTTCAATGGCTTCACCGGCTTGTTGATCAGGTGATACCCGAGGCCGCGGATGTGCTGCTTGAGTTCGTTGGTGTAGTTGGCGGTGATCATCACCACCGGCACCGCGTCGTCACGCCGGGCATGGATGGCGGCCACGGCGTCGACGCCGTTTTCGTCGTAATCCAGGTGGTAGTCGGCGAGTATCAGGTCCACCGGCGAGTCCGCAATATCCAGCTGCGCGTCCAGATCGTCCACGGACACCGCCGTCACCACCTCGCACCCCCACCCTTCCAGCAGCGTGCGCATGCCATCGCAGATGGACCGGTCGTTGTCGATCACCCAGACCCGGCTGCCGTCGAGGGAATGCGGGCTCACCAGTGCGGACGCGTCGGACGGCTGCTGATCCGGTCGCAGTTGCCCGAGGGGGACTTCCACCGCAAACATGGATCCCTTGCCTTCGACGGAATGCACGGTGATGCGGTGATCCAGCATCCGGGCGATCTTGTCGACAATGGCCAGTCCGAGTCCCAGACCCTTGTCCTGCGGCGCGCCGGCCGGTCGGATGCGCTTGAACTCCTGGAAAATCTCGGTGAGCTTGTCGGCGGGAATGCCCGGCCCGGTGTCCCACACTTCCAGCATCACGCTGTGGCGCTTGCGGCGGCAGCCCAGCAGGATGCGGCCTGCGCCGGTGTAGCGGATGGCGTTGGTGAGAAAGTTGCGCAGGATGCGGGCCAGCAGTTGGGAGTCGGATTCCACCACGGCCGACGATGGCACGAAGTGCAGGTCGATCCCTTCGGCGGTCGCCATCTGGCGGAACTCCCGGGCAATGTTGTTGAGTAGGTCGCGCAGGTCGAAGGGGTTGACGTCCGGCTTGATGACGCCGGCATCCAGCTTGGAGATGTCCACCAGGGTGCCCAGCAGGTTTTCCACGTCGTCCAGCGAGGTGCTGACCGAACGCACCAGCCCCTCCGCCCGCGGGCCGAAGGATTGCTCCATCAGGGCACTGGTGAACAGGCGCGCGGCGTTGAGCGGCTGCAGCAGGTCGTGGCTGACGGCGGCCAGGAATTTCGTCTTGGACAGGTTGGCCCGTTCCGCTTCCATTTTGGCGTCCCGCAGCCGGGCCTCGATCACCGCCCGCTCGCTGATCTCCTGACGCAGTTTGTTGTTGAGCCCGGTAAGAGCCGCGGTGCGCTCCTTCACGCGCTGTTCCAGATTGTCGTAGGCCTGCTGCAACGCCAGCGCGGTACGGCGGCGGTCGGTGATGTCCCGGATCAGCACGAAGAAGCCGATCACGCTGCCGTCGCTGCCCCGGTTGGGCACGTAGGACCGCAGCATGTAGCGTTGCTGGCCGCGGGCATTGCTCTCCTCGAACTCGAAGGTGACGTTGTTGCCGGCCAGCGCGTCCTGCATGTGCGGCATCAGGCGGTCATAGAGTTCCGGCGTGTGCACGTCTTCCAGATGGCGCCCCAGCAGCGACTGGCGGCCATCGCCATACCAGGCCTCGTAGACCTTGTTGCAGAACTGCACGGTCAGGTCGGCGCCCACATAGGCGATCAGGGCCGGCACGTGATCGGTGACCACCCGGATCCAGCGCTCGCTTTCGCGCAGGGTTTCGGCGTAGCGGTAGCGCTCGGTGATGTCGGTGTAGGTGTTGACGTAGCGGCCGTCGGCCATGGGGTGGGTGCGGATTTCCAGCACCTGGCCGTCCTGGGCACGGTGCTCCATCGCATGGCAGGGGTCGCCGGCCTCGTCCACACTCTCCGGCGTCAGCAGCGGGATCTCGGACAGCGCCATAAGGGCGTCGATGCGCCGATCCTGTTTGACGTCGCCGGGCGAGAGGCCGGTGAGCGATACGAACCGGTCGTTCCAGATCTCCGGCATACCCGCCTCATTGACCAGCACCACCCCCTGGGACAGGTTGTCCACGGTCGACTGCAGCAGGCGGGATTTTTCCGCCAGCGCCCTTTCGCGGCGCTCGTCCTCGGTGTTCTTCACGTCGGTGATATCGGAATACAGGATCACCAGCCCGCCCTCACGGGTGGGTCGCTCACTCACCTGCACCCAACGCCCGTTGGCCAGGCGATAGACCACCCCGCCGGACTGGCTGTCGCGCTGCTCTTCCACCACCAGGCCGGTTTCCACGGCGAGGCGTTTCATGTCGGCGATCGCCACGCCGGGCCGGATGGCCTCGCCATTGTCCGCCCAGTAGCTGCGGAAACGGCTGTTGGTCAGCACCACGCGGTGCCGGTGATCGAACAGGACAAAGCCGTCAACGATGCTCTCAATCGCGTCGATCAGACGCTGACTGGCGGTTTCGGCGTCTTCCCGGGCGGCGATCAGGGCGCGGTTGCTCGACTTGAGCTCGGCCATCGCCAGGTTGAGCGCTTCGGTGCGCTCGCGGACCTGTTCGGCCAGCACCACCGAGTGCTCGAACGCGGCATAGGGGGCCGGCTTGTGGGCACCGCTGGATTCCACCCGGGTGATCAGCGCGTCCCGGATGGTGCGCAGGCGCGCGTTCTCGGCTTCCAGCTCGGCGATGCGCTGATCCCGCGCATCCGGCTCATTCGCGATCGGCTGGGGGCTGGCCAATGACCACTCCGGTAAATGTCTGGTTGATGTGCATACCGTCAAACTGCTCGCCATAGGTGTTGAAACCAATCACCCGATGCTCGACGAGGAAATCGGAGGTTTCCTGGACAAAGCCCGAATACTCGGCTTCCAGCCGGCGCAGGAAGCAGTCACAGCCAATGGTGAGCAGCGGTGGGCCGACCTCTTCTTCGGCCAGGGCCAGTTGCTCTCGCAAGTTGGCCAGCAGCGGTCCGGGGCGCATGGCGGTGAGCACGATGCCGGTCTCCACGGCGCAGTAGAAGGTCAGGCTGCCATCGGCATTGACCCGCTGCACCGAACGTACGAAGTACTGGTCGCCGATCCGCACCGCCATGGGACGCAGGGCAAACACCTTGCTGTCCAGTTCGTCGACGCGAATCCCCGCGGCCCGGGCGTAGGCTTCCGCGGCCGGTTCGGCGTTGAGCTCGTAGACGGTGCGTTGCTCGCTATCGGCGCGGGTGACCACCAGTTTGTCCTCCCCTTCCCGCATGTGATGGGTGGAGAACACGCGAAAATCCAGCGAGGTGTTGATCATCAGGACCACGGCGGCGCTGGTGTGGAAGGCGCCCTGGAAATAGACGTGGGTGTTGGCCAGCCGCTCATCGTCGCCGGCGGACCCGCCGAAATGGGGAATGCTGCCCAGGGCCGCATTGAGGGTTGCGAGCACCAGCTCTTCCCGACTGGACAGGCCGTCCAGCAACGTGATGGCGAAGGTATGGCCTTTAACCGGCGCCAGGGAGGCCTCGCGGAAGGTGGCCAACAGGTTGTCCACCAGGCCCTGGGCGTCCTGCAGGCTGAACTGTTCCAGTTCGCCAATCAGGGCACAGTCGACGGAAAAGTAGCGGCGATCGAAACCAATCGCGGTAATGCACCCTCTGCCGTACCCGTTCGGCGTGATTTCACCGGCCGAGGTGCAGCCGGTCACCTGGATGTCCGGAAAGACGTGTTCCAACGCGATACCCAGCCGCGCCAGGTCATATTCGGCGGAACAGAAAAACAGCACACAGGCCAGATCGGGGTGATAAAGCTGGCTGGCCAGGCTGGTGGCCGCCAGCTGCGGATCGCGGGCATCGGAGCTGGCCACGCGGACCGGTGCAACGGAGGTAACGGGAAGCATGGCAGGGCGCTCGCAACCAGGATGTTTCCACTCCGATTCTACGCGCTCCAGCCAGGCGTCCAATTCGACTTCAGTGCCACTGCGGGCATGATGCATTCGAACGTAGGCCATTGATTCCAAAACTCTGGTGAAGCCAATCAATACCCGTGCCGCCGCACTCGGCCGGAAAAACGACACTTTGGTAGTAGGCGGCCGGCCAGGATAGCCGGCCGCCTGCTGCCCCGTGGGGTCAGAACATCACGATGGCGCCCAGGGCGATGGTGTCTGCGTCGGCGGCATCGGCACCGGTGGACTTGGTGGTCTGTTCGAACATGTTGTATTCGGCCACCAGCTTGAAGTTGCTGTTGATGTCGTGGAACAGGCCGATGGAGGTGTTCTCGGTCTCGAAATCACCGATATCGGAATCCGTCTCGCCATAGGACAGCACCAGCTTGTTGGAACCCAGCTGGTAGGCTCCCTGCACCAGGAAGCCGTCTGCATTGTCTTCCGGCAAGGCGGCGGCCTGGTTGGTGATCAGGACGGGCGGATCGCCATCCGAGTTGAAGCCGGAGGCGGCCAGGGTCAGGCCGGCCACGCTGGCTTTGAGACCGTAGCCCACAGCGGATGAATTCACCTCGGTATCGGTGGTGTCGCTCTTCGAGGTCTGGTAGCGGCCGTTCACCCAGGCGGTCAGGGCCACGCCGTTGAGATCCATGTTGTAGGTGATCTCGGATTCGAAGCGGGGCGCTTCCTCATAGGCGTCGGAACCGGCAGTCGAGGCGGGGTCCAGGATACCGGCCGCGATGTTCAGGCCACCCATATCCGGAGACCGGTAGGTGATCTGGGCGGTCGGTGTAGGATAGGCGTAACCGGTGCGGATGTTGCCGAACGATACGCCACCCGGCGCGCCCGGCGATCCGAAGCCCATCAGGATCTCATCCAGGAAGATGTTGTTGCGGGAATACAGGCCGAAGTCCTTACCGATCAGCACCTGACCGAAGCTGCCGTCCACCGTGGCGTAGAACTGCCGCACGTCGATCGAGGTGTCGGTGGGTGAATCCAGGCTGTCATTGATACTGGTCCAGAAGGAGGATCGGCCGCCCAGGGTCAGGTCGCCCATTTCCTTGCTGAAATTGAAGCCGATGGTATTGGGCAGGAAACCCATCTTGACCCGGGACTGGCGCACGTCCGCGATGTTGTCGTCCCGGTTCACATAGAACGCGTTGAAGTAGCCGTCCGCAGAGAAAGTCGTTCCGTCCTCGTTGTAGAGCTCAACGGCCGCATTGGCCTGCGCCGTCACACCCGCAGCGATCGCGAGCACGAGAAGCTTCTTGTTGTTCATCATAGCCCCCAGATGTTGTTGTTCGATCATCAGGGCCACCGGACAGCGGCACCGGTCGCCCTGGCTGGCATCCGTCGGGATGCGCAGGCTCATGGTCAACCAGGGGCCATGGGGGGGGAAATGCGCCAAGAGCGCTGGTTTGAACGTCTTTTGGGAGGTAGCGGGGAAGCGACTTTAGCCGTACGACCACACCGGTCAATGGTGCTAAGGAGCCTGCCAAGGGCTATCCGAATGCGGCCCGGACCATTGGCGGCGAACCGCGTCGGTGTGCTGTATCACCTGCACCTGCAGTCTTCAGAGCGCGCAGAGACGATTCAGGAGTTAACCAGGGGCTCCCTGCTACTGCCAGCCCTGCAGGGCGTTGACGCAGTCGTCGAGGAAGGGCTTGGGGTCGGCCATGACCGCCTCGTCGGCCACCACGCCGAACTGTACGCGACCGGCGTAGCTGACGATGCTGACACCCAGCCCGATGTCGCCGGACTGGGGCACCCAGAACATCTGCTCCCGCACCCGGCAACCGGCCAGGTAACGCGACTCGGGCGTGCCCGGGACGTTGGAGACCACGGCACTGGCCTTGCGACAGAACAGGTCCGCCACCGGCTGCTGCCAGGTTTTCGGCAGCAGCCCGGCCGAGCACATCAGGCCCCAGGAAATCCCCGGCTGCCAGGAGCGCTTGAGGCGGCGTGTCTCGTGCTTGACCCGGTACAGGCATTCCAGCGGGCTGTGGGCGTCCACCGGCAAGGGCACGAACACGGTTCCGAACAGGTTGCCCAACTCACCGGGTTCGGGTTGAACCGAGTCCGGCAGCAGGCCGCGGATATCCACCGGCACGGCGGCGTGGAGCATGACCTCATCCAGGTCCAGCTCGTCGCCTTCCAGTTGTTTGCGCAGGGCCTGTGCCACGCAGGCCAGCAGGACATCGTTGATCTTGCAATGCGTGGTGTTGGCAATGTGGCGGAACGCCGCCAGCGGAATCGGCGCCGACCAACGGCACTGGCGTCGTCCCAGCAGCCCGGGCTTCAGTCGCGTGGGCGTGTCCTCCGGCTCCAGGACGTACTGGCTCAGCTCGTTGACCAGTTTCAGGCCGTTCCAGGCGGCTTTTTCCAACTGCTGGCGGTGCTTCGACAGCGCGTCCACCGGGGCATCGGAGGGGGCCACGTCCTCCACGCGGCCTTCATCGGCCAGGGTGACCTGGGTCTGTAGCCAGTGCCATCCGGCATCCAGCCAACGCCGGCCGCCGGAGACCCGCTCGCCTCCCGCCAGATCCGCCGGTAGCGCATCCGGCACCGTCGTGGTCAGCGCGTTGAACAGTTCGATCAGGGACAGGCCATCGGCGTAGCAATGGTGCATCCGCAGCAGCAGGGCGGCGCCCCCCTGGGCCCGGGGAATCAGCCAGAAGCCCCAGCGTGGCCGATAGTCCGGCATCGACTGGTTGAGACGGGCCGACAGCCAGTCCTGCAGGCGGGCCTCGTCCATGGGCTCGGGTTCGACGTGGAAATGGTGGCGCAGGCGGAACAGATCGTCCTCTTCCCAGACCCAGGCCGCCCCTTTGCGGACCGGCCGGCAACGAAAGCGGGCAATCCGCAACCAGTGATTCTCGAGGAAATGACGGAAGACGGGCGCGGTCAGGCCATCCACCCGCAACAGGACGGTAATCGTCATGGGATTGGCGGGAGATTCCATGGACAACCAGGCGGCATCGACGGGGGACAATAAGCTGGATTCCATGTGACTCAACGTCTGACCCTAACTGATGCGGTAGCTGAACAACGTCCCGGCGGTTGTTGTTGGTGCCGGTGACTTTCCCATGACAGGCAAAGCATTGTGCCAGACATGCAGGACCCGCTCCATATCGCCTGCGGCAAACTGCAGAACCCGTAACAACGCGATATTACAAAAAATAACCCGCAAGCGGACGGACATCCTTATACTCGGGGTAACAGAAAGATTGCACCCTAACTTGTCATATCGGGCCTAAGCAGGCTTACGACCATCGTCTAGTCCATGCCCTAAACCCCTGATTATTCGTGCTATAACTCCGAGTGACCGAAATGGCGGCGAAAACGGGGTAATCCACGCCATTAAAGGTCTGGGATAATGGGTTAGTGTCCGAGACGAGACACCGGAACTGACCGGGTGCATCACACAACGTTAAGCCGTGCCGCTCATTGCTGACGTATCAACAGGCAGGGCATCCAACCCGGATACGGGAGGCCAACATGAAGGCAAGTCACGTACGTAAGCTGATCAAGCCGATCGACAGCGCCTATTCGGAAATGTTTTCCGGCCACGTCTATCGCGTGGGCAAGGGCGCCGTCTCCGTGCGTAACCACAGCGGTGAAGCGGAGCAGACCGTGATCGGCGTTCACGGCTTCCTGGAAAACCACTGCTATTTCACCCAGGCCTACGAAGCACCCACGACCGAACTGATCCTGCTGACCTGCAGCAACTATCACATTCCGGTGAATGGCGTGACGCCCGAGACGCCGGAGTGGGAAGTGCCGATCAGGCACCTGGAAGCCACCATCGAATACGATGCCTGCATCCTGAACCAGGCCCTGGCCAACCTGCCGACGACCGAACGCATCCGGGTTCACGGCCATTCACGCGGCGGTGCGGTCATCCTCGAAGGCGTGCGCCAGCGGCCGGAACTGTATGAGAATGTGGAGGTGGTGTTGGAAGCGCCGGTGCTGCCCCAGGCCAAACTGCATGCCCTGGTCACCACCTTGCTGGAGCCGGTCAGCCACGGCATGTGGCCCTGGCTCATCCGGCTGATCAACTCGGCCCCGTCATCCACCTACGGCCAGACCTTCTTCGGCAAGATGAACCCGCGCAAGAAACAGCTGCTGAGCCACCTGTTCTCGGCCACCCGGGATCACCTGACCATCGTGCGTAACATCGAGAACATCATGGCGTGGATGGAGCGCACGCCAACGGACGTCTATGAGGACATCCGCTATGGTACCTTCCTGATTCCGCAGGTGGACCGCATCCTGGATCGGGGCGCCATGCTCAACAGCGCCAGCCAGAGCCCGACCACCATGCGCATCATCGAAACCGAGGCGCCCAGCCACTTCATCACGCTGGACAGCAAGGAGTGGATTCCGTCTCTGGAGACGTTGCCACAGGCATCGTCCGGGATTGCTTGAATCCGCTCAGTGACTCATACCCGACCCATCGAGAGCAAGACGCTGTAAAGCCCCTCGCCCCTGGCGGGAGAGGGGGGGTTGGGGAGAGGGGGTCGAGGCAGCGCCTCGGTCGGGTTTCTCCTCAGGTTTCAGGGCGCCTGCGGCGCTTACCCCACTCCACGCCCCACAACGGGAGAGGGAGTGAATACCTGAAATTCGGTGGTTAAGTATTTCTTAAAGGTTCCCTCAGGCCCCGTCGACCAGCTTGTCCAACTGGGACTGGATCTCCGACTCGAACCGCGCCTTGAACGGGCGCAGCATCAGGCCCAGTTCCAGGTGCACCTGGAGTTCTTCCGGCGTCACGTTGAGATGCCCCTTCACCCCGCTGCGCTTGAAGCGCAGGGTGTCGCCTTCCCACTGGTAATCCACATCGAACTGCCTGGACAGGTCCTGGGCCAGGGATTCCGCGGCCTGGCGGGCGTGGTCGTGATCAAGGGAGTGGTGGCGGTTGATATCGATGGTGGACATGCTTACCCCGGTTAATGATGAAACTGGATGATGTGCCGGCCTTCTTCGAGGGCCCTGCAAAATGGTTTACCCGGCAGTTTAAGGCTTTCCCCGGTGGGCGCAACCGGACGCCCGCGACGCTTCCCGCTTGTAGCCTGCCATCTTCCCGTTAGAATACAGGATTGCCCGGCGCAGACCGTCGAATCGGCTGCCCACGCCTTCATTTCCCCAGGGGACCACTGCTCATGACTGATCCGCAGACCAAACACGCCGAGACCGACGCGTCACAGGACGAGAGTACCCATTTCGGCTACCGCCAGGTCCGGCGTTCGGAGAAGGCTGGCCAGGTGGCGGAGGTCTTCCATTCCGTGGCCGGCAAGTACGACGTCATGAACGACCTGATGTCGATGGGCATCCACCGGCTGTGGAAACGGTTCACCATCGAGCTGAGCGGCGTGCGCCCCGGTCACCGGGTGCTGGATATCGCCGGCGGCACCGGCGACCTGACCATGAAATTCTCCGACCTGGTGGGCCGCGACGGCCAAGTGGTCCTGGCCGATATCAACGCCTCCATGCTGCAGGTGGGCCGCAGCCGACTCACCGACCGGGGCTACGTGGGCAACATCGAGTACGTCCAGGCGGACGCCGAGCACCTACCGTTCCCGGACAACAGTTTCAACGCCGTCAGCATTGCCTTCGGCCTGCGCAACGTCACCGACAAGGACCAGGCGCTGCGGGACATGTGCCGGGTACTCAAACCCGGCGGCAAGCTGCTGGTGCTGGAATTCTCCAAGCCCACCAACCCGCTGCTGAACAAGGCGTACGACCTATACTCGTTCAACGCCCTGCCGCTGATGGGTCAGTTGATTGCCGGCGACAGCAGCAGTTACCAGTACCTGGCCGAATCCATCCGCATGCACCCGGACCAGGACACCCTCAAGGGCATGATGGACACAGCCGGCTTCGTACAGACCCGCTATCACAATATGACCGGCGGGATCGTGGCCCTGCACGTGGGAGTCAAACCCTGATGTTGCCGGGCCCGACCCTGCAGGCGGCGATCACGCAGGTCATCGAACAGGCCCTCAACCGGGCCCTGGCCCTGGATCCGGCCGGACGCCGGGCGTTGCTGGGTGCCCTGTCGGCACCGGTACAGTTCGACATCAGCGGTCCCGGGCTGTGCCTGTCCCTGCAGGGCGTGGGCGAACAGGTCAGGGTGGGCAGTACGCCGCCGACGGACGCCGCGCTGACGGTCAGCGGCCGGCCCATGGCCTTTGCGGCCCTTGCCCAGGGCGACGACCGGGTCTTCAGTGACGAGCGCTTGCAGGTCCAGGGCGACGTCAGCCGTGCCCACGCCCTGCAGCGTGCCCTGGCGCAGCTCAAGCCCGACTGGGAAGCTGCCCTGGCGCGTTATACCGGCGACGTGCCGGCGCATTTCCTCGGTCAGCGCGTACGCGGCGCACTGCGCTGGCAGAAGCAGGCGTTCGCCTCGCTGAACGCCAACCTGGAAGAGTACATCCACGAAGAAAGCCGGTCCCTGCCCGGGCGCAACGAGCTGGCCGCCACCTTTGAAGACATCGATCAACTGGCGCTGCAGACCGACCGCCTGGCCGCCCGCCTGGAGCGGCTGCAACAGCAGCTCGATGCCGATTCATCCCCGCCGACGGAGTCGTCGTGACGCGCATTCAACGCCTTTTCCGCATTGCCTGGGTTTTCAGCAAGTACCGACTGGATGAATTCCTCCCCCTGGCCGACCTGCCCTGGCCACTGCGGCTGCTGTTCACATTGGCGCCCTGGCACCTGTTCCCGACCTATCGCGCCAGCCGCGGCGAACGCCTGAGACTGGCGCTGGAGGAACTGGGCCCGATCTTCGTCAAATTCGGCCAGATCCTGTCCACCCGTCGCGACCTGCTACCGGATGACATGGCCAACGCCCTGCAACAGCTACAGGACCGGGTGCCGCCCTTCCCCGGCAGCGAGGCCCAGGCCATCGTGGAAGCGTCCCTCGGCCAGCCGGTGGGCCGGTTGTTCAAAACGTTCGACAGCAATCCCATGGCGTCCGCCTCGGTGGCCCAGGTGCATGCCGCCACCCTGCACTCGGGCCAGTCCGTGGTGGTCAAGGTGATCCGCCCCGGTATCGAGCGGGTGATCCGCCAGGACATCGCCCTGATGCTGATGATGGCAACGCTGCTGGAGCGCTACTGGTCGGAAGGCCGGCGCCTGCGCCCGGTTGAGGTGGTACGGGACTACGAGCAGACCATCCACGACGAGCTGGACATGCAGCGCGAGGCCGCCAACGCGTCCCAACTGCGCCGCAATTTCGGCGGGTCCACCCTGATCTATATTCCGGAGGTATTCTGGGAGTACACGGCGCAGAAGGTGCTGGTGATGGAACGCATCAAGGGCATTCCGGTGGCCGACACCGAAGCCCTG
The DNA here is from genome assembly GCF_004327985.1 of Marinobacter halodurans. Classification (GTDB taxonomy): domain Bacteria; phylum Pseudomonadota; class Gammaproteobacteria; order Pseudomonadales; family Oleiphilaceae; genus Marinobacter_A; species Marinobacter_A halodurans. The sequence goes on from NZ_SJDL01000004.1 coordinate 75,998, forward strand.
AATGCCGCCGGCGTGAACATGAAGGCGCTGGCCGAGAAGGGCGTGGAGATTTTCTTCACCCAGGTGTTCCGGGACAGCTTCTTCCACGCCGACATGCACCCGGGCAACATTTTCGTGGACGCCAGCAATCCACAGGATCCGCGCTACATTGCCATCGATTTCGGTATCGTCGGGACGCTGGCGCCGGAGGACCAGAGCTACCTGGCCCGCAACCTGCTGGCGTTCTTCCGCCGCGACTACCGGCAGGTGGCCGAGCTGCACATCCAGTCCGGCTGGATCCCGGCGCATACCCGGGTCAATGAATTCGAGGCCGCCATCCGGACCGTGTGCGAACCGATCTTCGAGCGGCCACTCAGCGAGATCTCCTTCGGCCACTTCCTGCTGCGCCTGTTCCAGACCGCCCGCCGCTTCGAGATGGAAGTCCAGCCGCAGCTGGTGCTGCTGCAGAAAACCCTGCTCAACGTGGAGGGCCTGGGTCGCCAGCTCTACCCCGAGCTGGACCTGTGGAGCACCGCCCAGCCCTTCCTCGAAGCCTGGATGCGCCGGCGCATCGGGCCTCCGGGCATGTTCAAGGCCCTCAAGGAGCACCTGCCTGCCTGGCTGGAGCAGTCGCCGGAAATGCCGCAACTGGTGCACGATGCGTTATTGCGCGTTCGCGATCTGGATCGCGCCCCGGCCTCCGATCAGGCTACACTGAAGGCCTTACGGGACGCCGAGGAAGCCCGCCGCCGCAGTTTCCGGCGGACGCTGCTGGGTGTCGCCTGCCTGGCCGGTGCCTGGCTGACGACACAACCGATAAACTGGGCCGCGATCTCGACCATTCCCACCCAGGGCTGGATCCTGATTGCCGCGGCCGGCTGGCTGCTGATTGGCCGACGCCCCTGAACGAGACACAACCGGACCGGAGAATCATGCAAGACACGACTGCCATCCCGACCGACTGGCTGGATGAGATCAAGTGGGACGATCAGGGCCTGGTCCCGGCCATCGCCCAGGATGCCGCCAGCGGCGACATCCTGATGATGGCGTGGATGAATCGCGAAGCCCTGGCACTGACCGTGGCCGAAAACCGCGCCATCTACTGGTCGCGCTCGCGCGGCAAACTCTGGCGCAAGGGCGAATCCTCAGGCCATGTGCAGTTGGTGTCGGAAATCCGCCTGGACTGCGACGCCGATGTGATTGTCCTGAAAGTGGACCAACTGGGCGACATCGCCTGCCATACCGGCCGGCGCAGTTGCTTCTACCGGCGCCTGGAGAACGGCGATTGGGTCAGTGTCGAGCCGGTGCTGAAGGAGCCGGATGCGATCTATGGCAAGCAGGGAGATCCGTCCGCATGAGCGAAACCACCCAAGATGTCCTGGGCGAGCTGGCGAAAGTCCTGGAAGCCCGCAAAGGCGCCAGCCCCGACAGCTCCTATGTGGCCAGCCTGCACCACAAGGGCCTGAACAAGATCCTGGAGAAAGTCGGCGAGGAATGCACCGAGATGCTGCTCGCCGCCAAGGACGCCCAGCAGACCGGCGAAAAAGATGAGCTGGTCTACGAGACCGCGGATCTCTGGTTCCACAGCCTGGTGGCCCTGTCCCACCTGGGGCTGGGACCGGACGACGTGTTGCAGGAACTGGCGCGGCGCTTCGACCTGTCCGGCCTGGACGAGAAGGCGGCCCGAAAGCCGCAATAAAACAGTAACAAACAGCGACTACTGTGCCGTCTGGTAATCGCTCGGTCATCTGCGGCTTTACCAAACCGGTTGCAGGTAGCGTACAATCAAGGACACAACATCGATCGTGAGGGCTCTGACATGGGTATCAGCATCTGGCAACTACTGATTGTTCTCGGCATTGTGGTCCTCCTGTTCGGCACCAAGAAACTGCGTAACATCGGTTCCGACCTGGGCGGTGCGGTCCGCGGCTTCAAGAAGTCCATGGCCGACGAAGACCAGAACCAGCAGAAGGAGTCACTGGACCAGAGCAAGGATGGCAATGTCTACGAAGCCACCAGCACTGAATCCGCTGACAAGAAAACCCACAGCTGAGCCGACGCCCGATGTTCGACATTGGCTTCATGGAGCTGCTGATCTGCGGCATCATCGCCCTGCTGGTGCTGGGCCCGGAGCGACTGCCCGGTGCTGCCCGCAGCGCGGGGCGCTGGGTCGGGCGCACGCGCCGCCTGGTGCGTCAGTTCACCAGTGAGCTGGACCGGCAAATCAAGGCCGAGGAACTCAAGGAGCAGCTCCGCAAGGAGGGCGGCATCGATCTGGACGGCGTCCAGAAGAACGTCCGCGACGGCCTGGACAAGGCCCGGGACTACGAACATCTGCTGCTGTCCGACGAGGACAGAGGCAGGGACCGTTCAACACCGCCCCCCCGCGAGGAAGCCCTGGAAGAAGCCGGGTACTACGCCGAGCAGGACGCGGCTGCGACCGCCGAACAGCATCGTTCTGATTCCGACGCCTCCGCCACCCCGCAGGACCAACAGGCTACACCGGAAAACCGAACATGACGTCGCCCCCCTCTGGAGATGCCGTGCCCTCCACCGACGAGGAAAAGCTCAAGACGCCATCGCCGGCCAACGACGGCCCGGACGACGACGAGCTGCAACCGGAAATGTCGCTGATCGACCACCTGCTGGAGCTGCGTAACCGACTCCTGAAGATGGTGCTGGCGACACTGATCTGCTTTGCCGGGATCTACCCGTTCGCCAACAGGATCTACCTGTGGGTTTCCCAGCCGCTGCGTGACCTGCTGCCGGAAGGCCAGGTGATGATCGCCACCGACGTCACCTCCCCCTTCTTCGCGCCACTGAAGCTGGCGCTGGTGCTGTCGGTGTTCGTGGCCATCCCCTACATCCTCTACCAGCTGTGGAGCTTTGTGGCGCCCGGCCTGTATCGCCATGAGAAGAAGCTGGCTTTCCCGCTGCTGTTCTCATCGGTCGTGCTCTTCTACCTGGGCGCGGTGTTCGCCTACTTCGTCGTGTTCCCGCTGGTGTTCGGTTTCTTCACGACGGTCGGACCGGAAGGTATTTCCGAGATGCCCGACATCAGCAGCTACCTGACCTTCGTGCTGAAGATGTTCTTTGCGTTCGGGGTGGCGTTCGAGATTCCCATCGCCGTCATCCTGATGATCCTGGCCGGCATCACTACCCCGGAAGACCTCGCCGCCAAACGCCCCTACGTGGTGGTGGGCTGTTTCATTGTCGGCATGCTGCTGACCCCGCCGGACGTGATCTCGCAGACCTTGCTGGCCCTGCCCATGTGGGTGCTGTTCGAACTGGGCATCCTGTTCGGCCGGCTGGCCCGCCGGCACACGGAAGACGCACCCGCCGACGAGGCGCCATGAACCTCGGCCTGCTGTTCGACGAGGATTTCGTGGGCGACAACCAGGTGATCTTGCGGGACCGGCGCCGCAAGCACCTGGAGGAAGTCCTCAAGGTCGACGTTGGCGATCGCGTGCCCCTGGGCCGGGTTAATGGCGCAATGGGCCTCGGCACCATTGACTACCTGGACGACCGCGAAGCGCGCCTTACGGTCACCCTCGATTCGCCGCCGCCGGCTCCCCTGCCGCTCACCCTGGTGCTGGCCATGCCCCGCCCCAAGATGTTCCGCCGCGTCCTACAGACCTGTGCAGCACTGGGCGTGAAGGACATCTGGCTGATCAACGCCTACAAGGTGGAAAAAAGCTTCTGGCAGACGCCCTGGCTCTCGGACGCGCACCTGCGGGAAAACCTGACGTTGGGACTGGAACAGTCGAAAGACACGCGGATGCCCGAGGTGCACATCCGCCAGCGCTTCAAGCCGTTCGTGGAAGATGAGTTGCCGGGCCTGATGCGGGAACGCCCGGGCCTGGTGGCCCATCCCGGCACCGATGTGCCCTGCCCCGCGCACGCCAACACCCCGGCCACCCTCTGCATCGGCCCGGAAGGTGGTTTTATCCCCTACGAAGTGGAGAAACTGGTGGCAGCCGGCGCCCGGGCGGTGCACCTGGGCTCGCGCATTCTGCGAGTGGAGACGGCAGTGCCGGTGCTGGTCAGCCGGCTGTTCGACGCCTGCGAATTCTGATTCCTCAGACCGCTTCAATACCCATGGCCTGGGCCGCCAGCCGGTTCTTGATGCCGTCCCGACCATCCAGCCAGCGCATGCCGGCATTACGGATCCAGCGCAGGGGCAGCTCGTCCCGGGCAAACAGCTGCTTGAAGCCTTCCATCGCCGCCATCATGGCGAGGTTCTCGCCCTTGCGGCGCCGCTGGTAGCGGGCCAGGGCCGAGGGTTCGCCTGCCGGCAGCCCGCTTTCCCGCAGGCGCGCCATTTCCTCCAGCAACACCCGCACGTCGCCATAGCCCAGGTTGACGCCCTGGCCGGCCAGCGGATGGATGGTGTGGGCGGCGTCGCCGATCAGGGCCAGGCCCGGTTTGACGTAGTCCTTGGCGTGGCGCTGGCGCAGCGGGAAGGCAAAGCGCCGGGAAACGGCTTTCACCGCACCCAGCTGGCGCTCGATGGCCGCTTCCAGCTCCACCGTAAAAGCCGCGTCGTCCAGCGCCATCAGGCGTCGGGCTTCGGCCGTGTCCTGTGACCAGACAATGGAACAGAAATGGTCGCTGCCGGCTTCATTGGCCAGCGGCAGGAACGCCAGCGGGCCGGTGGGCGAGAAGCGCTGCCAGGCCGTGGCCTGGTGCGGCTGGGCGGTTTCCACGGTGCAGACGATGCCCTGCTGGTCGTAGTCCCACTCCCGCGTGGGCAGGCCCGCCCACTGACGCACCCGCGATTGCGGGCCGTCGGCGGCCACCACCAGGTCAGCCTGTAACCGGCGGCCGTCTTCGAGTTGAATGCCGTGGCACCCGGCGTCCCCGGTCCAGCCGCTCACCGACACCCCGGCAAACAGCTCCAGGGACGCCCCGGAAACGGCATTCATCAACGCCCGCACCAGGCTCCGGTTTTCCACGATCGTGCCCAGCGACGGGACACCCATGGCAGCCGCCTCGAAGTGGATACGCCCGGTGCCATCCGCGTCCCAGACGGCCATGTCGGCGTAGGGACAATGCCGTTCCGCCGTCACCGCCTCCCAGACGCCGAGTGTTTGCAGCAACGCCTGGCTGGCCAGCGACAGGGCACTGACCCGCGGTTCGAAGTCGTCCACCGTCGCGGCTGAATCCAGCGGGCGCACGGCATCCTCCAGGGACGCCGTTTCCACCAGACCGACCTGCCAGCCCTGCCGGCAAAGTCCCAGTGCGGCGGCGGCACCGGTCATACCGCCGCCGACCACCAGGATATCGAAGTGTTGCGGGGTGCTCATGACGATTTTCCTGCGGAACGGCTTGTGGCATGCGGCCCCATTCCCATCGCCCGGCGGGCAAACCAGCGCCGGGCGCCGGGAACCAGGTCGAGCCCCACCAGTCCGGCATCGCGGGCCGCGGACAGGGCGGCGGAGTGGTGACCAAAGATCTGGATCAGCGAATCGGAGAAGCGAACCGTGTCCTGCTGGTCCTGCCGGTGGCGTGACTGGTAGGCCTGCAGGATGCCCAGGTCCCCCAGCGGGCGACCGGCATCCACGGCCGACTGGAACGCGTCCACCAGCGCCACCAGTCCCCGCAACGCCAGGTTGAACCCCTGCCCCGCCACCGGATGCAGCGTATGGGCGGCGTTCCCCACCAGCACCATGCCCGGGCGCACCGCTTCCTGCACGGTGGTCAGGGGCAGTGGGTAATGCGTGCATTCGCCCATCTTCACAAAGCGCCCCAACCGCCAGCCGAAGCGGGTCTGCAAACGGGCCAGGCGGTCACGGCCGTCGAGGGCCAGGATCCCTTCCAGCGCGGCGTCTTCCAGGGTCCAGACCAGCGCCGCCTCACGCCCGGCGCGCCCGGGTTTGCCCCGCGGCAGCAGCGCCATGGGGCCGGCATCGGTAAACCGCTCGTAGGCCACGAAGTCGTGGGGGTTGCTGAACGTCACGTTGGCGATCAGGGCGTTCTGGCCATAATCGCTGGTATCCACATTGAAGCCCAGCTGCTCCCGCAAACCGGACCGTCCACCGTCGGCCACCACCAGGCAGCGGGCGCGCAGGGACAGGGTGTCTTCACCCCGCGACAGCCGCACGTTGACGCCCTCAGCCAAGGGCTCCACACCGACCACCTTCGCCGGCGCCTGCCAGCTCACCGCAGACTGTCCGGCCAGAGCCCGCATCAATACGAGGCCCAGCAGGCGGTTGTCCACCACATAGCCCAGCGCATCCTGGCCGTGCTCCTCCGCGGACAGCCGGGTAGCGCCGAAGCGGCCCCGGTCGGAGACGTGGATGCGTCGGATCGGCGTGGCATGGGGGCTCAGCGCCGGCCACAGCCCAAGGTCCCCGTAGATCAGCCGTGAGCCCCAGGCCAGCGCCGTGGAGCGGGCGTCATAGCTGGGCTGGTAGTCCTCCGGCCGGGCGTCCGGCGCGAGCGGGAACGCCTCCGCCACCGTCACCCGCAGCTGCGGCAACCGATGGGACAGGGCCAGGGCCAGGGTGGCGCCGGCAAGTCCGCCACCGGCAATCAGGATATCGGTATCGAACGCAGGATGATGCGGCTCGCTCACGGGTCGTGCAGTCCTCAGTCGGCCATCAGGGCTTCGATGTCGGCAACGGTTTTCGGCGCGCCTTCGCTCAGGACACGACAGCCGTCTTTGGTGACCACCACGTCATCCTCGATACGGATGCCGATGCCCCGCCACTGCTCATCGACGTCCAGGTTGTCCGGCGCGATGTACAGACCGGGTTCCACGGTGAGCGCCATGCCGGGCTCCAGTACCCGCCAGGCGCCACCGACCCGGTAGTCGCCCACGTCATGCACATCGAGGCCCAGCCAGTGGCCGGTGCGGTGCATGAAGAACGGCCGGTAGGCCTCCTGTTCCAACGCCTCGTCCAGGGTCATGTTCCTGAGGATACCGAGGTCGATCAGTCCCTGGGTCAGAACATTCAGCGCCGCCTCATGGGGGTGATTCCAGTGGTTGCCCGGTTTCACCGCCTCGATCGCCGCGTACTGGGCGGCCAGCACGATCTCGTAGACCGCCCGCTGGGGATCGGTGAAGCGGCCGCTGACCGGGAAGGTGCGGGTGATATCGGAGGCGTAGTTTTCCAGTTCACAGCCGGCATCGATCAGGACCAGATCGCCGTCCTTCAGCGGGGCGCGGTTCTCGATGTAGTGCAGGATGCAGCCGTTGGCGCCACTGCCGACAATCGACGGATAGGCCGTGGAACGGGCGCCGTGGGACATGAAGGTGTGCAACAACTCGGCTTCCAGGTTGTATTCATGGCCGCCCCTGCGCGCCCGCTTCATGGCGTTGCAGTGGGCCTCGGCGCTGATCTGGCCAGCCCTGGCCATCACCTTGATCTCCGCCGCGCTCTTGTACAGACGCAGATCGTGCAGAGTGTGCTCCAGGGCCACGAACTCACCCGGCGGATGGGCGCCGGTACGCACCTTGGAGCGGATGGTCTTGACCCAGTCCATCACCTGGCTGTCGAACGCCTTGTCCTTGCCCAGCGGGTAGTAGACCCGGCTGCGGCCCTCGATCATGCCCGGCAGGATGTCGTCGATATCGGCAATGGGAAAGGCATCGTCGAAGCCGAGTTTTTCGATGGCGCCCTCCGGCCCCATCAGGAAACCGTCCCACAGCTCCTTCTCGGGATTACGCTCCTTGCAGAACAGCACCGCCTCGCCATGCTCGCGACCGGGAATCAGCGCCAGCACCGCATCCGGCTCTTCGAAACCGGTGAGGTAGTAGAAGTCGCTGTCCTGCCGGTACGGATGCAGCACGTCGCGGTTGCGCACCCGCTCGGGCGCGGCCGGCACGATGGCGATGCTGTCCGGTGCCATGAGTTCACTCAGGGCCTTGCGGCGGGCGGCAAATTCTTTGATCGGCATGGGCATAAACGGGCCTCTCTCAATGAAGCGTCTTGTCGGCGGGCGGCTCCGGGGCGTTGAACTCGGTAAACACCGTGAGTGCTCCGACCCGCACGTACTCGGTAATCTCGTTGAACTGCTGTTCGCCTTCCTCGCTGTCGCCCTCGCCTTCGGCCACCTGGCTGATGGCCACCAGGTCCTCCACCAGCTCGCGGATCTCGCCGGTGGCTTCACCCAACTGGCGCCCGGCCATCAGCGCCATGCCTTCCAGGAAACCGCGGACCCAGGCGGACAGCGCCTGCAGCCGCTGATCCAGCGCATAGTCGTCGTCCGGCAGTAGCGGCGTAAAACTCAGGTCCGACGATTGCAGCGAGGCCAGGGTGACCTCGTAGGCGGTATCCAGGAAGGTGCGCAGCTCGTCGCTGCTGTCGACCGCTTCCGGCGCCACACCCATATTCTCGCAGGCCAGGGAGCGCCACTCTTCCGGCTTCAGGCGACCGCCGGCAGCAAGCCGGCCACAAAGTCCGCCGTGCAGTTCGGCGGGGTGGCTGAACGCCTTATAGGAGGCGAACAGATTGGCCCAGGATTCGAAGTCTCCCAGGGACGGCGTTGAGGTTTCGTTCTCAGTCATTACTCGACTTACGTTGGCAGTATTGAATGGGTCACTATCGTAGCACCCGCAGCCGGCAAAGGCATCGGTCGCGCCCTCGTCAAACCACCTGTCGCCTGACCCAGCGTAAATCATTGCCCGTCGATGCACGGACGTGCACGACGTCGCAGATCCGGCCAACATGACGGGACGGCAAGATCTGCAAATTGACCCCCTACCGGGCCGCATTTATAGTTGATTGGGTAACTTACGGAGAATTCCTCTTCCAGACTCTTCGCCCGGGAAGTAGAACGCCATGGATCAGTCCGAACTGCAGGCCCTCGCCGACAAGGTGGACCGCCTGATTGCTCGTTGTCAGAAACTGGAGCAGGAGAACGCTTCCATGCGTCAGATGCAGGACGACTGGAACCGCGAACGCGCCCAGCTCATGCAGAAAAACGATCTCGCACGCAACAAGATTGAAGCGATGATTGGCCGCCTCAGGGCACTGGAGCAACACTGATTCCGGCTGTCAGGGAACGCCCGAATCGCCAACCGACCTACACCAGAGGTTCCCAATGTCCGACAAACCCACCACGGTCGAAGTCAACATCCTCGACAAGGCGTACCTGGTTGCCTGCCCCGACGAAGCCCGCGGCGAGTTGCAGCAGGCCGCCCGCCACCTGGATTCCCAGATGCGGGAGATCCGTGCCAGCGGCAAGGTTTTCGGCACCGAACGGATCGCTGTGATGGCCGCGCTCAACATCACCCACGAGTTGCTCCAGAACGACGTTTCCGAAGGCGCCGCCAAAGTCCTGGAGCGCATGAACAGCCGGCTGGATGAAGCGCTGGGCGAATCAGGAAACTGACCCGCCTGTCTCATTGTTAATGCCAATGACCGGGATTTCCGAAACACGTTTGCAATCGCACCCGGTCTAGCCCGTATAATGACGTCACTTCCTGGGATGTTCGCTGGTCGGATACGTCCTCGAGCCGATGCGCAATACCTAGGTGGCTACTTCAGGGCATTGTGAGCATGTCCCCCATGCAGGGGAAAGCCTAATATGTCACAGCGGCCACCACCTTGAACTTTAGGGTTCAAGGGCCACATCCGATAACGGCATCCCGGGAAGCTTATCTTTCTCTCCTTACGCCCGACCGACGATCGCTTCAGGACACTAGACCGCACGTGACAGCCTTCTTGCCTCCCCTTCCAGCCAGTCCGGATCGCAAACGGCTGCGCCGCCAGTTGCGCCAGCGCCGTCGCTCACTGTCACCCGCAGCCCAACGCAAGGCTTCAAGAGCCCTGGTGCGCCAGTTGATGCGGTATTTTTCCCAGTCGCGGGCGCGCCACATCGGGCTGTACCTCCCCAACGATGGCGAGATCGATCCCAGGGCCTTCATTATCGAAGCCCGCCGCCGGCGCCAGACGGTCTATCTGCCGGTGCTTCATCCCATTCTCGGCAACCGGCTCTGGTTCTACCGGCTCGACCCCACCACACGCCTGAAACCGAACCGCTTTGGCATTCCCGAGCCGGCCGCCCGCAATGCCCCACGCCGGGCCCCCTGGGCGCTGGATGCGGTGCTGATGCCACTGGTGGGATTCGATCGCCAGGGCGGGCGACTGGGCATGGGCGGCGGTTTCTACGACCGCACCTTTGCATTCAAACGACGGGAAGCGGCTCGGCCGCCAGCGTTGATCGGTCTGGCGCACGACAGCCAACAGGTGGAGAAACTACCGGTCGAGTCCTGGGACGTGCCCATGGACGCGGTGATCACGCCTGCGCGACAGGTCGCCTGCGATGTGGGAGGTATTCGGGAGCGGCAGGAACCGGGTCGTCTGTTTATCGGACATTTCCGGCTGGGCGAGAAACGGCAGGGGCGACTGCGGCGCCGCACCCTGAATTGAAATGAAAAGCCCGGCAAAACACCGGGACTCTTCCTGTTGGCGCTCGAAAAGCTTGTCAGTCTTCCAGCATTTGCAGCAGCGATGAATCCGCAGAGTCGGCCATGCTGACCGCCCTGGATTTCGGTTCGGACGCCTGCAACGAGGTCAGTCCGGTCACCGCAAGACCAATGACGAAAAGAAAAACGAGCGCCCGTATGACGTCAGGCTTTCGTTCCATTGTTTTGCATCCCCCAATGCGAACGGTTTCTTTACCGTTTTCTATCTCTGTTTTATGAATCTGCGCAGCCAGTTCACCATCTTAAAGCCAAAATCATGAAAAGACCGTCACAAATTGCGGACTTTAAAATCTTACGGCAATCAGGTGTTTATTTTTTATTCAGAGAATTGCAGTAAATAGTATCAGCTAACTGTGGCATTACAATTTTTTACAGATTACAGAAGGTTCATCTTTCAACCCGACGATTATCCCTGCCTGACCGACGTAAAAAAAAACGGCCGGAATCCGCATGTGAAGCGAACTCCGCCCGGTCGATCGTGCCGGCAGGTTCCTAGCGCCCGTTACCGTTGCCCAGGAACAGCCGATAGGCCTCATTGTCGGTCACTTCCTCGTAGCGGAAACCCACCTTGTCGAGCATCTTGGTGAAGGCACCGGTCTCGTGATCCTCGACCTGCGCGCCCATCAGGACGCGACTGTAGGCCGCCCCGTGGTTGCGGTAGTGGAACATGGAAATGTTCCAGCGGGTGCCCAGCGACATCAGGAACTTCAACAAGGCACCGGGACGCTCGGGAAACTCGAACTGGAAAACCTTCTCGTTGTGGATGTGCGGCGCGTGGCCACCCACCATGTGGCGGATGTGCTGCTTGGCGATATCGCTGTCGGTCAGATCGATCACCGGATAGCCGCCATCGCGCAGGTCCTGGACCAGTTCGTCGCGCCCGAGCCCGCCGGACTGGATCTGTATCCCGACGAAGATGCACGCTTCGTCGCCGTCCGAGTAGCGGTAGTTGAACTCGGTGATGTTGCGCTTGTGCAGCGCATTGATGAACGACTTGAAGCTACCCGGCCGTTCCGGAATGGTCACCGCCAGGATGGCTTCGCGTTGCTCGCCGATCTCCGTGCGCTCGGAGATATAGCGCAGCCGGTCGAAGTTCATGTTGGCACCGCTCAGCACGCCGGCCAGGTTCTGGCTGACCACGCCCTCGCGCTGCACGTACTTCTTGATGCCGGCGACGGACAGCGCCCCGGCCGGTTCACAGATGGAGCGGGTATCGTCGAACACGTCCTTGATGGCCGCGCAGATCTCATCCGTGGACACAGTGATCACCTCATCCACGCATTCCTTGCAGACGTCCCAGGTGTTCTTGCCGATCTGCTTGACCGCCACGCCGTCGGCGAAGATGCCCACTTCATCGAGCACCACACGCTCGCCAGCCGCCAGGGCCGCCTGCAGACAGTTGGAGTCTTCCGGCTCCACACCGATGATCCGGGTTTGCGGGCGCAGGTACTTGATGTAGGCGGCCATACCGGCGATCAGCCCGCCACCACCGACCGGGACGAATACGGCATGCAACGGCTTGGTGAACTGCCACAGCAACTCCATGGCCACGGTGCCCTGACCGGCGATGACGTCCGGGTGGTCGTAGGGGGGGATATAGGTCAGCCCCTGTTTTTCCACCAGTTCGGCGGCGTGCGCGGCGGCTTCGTCGAACGCGTCCCCCTTGAGGACCACCTTGGCACCGCGATCCCGCACCGACTTCACCTTGATCTCCGGCGTGGTCTGGGGCATCACGATCACCGCCTTGATCCCCAACTCCTGGGCCGCCAGCGCCACGCCCTGGGCATGGTTGCCGGCGGAGGCGCAGATCACGCCCTTTTCCCGCTGTTCCTCGGTGAGATGGGAAATTGCGTTATAGGCGCCACGACACTTGAACGAGAAGACCGGCTGCAGGTCCTCCCGCTTCAGAATAATGTGATTGTTGAACCGCTTGGACAGGTTACGGGCATGAGTCAGCGGCGATTCAATCGCCACATCGTAGACTCGGGCATCGAGTATTTTCTTGATGTAGCGCTGTGGCATGGAGCAATTCCCTTCTCTGGGTTTTCGGATTGGATCGATCGGGTGAATGGGTAGGTGAAAACCCTCAAGTCTAAGGACTCAGCGGGCGGGGCGTCCAGCACTATTGGTGGGCAATCGCGATGCAGGTCAGCTTTTCCTGTATGCCCGCCAACCGGCCCGGTATACTGATGGCCCTTCGACAATTCCCATTTTCATCTGGCGAGGACGCTATGACCCAGGACGAACTGAAGCAGGCCGTCGCCCGGGCCGCCATCGATATCATCACCCCGAAGCTGGCCAAGGACAGCGTGATCGGTGTCGGGACCGGCAGCACGGCGAACCATTTCATCGACATGCTGGCCGACCTGAAGGCGCGTTTTGACGGCGCTGTCGCCAGTTCCGAAGCCACCGCCGAACGCCTGAAAAAGCATGGCATCCCGGTCTACGACCTCAACTCGGTAAGCAGCCTCGAGTTCTACATCGATGGCGCCGACGAAGCCAACGACCACCTGGAACTGATCAAGGGCGGCGGGGCTGCCCTGACCCGGGAGAAAATCGTGGCGGCGGTCGCGAAGACTTTCATCTGTATCGCCGACGAGTCCAAGCGCGTCGACCTGCTGGGCGCGTTCCCGCTGCCGGTGGAAGTGATTCCCATGGCCCGCAGCCACGTGGCGCGGCAGATCGTCAAGCTGGGCGGTGATCCGGTCTACCGGGAAGGTGTGGTCACGGACAACGGCAACGTGATCCTCGACGTCCACAACCTCACCATCAACAACGCCATCGAACTGGAGCGGGACCTGAACCAGGTCGTGGGCGTGGTGACCAACGGCCTGTTTGCGCACCGCCCGGCGGATATCCTGCTGCTGGGGACGCAGAACGGAGTGGAGACGGTGGACCGGTAGCCTGGCCTCGACGCGGAGAGCTAGAGCAGAAGATCGGGCGCCTGGCGGCGCCTCAGAAGCTGAAGCATCTGCTACATACTCGAGTTAAGGCAAATGTAGCCGACGCTTCAGCTTCGGAGCAGCTCGCAGAGCTGCCCTGCTTTATCGACAGCCTCCGGGATGCCCAGACACCCATGAAAAAGCCCGGCCGAAGCCGGGCTTTTTCAGCTCAGGTCATCCAACCGCTCAGGGTTCGATTTCCATCAGGACTTCGGATGGGGTCACCCGGTCGCCCTTCTTGATGAACACACCGACCACCTTGCCGGAAATCGGGGCTTTCACCTCGGTTTCCATCTTCATGGCTTCGATGATCAGCACCGGCTTGCCGGCGTCGACGCTGTCGCCCTCATTGACCAGAACGTCAACGATGTTGCCCGGCATGCTGGTGGTCACGTGGCCTTCCTTCGAGGCCTTGCCGCGACCGGAGCCGCCGCTGCTTTCGCGCTCGAAGCCGCCCACGGTTTCCAGGCTGATCTCTTCCGGAATGCCATCGACCGTCATGAAGAAACGACGCTCGTCGTCGCCCGACGGGCTGACACCGGTGACGTTGACGTCAAAGGTTTCGCCGTGAACGGTGATCTTGAACTCGGTGGAGACCGAACCCGGACTCGTGGCGGTCGGTTTCGGTTCCAGCGGTTCCGGCTTGAGGGTGCCTTCCTTGCGCTGCTCCAGGAACTGGCGGGCCTGATCCGGGAACATGGCAAAGGTCAGGATGTCCTCTTCGGACTCCGCCAGGTCGCCAATCTCGCCTTTCAGCGTGTGGAACTCGTTCTTCAACAGGTTGGCCGGGCGCTCTTCGATCAATTCCTCATTGCCCACGGCACGCTTCTGCAAATCCGAGTTGATCTTACCCGGCGCGGCGCCGTACCAGCCCTGCAGGTACTTCTTCACCTCGTTGGTGATGTTCTCGTAGCGCTTGCCGGACAGGACGTTGATCACCGCCTGGGTGCCCACGATCTGTGAGGTCGGGGTGACCAGCGGCGGGTAGCCCAGATCCTTGCGCACGCGCGGGATCTCGGCGAACACGTCGCGGATCTTGTCCAAGGCGCCCTGCTCTTTCAACTGGTTGGCCAGGTTGGACATCATGCCGCCCGGCACCTGGGACAGCAGAACCGCGGTGTCCACACCATTGTACTCGCTCTCGAACTGGTGGTACTTCTTGCGCACTTCGCGGAAGTGGCCGGTCAGCTCGTCGAGAGTCTCGAGATCCAGGTCTACCTGATAGCCCGCTTCCTTCAGGGCCGCCACCAGCGACTCGGTGGGCGGGTGACTGGTGCCGCCGGCGAAGGCGGACAGCGCGGTATCGATGTGGTCAACACCGGCCTCGATCGCCGCCCACTGGCACATGGACGCCATGCCCGAGGTGTAGTGGGAATGCAGGAACACCGGCAGGTTCAGCTCCTTCTTCAGGGCGCTGACCAGATCGGCGGTGGCGGACGGGGTCAACAGACCTGCCATGTCCTTGATGGCGATGCTGTCGACGCCCATGTCGGCCATCTGTTTGGCCTGCTTCAGGAACAGCTCGGTGCCGTGGACCGGGCTGACGGTGTAGCAGATGGTGCCCTGGGCATGCTTGCCGGCCTTCTTGACCGCCTTGATGCTGGTTTCCAGGTTACGCACGTCGTTCAGGGCATCGAAGATACGGAACACGTCGATGCCGTTGTCCGCGGCCTTCTGGCAGAAGGCTTCCACCACGTCGTCCGCATAGTGACGGTAGCCCAGCAGGTTCTGGCCGCGCAGCAGCATCTGCAGGCGGGTGTTCGGCAGGGCCTTGCGCAGTTGGCGCAGGCGCTCCCACGGGTCTTCTTTCAGGAAGCGGACGCAGCTGTCGAAGGTGGCACCGCCCCAGCATTCCAGGGACCAGTAGCCGGCTTTGTCCAGCTTGTCGCAGGCCGGCAGCATGTCCTCGGTACGCATGCGCGTGGCGATGAGGGACTGGTGGGCGTCCCGCAGGATGACGTCAGTGATTTCGATTTTACGCTTGGTCATATAAGACTCCCATCAGATTCCGGCCTGGGCGGCAATCGCGGCGGCCACAGCGGCGGCCAGCGACTCCGGACGCTTCTTGATGCTGTAGTTGATCAGTTCCGGGTGAGCTTCGACGAACCCGGTATTGAACGAAGCAGCCCTGAAGTCCGGATGGCTGAGGATTTCCAGGTAATAGGGAATCGTGGTCTTGATGCCGTAGATCCCCATGTCCTTGAGGGCACGCTGGGAACGGTCCAGCAGCTCTTCCCAATCCATGGCGCTGACAATCAGCTTGGCGCACATGGAGTCGTAGTACGGCGGGATTTCATAGCCGGTGTAGATGGCCGCATCGGTCCGCACACCGGGCCCGCCCGGTGAATAGTAACGGGTGATCTGGCCGAAACTCGGCAGGAAGTTGTTCTTGGGATCTTCGGCGTTGATCCGGAACTGGGCCGCGTAGCCGCGGTAGCTGATGTCTTCCTGCTTGAAGCGCAGCTTTTCGCCAGCGGCAATCCGGATCTGCTCCTTGACGATGTCCACCCCGGTGATCTGTTCGGTGATGGTGTGTTCCACCTGCACCCGGGTATTCATCTCCATGAAGTAGAAATCACCGTTGTCGGCGAGCAGGAACTCCACCGTGCCGGCATTCTCGTACCCGGTTTCCTTGGCGACGCGTACCGCCAGGTCACCGATGTATTCGCGCTGCTCGTCGGTCAGCTGGGGCGACGGCGCCAGCTCGATCAGCTTCTGGTTCCGGCGCTGGATGGAACAGTCGCGCTCGTACAGGTGGATGGCGTTGCCGTGGCTGTCCGCCAGGACCTGCACCTCGATGTGGCGCGGGTTGACAATGCACTTCTCGAGGAAGACATCGGCGCTGCCGAACGCCTTGGTCGCCTCGGAAATCACCCGCTCGTAGTTCTGGCGCAGGCTGTCCTCGTCGTCGCAGCGGCGAATACCGCGGCCGCCGCCACCGGAGGTGGCCTTGAGCATCACCGGGTAACCCAGTTCGCCCGCCTGTTTCACGGCATCTTCGACATCCGCGAGGTTGTCTTCAGAGCCCGGAGTGACCGGGACGCCGGCATTTACTGCCGTCTGGCGCGCCTGGGTCTTGTCGCCCATGGAGGAGATCACGTCCGCCGCCGGCCCGATAAAGCGGATGCCCCGCTCCTTACAGACAGCCGCCAGCGTGGCGTTCTCGGAGAGGAAGCCGTATCCGGGATGCAGTGCATCACAGCCGGTTTCCACCGCCAGGTTCACGATGTGATGGGGGTTGAGGTAGCCCGTCAGTGGATCAGCACTGATGCAATGCGCCTCGTCCGCCTTTTTGACGTGCAAGGAATAGCGGTCGGCTTCGGAATAGATCGCCACAGCCTTGACGCCAAGCTCCTGGCAGGCGCGGGCTATTCGGACCGCAATCTCACCACGGTTAGCGATGAGAACTTTCTTTATGGTCATCTGAGGTGCTCCCTGTCATTCGTCAGGAAGTGGGATGAAAGGCCGTCATTGGCCGCCCCGCCCCGAAGAGCCACCCACAGGGCGGGAGTACGTACTTTAACGCATGAATATTGTACACGCGGAAAAGCGGCCGAACACTCTATCCGTCGACCCGGGGTCCGACCAGACCCATATTGATCGAGATCAACTTATGGACCAAGCGCTTGCTAGGTTTGGCTTGATAAGCGACACTCACTGATCTTTCGGGAAAATCTCCGCCAGGAACGGATGACGCCATGGACACCGATTACTTCAATGACACGCATCGACAGGTCCGCAACACCACACGAAAATTTGTCGCGACCCATGTGCTTCCCCACATCGACGACTGGGAAGAAGCCGGCGAGTTCCCGCGGGAACTGTACCGTCTGGCCGGCGAGGCCGGCATCCTCGGTGCCGGCTACCCGGAGGCGCTGGGCGGCCACAGCGAGGGGGACGTATTCCTCAAGGTGGCCATCAGCGAGGAACTGATGCGTTCCACCTCCGGCGGCCTCGTGGCCGGGCTCGAGTCACTGGACATCGCCCTGCCCCCGGTGGTCCGCTGGGCACAGCCGGCGCTCAGGGAGCAGGTCGTGCCGGCGGCGCTGCGGGGCGACAAGATCATGGCCCTGGCCATCACCGAACCGGGCGGCGGCTCCGACGTCGCCAGCCTGAAGACCCGGGCGGTGCGCGACGGCGACCATTACGTCATCAATGGCAACAAGACCTTCATTACCAGCGGACACCGGGCCGACCACTACACCGTGGCCGTGCGCACCGGCGATGCGGGCCACAACGGCATCAGCCTGTTGCTGGTGGACCGCGACACCCCCGGTTTCACCCGTGGCCGCAAACTGCGAAAGATGGGTTGGTGGGCCAGCGACACCGCCGAGCTGTTCTTCGAGGACTGCCGGGTGCCCGCGGATCGCCTGCTGGGCGCCGAGAACGCCGGCTTCATCGCGATCATGACCAACTTCCTGTCCGAGCGCCTGATGCTGGCGATCATGGGCTATATGGGCGCCCAACTGGCGCTGGAAGCCTCCATTGAATACTGCCGCTCCCGCGAAGCCTTCGGGCGCAGTCTGAGCGGGTTCCAGGTCACCCGCCACAAGCTGGTGGAGATGGCCACCCACGTGGACATTGCCCGGGAATACACCTACCGCTGCGCCGCCCTGATACAGGCCGGCAGGAACCCGGTCAAGGAAGTGGCCATGGCCAAGAACTTCGCCGCCCAGGTGTGCGAGGACGTTACCCGGGAGGCGATCCAGCTTCATGGCGGCATGGGCTACATGCGTGAAACCGGCGTTGAACGGCTCTACCGCGACGGCAAGCTCCTCTCCATTGGCGGCGGTACCACGGAAATCATGAAGGAGCTGATCAGCAAGCAACTGGGACTGTGAGCGTCGCTCAGGCGCCGTCGTTGGCCGACGTGTCCGGTGGGCGCTCGTCGTTTTCCGCCCCGCCGTCGTCCATGGCGTTGGCGGCCTTGAGGAACGCCAGCCCACTCTGGACCAGGAACTGTCGCAGTCGCGGATCGCTCTGCTCGGTGATCCCGAGGGCAAAGGCGGTCAGCACCGACTCCCAGGGGTTCTCCACGATCAACCGCCGGAAGGCCGCCAGCGGCGACGACCGGCCGCCGGCCGGCCTCCCCATGGAGCGGGACGGCGTCCGCATCATCCGATAGAAAAAGAACCCCAGCAACGCAAAGCAGACCGCGCCGGTGATGCCGAAGGCGCCGGCCTCCCCCACCCAGGGCGCCAGCCCCAGGGTGGCGGCTTTCGCCAGCAGCACAAAGCCGCCGATCAACAGGGCGCTGAGCAGCACCAGCCCCAGGGCCGCGCCGATCAGCGCGGCCAGGACTTTACGCAGCAGGGCTTGCAGTTCGCCGGACAGAGGCATGGTCAGCGGTCGAGCAACTTGCCGACCAGCAGGCCGACCAGGAATACGATCACGACGCTGAGGAACGGACGCTCCTCGATCTTGTGCTCGACGTCGTGGATCGCCTTGTCGCCGGCTTCGCGGGCGCGGTTGAACACTTCGTCGCCGCGTTCGCGGGCATGGCGGAGGGCTTCGCGACTTTCCTTGCGGATTTCGTCGCGGAGATTGCTGATGTTGTTCTTCTGACCGTCAGCCACTGCACGGGTCAGCTTGGCCAGGTCTTCACGAAGCAACTGGATGTCTTCCTTGACCCGTTTATAATCGTCCTGGGGTGTTTGTGCTTCCATGGTCTGTCTCCCTGAATGAAACATACCTGACAGGCCGGCATCGTATGTGCCATCGCCGGCCGATACGCTGCCTGAATTCATCTCACCGCCGTTGAAGACGATGAAAAACAGACACCTTCACTGTAGCACAGCGACCGCTGACGACATGACCATTCGTACAGGTTGGGCGCTACCGGTCGAACACGACCGAAGGTATGTTTCACCCTGCGGGGCCGACGGGTATAATCCGTGGCCATTCACTGGTTCCATTCCACTTCACTGAAGACAGTCAAGAAGGACGCCTCATGAACTTCGACAACATCCCGCCCGGCAAGAACCCGCCTGAAGACATCAACGTACTGATCGAGATTCCGGCCAACGCCTCTTCCCCGATCAAGTACGAGGTCGACAAGGATATGGGTGCCGTTGTAGTGGACCGCTTCATGGCCACGCCGATGTTCTACCCGGCCAACTACGGTTTCATCCCGAACACCCTGGCCGACGACGGCGACCCGCTGGACGTGCTGGTGGTCACCCCCTACCCGGTCATGCCGGGCAGCATCATCCGCTGCCGCCCGGTGGGTGTCCTGAACATGGAAGACGAGGCCGGCGGCGATGCCAAGCTGGTTGCCGTACCGCACGACAAGGTGACCAAACAGTACACCGACGTGAAAGACGTCCACGACCTGCCGCAGCTGCTGCGCGACCAGATCCAGCACTTCTTCGAGAACTACAAGGACCTGGAAGCCGGCAAATGGGTCAAGGTGGATGGCTGGGAAGACGCCGCAGCCGCCTGCCGCGCCATCGAAGCCGCCGTCGCCGCCTACCGGAAGTAAGCGGCCCCGCTTCGACCGCCGCCTGGTGGCCGGACACAAAAAAGGCAGCGAGCCACCCGGCCGCTGCCTTTTTTACTTTCCGGGGTCTGCCGATTATCCCCGGCTCAGCAGCTCCCGCAGGTCGATAATGGCCGAGTTGGCCCGCGCCAGGTAGGACGCCATGGTCAGCGAGTGATTGGCGAGGATGCCGAATCCGCTGCCGTTGAGGATCACCGGACTCCACATGGCCTGCTGGGAACCTTCCAGTTCCACGATGATCTGGCGCACGCTCACCAGTGCGTTCTTGTCTTTCAGGACATCACGGAAATCCACCTCAATGGCGCGGAAGATGTGCAGCAGGGCCCAGGAGGTGCCGCGGGCTTCGTAGAACACGTCGTCAATTTCGGTCCAGGGCGTCTTCACCGAGGCAATCTCGTCTTCCTTCGACTTCTCGGGCAGCTCGTCCATGCCCTCGCTGACCGACTGCTTGCCGACACTTTCACTCAGCCGGCGGGACAGACTGCCCAGACGGGTTTCCAGATCCGCCAGCCAGTTGTTGAGATTGTCCGCCCGGGCATAGAACTGGGCCTGGGGGCCATTGGGGTTGGACAGTCGATCCAGATAGCGCTTGAGGGCGGCGATGCCGCGCCGATACTCGGATTCAGTGGACGGCAGCACCCAGCTGTTGTTATCAAAGTGCAGCTGCGGCTCGGCGACGGTCAGGTCCGGATCTTCAGCGGACTGGCTCTGGGAGCGGCTGATGTCCTGGCGCAAGGCGCGGGACATGTCCCGCAGCTGAACCAGCACGCCATACTCCCAGTGCGGCATGTTATCCATCCACAGGCCCGGCGGCATGATGTCGTTGGTGATGTAGCCGCCCGGCTTGTCGAGCAGGGTCTCGGTCATATGGATGAGGGTCGAGGTGGTGGTGAAACCGGTGACCATCTCCCGGTTCATGGCCTGGGCCCGCTGTTGGGCTTCGTCGCGCACGGAAAAGGTGTCCGGCTCGCTGCTCCAGTAGATCCCCAGCACGATGGTGACGATCAGGTAGATCACCAGCAGGACGACCAGGCCCTTGAACACCTTGCCACCACCGAGATAGTCCTGGATGTCCTCCAGCCGCTGCCGGAAAAATCCTCTGGTCTTGTTCAACATAACCGTCCACCTTGTGTCATTCGTTCTGATTCGTCGTTATCCGCACACCGCCGGGGCCTCTCCTGGCCACCGGGAGCCCATACCTTGCCGGATTGTCATGGGCACCGCAATTGCCTGACACGCCATCGCGCTGGCCGGATAGCCCGGGGACATAATGGTGCCATGCCCTATCCACCGGCGGCTCACGCCGGCGGCAGCCTGTCGCCCGGGCGCGCCAAGTGATAGCCGATGCCGCCATCGACGCCGAGCACCGACACCAGATGCCATTCGGCCGCGGTCTCCACGCCGGCCACAAAGACCTCGACGCCGCGGCTGTGGGCGATCGGCACGATGGACTCGAGGTAGAAGCGGTTGTCCGGATGCGTATCGATATTGCGGATAAAGCTGTGATCGATACGCAAGGCCTGGAAGGGCAGATTACGCAGGTAGCTGAACGGCACGCCGCCGACACCGAAATGATCCACCAGGACCCGGACGTCGTGGCGCCGCAACAGCTTGACGCAGTTCCCCACATCCGCCCTGTGGTGGTGCACCGCGTCCTCGGGCAGATAGACCCAGAGGCGGGCCAGCACCGCCGCGCCTTCTTCCGGCAGTATCTGCGCCAGCCAATCGCGGAAGCCGGCATCGGCAATCGATGAACTGCCCAGGGTCAGGCTGAAGGACTGCAGCGGATACTGGCGCAGCAGGTCGAGCACCCGCCGGAACACGATCCGGTCCAGCCGCGCCATCATGCTGAAACGCTCCGCCATGGGCAGGAAGATACCGGCCGCCACCCATTCGCCGTTGACCTCGATGCGCGACAGCACATGGTAATGGTGGACCGACTGATCGACGGTCCGCAGCATCGGCTGATAGACCAGCCGGATACGCTCCGCCTCCAGGGATGACTGCAGGTGCTCGCGCCACTGCTCGACACTGTGCTGGGCCGACTGGGTGGTATCGAACAGTTTGCAGTCGCTCTCCCGCGACATCTGGGCCTGGCGCAGGGCCTCGTCGCAGGCCGCCAACAGCTCGCGCGTGCCGCCCGGGTGGCCGTTGGTGGCGGCGAGCCCGGCGTGTACCGCCACATCCCGCCCGCCGGAGCGGTCGGCGTAGATGCCGTCGAGATCCGCCAGCAGCCGACGCACCCAGAATTCCGCGTCCACCGGCGCTGCCCCCGGCAGGAACAGGGCGAATTCAGCACCGTTGCGACGGCCGGCAAAGCTGCTGGGATGCTCCCGGACAAAGGCCTGGATCCGTTCGGCGACCGCCAGCAGGATGTTGTCGGCCGCTTCACGTCCATCGAGCTGGTTGCTACGCCCGAAATCCGCCAACTGCAGCAGTACCAGTACCCCCTGGCGCCGGGAATCCCGGCTTTCCACCGCCACCGACACACGCTGTTCAAACGCGCTGCGGCTGGCCAGCCCGGTCAGACGGTCCTCGTTGCTCATGCGCCGCAGGTGCTGGATCAACTTGGCCTGACCTTCGAACAGGGCCCCCAGGTCGTGGGTCATCTGGTTCATGGCGGAGGTCACCCGCGCCAGCTCGCGGGTACCGGCCTCCGGCGCCCTCGAGCGGAAGTCCCGGTTGCGGATCGCTTCGGCCTGACGTTCCAGCCCCACCAGGGGACGAAGCACCCGGCGCAGGATCAGGAACAGGATCAACAGTGCAACGGCACCGATCAACAAGGCCCTCAGCGCCATCTGCCGGGCCATACGCCACAGATCCCGGTAGCCCTGCCCCGGATGGCTGACCACCTCGACAAAGCCCAGGCGTTTCCAGCCGCGGACCACCTCGGCACGCTGGGCGAACCGCTCGATGGGCAGATCCACCAGCGACACGAACCAGCCCGGAACACCCGGCGTGCGCAAGCTGTCCCGCCTTTCGATATCGAAGCCGGCCGCCGTGTTCCGGTAGCGGATCACCAGGTAGCGGCCACTGTCGAAGGTGGCGTCGATCAGGGACGAGGCCGCCACGGCGTCCCGGCCATCAATGGCATTGGACAGTGAAAGGCCGACGGCGACGGCGCCGTCATGGGCGTGCCCCTCCAACTGCTCGACGATATACCCGCGAAAACCGATCATGCCGGCAAGCAGGCTGGCCACCATCAGCAGCAGGATCAGGCTGCCGGTGAACAGCAGCAACAGCAGTTGTAGTGAAATGATGCCGCGGCGTGTTTTGCGCATTCCCTGGCCAGCCCCCTGGCATGAACCGATCGGTTTCGTTGGCTCCCGATGCTCCCGGAAGCATCGGATATGACAAACATTTACACAGCGTCACCTACGCCGACAACATAAAACACTATAGACTCTCCAGAGAGCCCTTGAGAGCTCTACAATCGCAAGAGCGCGCCTGGATCGCCTCGCGGCGTTCAGCGACTCGAAAAAAACAATGTTCTCAGCTTCACTGCCTTGGCGTGAGGGAACCGACCGTCCGGAACGGCTGCGAGTGGGCGTACCGGACCAGGAAGTGGCCGGAGACAGCAACCTGGCTCGGCCACTGCGCAAGAAGACAGGCCAGAGACCCAATGACTGACGACAATCAAAAGGAAAAGCTGAAACAGCATTTTGCGCGACGCGTCACGACCCAGGCACGGGTCGTACTCGACACCTGGCAGAAAGTGAAGGAATCCGACAGCCAGGCGGAGATCCTGCATCGCGACCTGTCCACCGCCACCGAAAAGCTGGTGCGCTATGCCCAGCGCTTCGAGATGGTCAGGCACGCCAGTGCCGGCGAAGCCCTATTGGGCATCCTGCAGCGCTGGGCGCCGGACACCGCACTGTCCGATGCCGTGCGCCACGAACTGCAGGGCGCGATGGACCAGCTCAGCCAGTGCACCCTGCGCCGCACCGACCAGGACCTGGACGAAGCCCCCCGCACCTACCTGCGTACGCCGGTCTACGTCGCCCTCTGCGAGCTGGAAATGGCGCACCGGCTAATCAAGCAACTGGAATTCTTCGGTTTCCGTGCAGCCGCCTTCGAGGACGCCGAGAGCCTGCTGGACGCCTGTAGCCGCCACAAGCCCGAGACCATCCTGATGGACGTCAACTTCGGCGGCAGCGAGCTGGCCGGCATTGCCACGGTCGAAGCCCTACAGGAGCGCCACGACACCCCGATCCCCGTGATTTTCATGAGCGACGAGGACGGCAGCATCGAAACCCGGCTGCGTGCCTCCCGCTGTGGCGGCGAGGAGTTCTTCTTCCCGTCGGTGGATCCGGGCCAGTTGATCGAGAAAATCGAAACCTACACCCACGGCAACACGGTCGAACCCTATCGGGTGCTGGTGCTGGACGATTCCCGCGCCCAGGCCAAGTTCATGGAAAACGTGCTGACCCGGGCCGGCATGACCGCCCACATCATCACCGACCCCATGCAGATCATCCACGCACTGGAAGCGTTCTCGCCGGAAATCATCGTGCTGGACATGTACATGCCCGGCTGCACCGGCATGGAAATCGCCCGGGTGATCCGCCAGCAGGACCGGTTGCACAGCGTGCCGATCATCTACCTGTCCGCCGAGGACGACGTTTCCAAGCAACTGCATGCCATGAGCCTGGGTGGCGACGACTTCCTCACCAAGCCGATCGACCCCAAGCACCTGATCGCCACCATCCACAACCGGGGGCGGCGTGCCCGCTCCCTGTTGGCGCTGATGATCCGCGACAGCCTGACGGGGCTTTACAACCACACCCACACGCTGCACCTGCTGGATCAGGAAATCGTCAAGGCCAAGCAGAAGGATCAACCGCTGTGCTTTGCCATGCTGGACATCGACTATTTCAAGAAGATTAACGACACCTATGGCCACCCGATCGGCGACCGGGTGCTGCGCAGCCTGTCCATGTTCCTCAAGCAGCGCCTGCGCAAGACCGACCATATCGGCCGCTACGGCGGTGAAGAGTTTGCCCTGATCCTGCCCAACACGCGGGAGAGCGACGCCAAGAACGTCATCAACGAAATCCGCGAGCGTTTTGCCGAGCTGCAGCAGCCGGCCGGAACCCAGGAGTTCAGGGTGACCTTCAGTTGCGGTGTCGCCACCTGGCAGGGCGAGAGCGCCCAGAGCCTGTGCGAACGGGCCGACGGCGCGCTCTACGACGCCAAGGGGCTGGGCCGGAATACGGTGGTGTCCGCCGGTCACTGACCGGCCCCGCTGCGGTCCGCCCCGGGGCGTGACGGAAGCTCGCATCGATAAACCTCTCCCCGGCCCGCCGGGGAGAGGGCACAGTCCTGTGCAAACCGGCAACATGGGTAATACCCTCGCCCGGCTCCAGGCGCCCCCGAATCGCCCGAAACCCACCTTTCCAGGCAATTCCCGACCAATCCCGGCAGAGTCCCGCCGGATGCATAGACACTGTCTTAGACTACCCGCTATGAAACCAACGTCTTATGGACGGGTCTACCTGGCTTGACAACAATGGTGCCAATGTCGGCGTGACTGACTCGGGCCGATTGTTAAAATGTGTTGAACTCATTGACTAGACTGGTCATGATGGCTGGAAAATGTCGCTATATTCGGCGATCCTGTCAGAAAACGAGCCAATAACAAGGTTTCCCCATGGCCACCATTCTCGTGCTGCACGGCCCCAACCTGAACATGCTTGGCGTTCGGGAGCCGGATGTCTACGGCCACGAGACCCTCAATGACATCGACGATCGCCTGCACCAGCAGGCCAGTCAGGCGGGTCATCATCTGTTGCATCTGCAATCCAACGCAGAGTATGAATTGATCGACCGTGTCCACGAGGCACGACAGGAAGGGGTGGATTTCATCCTGATCAATCCGGCGGCCTTCACGCATACCAGCGTTGCCCTGCGCGACGCCTTGCTGGCGGCGGAGATCCCTTTTATCGAAGTGCACCTGTCCAATGTGCACGCCCGTGAACCCTTCCGCCATCACTCCTATTTTTCGGATGTGGCGGTCGGTGTGATTTGCGGCCTCGGCAGCCAGGGCTACGACCTGGCGCTGCAGGCCGCACTGGCACGACTCTAGATTTAAGTCGACGAAAGCTGTCAACTCATTCCGGCGAGAACAGACTATGGATATTCGCAAAGTAAAGAAGCTGATCGAACTGATTGAAGAATCGGACGTGGAAGAACTGGAGATCCGCGAAGGTGACGATGCGGTCCGCATCACCCGCCGTCGCGGCCAGACCGATTTCGCCCAGATGGTTCCGGCCCACTACGCCCCGGCACCGGCCGCCGCCCCGGCACCGCAACAAGCCGCCGAACCGGCCGCCGCCGAAGCCCCGGCCGACAACATGCCCGCCGGACACCAGGTTCGCTCGCCGATGGTCGGCACCTTCTACCGTTCACCGTCGCCGACCGCCAAGGCCTTCGTTGAAGTCGGTCAGACCGTTGCCGCCGGCGACGTCATCTGCATCGTCGAAGCCATGAAGATGATGAACCAGATCGAAGCTGACAAGAGCGGCACCATTGTCGACATTCTCGTAGAGAACGGGCAGCCGGTTGAATTCGACCAGCCGCTCTTCATTATCTCCTGAACGAAGACGACTGACCCATGGCCATGATTGATAAAGTCCTGATCGCCAACCGGGGCGAGATCGCGCTTCGTATCCTGCGGGCGTGCAAAGAACTCGGCATCGGCACGGTTGCCGTTCATTCCCAGGTCGATCGCGACCTGATGCACGTGCGCCTCGCCGACGAATCCGTCTGCATCGGCCCCAACAGTGCGACTGAAAGCTACCTCAACATTCCTGCCATCATCAGTGCCGCGGAAGTGACCGATGCCGAGGGCATCCACCCCGGCTACGGGTTCCTGGCAGAGAATGCCGACTTCGCCGAGCAGGTCGAGAAGAGCGGCTTCCGCTTTATCGGCCCACGCGCCGAAACCATCCGTCTGATGGGCAACAAGGTTTCCGCCATCAACGCGATGGTCAAGGCCGGTGTGCCCACCGTACCGGGCTCCGACGGCCCGATTACGGACGATGACGCCCACACGCTCAAGGTGGCCCGCAAGATCGGCTACCCGGTCATCATCAAGGCGGCCTCCGGCGGCGGTGGCCGCGGCATGCAGGTGGTGCATTCCGAAGCCGCGCTGCTCAAGAGCATCCAGATTACCAAGTCCGAGGCCCGCAACGCCTTTGGCGACGAGACCTGCTACCTGGAGAAATACCTGGAGCGACCGCGCCACGTGGAGGTGCAGGTCCTGGCCGACATGCACGGCAACGTGATCCACCTGGGCGACCGCGACTGTTCCATGCAGCGCCGGCACCAGAAGGTCATCGAGGAAGCGCCGGCACCGAACATCGACCCCGAGGCCCGGGAAAAAACCCTGCAGGCCTGTGTCGATGCCTGTAAGGAAATCGGCTATGTCGGCGCCGGCACTTTCGAGTTCCTGTACCAGGACGGCCAGTTCTACTTCATCGAAATGAACACCCGGGTCCAGGTGGAACACCCGGTCTCGGAAATGGTCACCGGCGTGGACATCGTCAAGGAGCAGTTGAGGGTGGCCAGCGGCCTGCCGCTCACCTTCTCCCAGGACGAAATCCGCGTCACCGGCCACGCCATGGAGTGCCGGATCAACGCCGAGGATCCCCAGACGTTCATCCCCAGCCCGGGCCAGGTGAAGCATTTCCATGCTCCCGGTGGCAACGGCGTACGCGTGGATTCCCACATGTACACCGGCTATTCGGTACCGCCCTACTACGACTCGCTGATCGGTAAGCTCATCAGCTTCGGCGAGGATCGCGAGACCGCGCGCAAGCGGATGAAGAACGCCCTGGACGAGCTGGTCGTGGAAGGCATCAAGACCAATCAGCCCCTGCATCGCCGATTGATCCTTGACGGCGGCTTCAAGAATGTGGAATTTACCATCCACTATCTCGAGAAGCTGATCAAAGACTAGTCGTGCCGCGTCAATGTGGTATTGACGGCCTCAACGCCCCCAATGATGCGTCGACGCGATGCGGCATTGGGGGCGCTGCCTTCAGGAAGGCTGATCGTTTCGCACTCGGGGCCAGACCGACTGCAGTCGCCACCCTCACATTGACGGAGTAACCCTATGCGCTGGATCCAGGTGCGCGTTCCCACCGATCCGGAACACGCGGATTTACTGGAGGATATCCTCATGGAAGCCGGCGCCGACGCCGTCACCATGGAGGATGCCGCCGACCAGCCCCTCTATGAACCGGACCCGGGCACCACGCCGCTGTGGGGCCAGACCCGGGTCACCGGCCTGTTCAATGCCGACACCGGCATCGACAGCCTCAAGGCCATGCTGGCCGAGGCCTACCACCAGCAGACCCAGCAGGAAATCGGCGAAATCGACGTTTCCCTGCTCGAGGACAAGGACTGGGAACGGGCCTGGATGGACGACTTCAAGCCGCTGCGCTTCGGCCGGCGCCTGTGGATCGTGCCCAGCTGGCACGACGTTCCCGATGTGGAAGCCGCCAATCTGATGCTCGACCCGGGCCTGGCCTTCGGCACCGGCACCCACCCGACCACCGCCCTGTGCCTGGAATGGCTCGACGGCAAGCCGTTGCAGGACACCCAGGTAATCGACTACGGCTGCGGCTCTGGCATTCTGGGACTGGCGGCCCTGCTGCTGGGCGCCAGACACGTCATCGGCGTCGATACCGATCCCCAGGCCCTCGAAGCCAGCCGCGACAATGCGCGTCGCAACAGCATCGATGATCCGCGGCTCGACCTGTACCTGCCGGACCAGGAGCCGGACACCCAGGCGGACGTCCTGCTGGCCAACATCCTCGCCCAGCCGCTGCTTGGCCTGACTCCCAAACTGGCCAGCCGGGTGAAGGATGGCGGTGACATCGTGCTGTCCGGTATTCTGTCCAACCAGGCCCGGGAGGTGATGGACGCCTACGAGCCCTGGTTTATCATGGACGAGCCGGTCCAGCAGGAGGATTGGGTCCGCCTCACAGGACGACGTCGCGACAGATGACGACGACCGGCGGACCGTCTACACTGTGGCCCTCACAGATCCTGCGGCCCGCCGCTCGATAGGAGCGGATCAACAAGGATGGACAGCCGGTCGGGCCAGCCTGGGAGACCCTCCCGAACACCCGTAGCGGGCGTTCACGAGGGTCGTCGGGCCTTTCCGGAATGACAGGGACTCCGAGCCGTGACCTGCGACAGGAATAAAGGATGAGCCAGAGCAGTACGCTGACACGTTGCCCCCACTGCGACACCCGGTTCCGGGTCACCGAGGAACAGCTCGGTATTGCCCGCGGCAAGGTCCGGTGCGGCAACTGCATGGAAGTGTTCAACGCCCTCGAACACAGTGAAACCGCCGCCAGCAAGCCGCGGCCATCCACACCGCCGTCCCCGGCCCCCAAGTCCGCACCGGAGGAGCCGCCCGCCGACGCCTCCAGCAGGTTTATGGAGGAAGAGGAGCTCATCTTTGAGGACGATCCAGAAGAGGACGCCGCCGAGGGCAACTACGCCGGCACCAAGACCACTTTCGATGAAGACGAGCTGAGCGACAGCTTCCTGAATTTCGACGAAACCCGGGACAGCGGTTTCGGCGACGACGAAGATGAAGTCAAGACGGATGTCGACGAGAGCTGGGCCGAAGCAATCCTCGACGAAAGCGAGTCCATGACCCGCAAGGCGCCCAAACCATCGCCTCCCGAACCCCACAAGCCGGAGCCCACACCGGAGCCGCCGTCCGACGATGACGACCTGCTCGACGACGCCTTCAGCCAGCGCACCGTTTTCAAGGCGCCGCCTTCCGAGCCTGAGCGCCCACAGCGTCGTCCCGAACCGGAACCCGAGACCGAATCGTTCGGGCCAGCCACCGATACCCCGCATGCCACGCACCAGCAACCCGCCCAGCCTGAGCCGGATGCCATTCGCCCCGAGCGTGACGAACCGCTGGCCGCCACCCGCCGGCTGGGCAGCAGCAGCCCGTTCCAGAATCTGCGCCACGACCCCATTGCCATCGGCAAGCCGCGGCGCTCCTGGTTGCGCCGCAGCATCTGGACCCTGCTGGTCCTGGTCCTGCTGGGCGTACTGGTGTCCCAGGTCACCTATTTCCAGCTCGACCGCCTGTCCAGCATTCCCGAACTGCGCCCCTACTATGAGCAGGGCTGCGAGATCCTGGGCTGCGAGCTGCCGCCGTTGGTGGCCATCGACCGCATCCAGAGCCAGAAGCTGGTGGTGCGCACCGACCCGGACCAGCGCGGCACGCTGGTGGTGGACGCGGTCCTGGTCAACGAGGCCGGCTTCGAACAGCCCTTCCCCAACATCGGCCTGACGTTCTCCAACCTGAACGGGGATGTCGTAGCCCAGAGCCTGTTCGAGCCGGACGAATACCTCTCCGGTGAAGCCCAGGACCTGTCGATGATGCCCAGCCAGACACCGATCCGGATATCCATCCATATCCGGGACCCGGGCCGGGATGCCGTCAACTACAACATCACCTTTATCGCCCGTTCCACCCAGTAGCCTCTCTCACAGGCCGCCCGGCATTGAACGCCGGGCGGTCTTTCCGTCAATAGCCGATTGACGATAAGCCTTCCCGAAGGACGCATTCCGGCGTCGAAAAGTCAACCAGATAGAGCGAAAAATAATCAATTTTTTCGCGAGATTACCCCTTCAATCCCGGGAGGGTCAGGGGTATCATTGTCGCCCCTTGAGAGCTGGTTGAGTTTTAACCAGATCAACGAGGTGCGAACAGATGCTACCCAAAGCGAAGATCGGTCCCTACACACTACCCAACTCGTTGATCGTAGCGCCCATGGCAGGTGTGACGGACCGACCTTTTCGCCTGCTCTGCCGTCGGCTCGGCGCCGGACTGGCGGTCTCGGAGATGGTGATTGCCGACAGCCGGCTGTGGCATACCCGCAAGTCCCGGCTGCGCCTGGATCATGCCGGTGAGCCGGAGCCCCGCAGTGTGCAGATTGCCGGCGGCGATGCCGAGATGCTGGCCAACGCCGCCCGCCTGAACGTGGAAAACGGCGCCCAGATCATCGACATCAACATGGGCTGCCCGGCCAAGAAGGTGTGCAACAAGGCTGCCGGCTCCGCGCTCATGAAGGACGAGCCGCTGGTGCGCGACATCCTGCACGCCGTCGTCGACGCCGTGGATGTACCGGTGACCCTGAAAATGCGGACCGGCTGGGATCGCGAGCACCGCAATGCGCCGTTGATTGCACGAATGGCACAGGACGCAGGCATCCAGGCCCTGGCCATTCATGGAAGAACCCGGGCGGATGCCTACAGGGGCGAGGCCGAGTACGACACCATCGCCGCCGTCAAGGCCAGTGTCGGGATTCCGGTGTTCGCCAACGGCGATATCGATTCGCCGGAGAAGGCACGGCATGTGCTGAAGCACACCGGTGCCGACGGCCTGCTGATCGGGCGGGCCGCCCAGGGCAGCCCCTGGATTTTCCGGGAAATCGAGCATTTCCTGAGAACCGGCCGGCATTTACCCGGTCCCTCACTGGATGAGGTCGAGACGTTGCTCACCGGGCATCTGATCGCACTGCACGGGTTCTATGGCGAACACATGGGCGTTCGCATTGCCCGCAAGCATGTGGGCTGGTACCTCCAGTCCCACGACGAGGACAAACAGTTCCGCCGCCACTTCAACCAGCTTGAAGCGGCCCAGGCGCAACTCGACAGTATTGAACAGTACTTTTCAGGCTTACGAAATGGAGAGGTATTCGCAGCATGACCGCTGAGACACTGGCCAACGAACAGACCACCACCCCCAACGGCGACGGCAATCCCGGCCTGCAGACGCCCGGGCAGGACGGCACCACCGTCACCCTGCGCGACAGCGTCGAGGTGGCCCTGACCAACTACTTCGAGCAGCTCGACGGCGCCCCGGTCACCGACGTGTACCAGCTGGTACTGAGCGAAGTCGAAGCGCCGCTGCTGGAGCAGGTCATGCGCTACACCCGTAACAACCAGACCAAGGCATCCACCATGCTGGGCCTCAACCGCGGGACGCTCCGCAAGAAGCTCAAGCAGTACGGTCTGCTATAATCGCTTAACCCGATTCCACGAGGGCCTCCGGTAACCACCGCGCGGCCCTCATTTCGTTCAGTCCCCGGAAAAAATCGTACTCTCATGGCAAACAAGGCTCCCACCCCGATCCGACGCGCCCTGATCAGCGTCTCCGACAAAACCGGCATCGTTGACTTCGCCCGCGCCCTGAGCGCCCGCGACGTCGAACTCCTCTCCACAGGCGGCACTTTCCGCCTGCTCCAGGAAAACGGCGTCCCGGTCACCGAAGTGTCCGACTACACCGGCTTCCCGGAAATGATGGCCGGTCGCGTCAAGACCCTGCACCCGAAAGTCCACGGCGGCATCCTCGGCCGTCGCGGCACCGACGATACCGTCATGGACGAGCACGGCATCAAGCCCATCGACATGGTGGTGGTCAACCTGTACCCATTCGAGCAGGCCGTCGCCAAGCCCGACTGCGACCTGTCCACGGCCATCGAGAACATCGACATCGGCGGTCCGACCATGGTCCGCGCCGCCGCCAAGAACCATGACGACGTCGCCATCGTGGTCAACGCCATCGACTACGACCGCGTGCTGGGCGAGCTGGAAGACGACGGCGCCCTGAGCTACGACACCCGCTTCGACCTGGCGGTGAAGGCGTTCGAACACACGGCGGCTTACGACGGCGCCATCGCCAACTACCTGGGCGGGCGCACCGCCGACAATGACAACCCGGATTTCCCGCGCACCTTCAACTCCCAGTTCGTCAAGGTGCAGGACATGCGCTACGGCGAGAACCCGCACCAGCGCGCGGCCTTCTATGCCGAACGCAACCCGCAGGAAGCCTCCGTGGCGACCGCCAAGCAGCTGCAGGGCAAGGAACTCTCCTATAACAACGTGGCGGACACCGACGCGGCGCTGGAATGCGTCAAGCCGTTCGCGGATCCGGCCTGCGTCATCGTCAAGCACGCCAACCCCTGCGGCGTGGCCATCGGCGCGGACATCCGTCAGGCCTATGACCTGGCCTTTGCCACCGACCCCACCTCCGCCTTTGGCGGCATCATCGCCTTCAACCGGGAACTGGACGCCGACACGGCCAAGGCCATCGTCGACCGTCAGTTCGTGGAAGTGATCATCGCCCCGACCATCGCCGACGAGGCGGTCGAGATTGTCGCCACCAAGAAGAATGTGCGCCTGCTGGCCTGCGGCGAATTCGCCCCGGAGCGTGAAAAGGCCATGGACTACAAGCGCGTGACCGGTGGCCTGCTGGTGCAGGATCGCGACCTGGGCATGGTCTCGATGGACGACGTCAAGGTGGTCAGTGAGCGCCAGCCCAGCAAGGATGAGCTGAACGACCTGCTGTTTGCCTGGGAAGTCGCCAAGTACGTCAAGTCCAACGCCATCGTCTACGCCAAGGCCGGCCGCACCATCGGCATCGGCGCCGGCCAGATGAGCCGGGTCTACAGCGCGAAGATCGCCGGCATCAAGGCGGCGGACGAAGGCCTGGAAGTGCCGGGTTCCGTCATGGCCTCCGACGCCTTCTTCCCGTTCCGGGACGGCATCGATGCGGCCGCGGCCGCCGGCATCAAGGCCGTGATCCAGCCGGGCGGCTCCATGCGTGACCAGGAAGTCATCGACGCCGCCAACGAGCACGGCATCGCCATGGTCTTCACCGGTATGCGCCACTTCCGCCACTGAGCCGACAGGACGACCCCCATGAACATTCTGATTATTGGCAGCGGCGGCCGTGAACATGCCCTGGCCTGGAAGGCCGCCCAGTCCCCCCATGCGGACAGGGTCTTCGTGGCACCGGGCAATGCCGGTACCGCCCGCGAGCCCAACCTGGAAAACGTCGACATCGACGTCATGGAACTGGACAAACTGGCGGACTTCGCCGAGGCCAACGATGTAGGCCTGACCATTGTCGGCCCGGAAGCACCGCTGGTGGCCGGCATCGTGGACCTGTTCCGCCAGCGTGGCCTGCGGGTCTTTGGCCCGGACAAGGGCGCAGCCCAGTTGGAAGGCTCCAAGGCCTTCACCAAGGACTTCCTGGCCCGCCACCGGATCCCCACCGCCGCCTACGCCAACTTCACCGACATGGATGAAGCGCTGGACTATGTCCGCGAGCAGGGCGCGCCGATCGTGGTGAAGGCGGACGGGCTCGCCGCCGGCAAGGGCGTGATCGTCGCCATGACGCTGGAAGACGCCGAAGATGCCATCCGTGACATGCTGGCCGGCAATGCCTTCGGCGACGCCGGCAGCCGGGTGGTGATCGAGGAATTCCTGGACGGCGAGGAAGCCAGTTTCATCGTCATGGTGGATGGCCAACACGTGCTGCCCATGGCCACCAGCCAGGACCACAAGCGCGTCGGCGATGGCGATACCGGTCCCAACACCGGCGGCATGGGCGCCTATTCCCCCGCGCCGGTGGTCACCGACGCGGTCTACCAGCGCATCATGGACGAAGTGATCACGCCGACCGTCGAAGGCATGGCGAAGGAAGGCCACCCTTATACCGGCTTCCTATACGCGGGCCTGATGATCGATCCCGACGGTGCGCCCAAGGTGATCGAGTTCAACTGCCGCTTCGGCGACCCGGAAACCCAGCCGATCATGCTGCGCATGCAATCCGACCTCGCCGAACTGTGTTCGGCCGCCGTCGACGGCAAGCTGGACCAGTGCGAGTCCAACTGGGATCCGCGCGCCTCGGTGGGCATCGTGCTCGCCGCCGGCGGTTACCCGGGCAGCTACGAGAAGGGCAAGGTGATCAGCGGCCTGCCCGAGAGCGAGACCGAGGGCGAGAAGGTGTTCCATGCTGGCACCCGGCTTGACGGTGATCACGTCGTCACCAGCGGCGGTCGTGTACTCTGTGCAACAGCGCTGGGCGAGAGCGTGACCGAAGCCCAGAAGCGGGCCTACGAGCTGGCCGGCCGAATCCACTGGGACGGCGCCTTCTACCGCAGGGACATCGCCTACAGGGCCATCGCCCGCGAGTCGCAGGACTGAACACCCGGCCCGGTCACTGACCGGGCTTTTTTATGCGTCATTCACCGAGCAGGGATCATCATGCCGTTATCGCTGTCCGTGGCCTTGCGCCCCGCCGTTGTATTCACCCTGATGGTCTGCACGCTGCTGCTTGCCGGGTGTTCCCGGGAGGCGGTCTACGACGCCATGATCGCTCACGAGCGCAAGGCCGCCGGCCTGTTGGACGCGTCCATGGAGGTGGATCAGCACACGGTCGCCTACCTGCACAACCAATACCCGGTAGATGGCCCGGACATGGTGCTGCTGCACGGCTTTGCCGCCAACAAGGAAAACTGGCTGGGCATGGCCGGGGAGCTCACCGATCACTACAACGTCTATGCCATCGACCTGCCTGGCCATGGCGCCAGCGACAAGGACCTCAATCGGGATTACACCATCGGCGCCCAGACCGGTTACGTGAAGGCGATCCTCGACGCCCTGGAGCTGGACCGGGTCCACATGGTCGGTAACTCCATGGGCGGTGCGATTACCGCGCAGTTCGCGGCCACCTATCCGGACCGCGTGTTAACGGCCACGCTGCTGGATCCCGCCGGGGTCATGGTCTATGACAGCGAACTGGTGGAACGAGTGGAGGCGGGCGACAACCCACTGATCGTGGAGAGGCCCGGCGACTTCGAAAAGCTCGTGGACTTCGCCATGGAGCGGAAACCCTTCGTGCCCTGGCCGATCTACAGCGTGATGGAAGACCACGCCCTGGCAAACCGGGCGATCAACCACCGGATCTTCTCCCAGATTGAAAACTCCGGCTACGACCCGGCCTTCCGCGAACGGTTGGCCAGCATCCGCGCGCCGGTGCTGATCATCTGGGGCCGGGAGGACCGGGTGATCGACTATCGCAATGCCGACATTTTCGAGACGCGCATTCCCCACGCGCGCAAGGTCATCCTGGACGACGTGGGTCATGTCCCGATGATCGAGGTGCCGGAACGGACCGCCGCACTGGTCCAGGGGTTCATCCAGGACCAGGCGGGGAACTGATCTCGCTGGAACTGGCAAACAGGTCCAGCTTTCATATAATAAGTTCACGTCATCACTCGCGGGATCCCTACCATTGCATCGTTTCCGGGCTGTGATCAGCCTCGTTCTGTTTGCCTGGCTCCTGCCCCTGTGTGCGGAAACGCTGACCCTGGTGGCGGACTACTGGTGCCCATTCAACTGCAAGCCGGAAAGTGATCGTCCGGGGTTCCTGATTGAAGTGGCCGACCGCATCTTCGGGCGCGCCGGCTATACGGTGATCTACGTGACCCGCCCCTGGAGCCGGGCGATCAAGGAAGTGGAAACCGGCCAGTACACGGCCCTTGTCGGCACCGGACGCACGGAAGTCCCCAACCTGGTTTTCCCCAAGCGCCCCCTGGCCATGGCCCGGCATACCTTCTTCACCCGGGTCGATTCCCCCTGGCAATACCGCAACGACGACTCCCTGGCGACCATCAGGCTGGGCGTGATCGATGACTACTCCTATGGCGACCTCAATGACCGCTACATCACGCCCCACCGCGCCGATCGCCAGCGCCTGATGATCCTCAACGGCCAGAACGTCATCGGCCGCTTCCTGGACATGCTGGGCCTCAAGCGCATCGACGCCTTCGTCGAGGAAGAGGCCGTCATGCGCTATTTCCTGGCCCAATCAAGGCATCCGACGGCACTGCGCAAAGCCGGCATCGCCTCGCGCGAACCCCTGTTCATCGCCTTTTCCCCGGCCAACCCCAACGCCCGGCGCTATGCCGACATCCTCGATAACGGCCTGCAGGCCCTCAAGGAGTCGGGCGAACTGGCCGAGTTGGCCGGCAAGTACCACATCGCGCTGAAAGCCCACAGTCCCTGACACCACCCGTTACCCGGGCACTGGCGGGAGCCGGCATAACCTGAAACAATCGGGGCCGTGTCGATGGCGTACCGGGAAAGGACTGCAGGCCAACCATGACAGAGGCACTCTGGATCTTCTTCGCATTCACCCTGGGCCTGCTGGCGCGGTCCGCCGGACTGCCGCCACTGGTGGGCTACCTGGTGGCCGGCTTCACCCTCAGTGGCCTGGCAGCGCCGTTTGACCTGCAGACCGAGGATAACCTCATCCTCGGGGAACTGGCCCACCTGGGCGTCCTGCTCCTGCTGTTTACCGTCGGCCTCAAACTGAAATTCCGCTCCATTTTCCGCCCCGAAGTGATCGGCGGCAGCCTGCTGCACTTTGCCATCACCGGGCTGGTGTTCATGCCGGGGCTCTACCTGCTGCTGGACCTGAGCACCGCCGATGCCCTGACGCTGGCCATTGCCCTGTCCTTTTCCAGCACGGTGCTGGCCGCCAAGGTGCTGGAATCGAAGCAGGAACTGCGCGCATTCCACGGTCGGGTCGCCATCGGCATCCTGGTGATGCAGGACCTGCTCGCCCTGGGGGTGATGAGCCTCACCGCCGGCCATTCGCCCTCGGTCTACGCCCTGCTGGTCTTTGCGCTGCCGCTGCTGCGACCCTTGCTGTTCCGGCTGCTGGACGCCTCCGGCCACGACGAACTGCTGGTGCTGCTGGGCCTGATGCTGGCCCTGGCGGTGGGCGGCATCGGCTTCGAGCTGGCCGGCCTGAGCTCCGAACTGGGGGCGCTGTTGATGGGTGCGCTGCTGGCCAGACACCCACGGGCGGTGGAGCTGTCCAACTCCCTGTGGAGCGTCAAGGAAGTGTTCCTGGTGGGTTTCTTCCTGCAGATCGGCATGGGCGGACTGCCGGACGACCATGCCCTGCTGTTCGCGGTGGTGGCGGCCCTGTTGCTGCCGCTCAAGGGGCTGCTCTTCTTCGGGTTGTTGCTGCTGTTCCGGCTGCGCGCGCGCAGCAGTTTCCTGTCCAGCCTGCTGCTGACCAACTACAGCGAGTTCGGCCTGATCCTGGCCAGCGTCGCCCTGCCCCAGTGGCTGGTACCGCTGGCCGTCACGGTAGCACTGTCGTTCATCATCTCGGCGCCGCTCAACCGCCTGGCCCATCCGCTCTATGCCCGCATCGCCCGTTACATCGACCCGCTCGAATCCAGCAAGCGGCACCCCGACGAACAGCCCGTTTCCCTGGGCGACACCCGGGTGCTGATCATCGGCATGGGCCGGACCGGCACGGCGGCCTACGAAGAACTGCGACACACCGAGTCCCGGCTGATGGGCCTGGATTCCGACCCGGCGCGGCTCAAGGGGCACCGCATGGCAGGCCGCAACGTCTTCTTTGCGGATGCGGAGGACTTCAACTTCTGGCAGACACTGGACATGCCCGAACTGGAGGCCGTGATCCTCTGCCTGCACGATATCGAAGGCAAGAAGATCGCCGCCCGCAAGCTGCGCGAGCGTGGCTTTACCGGTTTCATTGCCGCCCACACCCTGCACGAGGACGAGGTGCCGCAGATCCGGGAGGCCGGTGCCGACGACGCCTACCTGACCATGAACGAAACCGGCGTGGCCCTGGCCGGCCACGTCAACCAGCATCTCAATCCGGTGGACCGCACGCCGCTGCCGGAAAGCCTGGGTTAAGGCGCCGCTGAGGAACGCCTCAGCCGGGCCGGTGACCGTGACTGCCGGGAACGTGGCTGTTATCCGGCTCGTCGTTGACCGGCTCCATCCGATCCAGCTCGTTGAGGATGCCGCAGTCGCGGGCGGGGTAATCCGCATCGCACTGGCTCTGGATCACTTCCAGTTGGCGCGCCAGTTGGTTCAGTTCCCCGATGCGATGGCGGACATGCTCGAGATGCTCGCCCAGCAACGCGTTCGCCTCACCGCACCGGGCTTCCGGATGGTCCCGCAGCTCCAGCAGGTGACGGACTTCATCGAGGGTCATGTCCAGCGACCGGCAGTTGGCGATAAACCGCAACCGGTCCAGGTAGCCGTCGCTGTAATCGCGATAGTTGGCCTCGCTGCGATCCGGTTGCGGGATCAGGCCGATCTTTTCGTAGTAGCGAATGGTTTCCTGGGAAAACCCGGTCTTGCGGGCCAGTGTTCCAATACGCATGGCAGGCTCCCGTTGTTCAGGTTTGGGCGATCGGCGCCAGGCGGCCGCCCGTCAGTGTCAGCAGGTCATCCGGCGCCAGGGCGATTTCCAGCGCCCGGCGCTGACGTAGAGGGTCTCCAGCGACTGGGCCGAGGCATCCACCACGGTTGTCAGCCGTTTTTTCTGGCCCAGCGGGCTCACGCCCCCCAATACGTAGCCGGTCACCCGTTCCACATCCCGGGCTTCCGCCATGGCGGCCTTTTTCGCACCGGCCGCCCGGGCCATCTGCTTCAGGTTCAGTTTACCGGTGACCGCTACGATGCCCACGGCCAGCGCACCGCTATCCAGTTTCACCACCAGCGTCTTGAAAACCCGGTCCGGCGACAGCCCCAGTTTAACAGCCGCCTCTTCGCCGTAACTCTCGGCGCTGGCATCGTGCTCGTACTCGAGGATGTCGAACCTCACCCCGGCCTTGCGGGCCTGGTCGATGGCTGGCGTCATGCGGTTGCCTCCATGGTATCCCCTTCATTGGATTCGGTCGTGTGGCCGGCATTACCGCCAAGGATCACCAACCGGTCTCCGGCCTGCAGATCCAGCGGCGTGTCCCGCTCCGGATTGAGCACCAGCCAGGCGCCGCTGCTGTCCGGCCGGGACCGGAAGACACCGAGCGCGGTTTCCCCGCAGGCGCCGGCCGCCGACTCCAGGGCCGCGAAGTCCGGGGCAGCCGGTAACGCATAATCCGCCGGCTCGCGGAAGATGATCTCCGCGCCGCCCGGCGTGAACAGTTCGTCGAAAACCACCCGCAGTTCCCGCCGCAGGGCCACCTGGGCCAGCAGGTGACTGAGGATCATCGGGCTGACCATGGTTTCGCTCTGGTTGGTGACCAGCAGCGTTTCGTTGTCGGGATCACTCAGCTCCATAATGACCTGCGGCGGGTCGCTGGCTCCCGCCAGCACTTCCTGCAATTGCAGGTAGCCCATCATCGTACGGGCATCGGCTTCCTCGCCGGAGGCCAGACGATCACTGCTGAGCAACAGGATGCAGTCGTACGCGGCCGGCTCCAGGGCACGCAGCTCCGCCTCGACCACAAAATCCGCCTCGATCTGGTGATGCGTCAGCCGGATGTTGTCGCCGAAGTAGCGGTCGATCGCCAGCTCCCGCTCGTGGGCGGGAAGGATCGAGACCAGGTCGACCGCGAAGGCGTGATCGCGATAGCCGGTCATTTCCGCCAGCAGCGCCGGCACACGCTCGTTCCAGCCCAGCACCAGGATCCGGTGGCGTGGGCCGGTATGGGTCAGCGGCAGGGTGGGCGTCGGCCCGCGCCCAACCGGGGCCAGGGTGGTTTTTGGGTCGGCCGTCGGCTGAGTCTCGGCG
The DNA here is from genome assembly GCF_004327985.1 of Marinobacter halodurans. Lineage (GTDB taxonomy): Bacteria > Pseudomonadota > Gammaproteobacteria > Pseudomonadales > Oleiphilaceae > Marinobacter_A > Marinobacter_A halodurans. Next base: position 116,251 of record NZ_SJDL01000004.1, read on the forward strand.
TAGTCCCGGGCCAGGATTATGAGCCGGTCCTCGGCGCGGATCGGCGTGGTGGCTGGCGCGTTCAGGCGAACCCGCCAGCCGTCTCCCTCGGCTTCCAGCAGCCCCAGGATGATGGCCGCCGGGCAGGTCTGCGCCAGTTCGCCGAGGGTCTGGCCCTCGGCAATATCGCCGGAGCGCACGTAGATATCGTTGCCAACCCGAGCCGTGAGCAGCTCGTTCAGCACTTCCGACAGGCCGGGGTGGAGGATCGTCTGCACCAGCAGGCGGCTGAGCACCGCATCGCCGGCGATCACCTCCAGCGGCCCCGGATAGGCCCGCTCCACCACCGCCTGTTTGCGGATGTCGTCGATTTCGGCAACGACATAAGGCAACGGCCGGCGTTGATACTGGGCCTGGGACGCCATCGACAGCAACGCCTTGACGGTCTGTACGTCCGCCGACACCAGACTGTCGGAGCCGTGCCCCCGGCCGCTGGGCACGATCACCGCCGCGGCGTCGAGGCAGGCGACCCGGTGCAGCGCCTCGGGCTGCAGGGGGGTTCCCGAGCGCAGGACGATCTGGCGGGCCCACCGGCCGATTTCTCGGTCGCTGCTCAGACTCAGGACCTGTGCCGAGGAGACCTCCTCCGACAACACCACCATCCGCAAACGGCGGGTGGCGTGCAGAGCCAGGAAGCGACGCACCCGACCGCTGGAGGCAAGCAGCTCCTGGATCAGCGGGATGGTGCGGCTGTTCCAGCCCAGCACCACCACATGATGGCGCAGGGTGACCGGTGTCAGCCCCCGCTCCAGATCGGTCATCCGGGCAATCAGCGAGCGGGTGAGGATGGCCACCAGCGTGCCCATGAACACCACGTAGCCGGTAATGGTCAGCAGGGTGGATACCAAGCGCCGCCAGTCGCCCTGGTCGTCCCCCAGGTAACCGGGGTCCGTCAGCCGCAGGAAGGCCCACCAGACCGCGTCGCCCAGGCTGTTGAAGGAGTCGCTCCCCGGCCAGACCAGCAGCCCGCCCACCAGCGAAATCAGGCCAATGCAGACACCGACCACCAACAGCTGGAACAGGGCGCCCTTTACGAACTGGCGCTCAACGATGTATTTCACACGGTCTATGAATGGCAATGGCACCATAGGCAGTCCTCATAAGCGAATAAAATCATCATGTTGCCAATCCCCGAATGGGTCAAGGCGAACCGCTCCCGGGGTACGCCGCGGCTGACGGTACGTCAACAATATTTACAGGCCGGATCCGCCGCCGTCGTGCTGTGACGGCAAGTCTCCCTATATCCCGGCATTTTCCCGCCTGGCACCAATTATGCTCCACCCGGTTTCAGGGGCCATTTCGGGGTAACACTGTCAGTTGTCCTGACTGGCTCCCTGGGAGCAATCTCCACCGTGCAGGCACCACGCCGCTGCACCTTGGGGCGGGCAGTCTCCCCGGGCATCAGGTGCTAATCGTTGGCAGAGGCTGTCCACCCTGATTCCTGCCTAGTGATCGCGAGTACCCACAGGGTACCCGCAAAGTCGCAAGAACAGACGACGGAACCTTAAACAGAGGCACTAGGCCATGAACAACAACAAGACGCTCATCTGGCTGGCGCCCGGAGGAGCGATACCGGATTCCTGTGGCGAACTGGCCCGCCACTGGGCGCTCTACCCGGCGGATCTGTCCGTGCCGGCGCGGCGCCGGACCACCGCGCTGCCCAAAGTACGGGTGGGCGTCATCGATCTGACCGGCTTCAAGCCCGACCAGCAGCCGCACCTGGAGAGCTGGATCGAAGCGCTGAGCCCGACCCAGTGGGTTGGCCTGCTGGCGGAACAACCCGCGGCGGACAGCCCGCTCAGCGAGATGGTGGCCGCCCACTGCACCGACTACCACACCCTGCCCTACGACATGCTGCGACTGGACAATACCCTGGGCCACCTGTGGGGCATGGCGGAACTGCTGAACCAGCTGCAGGGGCGGGTGCGCCAGCCATTCCAGCTGCACGCCCTGGCCGGCCGCTCGCCCGCCATCCAGCAGACCCGGGCCCTGCTCCGGCGCCTGGCCCAGACCGCCGAGCCGGTCCTGATTACCGGTGAGAGCGGGACCGGCAAGAACGCGGCATGCCGGTTTATCCACGAGCATTCAGCCGTGCAGCAGGGCCCGTTTGTCACCGTCAATTGCGCGGCGCTGCCGGTCAACCTGACCCAGAGCGAACTGTTCGGGTATGAGAAAGGTGCCTTCACCCACGCCCTGACCGCGCGCGCCGGTCGTATCGAACAGGCCGATGGCGGGACCCTGATCCTGCGGGACATCGACGAGCTGCAGCTGGAGCAGCAATCCGCCCTGTTGCGGTTTCTCCAGGAGGGCCTGGTGGAGCGTCTCGGCTGCCAGCGACAGCGCCGGGTCCATGCCCGCGTCATCGCCACCAGCTCCCAGCCGCTGGAACCGCTGGTGGCGCAGGAACGCTTCCGCGCCGATATCTTCTATCGCCTGGGCAACCTACAGATCGCCCTGCCGCCGCTGCGCGAGCGCCTGGAAGACCTGCCCGAACTGGCCGGTTCGATCCTGCGCGCCGCGGCTCGGCATGGTCGTCACCATCGTCGGCGCCTGTCCGAGGCCGCCATGGCCAGCCTGCTCGCACACCCATGGCCGGGCAACCTGCGTGAGCTGCAAAACCGCCTGCAGCGGGCCATCCTGCTGAGCGAGTCGGACACCATCACCCCCGCCGACCTGGGCCTGGATAGCGGCGCACCGGAAGCCAGCGCCCCTGCCCAGCTTTCCCTGGCCCGGTTTCGCGCCCGCGCCGAGCGGGAAGCCATTACCCACTGCCTCAACCTGGCCAACAACAACATTTCCGCGGCGGCGCGCATGCTGCAGATTTCGCGCCTGTCGCTCTATCGCCTGATGGCAAAGCACGATACCGGCCCGGCCCCGTCGGCTCACGGCCGGCCGCCAGCCGCCCGCAAAGGAGGATTGTCATGATCCGCTATGCCCTGGTTCCCGCTGTCCTTGGCAGCAGTCTGCTCCTGCAACCCGCCCTCGCCCAAACGTCAACCGCCGACGAGGAGGCCCAACGTATCAACGAAAAGGCCAGCGAAATCGCGTCGATCACCACCGATCGGGGAATCGTGACGCGCCCCGGCAAGTTCGTCATCGAACCGGCGTTTTCCTACGCCAACAGCAACTCGACGCTGGTGGCGATCGAGGGGTACACGGTCATTCCGGCGCTGCTGGTCGGGCTGATCAATGTCTCCGAAGTGCAGCGCGATATCTTTGTCGGCGCGCTGACCCTGAAATACGGCATTACCAGCCGTCTGGAAACCACGATCCGGGTTCCCTACCTGGATATCCACGAAGATTTGCGCGAGCGCGAGGCGTTTCAGGGCACACCGGTGGACCGCCTGACCGAATCGTCCGGCCAGGGTCTGGGGGACATTGAGGCCACGCTCCGCTATCAGTTCAACGACGGCGTCGAGGGCTGGCCCTACATCATCGGCACCTTCCGGGTGAAGGCCCCGACCGGGGAGGGGCCCTACGACGTGGACCGGCGTGTGCTGGAAGACAGCCAGGGCAACCCGATTGGCGTGGCCTTTACCGAGCGCCCCACCGGCTCCGGTTTCTGGGGTGTGGAACCGGGCCTCTCCTTCATTTACCCCTCCGATCCGGCGGTGCTGTTCGGCAACCTCAGCTACACCTACACCATCGAGGAAGACGAGGGCTTCGAGAATGGCGGCACCATTGATCCCGGCGATATCATCCGCTTCGGGTTCGGGATGGGGTTTGCCTTCAACGAGCGCACGTCGTTCAGTCTCGGCTACGACCATTCCGTGATTCCCAAGACCGACGTCGAATTCGACAACGACCTGAACAACGCGCAGTTCGACCGCATCCAGGTGGGCTCGCTGTCGTTCGGGCTGTCCCAGCAGCTGACCCCGGATACCAGCATGAGTCTGTCCGTCAGCATCGGCGTCACCGAAAACGCCCCCACGACGGAGCTCACCCTCAAGTTGCCGATCGCCTTCTGAAGGTGCGCCCCGGCTCAACGAGCCGGGGTTTGCAGGAAGTTGTCAGGGAGGTAACTGGGCAGACCGACATTGTTGAGCTGAATATTCAGCGAGCGGATGTTCTGGATAACCCGTTCGTTGACGTCATTCTGGATGCGGGTCGCCCAGGCGCCACTGCGCAACTCGCTGGCCACGATCGTGGTGGCATTGGCGCCGGTGCTGATCATCGGCGAGCTGATGGTCGTGCCTTGGGCGGGCGATGATGAGGCCACCGGAGTGGACTGGCCCGAGCTGCCGCCCACACCACTGCCGCTACTGCCGGATGCCGGAGACGCGGCCGGACGGGAGATCTGCACCTGCTCAATCTGGTGCGCCACGGCGCCACTGCCGACGGCCTGATTCAGGTTGGGAATCAGCAGCCGGTTGATCACTTCGATCTGGCCGTCGATGGCCACCACCTGCTCCAGCCCGATGCTGATCTCCAGGTTGCCAATGCGGAAGCCACCCCGTTGCTGATCCAGAATCGGATCGTCCAGGGTCGACAATCCCCATTCGGTGGCCGCACCGACCGGTCCGGCTCCGGCGAGACCCGCCACCAGCAGCGCCAGGACGAGCGTTCTGCGGCGTAGCGGTTGTCCGTATTCTTTGTGGGTTTCCATAAGTGTCACCATTCCACACCGAGCGGCGCAAACAACGTCGGTGCCGCGAGGGCCGAGTCGCCCGGTGCATTGTTGTTGCTGATCGGGGCACGGGCCACCTGTCGCCACTCCACATCCCGGTTGAAGTGCGCCCGTCCATCACCGAGGTGGCTGCGAATCACAAACGCCACCCCATCCCAACGTGACTCGAAATCCTGATGGGTGAAGACCTTGAGCCCGCGGGCCGGATCGCCCACCAGGACTTCCTTCTCGGTGATCCCCTTGACGATGACGAAGTGGCGGAAGCCATTCATGTCCAGCAGGACGATCAGGGGAATCCTCACCTTGTCCCGGATATCCGCCAGGCCCATGCGGAAGCCGTCCGCCTGGAATCCCTGGCCCTCCAGGTAATGCTTCATGTCGAGCATGGAGAAGCCCTGTTGTCGGACCTTCTCCTCATCGGCCACCGCGATCATCGAACGAAACACGGTCTGTTCACTCACCGGGTGGCCGTAATGATAGGTCAGCAGCGACGCCAGGGCCGCCGAGCCGCAGCTGAAGTCATACTGCTGCTGCACGACGGTCAGGAAGCGACGCTCCTGAAAACTCATGACTTTGACGGGCATATCGCCGCCCAGTCCGGGCAACCGGACGGTCCCTGCCAACGCCAGGGGACTGACAGCGACCAGCCCGGCCCACACAAGTGCGGCAGCCCTGTTCCCCATGGCGCTTCTCCTCTAGTGGTTGATCAGGACATTGATCTGCGTGCTGTCCTGAATCACCACGTGGTTACCGGTGTTCTGGATCACCGTCGCGACACCATTCATGTTGTCAAAGGCATGATCCGAAATGACGTTGTCACCCGTGATAACCGTACCGTTGAGCACGTTGTCGGCGACGATCGCATTCTGGTCGGTGTCGTTCACCTGCCACTGGAAGGGGATGCCCTGACGGCCATTCGCCTCCTGGAGTTGGTCCGCGCTGAGCGCTTCACCGGTGAACAGTGCGTCATCGGCAGCGGCCAGCGAACTCAACAATGGCAGAACTATCCAGAGTGCGTGCCGGGTATTACGCCGTCTTTCAACCATGGCTGCACCTCCTGGAAAAAAGGATCACGCCCGCAGCTGGGGCGTGATCCGAGCCGATCACTGACCTGAAGTCAGGTTGGACTGCACACTCACATTGGCCTGAGTCACGCTGGCGTTGCCGGCGTTCTGGGCAAAGGCACCAACACCGGTGAAGTTGGCCGACCCACCAGAGATCTCGTTGGAGTGGTTGACCCAGGTGTATGCGCCTTTCTTGTCGGCACTGCCATAGGTGGTGGTGACTCCGGACACGCTGCCGTTCAGGTCAGCGTTGTTCAGGAACACACTCAGATTCAGCGAGTTGGTGCTGTTGTCTGAGTTGTCACTGTTATCCGAGTTGTCGGAATTGTCGTTGCCGCTGTTGGCGATCTTGTAGGCATCGGTGATGCTGTTGTCGGTGTTCGCGGTGTTGCCGGAATCGTTGGTGGAATTGTCGTTTCCGCTATCCGCCACATTGGTGCTGGCGTCGTTGGCGGAATTGTCGTTGCCACTGTCGGCCACATTGGTGCTGTTGTCCGAGCTGTCGTTGGCACTGTCCGCAACATTCGTGCTGTTGTCATTGCCCGAATTGTTGGTTGAGCTGTCATTGCCACTGTCAGCCACATCGACGTTGGTACTGGCGTCATTTGCGGAGTTGTCGTTGCCACTGTCAGCCACGTTGGTACTGTTGTTGGAGCTGTCGTTACCACTGTCAGCCACATCGACATTGGTACTGGCGTCATTCGCGGAGTTGTCGTTGCCACTGTCAGCCACATCGACATTGGTACTGGCGTCATTCGCGGAGTTGTCGTTGCCACTGTCAGCCACGTTGGTGCTGTTGTTGGAGCTGTCGTTGGCACTGTCCGCAACGTTCGTGCTGTTGTCGTTGCCCGAGTCGTTGGTGGAACTATTATTGGCGCTGTCAGCCACGTCCACAGCCACATCGGTGCTGTTGTCGTTGCCGGAATCGGTGTTACCGGAATAGCCGTTGTTTGCAGTCGACGTATCATCCGCATTGGTATTCGGGTCGCCATCTCCCCCCTGGTCAGCCAGAGCAACGCCGGACAGGCCGAGACTCATCGCAATAGCCATCGCTAGCAAGCTTTTCTGTGCTCTCATGATCCCATTCCTTCTATAGTATTGGTTTTTCTTGGATCCACGTCGGAGCCGTGTCCGTTCGACGACGGCGGGTCAAGGACGCATGATCCGCGAATGGGGTTGGAGCGATTCCCGTGCCAATCGCATCCTTATCCGTCTAACACCTTCATTCATAAAGGGATTTCAAACGGCCCCGGAAGTCGCGTTCGGGCGCATCCCGTAAGACTGTTTCACCTCTGAGACAGACCAAAGGCGCTGCTGGTGGGACAGTCCGGAAATTGACTCGACAATTCAATCAGATAGGAAGGCAACGGGGTGTATGTGCAACTGACGGCGATACCACTGGCTGCAGACGTAAAAAAGCCCCGCCGGATGGCGGGGCTTTCGGGTATCGGTCCGGAACGGACGGGGGTGTCCCGGACCGATAACAACCCAGACCGTCGGATTAACCGAACTGGTTCATGGTGTTGTCTTTACCGCCAGCCTTCAGGGCGGCGTCACCGGCGAAGAACTCCTTGTGGTCATCACCGATGTTGGAGCCGGCCATATCCTGGTGCTTGACCGTGGCGATGCCCTGACGGATTTCCTTGCGCTGGACACCACCGACGTAGGCCAGCATGCCTTCGTCACCGAAGTAACCCTTGGCCAGGTTGTCGGTGGACAGGGCCGCGGTGTGGTAGGTCGGCAGCGTGATCAGGTGGTGGAAGATGCCCGCTTCGGCAGACGCCTTGCGCTGGAAGTCAGCGGTCCACTCGTCAGCCAGTTTGCCCAGCTCGGTGTCGTCGTACTCGGCGTTCATCAGGTCGCCACGCTCGTAAGCAGACACGTCCTTGCCTTCTTCTTTCCACGCGTCGAAGACCTGCTGACGGAAGTTCAGGGTCCAGTTGAAGGACGGGCTGTTGTTGTAAACCAGCTTGGCATCGGGCACCACTTCACGGATGCGGTTAACCATGGCAGCGATCTGGCCAACGTGCGGCTTCTCGGTTTCGATCCACAGCAGGTCAGCGCCGTTCTGCAGGCTGGTGATGCAGTCCAGGACAACGCGGTCTTCGCCAGTGCCCGGCTTGAACTGGAACAGGCCAGACGCCAGACGCTTCGGCTTGACCAGTTGACCGTTCTGCTTGATCACCACGTCGCCGTTGTTGATGTCTTCGGCTTTCTCGATGACGTCGCCATCGATGAAGCTGTTGTACTGGTCGCCCAGATCGCCCGGCTCGTTGGTCACGGCGATCTTCTGGGTCAGGCCAGCGCCCAGGGAGTCGGTACGCGCCACGATGACACCGTCGTCGATACCCAGTTCCAGGAACGCCAGACGAACCGCGTTGATCTTGGACAGGAAGTCAGCGTGCGGAACGGTTACCTTGCCGTCCTGGTGACCACACTGCTTCTCGTCGGATACCTGGTTCTCGATCTGGATGCAGCAGGCACCGGCTTCGATCATCTTCTTGGCCAGCAGGTAAGTCGCCTCGGCGTTACCGAAACCGGCGTCGATGTCGGCAATGATCGGCACCACGTGGGTTTCGTGGTTTTCGATCTTGTTCAGCAGCTCTTGCTCTTTGGCGCTGTCGCCGGCTTTCTTGGCTTCTTCCAGGTCACGGAACAGGTGGTTCAGTTCCCAGGCATCCGCCTGACGCAGGAAGGTGTACAGCTCTTCGATCAGCGCAGCAACGGAGGTCTTCTCGTGCATGGACTGGTCAGGCAGCGGACCGAACTCGGAACGCAGGGCCGCAACCATCCAGCCGGACAGGTACAGGTAACGACGCTTGGTGGAACCAAAGTGCTTCTTGATGGAGATCAGCTTCTGCTGACCGATGAAGCCGTGCCAGCAGCCCAGGGACTGGGTGTACTGGGCGGTATCCGCGTCGTAGTTCGCCATGTCTTCACGCATGATCTTCGCGGTGTACTTGGCGATGTCCAGACCGGTCTTGAACTTGTTCTGCGCGCGCATGCGGGCAGCGTGTTCCGGGTTGATACCTTCCCAGCCCTTCATCTTCTCTTTCAGGGCTTTAATGGCCTCGATGTCTTGATTGTACTGTGACATGGTCGATCCTGTTATCAGTTGATGAGCCAAACGTCCGGCGGCAGGAACCCGCTGCCAGCCGACGATGGAAGCCATTCTACGAACGTCTTATCCATCATTAAAATTTATATTGTGTATTCCGGATATTTTTTCAGTGAATACTGATTGGCAACCGCCAACTTGCTGTTTGCCCGGAAATTAATCAGTCGGGCGACATGTCGACTGTGTGCAGCCATTAAGTCTGAGACAACCGAGACTATATGGGATTTGGAGAAATAAAAAGGGATGAAGCTAGGAATGGCGCGGGTTTCGAGCAGATGTTGAGAACACCTGGCGCGAAGCGTGTGGTTTGAGACATACGGGCTTTCCGGTGCCGCTGCGTCATATGATCTGAGACATGGAGCCGAGCAGTCATACCGGCCTTTAATATCTTTCAAACCTGGCTTTAAAAGAAGCCGAGTGAGCAGCCTGGCAATCCGTCGAAACTGGATACGCAGATGGTCAAGTTCGGCGCGCATTGAGCGATGGGGCTTACTGAGGCCAGCGCTGTCGTCATCATCGTTCTGGTCTTCCTGTGGCCGCCCCGGATGGTTTCCAATGATGACGGTGTTGTTGTCGCCGTTTATGTTAATGCAACCGCCCCAGCCGCTTCGCTTGGGCTGCCCCTGCTCAAGAATGTCTTTGATCTCCCGGGTTACCTCGTCTGTCATGAAACCTCCATGCACGCTGCCGCTAGCGATAGGCAGCTAAATCTATGATATTACTAACGGTATCGTGGTCTGGCTGATCGCCCTTGCTGGCGAAGTGGCGGTAAAGTACGCGTACCAGGCGCGCTAGGCCGTCCGGGGCCAGATTGATATCGCGGCGCTCTAGCTCCTGGAACGCCGCCCGCGCCACATTCTCCAGCAGCTCCAGATCCATCTCCTGCGGCCCAGCTGCGCGCTGTGGCTGCACCCCTGCAACGTGGTCCAGGCTTCCCTCCCCTGTCGCCAACCATTCGATAGAGACGCTTGCAGCGCGAGCCATCTTCACGAGCCGAGAACGAGACGGATCTGACTCACCCCTTCTCCATTTGCTGAGCACAGAAGTGGACACCCCGGCCATTCTTGCCATTTTCGTGGTGCCTCCAGCCCTTTCTATGGCGACCTCAACCCGCTCCCCAAACGCGTCAACCTTATCTGGCTGAACATTGACATCCTTATCGTGCGAAGTTTGACGCGTCATAGTTCCACCTAAGTAATTGAATAAACTACATTTAATAAATAATATCCACGTTTTGACAGGTCCGAATAACATTGACCTCCAATAACGTGGTTGACACATCCACGTTCGTGGCAAATAATGCCGACATGTAGGAAAACAAACGCACTAGGAATCGTTACTACATGACGGAACGCAAAGGTCTAAAAAAAGCCAGCCTTGAGGACTGGCATCGCGGCGACATCAAGTCGGCGCTGGAAAAGGCCGGCTGGAACCTGAGTAGCCTGTCGCGGTACCACGGCTATGGACACCGCAACACCCTTCAGACCGCCCTCCGCAGACCCTGGCCGAAAGGCGAGCGTTACATTGCTGACGCCATCGGCATTGACCCGGCCGAAATCTGGCCAAGTCGTTACCAGGGCAAGGATAGCATTCAGGCCCGCAAAGGGCACCGGGGTGACGTTCAGAGGAAGGCTGCATGAGGCCGGCTCCGTGGCTGTGTTGCTTTCAACGTAGGCCCGCTGAGAGCGGCCGCCTAGATACAGCCCCACAGTTTGTTTGGCACCGGTGGAATAAGAGGAGGTACCAATGACCCGTCGCCGTTGGAAGAAGGTGTATCCCAACAGCATGCAGGAAGCCATTCGGCTGTGCCTGGATTACGCGATGCACAAACACCACCGCAGTGTGGCCCGCGTTGCTGAGCTGAACGGGATCAGCGAGTGGGTGATCTACAAGTGGATGAGCGCCGGCTCTATGCCCACCAACCGGATCGCGCCGTTTGAGCTGGCCTGCGACTGCACGTTCATCACCGAATACATCGGCTCCAGCGCCCAGAAGCTGCTGATCGATATCCCCCGCGGCCGCCCGGTATCCCAGGATGATCTGCTCGATTTGCAAGCGTTGCTGAACGAGTCGTTCGGGCAACTGCGCCGCTTTTACCGGGACGACGCAGAAGCAGCTGCGGTGATCGCTTCAGTTACGGATGCCATGTGTGCCCTGGCGGGGCATCGGCAGAACGTGACGAAGAGTGAGAGCCCTGATCTGGCGCTGTTTGACGGAGGTGATGAATGAACCAGGACTGGTTTACGGCGAAGGAGCTGGCCGGGCTGAGCGGAATGCCGGGCACTCACAGCGCAGTCGTTCGTCGGGCCAAGCGGGACGGCTGGGAAAGTCGCCAGCGTCGGGCACAAGGCGGTGGCCGGGAATATGCGTTCTCTTCTCTGCCTCTCGAAACCCAGGCGGCCGCTCTCAAGAAGTTCGGATACAGCGCCAAGACTTCGACCAAAATCAAGGCAGAAAAGCCGGCCAAAACGACTGGCCGCGAGGAACTCTGGGACCTTTACGAGGCGGCGCCCAACACCGTGAAGGAAGTGGCCAAACACCGCCTCGTGGTTATCGAGTCCATTGAGCGACTGCAGGACAACGGCGCCAGCAAAACCCAGGCGATCCATCAAGCGATGGTCACCTACCAGGAGTCCCGGGCCACGCTGTATCGCTGGCTGCAGATCGCGAACTCCGTGGAACGCGAAGATCGGCTGCCTGCACTGGCACCGTCCTACAAACCAGGCAGGCCCCGAGCCGCCTGCGATGAACGGGCCTGGGATCACTTCAAGGCCCTGTACCTCGCGCCGGAACAGCGCACCGTGGCTCACTGCTACGAGCTGACAGCACAGGCCGCCAAGGCTGAGGGCTGGGATTGGCCACCACTGCGCACCATTAACCGCCGGGTGAAGGACATCCCCCGCCACATCCGGGTGCTGGAGCGGGAGGGCGAGAACGCCCTGCTGCGGCTTTACCCGTCCATGAAACGGACGGTTCGGGACATTCACGCGCTGTTCTGGATCAACGGCGACGGCTACCAGCACAACGTGTTCGTGCGCATGCCAAACGGTGAGATTGGCCGGCCAAAGACCTGGTTCTGGCAGGACATCTACAGCCGGCGGATTGTTGGCTTCCGCACCGACCAGAGCGAGAACACCGACATGATTCGCCTCGCCCTGGGCGATGTCATCGAGCAGTACGGGATCCCCGAGCACGTCACCATCGACAACACCCGGGCCGCCGCCAACAAGTGGCTAACGGGCGGTGTCAGCAACCGGTATCGCTTCAAGGTCAAGGAAACGGATCCGCTGGGCCTGCTGCCACAGCTCGGCATCAAGGTGCACTGGACGACTGTCGTGGCCGGCAAAGGCTGGGGCCAGGCCAAGCCAGTGGAACGTGCCTTCGGTGTCGGTGGCCTGGGTGATTACGTCGACAAGCACCCCAAGTTCGAGGGCGCCTATACCGGCCCGAATGTCACTGCGAAACCGGACAACTACGGCGAGAAGGCCGTGGATTGGGATGTCTTCGTGAAGACGCTACGCCAGGCCATCACCCGGTGGAACGAAAAAGAGAAGCGCCGCACGGAGATCTGCGCCGGGGTGCACTCCTTCAAACAAGCCTTCCAGGAAAGCTACCAGCGCAATGCCGAGAACATCCGGCGCGCCACCGCTGCCCAGCGCCGACTCTGGCTCATGCAGGCCGAATCGGTCCTGGTTCAGCGGGACGCCACGGTGGCGCTCAGCATCGGCAATGGCCCCAACGGCAAGAACCGCTATGGCGCGGACTTCCTCACCGATCACGCCGGCGAGCGCGTGGTAGTCCGGTTCGACCCTGACAACCTCCACAACGCGGTGCACCTGTACCGGAACGACGGCCGCTACCTGGGCGAGGCGGAGTGTCTGCACGCCGCTGGCTTCGGTGACACCAGCGCCGGGCGCGAATGGAACCGCGAGAACAAACGCCGTAGCAAGGCCAGCAAGCTGGCAGCCCAAGCCGAGAAACGCATGAGCGTGCTGGAAGCCACGGAGTATCTGCCGGAGCCGGAAGAGTCGGTACCAGAAGACGAGAGCAACGTCCGCCGGGGTGATTTTGGACGGGTTCAGAAGGCGGTCGCGGGCAGCGATATCGTGGATCAGCCCTACCAGTCACCGGCGGACAAATACGGGTTTAACGACGCGATGGAGAGACATCTGAAGAAGTTCAAAGGGGAGGCATGAAAAAGCCCGGGAGGTGCAACTCCCGGGCCCCGAAAGGCCCTTGGGCCAATCACTACTCAAAGCGAGATAAGGATAGCACATGACAAGAGAGCAGCGAAAAACCATGAAAGCACGGCGCAACGAAGCCCTGGTCGCCCAGGTAGAGGCAGTGATTTCTGAAGAAAACCTGACCCAGGCGGCGGTCTCCAAGCTCACCAGCGTGAACGCCGCCCGGCTCAACCAGTGGTTAAAGGGCACTTACACCGGCGATAACGGCAAGATTGAGCAGGCGGTTCAGCGCTGGCTGGACTCCCGCGACTCTGAAGCGGAGCTGGACGGAAAGCTGCCGGCCGATACCGACTGGGTAAGGACCCCCAGCGCGACGTCCGTGATGTCTGCACTCAGCTTTGCCCAGATGGCTGGGTCTATCAGCGTTGTCTATGGCGGTGCCGGCATCGGCAAAACGACCGCGATTCGAACCTACCAGAAGCAGGCTCCCAACGTCTGGCTGGTGACAGCCACACCGACAGTCGCCCGGCCGGGGCCGATCCTCACCCGGATTGCGCAATCGCTGAACCTGCGCACCACTGGGGCGGTGCACGTGATTGAAAGCAACATCATCGAACGTGTTCAGGGCACCCGTGGCCTTATCGTAATCGATGAGGCGCAGCACCTGTGCCACCGCGCTCTGGACTCCATCCGCGCCATCCACGACGCCACTGGCGTGGGCATCTGCCTGTCAGGGAACGAAATTGTCTACGCCCAACTCACCGGCGGCACCCGCGCCATCGGCTTTGCCCAGCTGTTCAGCCGGGTATCCAAGCGCGTACGCCTGAGCAAGCCCACCGACGCGGACATCAACGCGATCCTGGACGCCTGGCGCATCACCGATAAAGACAGCCGGAAGTTCTGCCTCGCCATCGGCAAACGCCCCGGCGCGCTGCGGGGCCTGAGCCAGACCCTGCGCCTTGCCACCCTCTTTGCCAACAACGTGGGCGAGCCCCTGACCCTACAGATTATCCGCGATGCCTGGGCAGACCTTGGGGGGGACTTGTAATGATTTATCGGCTAATTGCGCTGACCAGCGGCGATCACGTAGCCCTCGTTTCGGCAAGCCATAACCTGACTCACCTGTACCTGGGCAAGGGCCCTGGCAACTGGAGCGATCAAGCCGTACTGGATACAGGTGAACTGCTCCATATCTCTGCTGGCTTGTTGCAGTGCATGTCCACAGCTCAGGTCCAGAAGGCCAAGGACTTCACGGTGACGTTGCCCACGGAAGTGCGAGTCGCCATCGCCTGCATCGGTCAGCGCGGTGAGGGGTTGTTGCTTTCCGTGAACCCGAAAGACGACGGGATTTTGGACGTGAGATTTGTCCGCGAGGGAACCGAAACCGCACTAGTCCGGCTCAGCGTCAACGAAGCTGCCTGGACTGCCAACGAATTCCGATCAGCCGCCAAGTCGGCTCGTTTGAACTGAGGAAAGTGCCATGGTTATGCACCCAACCCCTTACCTGGAGCACTACGCCGACATCTACGCGGCCAACATGCTCTACAAACACGGCGTCAAGCTGGACGCCTACCTGGCGGATCCGGCCCGGTATGAACACCTGCTGGGAGCACCGTTTCCGCTGACGCACAAACAGACCACGGTGCGCGTGCGCCTGATTCGTGAGGAGGTCCTCCAGGAGCAGGCCGAGGAAATCGCCCAGCAGCTGGACGACCTACCCCGTAACAACGTGCGGCCGTTCGAGCCGCTGCACCACAAGCGCCACCCGAAACGCCGGGGCCTTGCGAGCTGCCGCAACCGCTCGCTCCAGCCCACCAAACCCCAAACCACATGAGGCAGAGCCCTATGAACATGCAAGCCAACAACGCGGACCAGTTCCGCCGTAACGCCAAGGGCCACCTGGTGCCCGTGGAACAGATCAAAGATATCGACCGGCTGAGGGATGACCTGGTCACCGGCGTTATCGGCAGGGTCAAGGCCCTGCAGGAGGAAATGCGCCGGGTGAAGGCTGACATCGCGAGCGAAGTGGAAGCCTTCCTGGAACTGAGCGCCCGGGAGTACGACACCACCTACGGCGGCAAAAAAGGCAACGTCACACTCAGCAGCTTTGATGGCGAGCACCAGATCAAGCGCGCCGTGGCAGATCACCTGGCGTTCGATGAGCGCCTGCAGGTGGCGAAGGAATTGATCGACCAGTGCATCCACGAGTGGACGGCCGGCAGCAGCTCTGAGGTCCAGGCCCTGGTTGAGCACGCCTTCCAGACCGACAAGGAGGGCAAGATCAGCACAGCCCGGGTGCTGGGCCTTCGCAGCCTGAACATCAAGGACGACAAATGGCAGCAGGCTATGCAGGCCATCATGGACTCCATTCAGGTGACTGGCAGCAAGAGCTACCTGCGCTTCTACGAGCGGCAGGGGCAGGACGGTCCTTACCGCCAGATTCCACTGGATGTAGCAGCCCTTTAACCCTCAGTTACGCGATCGATAAAAGGAACTCCCTATGAGCGAGCAGCAACGTGAAAGCGGCCGCAAAACCACCGTCACACTGACTGAGACCGAGGACGGTATGCAGATCCACGTGGATTTTGATGGCAGCCCCGTGGACCTTAACCACCTGTCCATCACCCAGGGTCTTGCCCTCTTTGCAGTGGACAAGCTCAAACAGGAAATCCGCCGGCGGTACGAGGTGAAACGCGAAGAAGTGGTAAGAGTGCCACGCCGGGCAGAACAGCACTGAGCGAAACGCCCCAGCCGGGGCGTCTGCCAGGCGTGGTGGCCTGGTACTGATGAGCAGCCAATGATGGAGATAGGCACCAATGAAGAGATTCTACAAAGACTTGAAGCCGCTCCTGCTGATTGCTTCCGCCGCCTGGGTTTTCGGATTCATGGGGATGCTGGGTGCGAACCAAGCGGCAAAGTTGGTGGGCGTCTCGATCGCGATTGCCTACGAAGAGGGCCCCGAAAAGGCGTCAGCAAACGAAGGAAAGAGTGATGAGTGACCGCAAACCAATGCCGAGACAAGGTGATGACATGGATCTGCCGGCCGGAAAGACATGCGCCGACTGCGTCCATTGCCGGCGCTGTTGCGCCATGTTCGGCCATATTCCAGAAGACCAGGTCTGCGACTGGTCACCATCCAGATTCGCAGAGCGAAATCAGTAAGGGAGATCCGACCATGCAAGACCTGGAACAACTGACCGACAAGTTGAGGCTCGAACTTGCGAAGACGCCAGAGGACAGGGCCTACGTCCTCGGCTTTGTCGACGGGAAAGCCTGGGCTCGGAAGCAAGTGTTCCGCTGCGCCATGTTCTTCGCCGTCACCATAGTCGCCCTCGCCGCGTTGGGGTGGGTATGAAACAGCAATTCCGCGAGACCGAGCTGGGCCGCGAGCGCATGTGCAACAAGTGCCGCGATTTCTGGCCGGACGACAGCGAGTTTTTCTACCTGAGCAAGGACGAGCCGGTGCAGCCCTGCAAGGCCTGCTACAACGAGCTGCCTTCCGTGATAGCCAAGCGTGAGCGGCAGCTCAGCCGCCGGGGAGCGAGAGCGTGAAAGCATTCGGATTTGATGACGCAGACATCCTGCGTGGAGAGATGAAGGCCGCCAATGTCGACGCATGGATTATCCGGGATTACCCGGACCGGTGCGCCGGCGAGCAGGGCTGGGAGTTCGCATCTCCTCGATTTTCAGAGGCCAAGACCGAACTTCTTCGACGCATGAGGGAAGACCAGGTTGATCCGGAAATGATAGCCCAGGTAGAGGGTTTGAAGGCCTCTTACATACCAGTTGAGGATTGCTGAGATGCCAGACATGGAGCGCCTAATCGACGACCTGCGGGTGCACCTGGCCAGCACGCCCGAAGAAAGGGCTTACGCCCGGGGATTCAACGCCGGCAAGTATTTCGCGCGCAAACAGGCGGCCTGGTGTTTCGCGTTCGGTGCGGTGATCGCCGTCCTGATCAGCATTGCCGCCTGGCATTGAGGAAAGAGCCGATGCCTATTCGACCAGAAATGAAGGAGCGGTACCCGGCAGACTGGAAGGCCCGGTCCCGCTTTGTCCGCTTCTACCGGGCCAGGAATCGCTGTGAATGGTGTGGGGCTGAGAATGGCCAGCCTCACCCGGTGACCGGCAGCAAGGTCGTGCTGACGGCGGCCCATGTCTTTGATCACCGCCCGGAGGCGGCCAGCCTTCTGAACCTCGCCGCCCTGTGCCAGAGATGCCACAACCGGCACGACGCAACGATGCGCCGCGTGAACGCTGCAGCCCGCCGGCACCAGGGACAGATGGAGATTGCACTATGACCACCACCGCCGAGATCCGCCGCCGCAAGCAGCTGGCCGCCATCCACGCCGCCCGCCGCGACCTGGGCCTGGACGAGGACGGGTACCGGCTGATGCTGCGCGAGTTGGCCGGGGTGGCCTCCGCCAAGGACCTGGACGCCGGCGGCCGCCGCAAGGTTCTGGACCACCTGCGCCGGGTGGGCTGGGCCAAGCAGCCGCGCAAGCGGGTGGCACAGCACCCAGGCACGCCCCACAACCTGGGGCGCGAGCCCATGCTGGAGAAAGTGGAGGCGCTGCTGGCCGAAATGAAAGCGCCCTGGAGCTACGCCGACGCCATCGCCAAGCAGCAGACTGGCATCGAGCGGGTGGCCTGGCTGAAAAAGCCAGAGCACCTCCGGGCGCTGATTGCCGCGCTGGACGTCGAGCTGGAAAAGCGCCGGCTGTTGGACTCGCTGGAAGTCGCCATGAGGGCTCGGTCTCTCTCACTGGATGACATCGACCGGCTGCACCCGGAACTGCCTCGTAACTGGCGCAGAAACCGGAAGTGTCTGGGGCGCCTTTGCGCGCACTACATGCTGCCGGATGCCTGGCTGGACGCGCACCGGGAGGGTGACACCCCATGAAGCTCGGCCGTTGCCCCGTCTGCCACAGCCACCTGCACCTGGACGCGCTTATTCAGGACGACGCCGGCAGTGAGTTGCTGGGCTTGCTGGCCGGGCTTGGTCGCCCGCTGGCCCGGCCGCTGGTGCAGTACCTGGCGCTGTTCCGTCCGGCCAAGTCCGACCTGAGCAACGCCCGCGCCCTCAAGCTGGCGCAGGACACCCTGGCCATCGCGGACCGAGACAGCCTCATCGCTGGGCTGCAGGACACCGTTCGCAGCCTGCACGAAAAGCGCCAGCGGGGAGAAACCAAGCCGCTGAAAAACCACAACTACCTGAAACAGGTGCTGGCCACGGTGGCGCCGGAAGCCCGCAAGCCGGGGGCGGAATCCGACAGCAACCGCCCCACCAGCTGGGAGAAAAAACAGGGCCTGGAAGAGACGCCCGAGGAGTCCCGTCGCAAGTGGGAGGCGCAGATGCGCCGGCTGGGCGTGGACCCTGAGCAGTTCAACACCAAGCGGAACACCGGAGGCTGAGATGAGCGACTGGGACACCGACTACCTGCCCGCTTCGCTGAAGGACCTGATCGACGTGGTCGGCCTTGAGCCGGCCCGAAAGCTGGTGAGCGTGTACGGCGGAACCCGGCTGACGGTGCCCGCAAAAATGCATGCGGCGCACCCCCTGGCAGAACTGCTGGGCATCGAGGCGGCTCAGGCGCTGTCACGGCATTATGCCCTGGAACGGGTCGATGTCCCGACGGCGAGCGCCGCCACCAAAGCCGCACGCAACCGCGAGATGAGAGAGCATCACCAGGCCGGTGTGTCCGTGCGCCGGCTGGCCCTGCGCTACCAGCTCACAGAACGGCGGGTATGGGAGATCCTCGCCGAGGATGCGCCCAGCAGCCAACAGACGGATCTGTTCAGCGAGTCATAAACGGTCATTCAGCCTCATCGACCCGAACCGCCCGCGAATGGAGGCCACCCCCGCTGCGGGCACTCCGAAGCAGTTACCATGGGAATGGAACTGACGAGGAGAATCGAATGACATCACCAAACGATCTACGGGAATGCTGGTTCGAACTGGAGCGCCTGACAGCCTGCCGCCAGGCGGTCACGGCACTGCTGGTACCGGAACCGGACCTGCATGCGGTCAATCGCGACAACCTGTGCCAACTGCTCGGTTACCTGGACGAGCAGGAGGCCCGCCTGATCGCGACGTTGCAACCACTGCTGAGTCGCTGCGCCTGAGCACGAGCCGGGGCGGTACCGGCCGCCCCGGATCTTCCGTTTGTGATTCCGGCCGCAGCCGGTTAAGCTTTAACCGCTCCCGCTTTACCCCTCTACCGTTTACCCCTGAACCCTATCAGGCCCGCCAATACCGGCCCCCGCCGCTACCCTGCGGCCATGACTACTTCAAATTCTGACACCCTTTTCCTGTATCGCGCCTACACCGACCGTGGCGTGTTCGGCACTCTGGTGACCCCCAACCGGAGTTATCACCTGCTGGAGCGCCCCTGGCTGGATAACCGCACCTCCGTCAGTTGCATTCCCGAGGGTGTGTACACCCTCGGCCTGCGCCGTTCCGGCGTGGTGGAGCGCACCACCGGCGGCCAGTACCTGCATGGGTGGGAAGTGCAGGATGTGCCCGGGCGCACCTACATCATGTTTCACCCCGCCAACACCATCGACGACCTGGAAGGCTGCCTGGCCCCCGGGCTGTCCACCGGCGTCCTGCCGGACAACCACGGCACGCCCCAGTGGGCGGTGCTCAATTCCCTTGCGGCCTTCAAGATGCTGATGAAAGACCTGGAGGCCAGGCAGCGCTGGCATCTGGATATCCGCACCAAAACACCGGAGTGGCCCTGACATGAGCTGGAGCTGGGACGACGTAAAGGACGTGGTGGGCAAAGCCGCGCCGTTGCTGGGCAGCGCCCTGGGGCCGGCCGGCGGTGCCGTGGGCACGCTGATCGCCAGCGCCCTGGGCACCGATGACAACCCCGAGGCCGTGGCTTCTGCCATCCAGGCGGACCCGGATGCGCTGGTCAAACTCAAAGCGCTTGAACGGGAGCACGAGCGGGAATTGCGACGGATGGTGATTGAAGCAGAAACCACCCGACTGACCGAGATCAACCGGACGATGAGGGCAGAGTTCTCTGCGGACGATGCGTATGTCCGCCGCTGGCGCCCGACCTATGGCTACGCCACCTGCATCACCTGGACCCTGCAAAGCCTCGCCATAGTAGCGGCGATCATCGGTGCGGCCTTCGTGTACCCAGAACATGCCGACAAAATCCTGGGCGGGCTAACCGCCTTGATGGGGGCCATGGTCACCATGTGGGGGATCGCGCTGTCCGTGCTGGGTATCAACATCAGTTCGCGCTCCAAAGATAAGCGGGTCACTGCCGGACAGGATGGGCGGGGCCTGATGGAGAAGCTGGTCGATAACCTTGGAGGTAAACGCAGTGGATGAACGCAGCTTTGAGGAAGCCCAGGCGCTCACCGAACGTCTGACGCGTGCGGGCATCGAACAGGCGCTCCAGGTGCACCTGGAAGCCCCCCTGGAATACAACGGCCAGCGCCTCTGCCGGGACTGCGACGAGGCCCTGAGCCAGGCTCGCCTTGCGGCCAACCCGAACGCCGTGCGCTGTGTGGACTGCCAGACCGATCACGACCGCCGGGAGGGGTAATGGATCTGTTGCCAGTGAATTACGAAGCGGCCAAATTCTGGATGGGGTTTGTGCAACTGGCAGGGCTGGTGGCCCTGTTCATCTACACCCACATCACCAACAAATCCAAGGCGAACGCCAGCGCCATCAACGCGGTGCGGCAAGACATGGAAGAGGATAACGACCGCCTGGAGCAGCGTCTTGCCCGCGCCGAGCGCCGGCAGGATGTGTTCGAAAGCCGGCTTGAGGGCGCGCCCACGCATCAGGATTTATCCCGGGTTTACGAGCGCCTTAACGACGTGGCCGAGGATCTGTCCGGCGTGTCCGGGCAGATGCGGGCGTTATCCCACCAGCTCTCGATGGTGAATCAGTACCTGTTGAACCAGAAAGGAGGCCACGGCCAATGAGCTACCAGGACTTTCAGACCGAGGGTCGCCGTCTGGGTATTCTGCGGATCCTGTCCCGCCGCAATCAATTCACCACCAATGAGTACAGCCTCAGCGATGAGCTGGGGGGCAGCTATGGCCACCTGATCAGTAAGGACCAACTGCACACCGACCTGGCCTGGCTGGAAGAACAGGGGCTGGTCATCTGCCAACAACCGCGCGCGGGCTGGATCGTGACGCTGACCACCCGTGGCAGCGACGTGGCCGAGGGCCGGGCCCGTGTTCCGGGTGTCTCCCAACCCCGTCCGGAGGTATAAACCATGCCGCCGCGCTCAAAGGTCTATGACTTGCCCCAGGACCTCCGCGAGGAACTGAATGAACGGCTGGTCAGCACTGGCTTTCAGGGCTATGACGGCCTGACCCAGTGGTTGGAGGAGCGCGGATACAAGCTCTCGCGCTCCGCTGTACACCGGTACGGTCAGGACCTCCAGGAAGAATTCGAAGAGGCCATGGGGGACGTGCGCAAGACCACAGAGCTGGCCCGCGCCATGGCAAGCAATCAGGACGACGAGAGCGGCCACCTGATCGACGCTACCGCCCGCATCGTGCAGGACCAGCTGCTGCGTATTTCCATTGCTATGCGTAAGGCCGAAGACGACCCGGCCAAAGCCGCCAAGCAGCTGGGCAGCGTGACCCGGGCCCTGGCCGAGATCGGTCGGGTGTCGCTGGGGCAGAAAAAATGGGCCCGGGAGCTGCGCCTAGAGGTCGCCCGGGAAGCCGCAGAGGCGGCCGAGGGCGCAATGGCAAGCCAGGGGATGACCCGCGAATCCATCGATGCGATCAAGCGCGACATCCTGGGCATCGCATGATGAGCACCCCTCTCCCTGACTCGGTTCTGCTGCCGTACCAGAAGGCGTGGATCGAAGACCAGTCTGAACTCAAGATTGCCGAGAAGAGCCGGCGCACCGGCCTCACCTGGGGCGAGGCGGCGGACGCCGTATTGACCGCCAGCGCTGCAAAATCCGCGGGCGGTACCAACCACTACTACGTGGGCTCGAACAAGGAAATGGCCATCGAGTTCATTGACGCCTGCGCCATGTGGGCGCGGGCGTTTGATCGGGCCGCATCCACCGTCCAGGAGGAAGTGATCAGCGACGAGGACAAGGACATCCTCACCTTCAACATTCGCTTCAGCAGCGGTTTCAAGATCCAAGCACTGTCCAGTCGCCCCAGTAACCTACGGGGCCGACAGGGCAACGTCACCATCGACGAGGCCGCTTTCCATGCAGAGCTGGCCGAGGTGCTCAAGGCTGCCCTGGCATTGACCATGTGGGGCTCCAAGGTGCGTCTGATCAGCACGCACAACGGCGCGGAGAACCTGTTCAACGAGCTGATCCAGGACAGCCGGGCAGGCAAGAAACGCTACAGCGTGCACCGTCTCACCCTGGACGATGCCTGTGACCAGGGCCTGTACCAGCGCATCTGCCAGGTGCGCGGAAAACCCTGGAGTCAGGCCGCTGAGAAGCAGTGGAAAGACAACTTGCTGCGGGACACCGCTACCCGCGAGGACGCCCTGGAAGAATACTACTGCGTGCCCAAATCCGGCGGTGGCGCCTACCTGTCCAGGGGCATGATCGAGGCTCGGATGGTGGAGGCCCCGGTGGTCCGTTTCGAGGGCACCGCAGAGTTCAACGCCTGGCCGGAGCACCTTCGCCAGGCCGAGGTCCACGATTGGTGCGAAAGCGAGCTGCTGCCCCTGCTAAAGGCGCTGAACCCGGAAGAGCGGCATTGCTTCGGTGAAGACTTCGGCCGCAGCGGCGACCTGACAGTCATCGCACCCATGGCCCTCAGCCAGCAGCTCAAGCGGCGGGTGCCGTTCCTCGCCGAGCTGCGAAACGTGCCCTTCAAACAGCAGGAGCAGATCCTGTATTACATCGTCGACCGTCTGCCGGGGCTCCAGTACGGTGCCCTGGATGCCCGGGGTAACGGCCAGTACCTGGCGGAACAGGCCCAGTACGAGTATGGCGCCGATCGCGTGGAGGCCGTGATGCTTTCCCAGGCCTGGTACCTGGATGCCATGCCCCGGTTCAAGGCGGCCTTTGAGGACAACGGCATTGAGATCCCCAGGGACACCGACGTGCTCGATGACCTCCGGGCCCTGCAGGTCATCAGGGGCATCCCCAAGCTGCCGGATGCCAAGACCGGTGAAGACAAGAAACGCCATGGTGACGCCGCGATCGCGCTGGCCCTGGCCTACTACGCCAGCTTCCAGCAGGCCGCCCTGGAATATGGCTATGAGGCGATCCGCACTGGCCCCGAACAACGACACCCCCGCCCGGTGCGCGCCACCGCTGGCTTCCGTAACCGAGGAGGACTGCTGTAATGGCGGAATCACCCATTGTTGACGAAAACGGCCGCCCCATCCGCAAGGCCGAGTTGAAGAAGGAACTGGCCGCGCCCTCGATGACCGGCGTGCGCCAGGTGTGGCACAACGGCATTGCCAGCCACCTGACACCGGATCGCCTGGGCATGATCCTGCGGGCCGCTGAGAACAACGATGGCCATGATTACCTGACCCTGGCCGAGGAAATGGAAGAACGCGAACCGCACTATGCCTCCGTCCTCGGAACGCGAAAGCGCGCCGTCAGCGGCCTCGACGTAGTGGTGGAATCGGCCAGCGACGACCCGGCCGACGTGCGCCTGGCAGACGCCGTGCGGGACCTGGTGCGGGACACGGCCTTTGGCACCCTGGTCGAAGACCTGCTGGACGCCCTGGGCAAAGGCTATTCCGTGGCCGAGATCCTGTGGGCTACCCGGGGTGGCCAGTGGTGGCCCCGTGAGTACGTATGGCGTGATCCGCGCTTTTTCCGGTTTGATCAGGCCACCGGACGCGAGCTGCGGCTGATCGATCCGCAGAACGTGGCGGAGGGAATCCCCCTGGCGCCCTACAAGTTCATTGTGCATCGCCCCCGGTTGAAGGCGGGCATCCCCATGCGCGGCGGCCTGGCCCGGTTGGTGGCCGTCTCCTACATGGCCAAGAGCTACACCCTGACCGACTGGTTGGCCTTTGCCGAGGTGTTCGGCATGCCGCTGCGTCTGGGTCGTTACAACAGCAACGCAAAGCCAGACGAGGTGGACATCCTGCGTGCCGCTGTGGCCAATCTCGGCTCGGATGCGGCCGCCATCCTGCCCGAAGGCATGAAGATCGAGTTCCAGGAAATCGCCAACACCCAGGGCGGGGCCGACCTGTTCAAAGGCCTGGCTGAGTGGATCGACAAGCAGACCAGCAAGGCGGTGCTGGGCCAGACCATGACAGCGGACGACGGTTCCAGCCAGTCCCAGGCAACGGTCCATAACGACGTGCGCGAAGACATCCAGCGCGCCGACGCCCGCCACCTGGGCCACACCCTGAGCCGGGACCTGGTCAAGCCGTTCATCGACCTGAACTATGGCGTGCAGCGCCGCTACCCCGCGGTCCGTATACACATCCCCGAGCCGGAGGATCTCCAGCAGCTGGTGGCCGCGCTGAAGGACCTGGTACCGCTCGGCCTGCGGGTGGAACGTTCGGTGATCTCCGACAGGCTGGGCCTGCCTGATCCGGCGAAGGATGCGGAGGTCCTGCAGCCGCCAGCGGCGGGTTTACCGTTCCAGGAAACTGCCCCTAACCGGTCTTTAAATGCCGCTCAAAACCGGGAGTCTGTCGTCGATCAACACGACCCGGACTTCCAGAAGATCGCCGAGACCGAGGACGAGTGGCAGCCACAGCTGGCACCAATGATCGATCCGATCGAACGCCTGGCAAAGCGCATCGCTGACGAGGGCGGCGACGAAAGTGACTTCCTCGCCCGCCTGGGTGAAGTGCTGGAGGAGATGGACGAGACCGAACTGGTCAAGCGCCTGGCGTCCTCGACTTTTAAGGCCCGGGGCCTCGGTAATGCGGAGGGGCGCTGATGGCCAACTTCGGGGCGGGCCCGGTACCGCGTGACACGCTGGATTACTTTCGAGGCAAGGACCTGCGGGTCGGCTTCGATTATCAAGACGTCTGGGGCCAGGAACACGCTCACGCCTTCACCGTCGCCAAGGCCATGAAGCTGGACATCCTGGACGACATCCGGTCCGGGTTGGACGAGGCCCTGGCCGAGGGCAAGACGTTCCGCGACTTTGCCAGGGACGTTAAACCGAAGCTGCAGCAGAAAGGCTGGTGGGGCGTCAAGGAAGAGATCGACCCGAACACCGGCGAACGCCGGGAAGTGCAGCTGGGATCCCCGCGCCGCCTCAAGACCATCTACCAGTCCAACCTGCGCAGCGCCCGGGCGGCGGGCCAGTGGCAACGCATCCAGCACACCAAGGAAAGCCTGCCGTACCTGCTCTATGAGTTGGGCCCTAGCGAGAACCACCGGGACGAGCATGTGAAATGGGCGGGCACACTGCTGCCAGTGGACCACCCCTGGTGGCGTGATCACATGCCGCCGAACGGCTACGGGTGCAAATGCCGGGTGCGCCAGGTATCGCAGGTGGAGGCCGAGCGGCTGGACCGAGACGGCGTCCGGGACCCGCGCGCCGAAATCGAAACGGATCCGGAGACTGGTCTGCCCACGGGCCGCCGGGTGCGCCGCACAATGCCGGTTCGGCGTGAGCCGCCGCCGACCCAGACCGTCAGCTACACCAACCGGCGTACGGGCGAGATGGTCCAGGTAGACCAGGGCCTGCACCCGGCCTGGGCCAGCAACCCGGGGCAGGATCGGGTTCGAGTGCTGCGGGACCGCATGACCGCCAAACTGGATACGGCCGATCAGCGCCTGGCCAAGGCCACAACGCGTGACGTCATGGCGTCGCCGATACTGGACCAGTGGGTAACGAGGCCAGACGGTGAACTGCCGGCCGGCGTTGTGGATCGCCGGGCCCAGTCGGCGCTGAGCGCGACCACCCAGGTGGTGCGGCTGTCGCCGGATACGTTCAGCAAGCAGGCTCGGCAGCACGCGGATCTGGCGATTGACGATTACCGTCAACTACCGGACATCGTGTCCGGAGGCATTCTGATCGGGCAGGACGACCGCACGCTGGTGGCCTTTCGTAGCCGGCCAGGCGATACCAGGAACCGGTGGTGGAAGGTGGTCATCAAACGCACCGGCGACGCCCAGCGTCTGTACGTGGTGAGCTACCAGAAAGCGGATGACAGGGAGTTGCGCCGGATCCGGCGCCAGGGCAAGGTGCTTCGAGCGGTGGAGCAATAGGGCCGGCGCACGGTGGGGCCTGCCTCCCGCATTGGGTGCGGGCAACCCCACATTGCGCTCTGCCCTTCATCCTGAGAGGCAGGCTACGGCAGGCAGATTCATCACCGTGTCGCGTGCGCCGGAGTTCAGTATACTGGCGCGGCCTCGGTAAGTGCAATTATGACCCAAAGCGGGCCGATTCTCAGAACGCCCTCAGACGCTCTCTAAGGCCCTTGGTGAAGCTGGCGCTATCAGCGCCGGGGCCAGACCCCGAAAAACGTTTTTAAAGGGGTGTTAAATGCCTTTGCGGCGATTGCCAGGATAACGCCGGGTTCGATATCCTGATATCCGGTTGCGGTGCCGGCCAGCACCGTCTCGATTTACCCCCGCTGAAACCCTCCCCTAATTACCCCTGAACCCTCTCAGGATCATTCGAGCCTGTCGGCGCCGTTACTGTGGCGCCATGGACAACACAAACGCATTCCGTTTCGGCCTTGCCAAGGCCCTCAATACCGAACCGGCTCCTGGCGACCGCCTGGCGCTCAACGTCGAGCTGCCCTCTGGCGAAGTACCGGACTGGGTTGAGCTGTTGCCTGCCGGCGAGCTGCTGACCGGCCGCGATGGCCGTACCTGGCGTAACCGTGATCCGCAAGCCCTGGTGGACCAGTTCGATCTCCGAGGGCTGGACCTGGTCATCGACTGGGAGCACGCCAGCGAGCACCGGGCCCCCAAGGGCGAGGACGCTCCGGCGGCGGGCTGGGTCAAGCAGCTGGAGGTGCGCGACGGCGCCGTCTGGGGCCGCGTGGAGTGGACCGAAAAGGCGGCCGCCCAGCTCCAGCGCAAGGAATACCGCTATCTCTCCCCCGTTTTCCTGTTTACCCGCGATGAGCGCCAGATTGTCCGGCTCACCAGCGCGGGCCTTACCAACCAACCCAACCTGGCGCTCACAGCGCTTAACCAGCAAACCCACCAGGAGGATTTCCCCGTGTGGAAAGATCTGCTCAAAAAGCTGGGTCTGCCCGAGGACGCGACTGAGGCGCAGGCGATTGCTGCCCTCAATCAGGTCCAGGCGGATCTGGAGATCGCGAAGAATCGGGAGGCCACGCCCAGCCTTGACAAGTACGTCCCCCGGGCTGACTTCGACCAGGCACAGACTCGCGCCGCGAATGCGGAACAGAAGCTGGAGACCCTGAAGAAGGAGCGCGAGGACGAGGCCATTGAGTCCGCCATCAACCAGGCCCTGGAAGACGGCAAGATCGCGCCGGCGACGGTCGACTACCACAAGGCCCAGTGTCGGACCGAGGGTGGCCTGGAACGCTTCAAAGCGTTTGTGGACAGCGCGCCGGTTGTCACCGGTGACTCCGGTCTCGATAACCGCGACGTTCCTGGGGCGGCTGGCAAGGCCCTCAACACCGAGACCCTGAAGATTGCCCAGATGATGGGTAACTCCGAGCAGGATCTCAAAACCTACGGAGGGCTCAACTGATGCTGACCCAAGACCGCATGACCGCTCACCGCGACGCCGAGGTGATGCCCTACGCCGTGGCGGCGGGCGAAACCATTCACCTGGGCGCCCAGGTGGCGGTGAACGCTACCGGCTTCCTGGTCGCCGGCAAGACGGCTACTGGGCTGACCTACATCGGGCGCGCCGATGCCCATGTGGACAACAGCGCCGGCGCGGATGGCGACGAGATTGTCCTGGTGCGTCGCAAGAAAGCCTTCCTCTGGAAGAACGACACCACGGATCCGGTCGGCCAGAGCCTGGTCGGTAAACCCTGTTACATCCTGGACGACGAGACCGTCGCCGGCACGGATGGCACTGGCACTCGCTCTGAGTCCGGTGTCGTGCTGGCTGTCGAGTCTGCTGGCGTCTGGGTCGAGTAAGGAGAGCACCTGTGATCGTAAATAAATCAGCACTCGATGGCGTTTTCTTCAACCTGAAGACGACGTTCAACCGCGCCCTCCAGGCCGCTGAGCCGGAGTGGGACAAGATCGCCATGAAGGTGACCTCAACCTCCTCCGAGAACCGGTACAAGTGGATGGAGCGTTTCCCGGCCATGCGCAAGTGGGTCGGCGAGAAGGTGGTCAAGCAGCTCAAAGGCCAGGGCTACACCATCATCAACGATGACTTTGAGGCCACCATTGAGGTGGACCGCAACGACATCGAGGACGACACCCTGGGCATCTACGGACCGGAGGCCGAGATGGCCGGCTACAGCTCCGCCCACCTGCCGGATGAACTGGTGTTTGACCTGGTCAACGCCGGCTTCGTTGAGCTGGGCTACGACGGCCAGCCGTTCTTCGACACCGACCATCCGGTGGGTAAAAAGGATGGCAGCACCGTCAGCGTCTCCAACAAGGGCACGGCCAAGCTGAGCTTTGCCACCCTGGCCGCTGCGCAGGGCAGCTTCGGTGCCGCCCGCACCTCGCTGCGCAAGATGAAGGACGACGAGGAGCGCCCGCTCAACATCAAGCCCAACGTCCTGCTGGTGCCGCCGGCACTGGAAGACACTGCCCGGGCGCTGATGAGCGTGGAGCGCCTGGAGGACGGCAAACCCAACCCCTACCGCAATGCCGCGGAAGTGGTGGTCTCCTCCCGCCTGACCTCAGATACCGCGTGGTTCCTGCTGGACACCACCAAACCCGTGAAACCGTTCATCTTCCAGGAGCGCAAGGCGCCCGTGTTCGTCTCCCAGACCAACATGGACAGCGACAGCGTGTTCCTGCAGAAGAAGTACCGCTACGGCGCGGAAGCTCGCGGCGCGGCTGGCTACAGCTTCTGGCAGATGGCCTACGGCTCAGACGGTTCGGTGTAAACCGGGCCCGTTTATTGATCTGAAAATGGCCGGGCGTGCGCCTGGCCATTTTTGAACCGCACACGCACCAGGAGGGCACCATGGCTGCCACCAAAACCAGCAAGGCAAGCACCGACAAGGCTGCCGCCAATGCCGGCGCCACTGATCCGAAAGCGCAACCGCAAAACACGCCGCCTGCGGCCGACGCCAAGACCACCACCGCGCCGGAGACCAAGCGCATCGCGGTGAAGTCGATGACGCCCAGCTTCCGCCGGGCCGGCTTCGAGTTCAGCCGTACCGAACGGATCCTGGACGTTCGCAAGTTGACCGACGAGCAGCTCCAGGCCATCCAGGATGAGCCTCGCCTGGTGGTCCGCTCGGTAGGTCAGGACGACTGATATGGCTGTCTACGCCACGCTGCAGAACCTGCTGGACCGCTTCGGTACCGACGCCCTGCTGATCGCCGCCGACCGTGACGGCGACGGACAGGTGGACGCCGACGTGGTCGAGCAGGCTCTGGCCGACGCCGATGCCGAGATCGACACCTACGTTGGCCAGCAGTACCAGCTGCCCCTTCCGACCGTGCCGCGCATCCTGACCAAGCTGGCGGTAGACATCACCTTCGATACGTTGTCACCCGAAGCGGATACCGCGACTGAGCATCGTCAGACGCGCCGGGAAAAGGCGATCGAGCTGCTCAAAGCCATTGCCCGGGGTGAGGTCAGCCTGGGCATTCAGCAGGGGTCACCGGTGCGCATCAAGCCGGAGATCAGCTATCGCCCAAGGCGATGGGGCCGTGACCGGAGGCTGACATGAGCGTTTCCCTGCGCACGGACTTCTCTGACGTTGACCGCTTGCAGACCCGGATCGGCCGCCTGGCCAATCCGGACCGGCGTGCCCTGGGTGAGCAGTTGGGCAGTCTGGTGGAGAGCCAGACCCGCCGGCGCATCAGTGAAGACCAGGAATCCCCCGATGGCGTGCCCTGGGCACCCTGGACGGCCGCCTATGCAAAGCGCCGCCACGGCGGCCATTCGCTGCTGCAGGGCGAGGGCAACCTGATGGACAGCATCGGCTTCGACGTCCAGGACGACCACGTGGAAGTGGGCTCGAACCTGATCTACGCCCGAATCCACCAGGAAGGCGGCGAGCCCGACATGGCCCCGGGGCCTGCCGGCATTCCCGCCCGCCCTTACCTGGGTTTTTCCCAAGACAACCTGGCCGAGATCGAGGCCGTCGCTGACCGTTGGCTGGACCGGCACCTGGAGAAGTCATGACGAACGGAGACATCAACCTGGCGCGAGACGCGATCGTCGCCACGATCAAACAGGCACTGCCGGAGCTGCGTGATTGCCAGGCCCATGGGGGGCGGTTCGATCTCCCGGAATTGCAGCGTTGGAGCCGGCGAGCGCCGGCGGTCCTGGTCGCGGCCGTGCAGGTCCCCGTGGTTGCCGACAACCATACGCGCCAGGTGCAGGTGCGCTGGGTCGCCTATGTCGTCACTCGTGACACCCCGCAGGCCGCCCGCGACGTGGCCGCACTGGACTATGCCGAAGCGCTTCTGCGGTGCGTCAAAGGCAATCGCTGGGGGCTCGATAACACCCAGCGCCCGGAGAACCTGGCGGCCGAGAACCTCTACAGCGGTCAGGCCGACCGCCAGGGCATGGCCCTCTGGGCGGTGAGCTGGCAGCAGGGGCTTGCCCTGAGAGCCACGGACCTATCGAGCCTGGCCGACTTCCGGATTTACAGCGCCACGCACCAGGTGGGCGATGGCCCAGCCACCGAGAGCTACACCGACATACCTGTCGGGTAACGAGGAGAGACCCGTGAACGGAAAAACGACCAAGCGATACATCAAACCGGCCCGCGAGGGCCTGGTGGTGCGCCAGCCGCAAAACGGCCGCCCGCTGCCCGCCGAGGGTGCGCTGGTGGACTGGAGCGGCTACTGGGTGCGCCGTAAGGCGGAGGGCTCCATCGTGGAGACCAAGGCCCCGGCGAAAACCAAGGCCAAGCCCCAGGGCGACGCCAAGCAGAAGGAGGCTGAATAATGCCTATCAGCGCGACCGTATTTAACGACATCCCGTCCGCCCTGCGGGTACCGGGGTGGTACATCGAGTTCGATAACCGCCTGGCGGGTAATGCTGTGTTCATGGGCAAGCTGCTGGTGATCGGCCAGATGCTGGCCACGGGCAGCCAGGCCGCCGGCACCCTGGTGCGGGTGACCAGCAAGGAAGAAGCCGACGAGCTGTTCGGCCGTGGCTCCATGCTGGCCGAGCAGATGCGCGCCATCAAGGACGTGGACCTGTACACCGAGACCTGGGCCATCCCCCTGGACGATGCCGCCACCGCCGTGAAGGCCGAGGGCAGCATCACCGTGGACAACGGCCCGACCGACACCCGCCCCCTGGCGCTCTACATCGCCGGCCGGCGCGTGTGGGTCGAGATGGCCGGCGGTGATACGCCGGACGCGGTGGCCCAGGCGATCGTCGACGCGGTGAACGCCGACGACCGGGTGCCGGTGACGGCGGCCGTGGACGGCGTGACCTCCAGCAAGGTGAATCTGACCTGCCGCTGGGGCGGCGAGACCGGCAACGACATCGACCTGCGCGACAGCGTGAAGGGCGAGCAGCGCCCCGGTGGCCTGGGGCTGACCTACACCCAGCCGACCGGCGGCGCCGTCAACCCGGACCTGGACCCGGTGATCGCGGCCATGGGCAGCGAGTGGTGGAACTGGATCTGCCTGCCGTACACCGACACCACCAGCCTGGACGCCATGGACGCCGAGCTGGCCGACCGCTATGGCCCGATGCGCCAGATCGGTGGCCGCGCGTTCTGCGCCTTCCGGGGCACGCACAGCGAGACGGGCACCCTGGGCAGCGGCCGCAACTCGCCGCACGTGACCATCATGGGCACCAACCTGGCGCCGAGCCCCACCTGGCTGTGGGCGGCGACCAACGCCATCGTGGCGGCCAAATCCCTGGCCATCGACCCGGCCCGGCCGCTGCAGCGGCTGACCATGCCCGGACTGATCCCGCCGGCGGAGGACGTGCGCTGGAGCGACGCCGAACGCAACCTGCTGTTGTTCG
Organism: Marinobacter halodurans; assembly: GCF_004327985.1. GTDB lineage: Bacteria > Pseudomonadota > Gammaproteobacteria > Pseudomonadales > Oleiphilaceae > Marinobacter_A > Marinobacter_A halodurans. The sequence continues at coordinate 148,304 of NZ_SJDL01000004.1, forward strand.
ACGGCATCGCCACCTACACCGTGGCGAGCGACGGCAGTGTGCAGATCGAGCGCCAGATTACGACCTACCAGGAAAACGCCAGCGGCGTGGCGGACGACAGCTATCTGGACATCAACACGCCGGAGACCCTGGAGCGCATCCGCTTCGAGCAGATCAGCCTGTTCGCGCAGAAGTACCCGCGCCACAAGCTGGCCGCCGACGAGGACCGCGAGTTCTACGACCCGAGCCAGCCGATCATGACACCCAAGGTGGCCCGCACCGAGCTGCTGAACCTCTACCGGCTGACGCTGATGGGGGCCTATGGCTGGGTGCGCGATTACGCCGGCTACTCCGAGAGCCTGCAGGCGAACATCGACCCGAGCGACCCCAGCCGGCTGAACGTGATCGACCAGCCCATGCTGATCGGCCAGTACCGCGTGCACGCGCAGCAGACCCAGTTCCGGCGCTAAGCGCCGGTTAACCACCCGTTAACAGGAGGGTAAACACCCATGAGCGGACGAATCACAGGGGTAGCCACCATTCGAGTGGATGGCCAGGAGTTCCCCACCGAGCGCGGCGCCACGCTGAACCCGGGTGGCGTAAACCGCGCCACCAAGATGGCCGGCCGGCGCGTGTACTACAGCGAGGAGCCAGTGGCCCCGACGCTGCAGGCCACCGTGCTGCACACCGAGGAGCTGGACATCATCGAGATCGGCAAGATCCGCGATGCCACCGTGCTGTTCGAGTGCGACAACGGCCAGGACTACATGCTGACCGGGGCTTTCGTGACCGAGACAGCGGAACTGAACAGCGGCGAGGGCCAGATCCGTCTGAACCTGGCCGCCCGCACCTGCGAGAGGGTTTAACCGATGACCGAGCACTACACCGATGACCTGGACAACCAGGATGTCATGGCCGCGCACGCCGAAGAGGCCGGCCTGACCGATGACGACCTTGCGCGCATCACCGATGACGAGACCACGGTGACCCTGCGCCTGGTGGAACCGATCACCTTCAAGGCCAGCAAGCTGGAGCCCGAGCGCACCATCGAGGAGCTGGTGATTCCAAAAGGCGTCAAGGGCAAGCACCTGGTGGCCATGGACAAAGCCGAAGGCGAAATGGGCAAGACCCTGGCGCTGATTGCCGCGCTGGCGCGCATTCCAGTGCACGCCGCCCGTGAGCTGGATGGGCGGGACGTGGATCTGGCGCTGTACGCCATCCTGCCTTTTTTGCCGAAGCTCCGCGGGACTGGCAAACGCTAGTACGCGGAGTGGCATTCGCCTTCAGCGGGTTCAACCCCGTGGACCTGCTGGAGATGGACATGAAGGACCTGGAGTGGTGGTACCACCAGGCGGAAGAACTGGCCGAGGAGATGAAACGCGATGGCTAACATGGTGACCAGCGTCGTCATGCAACTGGTGGACCGCGTAACCCGCCCGGTTCGGCGCATTCAGCAGTCGCTGTCGGGGCTGGCCAGTCGGGCCGGCCTGGACCGCCTGTCGGCGTCCGCCCATCGTGTGGGCCAGTCCCTGGGCACGGTGATGGAGCGCGCCAAGGGCCTGGGCGAACGCCTGTTATGGATGGGAGGGATCGCCGCCGGAGCAGTCTGGGGTACCGAGCGCCTGGTGTCCGGGGTAACGGACCTGGGCGCTGAGGTTCAGAACGCGGCTGGCCGGCTGAAAGTGGGCACCACCTGGCTGCAGGAATGGTTCTATGTGGGCAAGCAGTTCGGGGTGCAGAACGACGCCCTGGTGGACGGCATGAAGGAGCTGTCGCTGCGGGCCGATGAGTTCGTGGTGACCGCTGGTGGCCCGGCGGCCGAGGCGTTCGGGCGCCTGGGTATCAGCATCGACGACCTGCGCAAGACCGGCGGCGACACCGCCAAGATGTTCGACCTGGTGCGCGACAAACTGGGCGACGTTCAGAACGACGCCGCGCGCCAGCGGATCATGGACGAGATCTTCGGCGGCCAGGGCGCCGAGCAGATGGTGGAGATGCTGCAGGCCAGCCGCCAGGAGATCGAGCGGATGATGAAGGCGGCCCACGACAAGGGCGCCATCCTGACCCCGGAGGAGATCGAGAACAGCCGGCGCTATACCCGCCAGATGGGTGACCTGCGCACGGTGCTGTTCGGTATCCAGACCGCCGTGGTGGGCGACCTGCTGCCCGCCATCAACCAGTGGATCGACCGCATGGGCGCCCTGGGCCAGGCCAACCGGGAGGCGATCGCCAAGGACATCGTGGACGGCATCCGGGACGTGTGGCGGGGTCTGCGCATGGTGGGCGCTGCAGTGAGTTGGGCGGCCGATGCTGTCGGTGGCTATGGGAACCTGATCGCCATTCTTGCGGGGCTTCTGGCCGGTAGGTTTTTGGTGTCGCTAGTAACGGCAACGGTTCAGCTAGGGGTTTTTGGTTGGACAGCCGGAAAAACCGCTGCCAAAGGGCTGCTTTGGCTGGGCCGTGGTGTTGTCAGTGCTGGGGCTGGCCTCGCTGGATTAGCAGCGCGGGCGGTACCGGCTGCGATTGCCGGCATCCGTGCGCTGTCGCTGGCCCTGATCACTACCCCGATTGGCTGGATCATCACCGGCGTGGCCGCTGTGGCCGGCGCGGTGTACCTGATCTACCGAAACTGGGACGGCATCTCCGAGTGGTTCAGCAACCTGTGGAAAGGCATCAAGGCGTTTTTCAGCCAGGGCATCGGCGACATCGCCAAGCAGCTGCTGGCCTGGAGCCCGGCCGGCCTGCTGATGAAGGGCATCGACGCGGTGTTCGAGCTGTTCGGCGCGCGGCCGCTTAGCGAGATCGGCGGCGAGTGGATCGGCGGCCTTTGGGATGGCATCCAGCAGAAGTGGGCGGGCCTGACCAACTGGCTGTCCCAACGCATCACGGCCCTGGTGGACTGGATGCCGGATTGGGTCAAGGACCAGCTTGGTATTGGCGGCATGGCCGCGCCGGTGGCATCCGGTGCCCCGGTCACCCAGGGGCGGCCATCGGCCATGCCTGGGCCTGCCCGTGCGGAAGTGGGCGGCGAGCTGCGGATCGTGGTGGATTCTGAGGGGCGGCCCCGCGTCACGGAGGCGCGCCGCAACGGGGGCATGGACTTCGATGTGGAGTCTGGAGTACTGGGGGTGGCGCCGTGATGCTATTGCCGATCGCCGGCCTGTCGCTCCATGGCTCGCTGGCTTATGTCAGCTTGGACGACACCCACGCCAACGACTACGCCGACAATTACAGAGAGGCCCCAGTGCGCCCCCTGGATTCCGTAGAACGTTGCAACGCCAGCTGCGATCCCGACAAAAAGGCCGATGACCATTCCAACGTCCTTAGCTGCGATCTTCTCCCGCTTGGCCAGCTTTTCGCCCGTGCTGAACCCGGTCAAAAGAAACGCCAGGCCGATTGCCAAGTGAAAGCCCCAGTGAATTTCCGGGGTGAGGTAGTAGAACGCGATGCCTGTCAAAAGACCAATTACAGCCCCGATGCCTGGAGCTTTGTCGATGATATTCATGGTGCCCTCCGTTTTCATTCATGCGCAAACAGGAGCTTAGCACATGACCTGGCGTGACCGTATCGACCCAGAACTGGCGGGCTCCTATCGCGGTGTGCGCTTCCACGTGGAGCGCTCCGACACCACGGGCGGCCGCCGCTGGCTGATCCATGAGTACCCGCGCCGCGACCGGCCCTACGCCGAGGACATGGGCCGCAAGGCCAAAGAGTGGCGCCTGCAGCTGTTCGTGGCCGGCGACGACTACGACAAGCAGCGGGACGCCCTGATCGCCGCCCTGGATGCCCCGGGCGTGGCCACGCTGGTGCACCCGTACCTGGGCAGCGTCGCGGCCGTAGCCAGCGACGTGCGGTGGAGCGAGAGCACCCGGGACGGCGGCGTGTGCACCTTCCAGGTGACGTTTGCCGAGGCAGGCCAGGAAGCCTACCCCGCCACCACGGTGGACACCCAGCGGGAAGTGCGCCAGGCGGCGGACGCGTTCGAGGAGCAGCTGACCCAGGACTTTGCCGACCAGTGGAGCGTGGAGGGTCTGCTGGGCTGGTCCCTGGTCGCGGTGGAGCGTGACCTGGCGGCCGTGATGCAGGGCATCGAGGACGTGGTGGGCGGCATCGCCGACGAGGTAGCGGCGCAGATCCGCGCGCCGATCAACATGGTGGGCATCGTGCTGGGTGGCTTTAACCGGCTGCGCAACGCGGTGCTGCGGCCGATCAATGCCCTGGACCTTTACAGCGGCAACAGCGTCCTGGGCCGGAGCGATGACGAGGACAGCGGCCGGGTGCTGCTGACCCCGGGCACGCCGGTGCGCGCGGCCAGGCTGCTGCTGGAGACTGGGATCAGCAGCGACAGCGTGACCCCACCCACGGCGGACACGCCGGAGCGCATCCAGCGGGCGCAGAACACCATCGCGGCCCGGCGCCTGAACAGCCGCGCGGCCACCCTGGCCGCTGCGCGCCTGGTGGCGGATACCGACTGGATGAGCCGGCAGGATGCCGAGGCGGCTGGGGCCAGCACCATGGAGCTGATCGACCGGCAGATGACCACCGACGAGGCCATCACCGACGCCGTGTACGCGGCCCTGGTGGATCTGCGGGCCAAGGTCTCCGACGACCTGCGCACCCGGGCGGTGGCCTTGCCTGGCATGACCACCTACACCCCGCAGCGGACCCTGCCGGCGCTGGTGGTGGCGCACCGCTTGTACGGCGACGCCACCCGGGCGGACGAGATCGTGGCGCGCAACGACGTGCCGCACCCGGGCGCCCTGCGCGGTGGCATCGAGCTGGAGGTGCTGAGTGAGTAACCCCGAGCCGGTAGTGCTGCAGATCGGCAGCCAGCGCCACCAGGGCTGGCAGGAGGTCCGCATCCGCCTGTCCCTGGAGCAGATCGCCGACAGCTTCGACCTGACCCTGACCGAGCGCTGGGCCGACTCCGGCCTGGTGCGGCCGGTGACACCTGGCGAAGCCTGCACCGTGAAAGTGGGCGACGAGCTGGTAGTGACCGGCTACCTGGACGAGGTGCTGCCGGACTACGACGCCACCAGCCACACCATCTCAGCCAGCGGCCGCAGCAAGGCGGCGGACCTGATCGACTGCAGCGGCAAGGACCAGCGATTCGACGGCCAGACGCTGCTGCAGATCGCCACGGCCCTGGCCAAGCCCTACGGCATCGAGGTGATCGACATCGTGGGTGCGTCTAAGCCGTTCCAGTACTTCGCCCTGGAGGATGGCCAGCCGATCGCCGAGGCCATCGAGCGGGCCGCGCAGATCCGGGGCGCCCGGATCGTGAGCGATGCCCAGGGGCGCCTGGTGATCGTGCACGCGGTGCAGCGGGAGATCCGCACGCCGCTGGTGCTGGGCGGGAACATCCGCAAGGGCTCCGGGACCTTCAGCGATCGGGACCGCTTCAACGTCTACATCGTCGAGGGGCAGACGCCAGGCACGGACCAGTGGTTCGGCGCCAATGCGTCCGGCCCCACGGCCAAGGCCACCGACCCGCGCATCCGCACCCCGCGCACCACGCTGATCGTGTGCGACACGCCGGCCGACGCTGGCGACTGCAAGGCCCGCGCCGAGCTGGAGTCCCGCATGCGCTGGGCCAAGGGCCGGGGCGTGACCTACACCGTGGGCACCTGGCGCCATGAGCAAGGCGTCTGGCGTCCGGGCGACCTGGTACACGTGCGCGATGCCTACCTGGGCCTGGACGAGCAGCTGCTGATCAGCGACGTGCAGCTTATCGAGAACGAGCAAGGGCGCACCGCCGAGCTGCGGGTGGCCCCGCCGGCGGCCTTCGAGCCCGTGCCAATCGCGGAGCCCCAGGCCAACGGCAAGAGCGGTAACCAGACAACTGGATGGGTGAAGAAGCCGTTATGACGGACCAGAGAAGAACGTGGCAGCGCCTGATGGGGCCTGTCTGGCGGCGCATCCGCCTGCTGGTCTCCAGGGGCGTGGTGAAGCTGGTGGACGACAGCCTGAAGCTGCAGGGCGTGCAGGTGTCACTGCTGGGGGACGAGCCGGCGTGGGCGGAGCGCTTCCAGGACTATGGCCACACCAGCCACCCGCACCCAGGGGCCGAGGCCGTGGTGGCCGCCGTCGGTGGTGCCCGTGCCCACCTGGTGGCGCTGGCGATCGACGACCGGCGGTACCGGCTGAAGGACCTGGCCGAGGGCGAGGTGGCCATGTACGACGACCTGGGCAACGTGATCGTGTTCCGGCGGGACAAGATCCAGGTGCAGGCGGTGCAGCACCTGGAGGTGACCGCGCCGACCTGCCACATCACCGCAACGACGAACCACGACGGCAACGTGACGATCAACGGCAACCTGGTGGTGAACGGTTCCGGGGCGTTTACCCAGGCCCTGTCCTCCGCCACCTCCGTGGCCGATCCGAAGGGCACCATGCAGGCCATGCGGAACACCTACAACGGGCACAACCACGACGAGAACAACACAAGCGGGCCGACTGATCCGCCCAACCAGGAGATGACCTAATGGACATCGCGCTGAAATACGACGCCGGCGCCAAGCGCTTCGACCTGGCGATCGAGGGCGGCGACCTGGCAACCGACGAGAGCCTGCAGACGGCGGTGATCCTGTCCCTGTTCACCGATCGGCGCGCCCTGGAGGAGGACCGCCTGCCGGACGGCACCAACGACCGCCGGGGCTACTGGGCGGACGCCTACCGCGACCGGCCCCACGGCTCCCGCCTGTGGCTGCTGTACCGGGAAAAGGAGCAGGACGAGGTGCTGCGCCGGGCCAAGGAGTACGCCGAGGAGGCGCTGGCCTGGCTGGTGGAGGACGAGGTGGCCGAGGCCGTGGAGGTGGAGGCGTGGCACATGCGGCGCGACACCCTGGGCCTGCGGGTGGTGATCCGGCGCGGCGATCGCGCGGTGCTGGAACGTCAATACGACTACGTGTGGCGAAACGCCGCATAACGGAGGGTTAGATGGCGCGTAAACGGCCTTCATTACCGGAACTGATGGCCCGGGTCGATCAGGACCTGCTGTCCCGGCTGCCCGGTGCCCAGGCGGCCCTGGCCACCCGCCTGACCCAGGCGCTGGCCACCAGCCAGGCCGGGGTAACACATGGCCTTTATGGGTACCTGCAATGGCTGGAGCGGCAGCTGTTCCCGGAGACCTGCGACGACGACCTGCTGCACCTGCACAGCGCCGGGGTGCCCCGGCGCCAGGCGTCCGCATCCACTGGCAACGTGACCTTTACCGGCACAGACGGCGCGGTGATCATCGCCGGCACCCGCCTGCAGCTGGATGGCCAGGAGTACCAGACCACCGCCGAGGTGGCGATCGCTGCCGGCACGGCCCTGGCCACCGTTGAGGCTGTGGTGGCCGGCGCGGCCGGTGACCAGGCCGCCGGGGCAGAGCTTAGCCTGGTGTCGCCGGTGCCTGGTGTCGATACCACGGCGGTGGTGGGCGCTGACGGCCTGCAGGGTGGTGCGGATCTGGAGGCATACAGCAGCTGGCGCGATCGCATCCTGCGCCGCCGGGCGCGGGTGCCGCGCGGTGGTGCGTCCGGCGACTGGGAAGGCTGGGCGCTGGAGGTGCCGGGCGTGACCCGGGCCTGGGAGGACCCGCTGGGCATGGGCGCCGGTTCCGTGGTGCTGCGCATTATGGCGGACGATGCGGCCGACGGCCCGCTGCCGTCCCAGCAGCTGCTGGACGCGGTGTTCGACTACATCACCGACCGCAAGAACGTGACCGCCCACCTGTACGTGATCGCACCGACGCCCGTGGACTTCGCCCCCCAGCTGTCGGTGACACCGGACACGGCGGAGGTGCGCGCAGCGGCGGCGGCTGGCCTGCAGGACCTGGTGGAGCGTGAGGGCGAGCCCGGCGGCACCCTGCTGATCACCCGCGTGCGGCACGCGATCAGTTCAGCGGCCGGCATCGAGGACTACGACCTGCAGTGGCCCACGGCGAACATCAACTACGCCACGGGCGAGCTGCCGGTATGGGCAGGTGTGACATGGCTGTGAACCTGAGCGCCGAAGACTACCGAGGGCTGCTGTTCAGCCTGCTGCCGCCGGGCATGGTGTGGCCGGTGGAGCCGGACAGCAACGTGCAGCGCCTGCTGGACGGTTCGGCCCAGGAGTTCGCCCGGGTGGATGCCCGCGCCGGTGACCTGCTGGCCGAGGCGGACCCGCGCCGGGCGCTGTACCTGTTTGAGGAGTGGGAAGCCAGCTATGGGCTGCCGGGTGACTGTGCCCCCGCTGACCAGTCCATGGCTGACCGCCGCACCGCCTTGGTAGGGCGCGTGGTGGGCCAAGGCGGCATGCGCGCCGAGGACTACCGGGAGCTGGCCGCCGGCCTGGGGTACGACAATATCGAGATCATCGAGCTGCGCGAGGCCACGGTGGAGGTGAACACCCCCACCGGCTACACCGGCTCCGTGATCGGTGACGACATCAACGGCAGCGACTGGGACTCCACCTGGCGCGTGCTCCTGCCCAACGGGGTGGTGCGCGAGTCGGTGATCGACGAGGCGCAGATCGGCGACCCCCTGCGGAGCTGGGGCGACGAGCTGATCGAGTGCGCCCTGCGCGAGGCATCGCCCAGATGGCTGATTTTGCAAGTGGGTTACCAATAGGAGGTAGACCGTGGAGAAGGTAGGAGCATATACCCAGCGGGCAACCGCTGAGGGCGAGTGGCGCGCCGGAGATCCGGCAACGGGACAGCAGGCCACGCCGATGCTGGCCCAGTATTTCAACATGCTGCAGCGGGAGCTGCTGGCGATCCTGACAGCCGGCGGGGTAGTGCCGGACATCAACACCGAGGACCAGGTGCTGGCCGCGATTCAGCGCCTGGCCGGGCGTGGGGTAACGACCGTTACGAACGCGGACTCACCGAAGGCCCTGACCGTGGCCGAGGCCGGCCTGGTTCTGGTGGACGCGAGCGCCGGGGATGTCACCCTGCAACTCCCGGCCGCCGACAGCGACGCCGGCCTGGGCTACACGATCGCCCGCACCGACAGCAGCGCCAATGTGGTGACGGTGACCCCGGACGGCACGAACCCGGACACGATCGAGGGCGCGGCAAGCCTGTCCCTGACCGTTTCCCGGCGCGTGGTGCTGTCTGCGGACGGTGGCACCGACTGGAAGTCGCCCATGCTGGTGGCGACGGATGCCGAGGCCCAGGCGTTTGCACCGGGGCGGTTGATTGACGGGGCGGCGCTGGCGGCTGCGTTTGGTGGTGGTAATCAGGGCCTGTCGGTAAATGGTTATCAGGTTCTGCCGGGTGGCTTGATATTGCAATGGGGATCGGCCCAGCTCACGGGTGGCTCCCCCTATACAGCAACTTTGCCTGTGGTTTATCCGGTTAAAGGTTTATTTGCCGGTGGGAACTGGAACAGCTCAGCAATCACTGGCGGATCGACGGCGAAAGGTACCTTTGCTTTCAAGTTGAACGTCGACTCCGTCGTCATCAGTCCTTTGGATGCTAGCGGCAATTTTAGTGTGTTCTGGTTTAGCCTTGGACATTAAGGGGGTCTGGCGATGAAGTTTTACAGTGCAGAAAAAGATGCGTTTTTTGCTGGAGAACTCCGGGCGCGATATGAATCTGCCGGGTCTTGGCCCGCAGACGCACAGGAGGTAAGCGAAGCTGTTTTTGAGGAGTATTCGGGGCGGCCTCCTTTGGGAAAAGCCCGCGCAGTCGGCCCGGATGGTTTACCAATGTGGGTTGAAGTCCCTGCCCGAGGAGTGGGTGACTTACTGAGTGATATTGATCAAGCTGCTGGCAACGCACGCGAGCGCTTCGTCTCTCCCGGCTACCTGGTGGACCAGGAGTACAAGCGCGCCGAGGAGGCCGCCCGCTCGTTTGCCGACGCAGGGTACCCTGCCTCCGATGTCCCCAGTGCCGTGAGCAGCTGGGCGTCGGCCAAATCGTGGACAGCTCAGCAGGCTGCGGACGACATCATCGCCACCGCCGACTACTGGTATGGAGCGATCGACCAGATCCGGGAGATCCGCCTGGCCGGTAAAGCAGCGGTCCAGGCAGCAACGGCGGATCAGCGGGAGGCGGTCGCTCAGCAGTATATCGACCAACTGAACACGCTGGCCGTGTCATGATTACGCTGCAGTTCTCCACGACCCCGGGTATCGGTAGCCGCGTGATCCGCTTTGCCACTTGGTCCCCGTACAGCCACGTGGATCTGGTCCTGGACGATGGCCAGCTTCTTGGCGCCACGGCCCGCTTTGGCGTCTCTGTGCGAGACCCTGAGCCGACCATGGCGGCCGCGCGGTTTCAGGTGGCTGCCCCGGCCGAGGTGGTCGAGGCGGCCCGCAGCCAGATCGGGCGGCCGTATGACTGGCCCGGCATCTTTGGATGGGGCTTTCGGCGTAACTGGCAGGAGCAGGACTCCTGGTTTTGCAGCGAGCTGATCGCCTGGGCCTTCCAGGAGGCTGGCCACCCCTTGCTGAGGGCCGACAAAGCGTGGCGAGTAACACCCCGGGACCTGCTGTTATCTCCGCTGCTTTTGGGTGTCCAGTTGGGTGCTGGTGATGGGGTGTTTAACGGGGCTGGAAACGGCGGTTAAACACCGCCTATTCCCTTGTCACAAACCTAGTGGCACGATGTCTCAAACTTTTTGGCGCGCTACATCGACAGGATGGCCCCGGCCGCTTGCGTCGCGTCATCGGCTTGGTTATGCTTTGACCAGATACTGTTTATACATACAGTATCATGCCATCAACCAACGGCGACACCAGCAGGGCAGGCGATCATCATGCGCACACGCGGCACCGGCCAGAACCCCCACAACCGATACCAGCCCCTGACGTCGGACCGGGCCATCGACGACGGCTGGTACCGGGACCCGGACGACATGCTGTGCCCGGATTCCCTGGCCACCCGTGTGGTCGACGAGCAGGTCAAGTCGATCATCAGTCACAACCAGTCGCCGGATGTGCCTTTCGACCAGTCCATCAACCCCTATCGCGGCTGCGAACACGGCTGCGTCTATTGCTTCGCCCGCCCCACCCACGCCTACTGGGACCTGTCGCCGGGCCTCGACTTCGAGACCCAGCTGATCGCCAAACCCAATGGCGCCCAGCGTTTGCGGGAAGCCCTCGACAAGCCGGGCTACGTGTGCAAACCCATTGCCCTGGGGGTGAATACCGATGCCTACCAGCCGCTGGAAAAGCGCCGCCGCCTGACCCGGGAACTGCTGGAGGTGATGCGCGAGTACAACCACCCGATCTCCATCATCACCAAAGGCGCGCTGATCCTGCGGGACCTGGACCTGCTCGCCAGCCTGGCCGCGGACGGGCTGTGCTCGGTGCGGGTCAGTCTCACCACGTTGGACAACGACCTCAAGCGGCGCATGGAGCCTCGCACCGCCTCGCCCGGCACCCGCCTGCGCATGATCCGCGAGCTCTCCGGTGCGGGCATCCCGACCGGCATCATTCTGGGTCCGGTGATTCCCTTCATCAACGACGCGGAAATCGAGGCCATCCTCGAAGCCGCGGCTGACAACGGGGCCACCCGCGCCAGTTGGATCATGCTGCGCCTGCCGCTGGAGATTCATGAGCTGTTCGAGGACTGGCTGCTGCGCCACTTCCCCGACCGGGCCCGCCACGTGATGAACCGCATCCGCGATATGCGCGGCGGCCAGGTCTACGACAACCGCTTCGGCCACCGCATGCGCGGCCAGGGCATCTATGCCGACCTGATCCGCCAGCGGTTCAACCGCAAGGCCCGCAAAGTCGGCCTCAACCGGCACGAGTCGGAACCCCTGCGGACCGACCTGTTCCGCCGGCCCGGCGGTGAACAGCTGGACCTGATCCCCCTGCAGACCGTCGGCTGAGTGCCACTTTGATACTTTCCTGACATTTCCTGAACGCCTGCCTGACGGGCCGCCTATTAAGGTGTCGGCCCATGAAAGCATTCGTCAGCATCATTGTCGCCGGTCGTCGGCCCTACCTCGGCTTCCTGGTTTCGGGCGGCACGGCCACGCTGGTTCACTGGTCGATCATGGCACTGCTGATCAGCGGCGGCCTCTCCGCGGCTGTGGCGACGGCCATCGGCAGCCTGACGGGTGCGGCAGCGAACTATGGATTGCAACGGCGGCTGGCGTTCCGCAACGCCGGTCCCCATACACGGACCCTGCCTCGCTATGTGCTTTCCTGTGCGACGGGCTGGCTTGCCAACCTCGTCATTTTCCGTGTGCTGTTTGAGATAGCCGGCCTGTCGGCGGCACCCGCCCAGGTGCTGACCACCGGACTCGTCACGGGCCTCAACTATCTCATGTACGAGAGGCTCGTCTTCCATGACTGATCCGCATCCCCACATGCCTGCCACGCCCCCGCTGCTGTCGATCATCGTGCCGGTCTATAACGAACGGGCGGTGCTGCCGCTGTTCCTGGAGCGGATCCGCGAGGTGCTCGCCGGCCTGCCCCACACCGCCGAGCTGGTCTTCGTCGACGACGGCAGCGATGACGGCAGCGACGCCTTCGTGATCCAGGCGCTGCGCTGCCAGGCCAACATCCGGCTGGTCCGGCTCAGCCGCAACTTCGGCAAGGAAGCGGCACTGACCGCCGGCATCGAACACGCCCGTGGTGACGCCGTCATCATCCTGGATGCTGACCTGCAGGATCCGCCGGAACTGATCCCCGACATGGTCCAGCGCTGGGAAGCCGGGGCCGATGTGGTGCTGATGCAGCGTCGCTCCCGGGCGGGTGAAAGCTGGTTCAAGCGCGCCAGCGCCTACGCGTTCTATCGTTTGCTGAACCGCACCTGCCGCACCACCATCCCGGTGGACACCGGCGACTTCCGGCTGATGAGCCGCAGGGCCGTGGACGCCCTGCTCCGCCTGGGCGAGCGCAACCGTTACATGAAAGGCCTGTTCGCCTGGATCGGCATGCCCACCGTGGTGCTGACCTACGACCGCGATGCTCGGCCAGCGGGGCAGACCAAGTGGGATGTCCTGGGTCTGGTCGGCCTGGCGCTGGAGGGGCTGACGTCGTTTTCGGTGGCGCCGTTGCGCTGGGCGACGGTGATCGGTCTGCTCGCCGCCTCAGTCGGGGCCATTTTCGGTCTGTGGATCGTGATCAAGGCCACCATCCTGGGCGACGCCACCGCGGGTTACCCCTCGCTGGTGGCCATCATCACCTTCCTCGGCGGTATCCAGCTGATGGGTCTGGGCATCCTCGGGGAGTACGTCGGCAAGACCTACATCGAAACCAAACAGCGGCCGGTCTACCTGACCCGCGACGTCATCGAACAGCATCGCGCCGACGCCGGTCGAGCGCCCATCCAGACCGAGGACTCTTCCTATGTTGAAGCGGGTTGAACCCTGGCTGTGGGCCCTGCTGGCCATCCTCGCCACCCGGCTGATCGGGATGGCCCTGTTTCCCCTGGTGGACACCACCGAGCCGCGCTATGCCGAAATTGCCCGGGTGATGGCCGAAACCGGTGACTGGATCACGCCCTGGTTCTCGCCCGGCGTTCCCTTCTGGGGTAAACCGCCCCTGTCGTTCTGGCTCCAGGCCCTGTCGATCCTGACCTTCGGCTTGAGCGAATTTTCCCTGCGCCTGCCCGCCTGGCTGGCCAATCTCGGCCTGGTCTACCTGACCTGGCGCTTTGCCCGGGAACTGTATGGCGAACAGGTGGCGCGCTGGACGGCGATCATCTTCGCCAGCATGTCGCTCACCTTCATCAGCGCCGGCACCGTGATGACCGATCCCTTCCTGACCCTGGGCACCACCCTGAGCCTGGTCAGCTTCGGCATGGTCGCCAGCGGCCGGGAACGGGGCTGGCGCTGGCTGTTCTTCCTGGGGCTGGTGATCGGGCTGCTGGCCAAGGGACCGCTAACGCTGGTGTTGACCGGATTGCCCATCGGCCTGTGGCTGGTGATCGCCCGGGACCGCTTCCGGCTGCTGCGCGCGTTCCCCTGGGTGCGGGGCACGCTGCTGACGCTGACCCTGGCGCTGCCCTGGTACATCGCGGCGGAGCTGAAGACACCGGGCTTTATCGATTACTTCATCGTTGGCGAGCACTTCAAACGCTTCCTGGATCCGGGCTGGGCGGGTGACCTCTATGGCTCCGCGCACCTGCAACCCAAGGGCATGATCTGGATGTTCTGGATCTGGGCGTCCTTCCCCTGGGGGATCATCGGACTGATCGTGGCAACCTGGCTGGTATTTCGCAGGGATAGACGGGCGCGCCTGGCCACCGGGATCACCGGCGCCAATGCCCAGTTTGTGCTGCTGGCCGCCCTGGCCCCCATGCTGTTCTTCACAATGGCCAGCAACACGCTGTGGACTTACGTGCTGCCCGCGCTGCCGTTCTCGGCCCTGGTGCTGGCCCGGCTGCTGTTGTCGCTCGACCTGTCCTGGCAGGGGTTCCGGCGGATGGCGGTGTCGGCGGCTGTGTGTGTCCCGGCACTGACCACCGGTTTCGTCTTCTACTCGATGCACGATACCCGCCAGTTGAAGACGGAACAGGCCATCGTTCACGACTACGTCAGCCAGCGCCAACCCGGCGACAGTCATCTGCTCTACCTGGATGACCTGCCATTCTCCGCCCAGTATTACAGTCACGGCCAGGCCAGGCAGATCACCATGGAACAGTTGGGCGTTATGCGCCAGAATCACCGCTACCAGCGGTATTTCCTGGCGGTTCCCAACAGGAAAGCGGATCGTCTGCTGAGCCGGCTGCCGCCGTCCACGGAAGTCCATGACAGCAGTCGGCGTTACTCGCTGCTGTCATTCACCGATCCGGCCATCACCAACAGAGGTTGAACACACACGATGTCTGCACCCGCTCCTGCCAACCGGCAGGTCCTGAGACTGCTGATTGTCGAAGACCAGATCGATCTGGCGGAAAACCTGTTCGAATTCCTGGGCGAGAGCCGCTACGCGCTGGACTTTGCCGCCGATGGCCTGACGGCCCTGCACCTGCTGGCCACCAACCCGTACGACGTCATCGTACTGGACCTCATGCTGCCCGGCGTGTCCGGCTTCGACCTGTGCCAGCGTATTCGCCGCGACCTGCAGTGCGATACGCCGATCATCCTGATGACCGCCCGCGGCGCCCTGGCGGACAAGGAGCGGGGCTTCGAATGCGGTGCCGACGACTACCTGGTCAAGCCCTTCGAGTTGCGCGAACTGCAACTGCGCATCGATGCCCTGTACCGGCGTTACACGCCCCGCAAGGCCGGGCTGGAGGCAGGTCCCATCCGGTTCGACCCGGGCACCCTACGGGTCACCATGAATGACAGGGAGGCCGAGCTGACCGGCATCCCGGCTCGCCTGTTCGAACTGCTTATCCGGGCCTATCCCAACTTCCTCAGCCACGAGGCCCTGAGCGAGGCCATCTGGGGCGACAGTTCCGGAGACGCCGACGGACACTCGCTGCGCACCCACATCTACACCCTTCGCCAGACCCTGCAGCGGGCCCTGGGCCACTCGCTGATCCGCACCGTCTATGGCCGCGGTTACCGCATTGAGCCACCGGCCGGCGACCAGGAGCCGCAAGCTTGAGGTATTCCCTCCGCATCAGGCTGTTCCGTACCGTCTTTGCGGTGAGCCTGGTCACGGCCCTGCTGTCGATTGCGGCAATCGAAGTGTTCTATGAGGACATGGAAGATTCCATCCTCGACCTGGAACTGACCAAGGAGCAGGGCTATTTCCGCCAGCACATCAGCCGGGACGATTTCCAGGAATGGCAGACGGCTCGCCTGCATGCCATCTTCCTCGGCCAGGGCCAGCCCGAGGAGCGCCTGCCCGCCTACCTGCGCAACCTGCCGACGCCCTATTCGGCCGAGATAGAAGGCGACAACGCCACCTACCTGGTGCGCACCGAATCCATGGACGGTCCGGCCGGTCGCCTGTACCTGTCCCAGGACATTTCCATCATGGAGAGCCAGGAGCTGCTGTCCCAGCTCACGGTGCTCTCGGTCCTGGCCGGCATGGCGTTGATCGGCTTTATCATGTCGCGTCTGCTGGCCAGGCGGCTGACCCGGCCGTTGCAACAGCTGACCAACCAGATCCAGGCTACCGCGCCGGCGTCGTCCATGCGGCGCCTGTCCACCGACTACCGAGAGACCGAGTTCGTCGACATCGCGGCGGCGTTCAACCGCTTTCTGGATGCGCTGGAGACGTTCGTGGAACGGGAGAAATCCTTCGTCAAACTGGCCAGCCACGAGCTGCGAACCCCTCTGGCGGTGATCACCGGTGCGCTGGACATCATCGAGAAGCGGGACACGCTGTCCGAGGCCGATGCGCGCACGATCAAACGCATCCGGCGGGCCGCCATGGACATGCAGGCGGACGTCAACGTGCTGCTGCGGCTGGCCCGCGGCAACATGGACGAGGAGCAGCGTGCCCGGCTCGGCCTGCGCCAGGCCGTCGAGGACACCATCACCGATCTGGAAAGCACGCCCGGCAGCACCCCCGGCCGTCTGCGCCTGCAACCCGGCGAGGTGGACCTGACCCTGCTGGCGGATCCGGCCCTGCTGCGGATGCTGATCCGCAACCTGCTGCAGAATGCGCTCAAGCATACCCGCGGTTCCGTCGACATCGACGTCACCAGTGACGGTATGCAAATTGTCGATTATGGCGCCGGTCTGCCGGACCGGATCCTTGAACGCCTGTCGCGGTCCGTGCAGGGCCAGGCCGGGATGCAGGAAAGCAGCTTCGGCCTGTTGATCGTCCAGCTGATCTGCGAACGGCTGGGCTGGACGCTGGACGTGGCCGAATCCGGGGCCGACGGCACGGCCATGTTCGTGTCGTTCGGCACGTCCCTGTTGGGCCGCGTTCCCGCCGCTTCGCGACGGAGCGGGCGCTCCTGATACCGGGCAGGCCCCGGATACGAGCATTTCCCATCAAAATGAGTCGATCCGGCTCCAAAATCTCACGAAAACATTACAAATGTCATTGAGCCGATCTGGTGCACCCGTGCTTCACCCGGGCCCCCCGGACCGTTCCGATATCGCCCGGAACACGGCTAAAACACTGTTTTAAATTGCTTTCCAAAATCCTGTCGGACAACGCCTTTACTGACTCCAATCGGTTCATTCATCCCACGAATAGAGGCATGTCGTTTTTTCGATTGCTCACTGAACAGTCAGTCACTAGTTTTACAACCCACTGCAATCTGTACTTACCGCAGATTGCGACAGAACGATCAAGAAGAACGATCCCAAAAATCCAGAAAAAAGACCGACAGGAAACGCATCGCTATGAAACGACTCCTCACTGCCTTTGTGAGCTGCGTGGCTCTGGCTGGGGCACCCATGGCAGGCTCTGCCGCGGAAGCCAACAAAGAGCTGAAGATCGCCTATGACGCCGACCC
This sequence comes from Marinobacter halodurans, assembly GCF_004327985.1. Classification (GTDB taxonomy): domain Bacteria; phylum Pseudomonadota; class Gammaproteobacteria; order Pseudomonadales; family Oleiphilaceae; genus Marinobacter_A; species Marinobacter_A halodurans. The sequence goes on from NZ_SJDL01000004.1 coordinate 165,582, forward strand.
GGTGACGCTGGACATTCACGAGCAGCTCTCCGGCGGCATGCTCCAGCTGTCACACATGACGTTCGACCCGCTGATCCGCTGGACCAAGGACCTGACCTTCGAACCGCGCCTGGCCAAGAGCTGGGAACGGATTGACGACAACACCATGCGCTTCCACCTGCGCGAGGGCGTCAAGTTCCATTCCGGCAACACCCTCTCCAGTGAAGACGTCAAGTTCACCTTCGACCGTCTGAAGAAGAGCCAGGACTTCAAGGCCATCTTCCAGCCGTTCAGCGACCTCAAGATCATCGACGACACCACCTTCGACCTGGTCACCAAGAAGCCCTACCCGCTGCTGCTGAACGCCGCCACCTACATCTTCCCGATGGACAAGAAGTTCTATTCCGGCAAGGACGACCAGGGCCGCGACAAGGACATGATCTCCAAGCAGGTGGACACCTTCGCCTCGCGTCACGAGTCCGGCACCGGTCCCTTCATCGTGACCTCGCGCCAACAGGGTGTGAAGGTGGAGTTCAAGCGCTTTGACGACTACTGGGACAAAGACTCCCCGGGCAACGTCGGCCACATCACCCTGACCCCGATCAAGGAAAACAACACCCGCGTTTCCGCCCTGCTGTCCGGCGGTGTGGACTTCATCGCGCCGGTGCCGCCGACCGACCTGGAGCGCATCAAGCGCGACCCGAACACCGACTTGGTCACCATGAGCGGTACCCGCATCATCCTCTTCGAAATGAACCAGAAGCGGGTTGAAGCCTTCAAGGACAAGCGCGTGCGCCAGGCCTTTGCCTACGCCATCAACCAGGAAGGCATCGCCGCCAAGATCATGAAAGGCTTTGCCACCCCGGCCGCCCAGCTGTCGCCGGAAGGCTACCAGGGTCACGTTGACGGCCTGAAGCCGCGCTACGACATTGCCAAGGCGAAGGAACTGATGAAGGAAGCCGGCTATGAGGATGGCTTCACCATCACCATGATGGCGCCGAACAACCGCTACGTGAACGACGACAAGATCGCCCAGGCGGTCGCCGCCATGCTGGCGCGCATCAACGTCAAGGTGGACCTGAAGACCCTGCCGAAAGCGCAGTACTGGCCTGAGTTCGACAACCGCGCCGCGGACATGATGATGATCGGCTGGCACGCGGACACCGAGGACTCCGCCAACTTCTACGAGTTCCTGACCATGTGCCCGAACGCCGACACCGGCGCCGGCCAGTACAACGCAGGCAACTACTGCAACCCGGAACTGGACAAGCTGGTCGAGCAGGCCAACGTCGAGACCGACCGGGCCAAGCGCGCCCAGATGCTGCAGAAGGTGGAGCAGGGGCTGTACGACGATGCGGCCTTCATCCCGCTGCACTGGCAGGACCTGGCCTGGGCCTCCAAGAAGAACGTCGAGATCGAGCCGATCCTCAACGTGATGAACTTCCCTTACATCGGCGACCTGGTCGTCAAGTAAGTCGAAGGGCCTGACACGGAAGCCGGGCCCTCAGCATCCCGCTGGGGCCCGGTTTTTGTATCCGAACAATAAATTAACCCAAGCAACCCGGGCTGACAGGTGTCACGAGCGCCTGCGATGCCCAAGCCAGCTATCGGTGTAACCCCATGTTAGCTTTTTTGGTTCAGCGAATTGGCCAGGCCCTCCTGGTCATGTTCGTCATCAGCGTGATCAGTTTTGCCATCCAGGATGGCCTGGGCGATCCGCTTCGACAGATGGTCGGTCAATCCGTGTCCGACGCCGAGCGCGAACAACTGCGCGAGGATCTCGGGCTGAACGATCCCGTCATCGTCCAGTACGCGCGCTTTGCGGCCAACGCGGTCCAGGGCGATCTGGCTAATTCCTATTTTTATGGCGAGCCCACCCTCGACGTGATCATGGATCACCTGCCCGCCACCCTGGAACTGGTCATTGCCGCCAGCCTGATGATCGTCTGCCTGTCGATACCCATCGGGGTTTACGCCGCCATACGCCCACGGGCCTGGCTATCGAAATTCTTTATGGGCGTGAGTACCGTCGGGATCTCGATCCCGGTGTTCCTCACGGCCATCGTCCTGATCCAGCTGTTCTCCATCGGCGTGACGGTGGACTGGTTCCCGGCGGACACCGGCTGGGGCACATGGCTGAACGACCTGCTCTCCACCGACGGCGGCATGCCCTCCTACGGCCGCGGCCAGGACCTGACGCACCTGTTCGGCACCTGGGATTCCAACTTCTTCTCCTGGGACGGCCTGCTGCACCTGATGCTGCCGGCGGTGTCGCTGGCCTCGATCATGCTGCCGCTGTTCATCCGCCTGATCCGCGCGGAAATGATGGAGGTGCTGCAGAGCGACTACATCCGCTACGCCCAGGCCAAGGGCATCTCACCCTGGCGCATCAACTTCCTGCACGCGCTGAAGAACACCATGCTGCCGGTGATCACGGTCGGCGGGGTCCAGATCGGCATCATGGTGGCCTACACCATCCTCACCGAGACGGTGTTCCAGTGGCCGGGCGTGGGCCTGATGTTCCTCGAGGCCATCACCCGCAGCGACATCCCCCTGATCGTAGCCTACCTCATGGTCGTGGGCCTGATTTTCGTGATCACCAACACGGTGGTTGACCTGGTCTACGGCCTGGTGAACCCGACCGTCAAACTGACAGGTAAGAAAGCATGACCACAGCCACCGCAAACGCGTCCCGCTGGAGCCGTTTCCGGGAGTCGTTCCTCTGGTACAGCTTCAAGCGCGACAAAGTCGCCATCGTCAGTTTCGTCGTGTTCGTGCTGATCGCAGCCGCCGCCTTCCTGGCGCCGCTGCTGGCCCCCCACGATCCGTACGATCTGGCCACCATCAACATCATGAACTCCGAACTGCCACCGGTCTGGATGGACGGCAGCGATCCGTCGTTCCCGCTGGGCACCGACGCCCAGGGCCGCGACCTGCTGTCCACCATCCTCTACGGCACCCGCGTGTCGCTGCTGATCGGCTTCGGCGCGGTGATCCTGCAGTCGGCGCTGGGCATCCTGTTCGGGCTGCTGGCCGGCTACCTGGGCGGCCGCGTGGACTCCATCCTGATGCGCATCGCCGATGTGCAGCTGTCCTTCTCCACCCTGATGGTCGCCATCATCGTTGGCGCCGTGTTCAAGGCCAGCTTCGGCAACCTGATGTTCGGCGAGATCGCCATTTACCTGCTGATCCTGATCATCGGCATTGCCGAGTGGCCGCAGATCGCCCGGACCGTGCGCGCCTCCGTGCTGGCCGAGAAGAAAAAGGAATACGTGGATGCGGCCAAGGTGATGGGCTACCGCACCAACCGCATCATGTTCCGGCACATCCTGCCCAACACCCTGTCGCCAATCTTCGTCATCGGCACGGTGCAGATCGCCAACGCGATCATCTCCGAGGCGGCGCTGTCGTTCCTCGGCCTGGGCATGCCGGAAACCCAACCGTCGCTGGGGTCACTGATCAAATCCGGCTTCGATTACATCCAGAGCGGTTCCTGGTGGATCACGCTGATTCCCGGCCTGGTGCTGGTGGTTCTCGTGCTGGTCATCAACCTGTTGGGTGACTGGCTGCGTGATGTGATGAACCCGAGACTGTACAAGGGGTAAACCATGGCACTGCTGGAAGTTAACAATCTCGATGTCCGCTTCGCGGTGCGTGGCGGCGACCTCAAGGCCCTGCGCAAGATCAGTTTCTCCCTGGACAAGGGCGAACGGCTGGGCCTGGTGGGGGAATCCGGCGCCGGTAAATCCGTCGCCGCGTTCTCCATCCTCAACCTGATCGCCCGCCCCGGCTACATCGCCGGCGGCGAGATCCTGTTCGAAGGCAAGAACCTGGCGGCCATGAGCGACCGCGAGCTGCGCCGGATCCGCGGCAACCGCATCGCCATGATTTTCCAGGACCCGATGATGACCCTGAACCCGGTGCTCACCATCGGCACCCAGATGATCGAGGCGCTCAAGGCGCATCGGCGCATCGGCACCAGGGCCGCCCGGCAGATCGCCCTGGACCGGCTCAAGCAGGTGCAGATCCCGTCACCGGACAAGCGGCTGGACCAGTACCCGCACGAACTGTCCGGCGGCATGCGCCAGCGGGTGATCATCGCCATCGCCCTGCTGCTGGACCCGGAAATCATCATCGCCGATGAGCCCACTACCGCGCTGGACGTGACCATCCAGGCGGAAATCATGGCCCTGCTGCTGGAGCTGTGCGAACAGCACAACGTGGCCCTGATGCTGATCACCCACGACCTGGGTGTGGTGTCGCAGGTCACCCAGAACATGCTGGTCATGTACGCCGGGCGCATCATCGAACAGGGCCCGACCAAGGAAATCATCAACGACGCCCAGCATCCCTACACCCAGGGCCTGATCAACGCCCTGCCGCAGATGGGGGAACCAGGCCGTCGCCTGTACCAGATTCCGGGCGCCATGCCCTCGCTGAACCGGATACCCACCGGGTGTCCGTTCCATCCGCGCTGCCAGTTCGCCACCGATCTGTGCAAGCAGGAGATGCCGGAGTATGTGACCTCCGGCAACGTCGATGTGGCCTGCCATGAGGTACGCAAGCTGATCGAGGAAGAGCAACAACAGCGGGAGATGACGTCATGAATGCCCCGGCACAACCCTTAGTCAAAATCCGGGATCTGGAGAAGCGCTTCGATCTGTCCGGCAACTTCCTGGAGCAGTTGCGTTTCCGCAACGGTCGTTTCACGCGCCAGCAGGAATTCGTCCACGCGATCAACGGCGTCAACCTGGAGGTCCGCAAGGGCGAGGCCCTGTGCGTGGTGGGCGAGTCCGGCTGCGGCAAGTCCACGGTGGCGCGGACCGTGATGGGCCTGCTGTCGCCCTCCGGCGGCGAGATCCATTACGACGGCCAGCGCATCGACGATCTTGACGGCAAGACCGTATTGCCCTATCGCCGCAAGATGCAGATGATCTTCCAGAATCCGTACGCGTCGCTGAACCCGCGGATGACGATCCAGCAGACCCTGGAAGAGCCGATCCGCTTCCACCATCCGGACTGGAATCGGCAGACGGTGCGCGACAAGGTCCACGAGGTGATGCACTCGGTCGGTATCGACCCGGACTGGGGCAAGCGCTTCGGCCACGAATTCTCCGGTGGCCAGCGCCAGCGGATCGCCATTGCCCGGGCCCTGGCGGTGGATCCGGAATTCATCGTCGCCGACGAGCCCATTTCCGCCCTGGACGTGTCCATCCAGGCCCAGGTCCTGAACCTGATGATGGACGCCCAGGAAGACCGCGGGCTGACCTACCTGTTCATCACCCACGACCTGGCGGTGGTGGAACATTTCGGCACCCGCGTGGCGGTCATGTACCTGGGCACGGTGTGTGAACTGGCGGATACCAGGACGCTGTTCGACAGCCCGCGCCACCCGTACACCCAGGCGCTGCTGTCGGCCATTCCGCGGCTGGAGGACGACCGTCCCAACCACATCCGCCTGCACGGCGAGGTGTCGACGCCGGTCAACCTGCCGTCGGGCTGCGTGTTCCACGGGCGCTGCCCATACGCCAACGAGCGGTGCAGGACCGAAGTGCCCCAGCTGATCGCCACCGACGGCGGTGCGCAGGTGGCGTGTCATGCCGTCGAGGAAGGCCGTCTATAGTGTTCGGTAGCGCGTAATCTCCTGTATTGGGCGCATCGCCACGTCGTGAACACACTCAAGGTAACCGAGGCATGGAAGTACGCTGGTTGGAAGACTTTATGGCGCTGGCGCGGACGCAGCATTTCTCGCGTGCCGCGGAATTACAGCACGTCAGCCAACCGACGTTCAGCCGGCGCATCAAACTGCTGGAAGAGGCGATGGGCACCACGCTCATCAACCGCCAGACCCTGCCGCTGTCGCTGACGCCGGCGGGGCACGTCTTCCTGGAGATGTGCGAACGCATCACCCGGGATGTGCGCGACACCCGGGACCAGATCACCGCCCTGGAGGCGGATGCCGCCACGCGCATCAGCGTCGGCTCCACCCAGGGCCTGTTCTCCCATTTCTACTCGGGATGGGCGGAACGGATCGGGATGCGCGATCGCCTGGAGATCAACCTCAAGTCCACCAACTGGGTGGGCGAGGATTTCCTGGATGCGCTGGATAACGGCGAAGTGGACATGGTGCTGTGCTACTGGCACGACGACCTGCCCTGGCGCAGCCGGCTCAACCCGGCCCGCTACGAGTGGCTGACGCTGGAGCGGGAGCGCGTCACCCCGTTCACCATCAGCCAGGATAACGGCGAACCCCGCTTCACCCTGCCCGGTTCGGTGGAGCAACCGGTACCGGTGATCGCGTATCACCCGCGCGGTTTCCTGGCCTCGGCGATCGTGGCGCACCTGGGACGGACCGCCCCCCAGGCGCACCTGCTGCCCCTGAACGAGAACACGCATTCCGCCAGCGTCAAGGCCCTGGTCAAACAGGGCTTCGGCATGGGCTGGCTGCCCTATCGGATGGGCGAAAAAAGCGAACACTTCGGCCAGTTGGTGCGCGCCGGCGACGAAACCTGGGACGTGTTCGTGGATATCCGACTCATCCGTCTGCGCCAACCCCGCGCCGACGACACACTCACACTCTGGAACGAACTGGTGAAACAGTATGCCTGACAGTCGCCTCGCCACCCTGCAAGCGGAACACATCCAACACCTGCAGACCGCCTATGCCGACATCCTCAACCAGCAGGGTTACGACGCGGTACTGATCAGCTCCGGCGCGGCGCCGATGCGCTACGCCGACGACCAGGCCCATCACCACCAGGGTTACGGCCATTTCCTGCACTGGGTCGGGCTCTCCGACCTCGAGCACAGCTGGCTGCTGGTGGAGAAGGACGGCCGCGTCCGGCTGTGGCTGCATACCCCGGTGGACTTCTGGCATGCCGTGACGCCGATTCCGGCCGAAGGCTGGACCCGGCTGATCGAAGTGACCGGCCAGGCCGGTATCGACGCTCCCGACATCACCTATCCCGAGCGCCTGGCCGTGATCGGCGACCCGGCGCAGATCTCCGGTGCGCCGGGCGATGCCAACCCGCCCAGCCTGCTGGCCGCCCTGGACAGCCTGCGGGTCATCAAGACCGCCTACGAAGTCGCCTGCATCGACCAGGCCAGCGCCATCGCCGCCCGCGGTCATAACGCCGCACGCGATGCGTTCCTGGCCGGCGCCAGCGAGTTCGGGATCAACCTGGCTTACCAGCAGGCCACGGGCCAGCGGGAAACCCAGGCGCCATACCACAGCATCATTGGTCTCAACCAGCACGCCGGCACCCTCCACTACCAGCACTACGACCTCCAGGCGCCGCATCGCCCCCGCAGCCTGCTGATCGACGCCGGCGTGCGCTACCGGGGCTATTGCTCCGACATCACCCGGACCACGGCCGCACCGGGCGAGAACCGGTTCGGTGCCCTGATTGCCGGCCTGGAAAGCCTGCAGAAACGGCTGTGTGATGCGGTGGCGCCGGGCGTGGATTACATCGAGCTGCACCAGCGTGCCCACCTTGGCCTGGCGGCACTCCTCAAGGCCAGTGAACTGGTGCAGGACATCGACGACGCGGGCATGGTTGAGAAAGGCATCACCCGCGCCTTCTTCCCCCACGGCCTGGGCCACTTCCTGGGTATCCAGGTCCACGACGTGGCGGGCAAACCCCGGCCCGCCCCGGAGCATGCGCCTTTTCTCCGACTGACGCACAGCCTGAAGCCGGGTATGGTTGTCACGATAGAACCCGGTCTGTACTTCATTCCGTCCCTGCTCGATCCGTTGCTGGAGAGCACGGACCGCCGGTACCTGAACCGGCCCCTGATCGACGACCTGCGGGGCTGCGGCGGTATCCGTATCGAAGACAATGTCCTGGTCACCGAGGCCGGCGCCCGCAACCTGACCCGTACTCACCTGCCCGTCTGAACCGGCGATTTCCAGAAGAGGAGAGCCCATGCCGCACAACGAACAGTTCGCCAGTGACAACTACGCCGGAATCTGCCCCCAGGCCATGGACTACATGGCCCGCGCCAATGAACGCGATGCCAGCGCCTACGGTGAGGATCCCTGGACGCAGATGGCGGCGGACCGCCTGCGCGAGACGTTCGAGTCGGACTGCGAGGTGTACTTTGTGTTCAACGGCACGGCGGCCAACTCCCTCAGCCTGGCAGCCATGTGCCAGTCGTTCCACAGCGTGATCTGCCACGAACTGGCCCATGTCGAAACCGACGAATGCGGCGGCCCGGAATACGCCTCCAACGGCTCCAAGCTGCTGGTGGGCACCGGTCCGGACGGCAAGCTGACGCCGCAGAGCATCGAGCAGATGGTGACCCGGCGCACGGACATCCACTACCCCAAGCCCCGGGTGATCACCCTTACCCAGTCCACCGAAGTGGGCACGCTGTACAGCATTGAGGAGCTCAAGGCGATCCGCGAAGTGGCCGATCATTACGGCTTGCGCATCCATATGGACGGCGCCCGTTTTGCCAACGCCGTGGCCGCCCTGGATGCCACGCCGGCGGAGATCACCTGGAAAGCCGGCGTCGATGTGCTGTGTTTTTCCGGCACCAAGAACGGCCTGGCGGTCGGTGAGGCGATCCTGTTCTTCAACCGTCAGCTGGCCGAGGACTTCGAGTGGCGCTGCAAGCAGGCCGGGCAACTGGCGTCCAAGATGCGCTTCATCTCGGCGCCCTGGTGCGGCCTGCTGGAAGACGACACCTGGCTGAAGAACGCGACCCATGCCAACGCCTGTGCCGAGCGCCTGGAAGACGGCATCCGCGGGATCGCCGGACTGGAGCTGTGTTTCCCGCGTCAGTCCAACGCCGTTTTCGTCGACCTGCCGGGGGATGTCCAGACCGCACTGCGGGCCCGGGGCTGGCATTTCTATACTTTTATCGGCGGCGCCGCACGCTTTGTCTGTTCCTGGTCCAGCACACTGCCACAGGTGGATCGCCTGGTGCAGGACATCGGCGAGGTGATGCGCAACCGCTGACTTCGGTACAGCGACCGGTCCGGTCATGTTAATCTGCCTCCCTGCGCCCTGAACGCTGGCGTAGGGAACGCCGTCTGGATCGGAGAAGAGGAAGTCCCGTGAAACCCAAGCCCCAACGTCTGCTCATGAACCTGCTGACCGCCATGGATGAGGACGTCCTGCGGGTTCGGGATGCCATCAGCCTGTGCGAGCTGTTCGGCGTCACCAGCAACAGCACCCGGGTCGCACTGACCCGATTGTCAGCCGAAGGCCTGATCGAATCCTGCGGGCGCGGTCAGTACCAGCTAACCGCAAGGGCCCATACCCTCACCGACGACCTGCGCCGCTGGCGCACCGCCCTGCAACGACTGGAAGCCTGGACCGGCCAGTGGGTGGCGGCACACCTCGGTGGGCTGGGCCGCAGTGACAAGCCGGCCCTGCGCCGACGGAAACGGGCCCTGGAGATGAACGGTTTCCAGGAGCTGAGCCGTGACCTGTATATCCGGCCCGATAACCTCCGCGGTGGCGTGGCCAGCGTACGTGAACGGCTCTACCGGCTGGGCCTGGAAGGCAGCGCGCCGGTGTTCCTGCTCAGCCACCTCGACGACCATTACGTACCGCGAGCCCGGAATCTTTGGGATACCACCGGACTTGAACAGCGATACCGGGATACGGCCAGCCACCTCCGGCAGTGGCTGGACCAGGCGGACCGGCTGTCGCCGGAAGCCGCTGCGCGGGAGTCCTTCGTCATCGGCGACCGGGCCATTCGGCAAATCGTGTTCGACCCGCTCCTGCCGGAGCAGATGATCGACGCGACCGCTCGACAGACCTTTGTCGACACGCTCCTCACCTTCGACCAGACCGGTCACGCCATCTGGCGGCGCCTCTATCACCTGAGTGCCGGCACCACCGCCCCGACCTGATCCGGCCCCGGTCATTCCGCCTCGGGAGACGAGAAGTCAGTCATCAGACGCCGGTAGTCTGCCGTTTTCCGGAAAGCCGACAACGCCTGGTCAAAGGCCTGCACGAATGCCGCGGGGGTCTCCGGCGAGAACATCAGGTACACGGGGCCCGCACTGATGGGTTTTTCGGAGGCCGTCAGAACGCCCGCCAACCCCAGCCGATTCGCTTCGAACCAGCCCACCTGGCGGTTGGCGACAAAGGCATCGACACGCCCCAGCGCCACCATTTGCAGACCGGAACGAACATCCCGCACCTCTTCACGTTTCACGCCGGCCGCCGACCAGATTTCCGGCGCGTAGGAATAACCGGCCGACAGGGCGATGGTCTTGCCGGCCAGGTCGTGGAAATCAGTGAACTCGATGGGCGCGTTGCGGTTGGAGAACAGGGTGGTTTCGCTGAGCGCCAGGGGCTCGTCCGGATACTGGAAAAGACGAACCCGCTCGGCGGTCTTGCCGGCGCCAAGCACGGCGTCCGCCCGGTTACGTGCCACCAGGTCCAGCGCCCGCTTCCAGGGCACGAACGCCAGATGCGAATCGTAGCCCATACGCTCAAGTACCGCGTCCGTCACCCGCCAGAGCGGACCGCCCGGCTGGCCATCCGACTCGTCCACCAGGGGTGGCCAGGCTTCGGTGACCAGTTCCAGGGAGTCGGCCGCCGCCGATGATCCACCGGCCATCAGCAGCCACAGTCCGGCGGCGACCGCCAGCAAGCGGCGATGGAAGACGGCGCGAATCGTCATGCATCGGGGCCTCGGTTGGAAGGGTAAGCCCGTCATCATACCAGTCCGCCGGCAGAGGCGACGCTGGCCTTCAGTCGTATCAAGCTCACAGACCGATATGGGCACGGTCCCATGCCAGCAGTGCCTGCCATGTGGCGTCCGGCGCCCACCGGTCAAACAGCGGCGATCGGGCGTCCGCCGCGTCATAACCCTCAACCAGGCGCAGGTAGTGGGTCATGAATGCGGACACCCGGTAGTTCATGATGCAGTGAATGAAGATCTTCTGTTGCGGATCGTCCTCACGCAACGCCTGCAGCAGGCGGCAGAAACGACGCACATGATGGGGCTGCGGCGCATCGAACGGCACCGGCAGGTGCAGGTACGTCATGCCCTCGCGGGTGACCCTATCCCCCTCGTCGGCCAGCGCCCTGGGATGGTCCGGCATCGCCAGGTTGATGACCGTGGAATAGCCGTGACTGGCCACCAGGGCAAACTGCTCCGACGTGGGCTGACCCGCGGTACCGATTTGCCCGGTGAGCGACACGAAATTGAAGATCCGATCCAAGGCAGACTCCCTGCAGGCGATTGCACGCCTGCCCCTTACGAACGCAGCGTATAGATCCGGCCACTGTCCCGGGCGGCGATCTGCTGGGGCAGGTTGCCGTTGTCGAAGCTGTACCCGAGCAACCTTATATCCTCCGCGTAGGCCTCGGCAACGATGTCGCGGGTCTGGGGCGTGTAAAACCGGGTGTAGTCGGTGTCACCCATCGCGTCGGCTCCGGGGGATCGTGCCGGCTGGCCAAGTTGCCCGGCAACCCGGGCGAAGTCGGCGTCGATATTCTCCGCGAACCCGACAAAATCCAGGCGCACCTTTTCCCGGCTATCGAGCATGTAGTGGTATTGCGGGTAGAAATAGGGGCACTTCCGCACCTGGCGGCGGGTCAGCCACTGTCGAACGAATTCGTCAAAGTCGGCAAAGCCGCCCAGGTGCTTGTCATACCAGCGCCGGTCCGCCTCGCTGCCGCCACCCTGGCGGAGGAAGGTATAGATCGAGACCAGCCGATCCCAGGGGTTGCGAACGAAGGTGAACTTGAAGTAGTCGGCGATGCAGCGCGGCTCGAAGATATTGAGATACTGCTCCAGCGTGGTATGTCCCCCGCCGGGACCGCCGAACAGACTCTGGCTGATCGCACGTCCGCCGCATTGCGGGATGTGGACGAAGATCGCCCGGCTGTCGTCGAAGGGTTTGAGGGAATACCCATCCGGGCTGGTGGTTGCACGCAGGCGTTGCGCCTGTTCGAAGGCCGCCTTTTCCTTGAAGCGGTAATCCCAGCGTTTGAGTTGCAAATATAACTGGGAGGGCAGTTTCTCCCATACGTCATGCTTCATGGCCCAATCTCCCTATCCGGCTTATGGATCCTGGACACCCCGCCTTCGATCCACACCGCCAAGGATAACGGCGCAGACAATTGTGACCAGTGTGGTCAGTGACGACACGGCCACAATGCCTGCAGATTGGGCCAGGGATCCCCCTGGCTCAGGGCCTTAGCTCAGCCAGCCGAAACGGTCGGGGGTACGGCCGGACTGCAGCGCACGCAGGGCTTCGCTCAGCTTGCGGGTGTTGGGACCCACACCACCGTCGCCGACCTGATAGCGCGTGCCATCGTGAATGAAGGCGCCCACGCCGGACAGGACAGCCGCGGTGCCGGACAGCGCCGCCTCGCCGGTACGGATCCAGTCCTTGATCTCGTCCACGGTGAAGTCACGCTCGATGACCTCATAACCCAGGTCCCGCGCCAGGGTGATCACCGAGTCCCGCGTCACGCCGTGCAGGAAGGATGGATCCAGCGGCTTGGTCAACAACCGGTTGTCATCGATCAGGAAGAAGTTGGAGGCGCCGGTCTCCTGGACATCGCCATTGGGGCAGAACAGCACCTGGTCGGCGCCGTGTTCCTTCCTCGCGCGCACCACATGGCGCAGGGCCGACGCGTAGTTGCCGCCGGTCTTGGCCTGGCCGAAGCCCGGTGTGCTGCGCATCTCCCGATCCTCGATCAGGATGTTCAGGCCACGCCCGCCGGCAAAGTAATCCCCCACCGGTGAGGCCAGCACATACACCATCGCCTCGGCCGACGGCGCACCGGCGGCGCCGATATTCTCCTCGGTACCGATCAGCGTCGGGCGCAGGTACAGGGCGCCGGGCGCCTCGGGAATGTCGTCACGGGCCAGCGCCACCACCTCGCGGATCATCGCCTCCATCATGTCCGCCGGCGGCTGCGGCAGGCACAACAAGGCAGCGCTGCGCTGGAAGCGGGCGACATGCTGATCGAGACGGAAGATCTTCACCTCGCCGTCCGGCATGCGGTAGGCCTTCAGGCCTTCGAAACAGGTACTCCCGTAGTGCAGCACGTGGGAGGCCGGATGCAGAGGCAAGGGTCCCACCGGGACGTTCTCCACGCCCTGCCACTGACCGTCGCTGTATCGCGCCAGGGTCATCCGGCTGGTAAACGCAGTGCCAAACGGTGCTGCGGTCTTGGCTTTTGCGGCTTCGGGAGCAACCTCTTCCATCAATCTGTCCTCATAAAAACGGTGGCGTGGCGGGAACCGCCCGACCTACCTGTTGGGCGCGGCCGGGGTAACTGTTCAAAATACCACCTCCGGAGCCAACCGCACAGGGACAGATTCAAAATCGGGACCGGTACAGTTGATTTGGGAAATAATCTTCCCGCCTATTCAGGCGCCACTGTACTGCAGTTACAGACCAATGGAATTGAAAAGCGGCAAACGGGTGGCCCACCGGAATGGCAGGACGCCGGGCAGCCCAGGACAGGGCCACCCGGCGTGTCGCGGCGTGGGTTTCCTGGACAGGCCTCAGTCGAGGGCCCGGGCCGGACCGAAAAACTCGAAGTGCTGATCCTCGTCCGCCACACCGCGCTGTTTCAGCAGTTGACGTACATGCTGGAGCATCGGCGTGGGACCACAGAAGTACCAGGCCGCCTTGTCGCCGCCCACCAGTTCGTCCAGCAGTGCGTTGTCCACAAACCCTTCGCTATCGCAGCGGCCGGACTCAACATCACCCGCCTGCGGCTCGCTGAAGCGCACGTGCAGGGTCAGGTTATCGTATCGCTTCTCCAGCGCCGCCAGCTCTTCGGCAAACGGCTGGACCGACCGGTTCAGGGCTCCCTGGATAAAGACGATCGGCCGCTGCGCCGGTGACTCGTCCAGCGCCACCTGCAGCATGGACATCAGCGGGGTGATCCCCACCCCACCGGCCACGAAGACCAGCGGCTTGTCCGCCTCGGCAGGCAGGTCCAGGGTGAACTCGCCCGCCGGCGGCGCCACGTCGATGCTGTCACCGGTGCGCAGCCTGTCGTGCAGGTAGCTGGATACCACGCCATCCGGCACGTCGATTCCCTCACCGGCTTCGCGCTTCACACTGATACGGAACCAGGCTTCGCCCGGCATGTTGGAGACGCTGTAGTTGCGCATGGTGGTGGTGCCGTCTTCCAGCGGAATCCGCACGGTGATGTACTGACCGGGCTGGTGCATTGCCAGCTTGCGGCCATCGGCCGGGCACAGGTAGAAGGACTCGATGTTGTCGCTGCAACGCTCGCGCTTTTCCACCAGGAAGGGCTTGAAGCCTTCCCAGCCGTAGGTGTCTTCCTGCTGCTGGTAGATCTGCCCCTCGCGCTGGATGAAAATGTCCGCCAGCACGCCATAGGCTTCAGCCCAGGCATTGATGATTTCGTCCGTGGCCGCTTCGCCCAGGACCTCGCGGATGGATGCCAGCAGGTTCTCGCCCACGATCGGATAATGCTCCGCCTTGATGCCCAGGGACGCGTGCTTCTGGGCGATCAGTTCCACCGCATTGGTCAGCGCCGCGGGGTTGTCGATGTGCTGTGCGTAGGCGCAGATCGCGCCGGCCAGGGCCCGCTGCTGGGTTCCCGCCTGCTGGTGGGCCGGGTTGAAGAACGCCTTGACCTCCGGATTGTGGGTGAACATCCGCTGGTAGAAGTGGCGGGTCAGGGTTTCGCCGTTTTCCTGCAGGACGGGGACGGTCTGTTTGATGACATCGATGGTGGCGGGGCTGAGCATGGCCGGTCTCCTTTCTGGATCAAAAGCTCTGTTATTCAAGACGCCAAAGCGGCGGCAATTCGGGCGTGCCGTTTAAAACGGTATTTTACTTACCTCTTTAAATCGGCATATTATTTACCAAATTAAGAAAGGTCAATAGGCATGCAACTCACAGCGCATACTGATTACTCCCTACGCCTGCTCATCTATATGGCGGTGCGTACGGACAACGAGCCAGCCACCGTGCAGGATGTGGCGCTGCACTACGGGATTTCCGCCCATCACGTGGCCAAGGTCGCGCGCACCCTGGTGCAACTGGGCTACCTGACGAGTCACCGGGGCCGTGGCGGTGGCCTGGAACTGACCCGTGCCCCCAGCGAGATCAACATCGGAGAGGTGGTCCGCCAGACGGAGAACCTGCGGTTACTGGAATGTTTCGGGCCGAATTCCAGTTGCCCGATTGAGCCCGGCTGCACCCTGAAGAGCGTACTGGGCGAGGCACTGCAGGCGTTCATCGACGTGCTGGACCGATACGTACTGGCGGATGTGGTGGAGAACCGGCAGGAATTGCGGGGATTGCTGGCGAAGCAGGCCGCCAGCTAGAAGCTCAGCCTTTGACGCCGAGCCGATCCAGGTATAGGTGGAGTTCGGCCTCACTCATATTGATGTGCTCGACCACCCGGCCGTACAGCATGGCCGTGGGCACGTTGCGGCCGCCCAGTTCCTTCTGGGTTTCGCTGAGGACATAGAGGATCAGCCGTTCCACGCGAGTCAGCCCATCGCGCACATCGGGGATAAAGTCACGTTCGTCCTGATATTCCATGAGCGGCCCTCACCGGTTGAATGTCGAGTATGGAAAATCACCCGCCATCGGGCAACCGCCAGAGTATTGATCCGGGACAACATCCCGGGCCGGCATCGGCGCTAGGCTGATGATTCATCGTTCAGCCCGCCGGGAGTGCCGCACATGCGAGCCATGGTCCTCCACCAGCAACGCCAGCCCCTCTGCCTCGAGGACGTCCCTGTTCCGGAGCCGGCCGGCCATCAGGTACAGATCCGGGTCAGCGCATGCGGTATCTGTCGCACCGACCTCCACGTGGTGGATGCCGATCTGACCGAACCGGAACTGCCCCTTATTCCCGGCCACCAGATCATCGGAACCGTCTCCAAGGTCGGCCGCGGCGTCACCGGGATCGAGGTGGGTCAGCGCATCGGCGTGCCCTGGTTGGGCAGCAGTTGCGGCCACTGCGATTATTGCAGGCACGACCGGGAGAATCTCTGTAACGACGCCCGCTACACCGGCTACCAGATCAACGGCGGTTTTGCCGAGTACACCGTCGCCGACGCCCGTTACTGCTTCCCGATTCCCGACGGATTCAGCGACCTGCAGGCGGCGCCCCTGCTCTGCGCCGGCCTGATTGGCTATCGCGCCTACCGGCGGGTCAGCGACCGGCAGCACATTGGTTTCTTCGGCTTCGGGTCGGCGGCCCACATCCTGATCCAGGTTGCCCGCAACGCCGGGAAGTCCGTGTACGCCTTTACGCGACCGGGCGACACGGAAGCCAAAACGTTTGCCCTGTCCCTTGGCGCCACCTGGGTCGGAGATTCCACCGTAACCCCGCCGAACCTGCTGGACGGTGCCATCATCTTTGCTTCGGCCGGCGAGCTGGTTCCGGCGGCGTTGCACACCGTACGCAAGGGCGGTCGTGTGGTCTGCGCCGGCATCCACATGTCCGACATTCCCTCGTTCCCTTACGACCTCCTGTGGGGCGAACGGGAACTCTGCTCCATCGCCAACCTCACCCGGCGCGACGGCGAGGAGTTCCTGCCCCTGGCGGCCAGCATCCCGGTGGAAACCATCGTCCACCCGTATCCACTGGAACGGGCCAACGACGCACTGGATGATCTTCGGGCCGGACGGTTTAACGGCTCGGCGGTCCTCACGATCTGACCGGCGTCAGCCGGCCGGCAGCGCCTGCCTCAGTCGTACCTGGCGGTTTGCGGCAGGTCATCGGTGATGTCGAACCACGGCGCCTTGCTCCCCACGAATACGTGGCGTTCGGCCTTTACGCCCGGGTCCGTATCCAGGGTTCCCAGCGGGAAACCGTAGATTCCGGGATGCTCATCAAATCGCGTATAGAGACTGGAACCACAGCGCGAGCAGAACCCTTTGTGCTCGCCCGGCGATGACTCGTAGAACGTGATCAGGTCGCCACCGGTCAGCGTCTTCCAGCCCGCTGCATTCACCTTCGCCCGCGTACGGAACGCCGACGCATGCAGCTTTCGGCACATGGAGCAATGGCAGTTCAGCACGTCGGTCAGGTCGCCGTGGATTTCGTATGTCACACCGCCGCAGAGACAGCTGCCTTTATGGATCATCGACTTTTCTCCGTGTCGTATGTGGGTAGGGATCAATTCCCCTTCGCTTGCCCAAGGCACAAGACAACGGTCGAACCACCGTCTCCGCCTTCAAAGGATTGATTCGTAATGGCTAACGGTCGGCTCGAAACGCGTCATGAGCTGTTGCACCTCGCCAGGTACAACGGCTTGGTTAAAATGGTCACCGGCAAACTGCTTCACGGCGTCCATCGACTCGAACCAGAAGATGGTTGTGAACTCGACCTCGTCGCCATCATCCCGCTTGAGCAGATCGGTGCGGATATAGCCGGACACACCCTGCGTCACCCGCGGCAGGATGTCATTGGTGAATAGTGTTTCGTATTTATCGGCATCGTTGGGACGAGTCCAGCCCTTCCAGATTCTTGCGATCACAAAGACTCCTCAACAGATCGGGCATCGCCGTTCGCAGCGACACAAACTGTAAACCTGAGGCCGTCAACGGCCGCTGCCCCGGTCATCGCTCCTTCGCACGGTACGGTTTCGGGCGCGGTATCATGAGCCCCGGGGTGCAAACATGATGATGGCCATACCGGTCAGTGCCACGCCGCACCCCACCAGATCCCAGACCGTTGGCCGGATGCCGTCCACCGCCCACAGCCACAGGATGGCGACAAAGATGTAGACGCCCCCGTACGCCGCATACACCCGGCCGGCCGCAGTTGGATGGAGAGACAGCAACCACGCAAAGGTCGCCAGGCTCAACGCGCCCGGCACCAGCAGCCAGACGGTTTTACCCTCGCGCAGCCACAGGTACGGCAGATAACAGCCCACGATTTCCGCCAGTGCAGTCACCAGAAAGAGGCCGAGTGTCTTGAGCTCGGACAAAAGCATCTACCTTTAGTCGTTCGAGGGAGCCGGGAACACGGCGGGCAAGCCGATATCGTTACTCGGCGGAAGGAAGATTGCCGCCCAGCATGTTCTCGACCACCGCGGCATTGTAGAAGGCTTCGACGGTCTGGATTTTATCGTCCCGGACACGGAACCAGACTGCAAGCCGCACATCCCCGATGGGTTCGAAATGGGTCTGGTAATCCAGGATCGCGAACACGTGCTCCCCGTCGGCACTGAGCTGACGGACGATCAGGTCCTTCTGGATGGCCGCCATGCCGAACTGGTAGGCCAGCATGTCGTCGCGGCTGAGGAAGTGCATATTCGGCCCCACGTACTCAAACCCGGTATCCACAAGCAGGGCCTTCGCCTCATCGAAACGCTGCGCCTGAATATCGGAAATGAACTGCGCCACGATGTCTTTTGGCTGCATAAATAGACTCCACGTCCAGTGTGGGATGGGTTCGAATGCCGGGTCCGGACAGAGGCCAGAAGAGCCCGGTACCCGTCCCACGTATATATCAAAAAGGAGCCGTGACCACGAGCCCTCGAGCGTGACTTTTCAGCGTTCCGGCTCCTGCCGGGAGGATACGCGAAGCGCGGCTCGGCAGGCTCCAGCTCAACGACCGGTGACTACACGATCGTGCCGCGCAGTGTAGTCCATCAGGAGCGTGCCGGCCCTGTCTTCTCAACCGGGCAGGTTGGACGGTGGGCCGGAGTCGAAATAACTCCGGCACTCTGGCCGGGCTCAGTACAGATAGGGCGCCAGCGCCAGTTCCAGGCGCGCCTGCGCCGAGTAGAGGTCCGATACGGACATCACCGGCTGCGTCGGCGGGTTCAACCCGGGCCAGGCCGACTGCAATTCGTCCAGGGCCTTGACCGCATGGCGCCAGGCTTCCTTGTTGCGCTGCTGCAGCACCTTCTTGTGGCTGTCCAGGTAGTCCCTTGCGGCAAGCACGAAACCACGGCCGTCCTGGTATTCGTGGACAGCAACGAACCGGCCATCGTCCAGCGCCTCGTCGTATTCCATGACCGCCTTCTTGGCCAGGGCCAGTGTCACCCTGGATACCGTCTTCTCATTCTGCCCCTCGTCGCCGACCGCTTGAATGGCCTGCTCGATAGCCACCCAGGCGTTCCGGAACGACTGGTTGATATCGCCCCAGTTCTGCACCTGGCCGGCGTCTTCCGCCAGCTCCTCGAGGTGTTCACCCAGGGCCTTCTGGCCGCGATGTTCCAGGCCGGCCTCGACCATGGGATAAAGCTCGATCCAGGGATGAGTCAGGTGCGGGCGGCCGTCGGCCACATCGCCGGATTTGATCAGCTCACGCGCTTCCATGAGGTGCCCCTGCATCATGGTCAGCATGGCCACATAAGCGCCGTCAGAGGTCACGGCAGAGACGGTGCCGGCGCCTTCGCCGCCCTCTCCGCCTTCACCACCCTCGCCACCTTCACCGCCTTTACCGCCGGCTGCGAAGTAGCTGAACGCGGGGCCAGGTGTCGCAGCGTGCTTCTCACCATCCTCGCCGCCATGGCTTTCGCCACCTTCTCCACCATGAAGTTCACCGCCTTCACCCCCATGGTGCTCGCCGCCTTCGCCAGCCTCTTCCGTGTATTTCTCACCGCCCTCACCTCCGTGGGCGTCGGCTTGCATCATCTGCCCGTGACCTTCCTGATCGCGGTCATCAGCAACCACCGTGCCGCTGGCCAGCAGTGTCGCCACACCGATACCGGTCCACAATTTCAACTTCTGATTCTTCATCCAGGCTCTCCTGAAATCCTCCGTCGGTCGGCATGACGCAACGGCGAAAAGATTGATGGTACTTTCAAGGTGAGGCATGATGATCCAAATCATGTCACAATTGCAAATAATTCGTATTCCGAACCGGAGCCCCCATGATTCTATGCATTGGCGACGTCCTGGGCCCCGAGCAACTGGCGCGTGTCCGCGCGGCGCTCGATCAGGGGCAGTTCGAGGATGGTCGCAAAACGGCCGGCTGGCACGCGCGTCTGGTCAAGAACAATGAGCAGATGCAGGCAGGCAGTGCGGCATCCCGGGCCCTGCGCCAGGAAGTGGAAAAAACCCTCTCAGGGCACCCGGTCTTCCAGATGGCCGTGCGCCCGGCGAAGATGACGTCCATCCTGTTCAGTCGCTACCGCGATGGCATGACCTACGGGAATCACGTCGATGACCCGGTGATGGGCAGCGGCCCCGGCCGGCTGCGGACCGACATCTCCTTCACCCTGTTTCTCGACGATCCGGAAAGCTATGACGGCGGCGAACTGGTCACCGACACCACCGCCGGGGAACAGTCCTACAAACTGCCCGCCGGCTCGGTCATTACCTACCCGTCCTCCACCCTGCACCGGGTCGAACCCGTCACCCGCGGCCAACGCCGGGTGGCGGTCGGCTGGATCCAGAGCACCATCCGCGATCCGGCCCAGCGGGAAGTGCTGTTCGACATCGACACCGCCCGCCGCCAGATTTTCGAACGCGAGGGCAAGACAACGGAGTTCGACCTGCTGACCAAATCCCTCGCCAACCTGCAGCGTTTCTGGGCTGAAGTGTGACGCCTACTGCCGGGCAGCCTGGCCAGCAGCGGCATTGCGCAAGTAATCCGCCCGCTGGGCGTCGTAGGCCCGCCTGAAGGCTGGCCTGGCCTCGCCGCGTGCCACGTAGGCGGAGAGGTTCGGGAACGCCCCGAGCAACCCGGACCCTCCCAGTCTGCGCAGCACCTGGATCATCAGCAGGTCACCGGCACTGAAGCCACCATCGAGCCAGTCGGCCTCCGCCAGCCGATCGGACAGGTCCGCCAGGCGGCTACGGATGCGCCCCTCGACAGCCGGCAGACGCTGCTCGTACCAGCTCTCGTCGCGCTCCAGGTAGGTGGCGATTTCCCGCTCTACAATGGACGGCTCCAGCGTACTGACCGCCGCAAACATCCACGCGACCGCGCGTGCCCGGGCCGCCTCGTCACGGGGCAGAAGCCCCTCGTGGCGTTCGGCGATGTGCCACACGATCGCGCCCGATTCAAACAGGACAAGCCCGCCCTCCTCAAAGGTCGGGATCTGCCCGAACGGATGCAGCGCACGATGGGGCGCTTCCTTCATTGCATGGAACGAGACGAAGCGAACCCGATACGGGCAGTCCACTTCCTCAAGCGCCCAGCGTACCGGCATGTCACGGGCCATCCCCCGACCGCGGTCAGGCGACTGCTCAAAGGTTGTAATGGTAGGCATCATCCGACAGGCTCCCGCTGCACGTCCTGCAGCACCGTTATAGGCTTGGGTTGCCCTGGTTAGTCGGATGGGATCGCACGGAATCTACCCGGCCGGAACACCATTCCGGCCCAGGGTCCATTATCGGTTGCCCGCGGGCGGGGTCAGCGGCCGGGGAAGCGACACCCGGCCCCCTGCTGAACGGGCGGGCACGCCACCGAACCGTACGAACAGAAAACACAGCAGTCCCCCGCCTTCGGCTTTAACAGGGCTTTGCAGGCCTCGCACTGGTAGAAGTACTGGCAGGCCTCGGTGGGCATGGTTTCTGTCTTCTGGTGGCCGCAGTTCGGGCAGGTGATGGTGGACTCCAGGGTGATCGCGGGCATCTTCACCTCCTGGTTATGCAGCAGTCCTCGCCGGCTTCTCCGCCACAAAGACCAGAAATGGCCATAGCGGCACCCCCAGCGTCCTTTCAAAGGTGATCTTACAACCGGCCTGCTCCAACGTGGGAAAAACCGAAACCGCCCGACATCCCAGGGAAATGGACGGAACACGCCACACCAGATCCTCCACCCTGTCGGCCAACCACCTCACGTAGCGGCTTTGGGGATACGTGGAATGCGCGACACCGATCCGCCCTCCCGGTTTCGTCACACGCATGAGCTCCCTTGCCCCCTCAGCCGGGTCATAAACGGGACATAGGCTGTAGGTGGAAACGACCGCGTCAAAGCTGTTGTCATCAAAAGGCAGGTTGAGGATGTCCCCGGTCCGGAACTCGGCCTGGCTACCGGCCCCGGCGTCGTCGATTCGCTGCCTGGCGACAGCCAACATGTCGTCGCTCATGTCAAAGAGAACGACCCTGCCCGATGGTCCGGCCTTTTCCAGGGCAAGCAGGGTTGTTGAACCTGTGCCTGCACCGCAATCTAGAATGTTGTCGCCGGAGTGTATCGCCTCATTCACCAACACGCGCCGCCCACGCTGATCCGATCCAGCCGTGAGAAACCAGTGCTGCCAATCATACCGTCGCGCAACGCGGTCATAGACGGACCGGAGCGTCTCTCTGTCCACGGCCTTGCGCATCAACGAACCTCCTCATTCCGATGGCCACCCTGCTTAACGGGCGGCTTCACCATTACAGCGCCTTATCAACTGAGACGAAAATGCAGCATATGCTGCAACCAATGCACCGAAGAATAGAATCCAGTCTATTGTCACGCCAAGCCGGCCAGCTCCAAAAGCACCGTAGAAAACACCCGCTACGCTCAGCACAGAACACCACGCCCTGGATCTCAATCCGCGCAGCATCAGGGTGAACCCGATCACAATTGAAAGCGTCGGACACGGGACGAGCCCCGTGGGTGCAGAATACAGGTAAGCAACCAGCGCCGTGTCATTGAGAAAGTGGGGATAAAACCAGCCAAACACGATCAGAAAAGCTCCGGGAATGGTAAATCGCATCGGAGAAATGCCCACACTTTCTCCCTGAAGGCGAACCGCCATTCCGAGCAGTACGACACCCGTAACGGTAAAGAGGATTCCGTTGAACGGGTTGCCGTGGATCCATGCGAGGGCGCTCACTGAGAAAAGCGGTATAGCGAGTAGCACCCCAACGATTCGCTCTTTCAGGTGCAGGCCGAAAACCAGTCCCAACATGAGCGCTGCGAAATACCCATGCCAGAGAATGGCAAGAAGACTCCAATCATTTGCAATTGACTGGAGGCCAGCAAGGATATCTTGCGGAGCAGGCATGGCGGTATACCCCGTTAACGCCTGTATTAATTATGTGGCCCGCCAGCAGGAAGTAAAAATCTCCGGACAAGCGCTGGGCAAGCTTTTCCGTGGACAGCTCGCTTAGAAAATAGTGCCGGCCTTCCCCAGAGAACTCCTCCACGATGAATTCAGTGGCGAGCGAGACAAGCAGCTCACTGAGCTTTGGAGCATCGTCAATCGATCCTTGGCGAAAAGTTACCATGCGTTGCCCTTGGCCACGTTGCCGATCAGCCGTGCGAGGTACGATCTTCGGCTGATCGGCCCTGTTCGGTGATTATTCTGCCCGGTGACAAACCGCCTCCACGCGATTGCCTTCAGGATCCAGCAAAAACGCGCCGAAGTAATACTCATGGTAGTGGGGGCGAAGTCCCGGGGCGCCGTCATCCTCTCCACCATGTGCCATGCCGGCCGCGTGAAAGGCTCGCACAGTTTCACGACTCATTGCCTTGAAACACCAGTGGCGGCGAGGATCTCCGGTCGCGCCCGAAGATGAAAGCACCGTCAGGTATGTATGGGTTTCATCGCCCGCGCTACAGCGGACACCGAAGCCAATCGCCTCCTCATTGTCATAAATTCTTTCAGCACCCAAGGCCTTCATGATCGCATCGTAAAAGGCTTTACAGTGACCAAGGTTTTTCACTGTTATGGACACATGGTCAAGTAGAAACATTACCCTCTCCGATTACACCGAACGCCGAGCACGGCGGCGCCCGGTCAGGGCCTCCGGTGGACGGCCATCAGCCCGGGAACAGACCTAATGTACTTGTGACAAGCTCACCCCAAAACCGGTCGCATAAAGCTGCGCTCACAGCTTATTACACAACGGGTTTCTTCGGCGTATTTGAAGGCGGCCTGGCAATCCGAGTCGTTGAGCGAAGCCTCACGGTATCTTTCATAGGCTGGCAAAAAATACCCATGATGCTGACCGCCGAATTTCCCGACCAGGGGGATCCACATTTTCGAGTAGCGCTCGAACTCGGCGGTTTTGTAGGGATCGATGACGTACTTTACATAGCAGGTAACCATTTGAATTCCTTTCAGTTGGCCTTGTAACACTCCGGTTCAGCGGGCCGTCCGCTGCACCCGATTGATACTGATTGAGCCTTCTCCCCAGCCTAGCGGCGGACCGCTAAGCTGGAAGGCGACCAAGCTCTACAAGGGAGAAGACTCATGAATTTCTACCATAGCACCCACCGTCATTACTGTGGAATCGA
>NZ_SJDL01000005.1 GCF_004327985.1 Marinobacter halodurans
AACGAAAGCGGCGAGGTTACCGGTTCCACCAGTACTCGGCAGGCCGCCGAAGCGATTGAGGAAGGGATCAAGCAGGTGTCGATGGACGCCTGGGTGTTTGCTGTTCCTTCGGGTCACCCTGAGGCGCGGAAGCTCAGCTTGATTAAAGTGGACTTTGCCAAAAGAGTTGGGAGTATTGTTGATGGGCCTGCTGTATCCAAAAGCCTGACAGCACTAGCCGCGTTCAATCTATTTATAGAGATAAATGCCTATTTCAAAGCCCGCAATGGCAATCAGGGAACAGCGCTACCAGCAACAAAGGTGTTTGCAGCGATTATCGACCTGTCAGCGGCCGCCATGAAACTTCGAATTGTTACTGCGCAGATCTCGGGAGACGAACTCACAAGTACGTCAAAGTTCTATCGCATATCGAATCGCCTCCTATTCGATATGAAACGAGTTCCACTGATAGGAGCTAGACTGCTAAAAGCAGGAGCCTCTACGCTCGTTAAAACCGTTGGCCTAGCTTCATTTACCGCAGGCGTAATAGGTGTAGGTGTTAGTGCTTGGGATATGCGGCTCAGCCTATCACTGGGTGATAATGACGCGGCGGCAGGGCATGCTGTCGCCATGGCCGGCGGCAGCATTTTCTTGGCAGCCCCATTAATGGCCGGACTCTTGGCCATTCCCGGCTGGGGATGGGCGGTACTTGGGATCAGCATGGCGATAGGCGGTTCATTATTCGCAGACAACGCGAAAGATGACGATTTCGAACGCCTTCTCAAGAACGGCCCCCTCGGCGCCCACCCAATTGACTTCGACCCCATGCCATCTGATGTGGATTACTACGGTCAGCTACTGAGCCTATTGAACCCGGTACAAGCCACGGTGCAATGCTACGCCGATGTTGAACCGAACCCATTGCTCACGCACAGCAACCCGAACTATGCTCCACAACCAGACGACTATGTGGTCACCCTGACAACACCTCTGGTCAGCCAACTCCGCCACCTTGGGGAATGCCGCCCGGGAGAGCCCGTGCGCCCCTTTAGCATCATGGTGCAGGAAGTTGCTTATACCGAGAGCGAGGTGACAGGCCCAGATGGCGTTGGCACTGTTCGTCAGGAAACCCAGTCCCACGTGACAAATCTCACCCGGGTCACGGCTCGCCAGCCCCTCCCAGCACAGAATGCCGTCCGTTTCCTCGTCAAGCGCGACATCAAGGAGAGCGCCTTCAACAGCTGGCCCTATAGGCAATCCGTCCAAACGACGGTTCGCATTGCCGTGCAAGCAGCCATTGCATCGGAAGCGGATACGCTCGTGTATCCTACCCCCATACTTGAATCATTCGTACCTTACGATCCCATGACTCATGGCCATGCGCCTCCGAAAGAACGTGGCTTTTGGAACCCACATTCCAATGTCTCGGTACCGTACTGGTTTGTCACAGAGGTTGAAGTATGACTCTCAAGAAAACTGAGAGATACGCGGATCAAGCGCTAAGCTCGGAATCTATTCCGCCCTTGCCCGACAGCAAAAAGCGAAGCCGGGCCGGAGATGAGCTGCAACCTTGGGGAGACTACGCCATGGTCAATCCCTACGAAAAGATTATCTCAGACGTGACTGATGTTCAGTCCTGCGAGGCAGAGGATAAGGAGTTTTATAAAGACGAATGGTGGGGCTGGACTAATGAACATATCCGCTTCATTAATAATAAGCTGGGACTCAAGGCACTCGCTCTCGCAGTTCCATTTGTCTGGGTTGCCACCATTTTTGTCACACTGTTTTTATTGTTTTTAGAAACTATGGATTGGCTTACCTATACCGTCGAGGCTCCAGATATATTGCTTGCTATATCTCTAGTCGTTGGAGGTTTTGGCTATCTTGCCCTGTCTCTTTATCTCGTCTATTTGACAACAAACTGGGTAATGGAGAAGGGCATTGGAACCTTGATCAAGCCTTTCGAGAAATTCCTCCAGAAAAAGGTCGACAAATCCCTCGCTGACGGTATGAGCGAATTCAATCGCGTCACCGGCCAAGCCAAGTTCGCTCTGGGCAAAGGTCGCTATTTCGAAGCGCCGTTTATCGAGTTTGATGCCTACGTCGAGCGGGTCGTCCAGCGGGGCGGTATCTTCTACCGGCTGATGTTTGTCCATCGCTACACCGGCAAGATCTTCAACAAAACCTGGCTCAGCGGCGTCGAAGCCAGCAAACATGAGGTTCTTGCACTGTGGGACATGCTGCAACGGTTTATGGATGTCTCACAGCCCATTCCCGACATGCCTCGATTCGAGCCGTTTCGCCATCTGGACCCCGTTACGGCCGAGTACGACCGAAAAACCAACCGCCCACCCCGTTATTGGCGAGATCTCGATCTGGAAGCCTGGAAAGTAAGTGAAGGTGCCGAACTGGCCAGGGTCCAGGCGCAATTCCCCTGGGGCCAACGGCGCTGCCAATTAACGCCGAAGTTGGGGCAAGTCGACATGGAGGTTTACCGGAAGCAGCGGCCCGAGACGGCAGTTCCAATCTAGTGCCCCTTCGATGACAGTGAGCCAGACGCGGTGGCCCTGAATATATCGGCCTGGCCGCGCACGGCCCTGGTCAACAGTCTCGGCCTGCAGACAGCCGAGCCCTGTCGCCTGTCGATCTCCGCCTGGCGCGTACAGCCGGCCCAGTCGGGCATGTTCAAGCGGACCCGGAGACCGGGGAGCGCTTCAACCTGGAGCTCCCGACCCATGGCCTGCCGCTATCGATCAGCACCTGGGAGGCCCTGCGCGCCTACATGGAGTATGAGGTTAATACGTTGGAAGAGATCCAGCCCCACGGCGAGCTGATGACCGGGGACGATGCGCCCAAGGAGGAAGGCGTGGCCTTCTTCCACGCCGCCCGGCGCAACGTCCGCCGTCGCCGCAAGGCCGGCGAAGTGGGCTGGATCTACACGTTTTTCTGGTACCTCTACCACGTGATGACCTTCTGGACCCTGCCCAACCGGATGGTGGAGTGGGAGAACCGCAAGCTCCAGCGATTGCTGAACCGGTCCCTGCCTCCGGCGATGGAGGCCTGGTCCCAACCCTTGCCTGAAGATCAAAGAGCCCGGCCCAGCGACGAGCTCAAGCGATTGAGCCAACGGGTACAGGCACTGATCGACGCCCAGCCGACCCGGCCGGTCACGGAAATCTACGCGCAGGTTTACGCCGGGGAAAAGGCGCCGGGGCGCATGCGAGCCTGACGCGGAGTAAAGGCATCTCAGTGCGAGACTCGCGTGAACGCGACTTACGACCTTTCCTTCACCTTGAGTTTTTCGCGCATGCGCAGCGCCACCAACATGGTGTTCAGGTGCGGCACCGCCACGCCGTGTTTCCTGGCGATGGCCACGACGTTGCCCAACACCGCGTCCAGTTCGATGGGCCGGTCGTTGAGGTAATCCAGTGCCATGCTGTTCTTGTAGGCGGTCATCTTGCGGGTGCCGGCGATCTGCTTGTCGATGATCGAGCGGTCCATGGGGTAGCCGTCGGCCTCGGCCACCTGGATCACCTCCTCGGTCAGTGCGCGGATCAGGTCTTCGCCGCCGTCGCTGTCCAGGATGGTGTCGGTGTCCGCCCCTTCGGCCAGCACCGACAGCGGGTTGAAGGGTGTGTTCCACAGGCACTTGCGCCAGCGTTCGCCCACCACCTCTTCGGTCAGCTTGACGTTGATGCCCCCGGCGTTGAACAGGTCGGACAGCCTCTGGCAGTCCTCGCTGATGCCATTCGGGTATTGCCCCATCACCAGCCGGCCGTACGAGTTGTGGTGAATCTGCCCCGGGCCGACGCGGCTGACGCCGATAAAGGCCAGGCAACTGATCACCGGGTTCTGCGGGAAGGCGTCGGCAATCTCGCGCTCGATATCCAGACCGTTCTCGATCAGCACAATGCGGGTGTTCGCGCCCAGCCAGGGGCGGATCAGGGCTGCGCGATCCACGCCCGGCAGCACTTTCACGCAGAGGATCAGGTAGTCCGGCGCGGCTTCCGGCGAGTCGCCGTCGCGATAGACCTGGTCGGGACGGTAGGAGAGGTCGCCGAGTTCGCTCTCGATCTGGATGCCGTTGGCCTTCACGGCGTCGTATTCCGAACGCATCACGACGCTGACCGGGCAACCGGCGCGCTTGAGGATGGCGCCGTAGAAACTACCGATGGCGCCGGCGCCGACGATCAGGATGCTGGGGGTGTCTGACATTGTGCGTGACTCCTTACAGTCGCTGTATGGGCCGGCCCGATAACAGGCAGGCGCAAGCCTGCTCCATCTGTGACGGAGCGCATTCCAGTGCCTGTGCGAGGAGGGCGGGAACGCAGTCGGACGGTTGGGTGCCCGATGGGCGTGTCTGTTTTTTGGTAGGCCCCTGTTTCCCGGTCCGCCTATCCTCGCCGGAAGCCAGGCAAGCGTCAATCGTCCGAACGTCGCCTGGAGCAAACCGTCGGTTTGGCTCTATGCGGCAAGAGTTACGTAGCGCCATTGGCGACAGGCTCGTGACGGGCGATGGGGTCGTTCGACCGTCGGCAACAGGGTGGGGTGGATCGCCAGGGTGAGGGGCCCGGGAAAAGCATAGAGGTGCCCAAAATTACGCCCAAGGCTACGCTTTTGCAGCCATTTCCGCAGCTTTTTTCGCGTTACATCTTCCTTACGCGAATTTCATCGCATTGTAGCCTGATCTTCATGGCCTTTATTGCATGCTTTTGGGGCGCCTGGGACGGGGCTTTGCGCCGTTTTGCATCGTTTAACAGTTGCGATATGCCTACGCTGCCTACATTGACCGGTTAGTGGGTGCTCGCGCAACGTAAATGGCCTCAGCCGACAAGGCCCGGGAGATCAGCCGGCCAGCGACACTCTGCCCCAAAACAAGATTGTGCTGGCCTGTCTGGTCTGGATTATGCAGCCGCAACTCCAGGAACGTCTGCGAGATTCCTGTCTGACGTTATGGGCGACAGGCACCGATATGGACGGTGTCAGGATCTGTCTCCCTAGGCGTAAAGGACAGGTGCGATCTTCGGAAGTTCCTGGAGTGCAGACCTAAAAGCACATGGAGGGGGCGTTATGGGTGGGCACCATTTAAAAGACGTTACGCCGCAATCCGTGGTGATGGATCGGCAGCCGCCAGTGATCAGGCTGCACCATTCCCGGATCCTGGCGTTCTTTCGCGCATTTGACTGCTTTCTCGTTCTCTTCATGCTCTGGGGTGTGCTGAACCTGACCGGTGCCGCCTGGGGCAATACCTACACCTTCCTGGGCATGCTGGCGGTCCTTGCCTTCGGCTTTTTCGCCGAGAGCAACGAGGTCTATTACATGTGGCGGGGGCTCTCCACACCCAAGCTGGCGTATCGCCTGCTGGGTGCCTGGGCCGCGACGGCGATGGTGACGTTTACCGTGGCCCTGCTGCTGGGGCTGGTGCAGGTGGTGGACCAGAGTGCCGTACTCACCTGGATCGCGCTGACGCCGCTGGTGATGGTGTTCCTGCACTGGGCGCGGCGTGAATTCCTGTCCCTGTACCGGGCCCAGCGCACCCAGCCCCGGCGCGTGGCCGTGGTGGGTGCCAACCGGCTGGGCAGCCGGCTGGTGCAGTCCATGCAGGGCGTGCCCTGGATGGGTTACCGGGTGGTGGGTTACTACGACGACCGCGAGCCGGCCGGAGACCCCGCCCGCCGGCTCGAGGGGGACGATGTGCATGTCAGGGGCGGTCTGGAGCAGCTCTATCGCGATGCCCGCGACGGCAAGATCGACATTGTCTACGTCACCCTGCCGATGCGGGCCGAAGAGCGGATCCATGCGCTGATCGACCGCCTGGCCGACACCACGGTCTCGGTCTACCTGATTCCGGATGTGTTCAGCTTCAACCTGCTGCATTCGCGGATGACCGGCATCCAGGGCATCCCCGCGCTGAGTATCTATGATACGCCGCTGGTGGATCATGGCTGGAGCAAGCGCCTGGAAGACGTGGTGCTGTCACTGGGTATCCTGACCCTGATCGCGATTCCCATGCTGATCATCGCCATCGGCGTGAAGCTGTCGTCGCCCGGACCGGTGTTCTTCAAGCAGACCCGTTACGGCATGCGCGGCGAGAAGATCAAGGTCTGGAAATTCCGCTCCATGAGCGTGTGCGAGGACGGTCCGGACGTGCCCCAGGCGCGTAAGTCCGACCCGCGGATCACACCGTTCGGCGCGTTCCTGCGCCGCACCTCCCTGGATGAGCTGCCCCAGTTCTTCAATGTGCTGGCCGGCACCATGTCCATCGTCGGCCCGCGTCCCCATGCGGTGGCCCATAACGAGTACTACCGCGGCCAGATCCAGGGCTACATGCTGCGCCACAAGGTCAAACCGGGCATTACCGGTCTGGCCCAGATCAACGGGTTCCGCGGTGAGACCGACACCATGGACCTGATGAGCGGCCGGATCGACTACGACCTGGAATACATCCGCGCCTGGTCCCTGTGGCTCGACCTGAAAATCATCTGGTGGACCATCTTCCGTGGCTTCACCGGCCAACAGGCCTACTGAGTGGGCCGGGGTGTTTGACGTGAGTTCGGCGATGACGATTTCCCGTGTGCTTGTGCTGTGCGTCGGCAACATCTGCCGCAGCCCGATGGCGGAGGTCATGTTGCGTGACGGTTTCCAGCGCCAGGGCATGAACAACGTGCAGGTGCGTTCGGCCGGGATTGCCACCATCGACGGCCGCCCCGCCGACCCCAACGCGCTGCGGGTGATGCAGAACAATGGCCTGGATGGTGGTTCGCACCGGAGTCAGCGCGTGGCCTGGAAGATGATCGCCTGGGCCGAGTTGATCCTGGTGATGGAGGATTTCCAGAAGCAGTACATCGAGAGCGAGTTCCCCGAAGCCCGGGGCAAGGTCTTCCTGATCGGCCACTGGCGCCGTGTGCAGGTGCCCGACCCCTACCGGGGCAATTACTCGCTGTTCGAGGCGTCCTATCAATTGCTGAGCCAGTGCTCATCGGACTGGGTGCAGCGACTGTCGGTGGCGCTGGCCGACGCCTGACCGGTACCGGCACGAACCCGTTTTCAATGTTTCAGTAGGGAAGGAGCGTATGTTGCGCGACATGATGTTTGATCGACGACTGTGGGGCGTGGCAGCCGTGGCCCTGGTATTGCAGGGCTGCGCCGTGGCGCCGGGGATGGAGATGTCCGGGACCGGGGTCCCCGATTCGGTGACGCTGCGTACCGACGAGGATAAATCACCGGTTCAGGTGCAGGTCCAGCCCATCACCGCCAACCTGATTGCGTCGATGGCCAACCAGCCGCGGGACGTGCCTTCGATTTCCCCGGACGGCAACGTCGCCAAGACCAACTACCAGTACCAGGTGGGCCCGGGGGACGTCCTGTCCATTACCGTCTGGGAGCACCCGGAACTGACCATCCCGGCCGGCTCGTTCCGCTCGGCCGAACAGGCCGGCAACCTGGTGGACAGCGATGGCTACATCTTCTTCCCGTACGCCGGACGGCTCTACGTCAAGGGCAAGACCATCCAGGAAATCCGCGAAGCACTGACGGTGGCCCTGAATCCCTACATCGAGAACATCCAGCTGGACGTGCGCGTGGTGTCCTACCGCAGCCAGCGCGTCTACGTGGTGGGTGAGGTGGAAGCGCCCGGTGTGCAGACCATCGACGATGTCCCGCCGACCCTGCTGGAAATGGTCAACCGCGCCGGCGGTTTCACCGAACTGGCGGACAAGCGCGACGTTACCCTCAGCCGCAACGGCAAGACCTATCGGGTCGACCTGCAGGCGTTGTACGAGGACGCCCAGACGCCCCCGGACTTCATGCTCAAGAACGGCGACGTGGTCAGCATCCCGGACATCAAGAACGACAAGGTCTTCGTCATGGGCGAGGTGGTCTATCCCGGCGGCTACCAGATCGAGAACAGCCGCAAGACGCTGGCACAGGCCCTGGGCGATGCGGGCGGTGTGAATCCGGCGACATCCGATCCGGGCCAGATCTTCGTGCTGCGGCCGGGGCCGGAACCGAAGATCTTCCACCTGGACGCCAGTTCCGTCGACGCCATGCTGCTGGCGGACCGCTTCCAACTGGAAAGACGCGACCTAGTCTACGTGGAAACCGCGGGCATCGTGCGCTGGAACCGTGTTGTCAGCAACCTGATGAACACCGTGACCACGCTTGAATCGGCCAGTAACACCAAGTACCCGATTTTCAATAACCGGCAATAGGCAGGGATGACGATGCAGAACTCGGATAACTTTACCTCGGAGCGTCCCGGGGCGGCAGGGCAGGCGCAAGCGGCGCCCATGCCGGTATTGCATCAGGACACGCTGGGTGACGAGAACATCAGGCTGGGGGATTACTTCGCCATCCTGATGGAGCGCAAGGGACTGATCCTGCTGGTGACGCTGCTGGCGACCCTGGTGGGGATCGGCTACGCCGTCACGGCGCCGCCGGTCTACCAGACCGATGCGCTGTTGCAGATCGAGCAACAGAAGCCCATCGGCCTGCGCCAGTTGGGCAGCGACCCATCGTCGCTGATGTCGCAGGAGCCGCCCATTGTCGCCGACGTGGAAATCCTCAAGTCGCGGATGGTGCTGGGCACGGCCGTGAAGAACCTGGGGCTGGAATACAGCGCCTGGCCCGACTACATGCCCGTGGTCGGATCGGCCTACGCGCGTTACTTCGAGAAGCACAACAAGGGGCTGGCTGACCCGATGTTCGGCATGGGGGAGTACGCCTGGGGTGGTGAGTCCATCACCCTCGACAACCTGGAGGTGCCGGACAGCCTGGTCGGCACGCCGCTGACCGTGGTGGCGGGCCAGAACGGGCAGTACAAGGTCATGGACCCGGACGGCAAGCTGCTGATGAATGGTGAAGTCGGCCGGGTGTCCGAGACCCGTTACGGCGACCAGCAGAGCCTGAAGGTCTCGATCTCCGAATTGGTGGCACGGCCCGGCACGCACTTCACCATGGAACGGGTGACCCCACTGGACGCCATCAAGCATGTCGAGGGTAATTTCTCCGTGTACGAGCGGAGCAAGAACTCCGGCATCCTCGGCCTGTCCCTGACCGGTACCGATCCGCAGCAGGCCAGCGAGATCCTGAACGAGATTTCCCAGGTCTATGTCAAGCAGAACATCGCCCGCAATTCCGCCGAGGCCCAGCAGTCACTGGAGTTCCTCGAGCACCAGCTGCCGGAGCTGAAGAAGAAGCTGACCGCGGCAGAAGAGGCCTACAACGATTACCGCATCGAGTACGGGTCGGTGAACCTGGATGAAGAAACCAAGGTGATGCTGGACCGGGCCGTGAAGGTGGACCAGGAGCTTCTGGAGCTGGAACAGAAGCGCAGCGAAATGCGTCAGCGCTTCAAGCCCGAGCATCCGTCCATGATTGCGATCGACCAGAAAATCGCACGTTTGAGGGACAAGCAGTCGGATCTCAACCAGAAGTCCGAAACCCTGCCCAAGGCCCAGCAGAAACTGCTGCGCCTGAGCCAGGATGTGGAAGTGAACAAGTCGCTCTACACCAAACTGCTCTCGGTGGCCCAGGAGCTGCGGGTGGCCAAGGCTGGCACCGTGGGTAACGTACGCATCATCGACAACGCGGTGCCCATGCACAGCGCCGTGGCGCCCAACCGCAAGCTGATCGTGCTGTTGGCCTGTGTCACCGGTGCCTTCCTTGGGGTTGTGCTGGTGCTGATCCTGCGCGCCCTGCGCGGCGGCGTCGAGGATCCGGACGAGATCGAGCGCAACCTGGGACTGCCGGTCTATGCCACCGTCATCCACAGTGACCGCCAGGCCAAGATGAACCGCAAGACCTCCCGGCATGCGCGCGTGCTGGCGGACGTGGCGCCGGACGACAAGGCGGTGGAAAGCCTGCGCAGCCTGCGCACCACGTTGCACTTCTCGCTGCTGGGGGCGAAGAACAACCTGATCATGATGACCGGTCCCAGTCCACAGATCGGCAAGAGTTTCGTGACCATGAACCTGGGCGCCGTGCTGGCCCAGAGCGGCAAGCGCATCCTGCTGATCGACGCGGACATCCGCAAGGGCCGCCTGCACCAGATGCTGGGCCTGCGCCGCGACAAGGGCGTGACCGAGATGATCACCCGCGACGGCCAGCCCATGGACTACGTACGCAAGACCACGATCCCCGGGTTGCACCTGCTGTCCGGTGGCCAGCTGCCGCCCAATCCGGCGGAACTGCTGCTGCACGAATCCTTCGGCCG
The DNA here is from genome assembly GCF_004327985.1 of Marinobacter halodurans. Taxonomy (GTDB): domain Bacteria; phylum Pseudomonadota; class Gammaproteobacteria; order Pseudomonadales; family Oleiphilaceae; genus Marinobacter_A; species Marinobacter_A halodurans. Next base: position 10,193 of record NZ_SJDL01000005.1, read on the forward strand.
CAAGGTGCTGGAGCTGGCCGAGCACTTTGACTATGTGCTGTTGGACGCTCCGCCGATCCTGGCGGTGACGGATGCGGCGATCATCGGCCGTCTGGCGGGTACCTCGCTGATGGTGGTCAAGGACCGCAACCATCCCATGCGGGAGCTGGAACAGTCGGCCAAGCAACTGCAGCAGGCCGGCGTATCGATCAGCGGCATCGTCTTCAACGACGTGCAGCTGCATCGACAGAACCAGCAGCGTGGCAACTACGTGTACCAGTACAAGTACTAGGCCCGACCATGCCGGCGAACATTGCCACGCCCTACCGCTACGCGGCTCCCACCTACCGTTCGCGCCTGCTGATCCAGCGGGCGCGGGACGGCATGGTGCTGTTCTTCGTTTTCATGACGATCCTGGAGAGCGTCAAGATCGACATCGGACGGATGGCGAACCTCAAGCCGTTCATCGTCGTGATCCTGATGCTCGCCTTCCATTACGGCATCATGGTGCGGCGCTTCCGCTGGCGACCGGAGTTCAATGTGTTCGTCGCCTGGTGGCTGAGCCTGTTCATTCCCGCCATCGGCGGCACCATCATCTCGATGCATCACTACCTGGTGATCATCATGGGGCAGCTCCTGCTGCTGGGCTATCTGACACTCACCTACACCTATCTTTACGATCGCGAGAACGGGGTGATCAAGGCCCTCAACGCGCTGATCGCCGTCGGCGTGTTCTGTGCGGCCCTGTCCTTTGCCCAGATCGCCGGCTATTTCGTGGGGATCGACCTGGGGGTCTCCCACGCCGAGACCGTCGGCTTCCCGCGGGCGGAGTCGATCTTCACCGAGACCGACTGGCACGCCATGTTCATGGGCTATGTGGCCCTGCTGCTGACCGTCTGCGGCAAGCACCTGATTCGCCAGCCGCTGCACTTCCAGATTGCACTGATCGGTTGCGTGATGTCCCTGATCCTGTCGTTCGGACGCACCGCCACCTTCGCCTACCTGGGCTGCCTGGGGCTGTTCCTGCTGGTGCGCCGGCGCTTCGGCATCATCGCCGTGGGCGTCGTGCTGGTATTCATGATGGGCCTGTCGATCCAGCTCAAGGCGCCGTTCGTGCCGGACTCGCTGATCGAGCGTTTCAACATCATGGAAACGCTGGAAGACAGCAGTGAGGATTCCGGCGCCCTGGACTCGCGCCTGTTCGCCCTGGAAATGACCTGGTATTTCGTCAAGCAGGAACCCTTCTGGGGCAACGGCGCCGGCAGTATCCAGGCGCTGGTGGACCGCATGGACCTGCGCGAGAAGTACGCCCACGGGGGCATCATGAACGCCGGCCGGGGCGGCACCAACCTGTTCCTCACCAGCCTGTTCGACTCCGGCATCCTGGGCCTGCTGGTGGTGATCGTTGTCCTGTTCGTGCTGTTCCGCACGGGCCTGCGCAGTTACCGGACGGCCCGGGACGCGAAACTGGACGTGCAGCGGGACGTGGCCCTGTTCCTGGTGCTGGGGCTGCTCTATTTCATCCTCAACTGCATGTCCAACAACTTCATCCGTTATCCGCTGGTGTGGCTGCATTTCGTCATGCTGTTCCTGTACCACCGGCAACTGCTGGAATATTTCCGGGGAGGAGCCCATGCGCATCCTGCATTACGTTAGGCAGTTCCACCCGTCCGTCGGGGGCATCCAGGACGTCGTCCTGCAGATCGCGCGGCGCCAGAAGGCGGCCGGCCACCACGTGGAAGTCATGACCCTGGACCGGATCTTTGCCGACAACGAGAAACTGCCGGCTACGGACGAGGTGGATGGCATCCCCATCACCCGTGTCCCGTTCCGGGGCATTCGCCAGTACCCGCTGCTGAAGCTGGACCTGGACACCGTCAACCGCTTCGACGTGTTCCACATCCACTGTGTGGATTCGATGCTGGACAAGATGATCTACCTGCGCCACCGCATCCGCGGTTCGGTGTTCCTGACCACCCACGGCCTGTATTTCCACACCGAGAAATTCGCCCGCATCAAGCAGCTGTTCTACCGCTTCATCACGCCGCGGGCGCTGGCGAAGGTGGATAAGGTATTCGCCTGCAGCCGCAACGACCACGAACTGATCGGCCGGATCATTCCCGATCCGGACCGGCTGATGCTGGTGGAGAACGGCGTGGCGCTGGACAAGTTCCTGCCGGCAGCGCCCGCCGAGCGCACCGAGGACATGGTCTACATCGGTCGCATGGCCAGCCACAAGAACGTCGACGCGCTGGTGGACCGCTTCCTGGAGGCGGACACCGGCGCCCGCCTGCACCTGGTGGGACGGGACTTCGACGGCACCCTGGACCGGCTCAGGGCCCGCAACCTGCCGGACAGCGTGGTCTTCCACGGCGCCATCGACACCGACGCCATCGCCGATCTGGTGGCCCGCTGCCGTTACTTCGTCAGCGCCTCGTCCTTCGAGGGTTTCGGGTTGTCCGCCGTGGAGGCGATGGGCGCGGGCCTGATCCCGATCCTCAACGACATCCCGCCGTTCCGGGCGTTGGTGGAAGGGCACGGCGGCTACCTGATCGATTTCACTCGCCCCGGCAGCCTGACCCCCGCTCTGGAAGCGGCCCGCCGTTCGCCGGAGCACGACACCCTGGGCGAGACCCTGCAACGCAGCGTGCGGGGCTATTCCTGGGACGAAAAGGTCAAGGCCATCCTGGCCCAGTATCAGCAGAGCCGCGCCCGTCCGGCGTCATAGGAGGAGAGTATGACGACTGCGGAGACCGCCCGGCCGACGACGCGGCCCAAAGCCCAGCACCTGATGCTGGCCGCCTCCTTCGGGGGCCACTGGAAACAGCTGATGGTGCTGGACGACCTGCTCGACCACGACGGCCGGCGCTTGAGTTTCGTGTCTACGTCCCGGGAAACCCCGCCGGAGGCGATCGGGGCCGACTACTACCGTATTCCCGACTGCAACGCCGGCGAACGCCTCAACGCCCTGCGCTGTCTCGGCAGCAGCCTGGGACTGATGCTGCGCCTGCGGCCGGACCTGCTGATCACCACCGGCGCCCTGCCGGGCCTGCTGCTGGCGGTGGCGGCCAAGCTCACCGGCACCCGGGTGATCTGGGTGGACAGCGTCGCCAACGCCGAGTGCCTGTCGACCTCCGGCCGCATGGCCGCCAGGTTCGTTGACATGTGCTGTACCCAATGGGAGCACTTGGCGGACGAAGACAACGCAAGGGGGCCGGTCTACCTGGGCAGCGTCCTGTGAGACCGGCGAGGAGTCTGTTTTGATTTTTATGACCGTAGGAACCCAACTGGCCTTTGATCGCCTGGTGCGGGCGCTGGACACCTGGATCGGCCCGGAGCAGCGTTACCCGGCCTTCGCCCAGATCGGCCGGGGCGAGTACCGGCCCGAACACATCAGCTACGAACGCTACCTGGACCCGGAGGCCTACCAGAAGTATCTGCACGCGGCCCAGGTGGTGGTGGGGCATTGCGGCATCGGCACCATCCTGTCCTGCAACGACCAGGGCATCCCGGTGGTGGTCGTCCCGCGGCGTTTCGATCTGGGTGAGCACCGCAACGATCACCAGATTGCCACGGCGCAGCAGGTGGAAGCCCGCGGCCTGGCGCGGGTGGTCTATGACGAGTCGCAGTTGGGGGCCGTGCTGGAAGAGGTGCTGTCCGGGGAACAGAAGCCCCAGGCGGTGCACCGGGAGCGGGAACGTCTCGCTCGTAACCTGAACCGGACCGTCAACCGGTTCCTTGGAACGGCGGGGGAGCTGTCATGAAGATCCTGATGGTGAACACCTTCTACACGCCGACCCAGGTCGGCGGCGCCGAGCTGTCGGTGCAGCAACTGGCCGAGGGCTTTGCCCGGCGCGGCCACACCGTGGGCGTGATGACCCTGGCCCGGGATGGCGTCGGCGACCGGGAAGAGATCAACGGCGTGACCGTGATCCGGGTGCCCAGCTACAACCACCACATTCCGCTGGTGCAACAGGGCTCGCTGAGCGAGCGCACCCGCTGGCACCTGATCGATATCTTCCAGGGTGGCGATGCCGCCAGGTACGTGGACCTGTCGGAGTTCGACATCATCCACACCAACAACCTGCTGGGCTTTTCCACCCAGCTGTGGAAAACCATCCGGCGGGAGCGCCGCGAGGGCGCGGTGCTGGTCCACAACATCCGTGATTTCTACCTGCGCTGCCAGCGGTCCAACCGCTACCGCAACGGCCACACCTGCGAGAAAACCTGTACCGCCTGCCGACCGGCCGAGGTGACGCGGCGTCGTCACAGCGAGTGCGTCGACGCCGCGGTGGGGGTAAGTGATTACATGCTCCAGCATCACCTGCAGGCGGGCTTTTTCCCCAATGCCGAACGCACCGCGGCGATCCACAACCGGCCCGGCGACCATCTTCGCTTCGACCGTCAGCCCCGGGCGCATGACGACCCCATCCGTGTCGGCTTTATCGGCCGGGTCGCCGAGAACAAGGGCACGTTCCGGTTGGTCGAAGCCTTCCGCGCGCTCGATCGCCGGGACATGACCCTGGCCATCGCCGGTACCGGCAGCGACGAGGACGTGGCCCGTCTTGAGTCCATGATCGCCGACGATGCCCGCATCACCTACCTGGGCCGGACCACGCCGGACGTGTTCTACCCGAGCGTGGACGTGACGGTCGTGCCCTCCACCTGGGAGGAACCCCTGTCGCGGGTGGTCAGCGAAAGCTACCTCAATGGTCTGCCGGTCCTCGCCTGCAACCTGGGCGGCCAGCCGGAAATGGTGCGGCACGAGGTGGATGGCCTGGTGTTCTCGCCCACTGTCGACAACATCCGCGCCGCGCTGGCGGAGCTGACGCCCGAGCGCCTGGCGGACCTGACCCTCAACGCCCGTACACGCTCCGACGAGATGCTCTCCAGTACGGTCATCGACCGCTACCTGGCGCTGTTCGAGACGCTGCTGGCGGACCGCTCCGGCGCCGATCCTGCGGACGGCATGGTCGTCGGTCTCGATTAATCGTTTTCAAGGGAGGAATGTCCGATGTCGGAGGTTGCCAGCCACCTGTCCACCGGCGAGCGTAACGACGCCTTCGCCCGGGTGCAGGCGAAACCCCAGCTTGATCTCAACGTGGAAACCCTGCGGGGCTTCGCCATTCTCATGGTGGTCATCTTCCACGTCATCGGCCCGAAATCCTACGAAGGGCTGCAGATCCAGGAGCCGGGATCGCTCTACCACCTGGTCACGGACATTTTCGACTACCTGCAGATGCCGCTGTTCTCGTTCCTGGCCGGTTACGTCTACGCCATCCGCCCGTTCGGCGGGGGTGCCGGGGCGTTCGTCAAAGGCAAGGCCCAGCGGCTGCTGGTGCCCATGCTGGTGGTGGGAACCTTCTTCGCGGTGGTCAAGTCGATGGCGCCGGGAACCAACATGCCGCTGACCGCCAGTGACTTTTTCACCCTGCACATCATCCCGGTACAGCATTTCTGGTTCGTGGAGTCCCTGTTCTGGATCTTCCTGCTGATGATGGTGCTCGATGGCGCCAGGCTGCTTTCCAGCGGCCGCAGCTTTGCCGTCGTGGCAGCGGTCGCCTGCGGCATTCATCTGGCCTGGCAGAAGCCGCCGATCTACTTCAGTTTCGCCGGGATCATCTACCTGCTGCCGTCGTTCCTGCTCGGGGTGGCCTGCTACCGGTTCCGGGACGCCATCTTCCAGCCGGCGGTGCTGTGGCCGGTGGGTATCGTCACGGCGGCCTGCTCCGTGCTGATCGGGCTGACGCTGGTCGGCGTGATCGATCACCGCTTCATGCCCCAGTCGCTGCCGTCGCTGATCGTCGGTTGCGGGCTTTCCCTGCTGCTGATGGTCTCCCAGTGGAAACAGCGCTGGCTGGTGTTTATCGGCGCCTATGCCTACACCATCTATATCTTCCACGTGTTCGGCACCTCGGGGTCGCGCATCATACTGCAGAAACTGGGCGTGACCGACACCTTCCTGCTGCTGGTGGTGGGGGTGCTGTGCGGTGTGGTTGGCCCGATCATTGTGGACCTGCTGGCTTCGCGTTACCGCTGGAGCCGGAAGATCCTGCTGGGCAAGAAGCGTTAGAGGGGGAGGGCACCCCCGGGCCCGGGGGTGCCGCCTTCAGACGGCGGCGTCGGTGGCGGAAGGCGCCGTCACACCCGTTCCATCCGGTATCACGCCCAGCCCTGTCAGGATGTCATACCAGGCCTCGCCGACCGAACGCTCCGAAAAACCACCGATAAACTGCTGGACCCGGGCTTCATCCGGGCTGTGGTAGTCCTCCAGGCTGTCGTCGATGGCGTTGGCCAGCGCCTCCGGGTTGCCGGCCTCGAAGAAGCGGAAGGCGCCGTCCGGCGCGTCCGCCATGGGGCGATAGATCTCCGCCAGAGCCCCGTAATCCGACGCGATCACCGGCAGTCCCGTGGCCAGCGCTTCCATGATGGCAATGCAGAAGCTTTCCTCCGCGCCGGTCTGCGGGTCGACATGGGACGGCTGCACGTAGACATGGCTGTCGTAGAGCAGGTCACGGATGCCTTCGCGGCTCAGGTTGGCGTGCAGGGTGACCCGGTCGGCCAAGCCATGGATGCCGATAAACGAAGTCAGGCGGTCCTGGGTCGGGCCGAAGCCTACCAGATCCAGCCTCACATCGACGCCCTGGTCCCGTAGCTGGCGCACTGCTTCCAGCAGCGTGATCTGGTCCTTGAACCCCTCGAACCGGCCGATGCAGCACAGCCGCAACGGACCGCCGTCAAACCGCCGGGCCCGCCAGGGGAAGAAATCCTGGTTCACGTAGTTGCGCACCACCCGCACCTGGCCGGGAGCCAGCGACAGGGTGTTGGCCACCTTGTCGGCAAAGTGCCGGCTGGGGAAGGTGAACACCCGATCGTCGCCCGCGCTCAGGCGCTGCATGGCCCGGCGGAATTCCCGGTGGCTGCGCAGGGCCACGTTGCCGTCATAGCCGTGCATGGAGGTGATCACCGGCACCGGTGCCCGCAGGAAATTGGTGGCGGACATGCCGAACTGGGCCTGGATAGCGTTCACATCCCGGGTGGGCCGGGCCAGCGCCAGGGTGCCCACTTCGAATTCACGATACTGGCGCAGCAGCTTCGATTCGATCCGCGTCAACTGGCGGGCCCAGCCGCCGGACTCGCGTCCCGGCACCACATGGACCTCCAGGCCAGGCAGCGTGCGCCCCGGCGTGCCGAGCAGGCGCGAGGTGACCAGGCGACAGTCGTAACCCCGCGCCATCAGGGCTTTCAAGTGCAGGTAGATGTATTCCTCGTTGATCCGCGAATACGCCGGCACGGCGTGGAGTAGGGTCATGTCGGATCTCCTTCCCGTTCCCCGGGATCGGAGAGGTACATCGATCCCAGACACATCAGACATTTCACCAGCCCGCCCACAATCATCGAGTAGAGGAAGAACTCCAGGCTGGATATCTTCACCGCCCAGATCGAGCCGGCTACAAAGAGGATGGTGCCCGCCAGTTGCGCCCGCACCAGCAGGCGGTTATTGCCGCTCAGCAGCATCGGCTGGATCGCCAGCCAGCCCAGCGAGCCCAGGATGACGTTCAGCAGCAACAGCGAGGTGATGTGGGCAACGCCGGTGAAATCCTTGCCGAAGAACCAGGCCACCGGATACTCCAGCAGCACCAGGCACAGCGGCCACAGCACCAGGGCCAGCAGGAAATAGATCAGGGTCCAGCGGCCGAAGGTACGCTTCATCTCGGTGTCGTCGCGGGCGTTGACCCGGGCGATGATGACGTTGGTGACGTTACCCACTACCTGGCGCGCCGACATGGCCAGGGTCACCGACACCGCGTAGATGCCCATCTCGCTGGTGGTGGCGATCAGGGACACCAGGATCTTGTCCAGGTGCTGTTGCAGCAACATCATCAGGTCGGACTGCCAGAAGCGCAGCGCGTACTGGCGGTCAGGCTTCGGGACGCGCGCCCGGCGCTCGAAGGACTGGTGCCGGAACAGGCGGCGCAGGGCCCAGGAAATAAAGGCGATTTCCGCCACCCGGCAGACGATCTGGAAGCCCAGCAGCAGTTCCGGGCTGCCGACCTCCAGCAGAAAGGCGATCCCCAGCAGCAGGCCGTTGAGCAGCGGCAGGATCACCTTGGCGATATCGGGAATCAGGAAGCGGCTGTCGACGGCGGCCAGGGTCTGCAGGTAGGTGGCGCAGGCGAACGACACGCTGCCGGCCAGGGTCACGCCGACGATGGCCAGATCCAGCGTGGTGTACTTGTCGGAGATGAAGAACGGGTAGATGCCGCACCAGATCAGCGCAAACAGTACGCCGGTCCCGGCAACCACCAGCAGGTGAGGGCGCAGCGCCTGGGTGTGCTCGCGCTTGGCCAGGTACACCGCCAGGCGCTGGATGCCGAGGTTGCATACCAGCGGCGCAAAATACAGCGGCAGGAACAGCAGGAACAGGTGGCCGCGGCCCTCGACGCCCAGGATGCGCGCCACCAGGGCCGCGTTGAGCGTGGAGACCACCACGATCAGGATATTGATCGTGCTGCTGCGCAGCATCAGCGGGATCAGCGACCGGCTGCTGACTCCGGAGCGGGGTGGGGTGGCCGCGCGCGACTCGTCCGTCATGTCCAGATCACGTTGTCGAATTGACCGTCGATGGAGTTCTCGTAGACCGAGCGGCACTTGTGGTAGCTGCCGCCGCTGAAATACACCGTCTTGCCGAGTCGGGCCGCGGCGATGCAGGCGTGCAGGCGGTCGGTCCGGACAATGTCGAACTGGTCGATGTAGTTGACGAAATCCCGGGCGGATTCACGCACCCGGTCCAGCGAGGCCTGGCCGTAGTCGAACACCACCGATGCGTCGCAGTTGTCGGACGGAATCGTACGGCCGGCGCTCTCACGATCCGTGCGATAGAGATGGCCGTCGCGGATACGCCCCGGGCCCAGCCGTCGGATGCACCAACTGCCCAGCAGGCGCAGCTTGGCGGCGATGTACTTGCGGCGATTCAGCCCCTTCGCCCAGGGGGCGCCCAGCAACTCGCGCAGCCAGGTCAGCGGCAGGTTGGACTGGCGGTAGAGCGACATGTCGCCATAGAACACCATGTCGTCACAGAGATAGGTCCGCGCCGATGCCTGTTGGCTGACGTAGTCGAAGGATGGCTTCTCCCGGCAGAAGATCAGGGTGCCGTCCGGCAGGTCCTGCAGCAGCGGTTCGTGGCCGGCGATCGTATGCGGCAGCACGACCAGGCGTCGGCAGACGTCCCGGGTTTGCCTGATGAGCCGGGCCACGTCGTCGTACAGCGGGACCAGGTTGCCGCCGCCGGCCACCAGCAGGGTGCCCTGGCGTGCGTTCTCGTCTAGCCTGGCGCCGGGCAGGGCCAGTTGGACCTTCAGGCCGAGCTTTTCCAGCGTCGACAGCGAACACATGGTAATCAGGTGGTCGCCGGCGTTGCCGGGAAAGCTGGCCAGGGTGAGGGTGGAACCGCTGCACTCCTTGCGAACGAGGGCTTCAAAATCTGGCTGACTGAGTTTCATCCCTGAGGCTCTTCTGTAAAAAATGGGTCGGTCCGTACATCGCGCTCAGCGCCGCCTTCTTCAGCCCGCCGACCAGGTCATGGTCCGGGAACAGGCGCCATGCGCGGGTAGTCCGGTTGAGTTTGGCGAGCTGGCGCTGGCTCTGTTTCAGGTCTGCGGCCTGGGCTTCCTTCACCGCCTTGCGATAGACATGGTAGGCGTACCAGCCCAGCGCTTCGCGGAAGCGGGCGTCCGGGTTGTCACGGCGTACCAGGTGCAGGTCCAGGTAGATCCGCACCAGGCTGTCGATGCGGGCCCTGGCCTTCTGCGGATTGATGCCCTGGGTGATCGAGCCGGTCCGCTGACGGTACAGGTAGGGCTTCAGCGCCAGCGTCGTGAAGCGGGTGGCCTCCTGTAGCAGCAACGGGGTGTGCAGCATGTCTTCGTGCAGCAGGTTGGGCTCGAAGCGCAGGCCGGACTGTTCCAGCAACGCCCGGCGGTAGATGAAAGTCCAGGCGGTGGTGGCGATGTGGAAGGTTTTCACGCCCTCGTGGAAGAAGGCCTTGCCGGTGGTCAGGCCGGTGTCCAGGGGCTGGTGTTCGCCCTCCAGCGGCCGGCCCTGTTCGTCGATTTCGCGGAAACCGACGTGGACGCAGTCCAGCGCCTGCTGCTTGAGGGCGCCGACGACCGCCTCGATGGCGCCGGGGGCCAGCATGTCGTCGCCATCGACGAACCAGATAAAGTTGCCGGTGGCGTGTTCGAATCCGGTGTTGCGGGCGGCGGAAAGGCCGCCGTTGCTCTGGTGGATCACCACCAGCTTTTGTGGGTATGCCCTGGCAAGGGCGTCGAGTTGGGCGCCGGTGTCGTCCGTGGAGCCATCGTCCACGGCGATCAGCTCGAAACGGGCCTGTGTTTCCTGGTTCAGGATCGACAGGACACAGTCCTCGACGTAATCGGAAATATTGTAGGCTGCGACAACGATACTCAGGTCCATGATCACATCCTGGCTTATTAGCTGTTGTGAACGGACCACCCGACCGGGTCGCCGGACAGGCAGACGTTCGGAATTGTTCGATGCAATTGTCAGGCCGCGATATGACTGACTGAAGACAGGGGGCCGGCTGCCACCCTGACGGGCAATCCGGCCGGTAGCGGCCTTACGGAAGCGCACGGCTGCGCCAATACGGGGCGCACAGTACCGGGCTGTCCGGCTCGAATTGGCCAGACGGAACCCAGTCTAAAACATTGTCGGTGGCGATTGAGTTACATCGCCGCAAGGCCCCGGTCATGTTCCGGGAACCACCAGTCGGGCAGTAACTTACGGGTGTCCGGGCGGGCAAACCGGTCGTCGATCAGCCAGATCGTGCCGCGGTCTTCGGGGGTGCGGATGACCCGGCCGGCGGCCTGGGTGACTTTTTGCAGGCCGGGATAGAGGTAGGTGTATTCGTAGCCCTGGCCAAACCGGGCCTGCAGCCGCTGGCGCAGGATCTCGTGCCAGGGATCGAACGGCGGCAGCCCCAGGGTCGCGACGAAGGCGCCGATCAGACGCCGTCCGGGCAGGTCGATGCCTTCGCCAAACGCGCCGCCCAGCACCGCAAAGCCCACCCCTTCGCCACCCTCGGCAAAACGGTCGATAAAGGCCTGCCGTTCGTCCATGGACATGCCGCCGTGCTGGTGCCAGACCGGTATGTCCGGCGCCTGCTCGCGCAGGGTCTCCAGCACTGCCTGCAGGTAGGCAAAGCTGCTGAAATAGGCCAGGTAGTTGCCACGATGCTCGCGGAACTGGCCGGCGATCAGCGTGGCGATAGGTGCCCGCGATGCCTCGCGATCCGGCCGCCGGGTGCTGATCCGGTCGGCAAAGCGCACCTGTACCTGTTCGGCCCGGAACGGGCTCTCCACCTTCTGCCAGAAGGTATCCTCCGGCAGGCCCAGCAGATCCCGATGGTAGACCCCCGGCGACAGGGTGGCCGAGAACAGCAGGGTGCTGTCCACCGCTTCGAAACGCGGTGCCAGGAAGTCCGCCGGGATCAGGTTCTGGATGGCCAACTGGGCCTTGCCCCGCCCGGCGTTGCGGTACTCGCACAGGGAGTGGTCGCCAAAGGCCTCCGCCAGCCGGGTGAATGCCAGGCAGTCGAACATCAGCTCCTGCAAGGCGAGGTCCGGCGGGTTGTCCGTCAGGTACTCGGTGATGGCGGACACCAGACCGTTCAGGCTGGGTAGTAGCGCCTTGGGAATGGCCGCCAGGAATACCGGGTGGTCGTTGTCCGGAGCCGCTTCCCGCGCCAGCGCCTGCCACTGTTTGGCCACCCGGTTCAGCGGCGGGCGCAGGGGCGCCGGGGCCTGGCGTTTGGCCTTCAGCAGGCGCGCCTGGTTCAGGGTGGCGGAGTACATGCCCCGGGCCCGGTCCACCAGGTTGTGGGCCTCGTCCACCAGCAGGCTGACGCGCCAGTCGTTCTGCCGGGTCAGTCCGTGGAGCAGGGCGTGCTGGTCGAACAGGCGGTTGACGTCCGCCACCACCACATCGCTCCAGCGGGCCATTTCCTGGGCGAGGAAGTAGGGGCAGAGGGTGTGTTCGACCGCAATCTGGCGCAAGGCTTCCCGGGTGAGCGGGCCGTCATGGTCGACGGCGGCCTGCCGGGCGGCGGGCAGCCGGTCGAAGAACCCGGCGGCCAGCGGACAGGCCTCGCCGTGGCAGGCCTTGTCCGGATGCTCGCAGGCGTGGTCCTTGGCGCTCAGCTCCAGTACCCGCAGCGGCAGCGATTCGTCCTGGTGCTCGCGCAGGGCCCGCAGGCCATCCAGTGCCAGCTGCTTGCCTGGGTTACGGGTGGTCAGGTAGAACAGCCGATCCTGCCCCGTTCGGGGCAGGGCCATCAGTGCGGGATACAAGGTACCGAGGGTTTTGCCGAGGCCGGTAGGCGCCTGCAGCATCAGGCTTTGCTGGCGGCAACTGTTGCGAAACACCGTCTCGGCCAGAGCCCGCTGGCCTTTGCGGAAATCGCTGAACGGAAATTGCAGCGTCTGCAGGGCGTCGTCCCGTTGCCGGCGGTGGGCCGCTTCCTGTTGCGCCCACTGGCGATAGGCATCGCACAGGACGGTCAGCTCGTCCCAGAGGGTGTCGGCGCTGGCGCTTTCCCGTTCCACGGTTTCCCGGTCCCGGCCGATGTCGTAGTAGACCAGCGCCAGCTCCACGCTGTCTTTCCCGGTCTCCCGGCAGTGCAGGGCACCGTAGGCCCGCAACTGGGCCCGGTGCAGGGCCCGCTGGTCCGAGGACAGGCGGGAAAGGTCACCGCGATGGGTCTTGATCTCTTCGATGCGGTTGGCCAGCGGATCGTAGCCGTCGGCGCGGCCGCTCAGGGCCAGGCCGGCGCACTCGCCGTTCAACGACAGCTCCGGCTGATACTGCGGCCCGCGCCGGGATTGCACCTTCGCGTGGCCGGCGATGCCGTCTTCCGCCGTGGGCGCCGGCGTGTAGCGATGGTCCAGATCGCCGCGCCGGGCCGCGAACTCGCACAATGTGCGTACCGCCACCCGCATCAGTCGGCCTCCTGCCAGCGCACGTAGCAGACGGACACCGCGATGTCGTGCGCCAGGCAGAATTCCAGCCAGCGGATCTGGTGGTCCTGTAACCGGTCGCCCGGGCCTTTTACCTCGATCAGGTCGTAGCTGGCCTGTTCCGGGTGAAAGCGGATCAGGTCCGGCAGACCGCTGCGGTGGTTTCGCAGATCCCACAGCAACCGCTGGAAGATCAGCTTCAGATCCGTGGCGGGAATGCAGTGCAGCGCCAGATCCAGCACCGGCTCGCTCAGCGCGGGCCAGGCGACGAAGGCCGAGGTGATGCCGTGTTTCTCGCGCCAGGTCTGGCGAATACGGTCCTTGTAGGCGTTGCCGTCGAGCGCGGCCAGGCAGTCGTCGAACAGGGCCTGGCGGCGTCTGACGAAGTCCTCCCGGTGCAGGTCCGCCGGCGCGAGGTGGAACGGATGGAAGAACGCCCCCGGGAGTGGCGCAAACAGGGCCGGCCAGCACAGCAGCCCGAACAGGCCGTTGATGAGGGTGTTTTCCACGTAGCAGACCGGCGTGTCGTGGCTGTCCAGATCCTGCAACACAGCCCATTCCACGGAGGCGCCCACCGGCTGGGGCAGTGTTAAATGGATTTCCGGGATCGTCGGCCGTTCCGGACGTTCCGGGGGTGGCTGGTCCACCTTGCGGGCGAGTCGACGCATCAGGCGCTCCAGACCCTGGACCTCGCCGTCGCCTCGGGGTTCCGCCTGTGCCGACAGGGCGATGTCCCAGGCTTCCTGATGTCGTTCCAGCCGCTCTAGCAGGCGCAGGTGCCGCAACCGCGCTTCCCGGTGGCCGCTATCGGACCAGGCTGCCAGGGCCAGATCGGTATGACCCTGGCGGTCCGCCTGACGGCCCAGTTCCATCAGCAGCCGGCCGCGCCGGCTTTCCAGCCACGGGTTGCTGTCGTCACGCTCCGGAACATCCCGCCAGATGTCGGTCGGCGATTCACCCGCTTCCAGCCGGTCCCGGCAGGCCTGCATCTGCAGGTACCGATCCACCGCCTCCCGCTGCTGGAAGGCCCGGGAATCCGGCGTGAAGGGGACGGTCTCGTACTGGTGATGTCCCAGCTCCACCAGCACGAAGTCGGACCAGCTCTGGCGCAGGTTGCCGAAGAACATCAACCGCAGCCGGTCGAACAGCGGCATGTGGTTGAGGCCGATCACCGGATCGTCGGCCTCCGGCCACCAGGTCCTGAGCGGGCGGGGTTCCGGAGGCTCTTCCTGCAACGTGTCCAGGAGGCGGGTCTTGGTGGTGCTGCGGGGCAGGCCGGCCTGTTTCATGACGCCGGCAAAGACGATACGGCACTCGGCGGCGGACAGCATCCGGAACAGGTCGTCCAGTGCCAGCACCGGCTCCGGATCGATCCAGCCGGCCTCCGCCAGTGTGGCCAGGGCGTCGGTCACCGGGGCGCCCAGTTCCGGGTACACCAGTTTGCCCTGCCGGAACAGCTCGCCCGTGCGCATGACCAGCCGCACCAGCAGCCCGCGGGCCGGCAGGGGCAGGGTGAGCAGGTTGCGGATGAGGTCGCGTTCCCCGGGCGTCAGCAAATCACCGTGGTGATCCCGGACCCAGGTCACCAGGGTCTCGAAATTCCTCAGGTAGTACAGCGGGTCATCCAGTGGCGCGGTGGTTGGGCGTGCGGTCATGAATCGTCGATCAGGGCTGGAAAGGAGGGAGCGGAATACCCGCCCCAGGATGAACAGTGGCGTTGCCGGTGGCAACTTGCAAGGACTATTTTCCCGGTGGCAGATTGGCCCCGGGGTCCGGGTGTCAAACGCCCAGGGTACTCAGGGATTTACCGTTCATACAGGAAATATCGCCATGTCGTTTGCCCGTTCGCCGACCGGTTTCCAGCTCCATCAAGTGGCCGTCTACGGCACGCTGAAGCGGGGCGGCGTCAATCATGCTTTCCTGCGCGGGGCCCGTTATGTCGGGAAGGCCCGGCTGACCGGGATCGCCCTGTACGACCTGGGGGCGTATCCCGCCGCCCGCCTGGAACCATCCGCCGGGGTCCAGGTGGAGGTCTATCGAGTCACGGGGGCCGGCTTGCGACGTCTCGACAGACTCGAGGACTATCGCCCGGACGATCCCGGGCGCGGCGAATACGACCGCCAGCAATTGACCACACCCTTTGGCCCCGCCTGGGTTTACCTCTACAACCGGCGCATCCAGGGGCGCCGGCGAATCGTACGGGGCGGCTGGTGCTAGTCCCTCATGGGCGCGCCGGCTCCGGCCCATAGGCATTATCCCCCTCACCTTCCCGGGCAAACATCACCGCCAGGACGATCCAGCCGATCAGGATCACGAACATCAGCAGTTGCCACCAACCGGAGCGGCCGATGTCGTGCAGCCGGCGGGTGCCCAGACTGATGGTGGGGATGACCGTCATCACGCTGAACAGCAGCGAGACCACGAAGGAACCCATCGCCAGGTCGATCAGGTTGGCGACCACCGAGAAGAGGAAATAGTAGAGGAAGAACATCCAGTACTGTCGGCGGGTGGCGCGACCGGTGAAGTCGCCGTAGCGGCGAAAGCCGTCGATAAATTCTTCCATTGTTACCCCTGGCAGCCGTGGTGTTCATGCGGATCGATTTTCGACCCTAACACGGGGCTGTTGGCATGTCTGCGAGGCCAGCCAACCTGGGTCATCCCGCGGCCGGGGCCAGTGCCAGATGGCCGTCCCGGTCCAGCACGTAGGTCTCCAGGTCCCGCGCCAGGTTGAGGTTGCCGGAATAGAACCGCCGCGCTTCCTGCTCGATCTCGTCGATCAGCGGTGCCGACGGATGGCTGAACTGGTAGCGGGAACTGAAGTGCGTCAACACCAGGTTGGGCACGCCTGCAGCCTCGGCAAAGCGGGCCACCTGTTCCGCTGAGCTGTGCTGCGGCCAGGGGCCGACCCGGTCGGAGACGTCCTGGGTGTAGGTGGACTCGTGCACCAGCACCTGTGCCCCGCGGCAGACCTCGGACAGCAGCTCCGGCGTGTCGTTGTCGCCACCCACCACCACGCGCCGGGGTGACCGGTTGACCGTCACATAATCCGCGCTGCGCAGCAACCGACCGTCCTCCAGCGTCACATCCTGGCCCCGCTGCAGTTCGCCCCAGGCCGGTCCGGCGGGGACGCCGTCTGCCTGCAGTCTGTCCGTCAGCAGATGGCGTTCCAGGTGTCGTTCGGTCACCTGATACGCCACCGTCGGCACGCGGTGGGACAGGGCGGCGGTCGTCACGTCGATGTGCTCGTCCTGCCAGTGGAACCCGTCCGCGTGCGCCTCGATAAACTCGATCCCGTAACCGAGGTTGGAGTCGGTCGCGCCCAGCGTGGTTTCCACGAAGGTGCGGATCGACGGCGGCGCGATCAGCGGCAACGGCTCGGTGCGCCCGGCCATGGAGGCACTGGCCAGCAGCCCCGGCAGGCCGAAGGTGTGATCGCCGTGCACGTGGGTGATGAAGATCGCCCGCAGCTGGCCCAGGGTGTGGTGCGTTTTCTGCACCTGGTGTTGGGTGCCTTCGCCGCAGTCGATCAGGTACCAGCCCCTGGATCCGCCGTGCTGTAGCGCCAGCCCGGTCACGTTGCGGTGGCGGGTGGGCGTGCCGGCGGAGGTGCCGAGAAAAGTCAGTTCCATTGCTGCTCCGGTTCGTCTCTCGATTGGCTAAGGGCGGCCTGGTGGCCCAGGGCTTCGTGGGTCGGCCAACGGCGTCAGACGCATTGCATCAGCGTTCCTTGCCCACGTAAAGCGGGCGATCAAACGCAATCGTGTGTTGCGGCGGCCCGCCAATGATAGTGAAATGATCCGTTAAAGTATGCGCGTAGAAGCGGCCAGCATAACAATAAGAGGTTGAAGTGGACGATGGAGGCTGAACACCCACGCCATCTGGTGATCGTCGACGATGAGGTCGATATCCTGGATGTCCTTGAGGATGCCCTGACCCTGGAGGGGTACCGAGTGACGCCGTTGCGTCGGGGCCGTGACCTGCTCGACCTCCTGGAGCGCGCCCCGGTCGACCTGATCATCCTGGACCTGCGCCTGGAGCAGGAGAACGGCCTGCGGGTCGCGCAGCAGGTTCGCGAGCGCTCGCCCATTCCCATCATGATGCTGACCGGCAAGGGGGACGAGACCGACCGCATCCTCGGCCTCGAGATGGCGGCCGACGACTTCCTGATGAAACCCTTCAACCTGCGTGAAGTCATCGCCCGGGTGCGGGCGCTCCTGCGCCGTAGCACCGAGTTGAGCGTGACACCCCGCACGCTGTCGGCGGAACCGCAAGGTGGGCTGGTGTTCGACGGCTGGCAGTTGAACCTGAGCCGGCGCCAGCTGTTCAACCCCAAGGGCGAAGCCGTTGAGCTGACCAGTGGCGAGTTCAACCTGCTGGCGGTCATGGTGCAGTCGCCCAACCGGGTGCTCAGCCGTGACGTGCTGCTTGAGCGGACCCACGGCAGGGAGACCGAGTCCTTCGACCGCACCATTGACGTCCTGGTCCTGCGGCTGCGGCGAAAGCTGGAAGAGAACCCCAAGGCGCCGCGTTACATCAAGACCGAACGCGGCATGGGGTACCGGTTTGAGGCCAGCGTGTCCCAGCTATGAGGGCCATGCGCTGGACGCTCCAGAACCAGGCGCTGCTGGCGTTTGGCATCGGGATCTGCCTGGTGGCGGGGCTGATCCTGGTGACCTGGCACAGCCTGAACCAGACCCGGTCGGCGGTTAACGAGTTCGAGGGGTTGCTGATCCCTGAGATCCGCAATGCCCTGACCCTGTCGGAGGAAGCGGCCCAGATCGTGGCGATGGCGCCCTACCTGGCGTCCGCCGGCCGTCCGATGCAATTGCAGACCGAGCGCCAGCGACTGTCGCACCGGTATGAGCTGGCCTACTCGCTGTCCGAACAGCTACAGAACCCGGAGGTGCGCGAGCAGTTGCAGGCCAGCCTGGCCGATATCCGCGCCGACCTGAACCGGCTGGCCGATCTGGTCAATGACGAACTGTTCCTGCGCGAGGATCTGTTCGCCGCGCAGTTCGAGGTGGACCAGCGGGCCCGGGCCCGCTCCGGAGTCGACCGGGCCACGCTGGATCCCTGGCCGTCGTTGCAGCGCTTCTACCTCTCCATCACCCATCCGGACCAGTACGTCGACCGGAGTCTCCAGGAATTGGGAAGCCTCGCCTCGACCCTGCCCGGGCGCGACGACTATCGGGACTGGCTGACGCTGGCCGCGGACGATCACCGCCAGTTGCAGCGCATCGAGCAGGGCAAGGCCTTCCTGCTCGCCCGTCTGCGTGCCCATTCGGAGCAGCTGACCCAGCAGACCAACAACTTTGCCACCGACATCCAGAACGTCGTGCTGGGCCAGCAGCAAACCGTGTCCGCCCAGGTCACCCGGGCCCTGGTACTGACCGTGGGACTGGCGCTGGTGCTGATGGCCGCCATCGGCGTGCACTACGCCAACAATCGACGGCTGACCCGGGACCTGGCGGTGGTGATCGAGGACATGGGCTACCTGTCACGGGGCGAGGCCGCCCCTGCGCACATCGCCATCAAGCGCAGGGACGAGATCGGTGACCTGGCGGCCGCCTACGACATCTTCCGCGACCACGCCCGGGCGGCGGAACGCACCAGCCAGGAACTGGACGCCCAGAAGACCCTGCTGGAAACCACCTTCAACCAGATCCAGGATGGCCTCAGTGTCTTCTCGGCCGAAGGCGAACTGGTGACCTGGAACCGTCGCTACCTGGAAATCTTCGATTTCGCACCGGACCAGTTGCGGCCGGGGATGCGGCTTGATGAGGTACAGCGCCTGATGAGCCGCAAACGGTTCCGTAACCTGAACCTCCAGCAGGAGTCGATCGACATCCAGTCGCTGAACGAGGCGCGTCATCGCAGCGTCCAGAGTTTCGAGCGCCACTACGATGACGGACAGATCGTCGAGTTCCGCAGCCAGCCGATGCCGAACGGTGGCTTCGTGACCCTGTACAGCGACCTGACCGAGCGGCGCGTGGCCGAACAGCAACTGCAACAGTCGCAGAAAATGGAGGTGCTGGGGCAACTGACCGGGGGCGTGGCGCACGATTTCAACAACCTGCTGGCGGCCCTGATGGGTAACCTGCAACTGCTCGATCAACTGCCCGACCTGTCCGAGCGCGGCCGCAAATACCTGGAACGGGCACTGAATGTCAGTGAGCGCGGCGCCCAACTGGTGCAACGGCTGCTGGCGTTCAGTCGCAAGCAGCGCCTGCGGCCGGAAGTGGTGGTGGTCGACGAGGTGCTGGCCGGCATGGCCGAACTGCTGGAATACAGCGTGTCCGGCCGGATTCAGCTGGACCTGGACCTGGGAGCGCCGGAGGCAACGATCGACATCGATCCCTCGCAACTGGAAAACGCCATCCTCAACCTGGCACTGAACAGCGCCGCCGCGATTCCGTCCAGCGGCCACATTCGCATCCAGACGCGGCTGGGCGCACCGGGCCGGCTGGTCATCCGGGTCATCGATACCGGCACCGGCATCCCGCCATCGATGCAGAAACGGGTGCTGGAACCCTTCTTTACCACCAAGCCTGCCGGGCAGGGCAGCGGGCTGGGGCTGAGCACCGTCTATGGCTTCGTGCAGCAAAGCGGCGGTGACTTCCAACTGGAATCCGCCCCCCGCCAGGGCACCACCATCACCCTGAGCTGGCCCCTGGCCCAGGACGCCGGAACGGACCATCCGGCGGCGGCGCTGGATCCGTTGCCCTTCGATACCACCCGGGGTGTCGCCATCGTCGAGGACGATCGCAGTGTGCGTGACGCCCTGGTGGACCTGTTCGAAGCACGGGGGCTGGACGTGGTTGGTTTCGAACACGGCGAACACTTCATCGACTGGGCCCGACACCGCGATGCCGCCGTCGGTCTGCTGGTGTCCGACGTCAACCTCGGTGGCCACCTGACCGGGCTGGATGTGGTGACCATGGCCCACAGCTGCTGGCCGGAAACCACCTGCCTGCTGATGTCCGGCCTGCCCCGGGCCATGCTGGAACGGGAGTTGGGGCTCGACATCCATTGGCCGCTGGTGCAGAAGCCCCTGACCGCCGCCATGTTCCGGGAACTGTTCCCCGGTCTGGGGCCTGCCTGACCTCGGCGGCGCCATCCGGGCGTGTCGGTCGCCCCGAACACCACGCTGACCGGCTCCGCGTTCACGCCTGCCTGTATTTCAATTGTTTCAAAACCGCCTTGTCGTTGAAATTCCCGGTTAGCACGCCTGCGTAAAGTGGTCCTGACGGCTCGACGAGCCGGTATTGATCGACCACAACAACAAAGAGGCAGGACAGATCATGAAAGCACCCCTGAAATCCCTGGCCATGGCCGTGGGCCTGAGCGTTGTTGCAACCGGCGCGCTGGCCGATGACGTCCTGGTGGGCCTGATCACCAAGACCAACACCAATCCCTTCTTCGTCAAGATGAAGGAGGGCGCGACCGCCAAGGCCAAGGACATGGGTATCGAGCTACGCACCGCCGCCGGGCGCTACGACGGCGACAACGACTCCCAGGTCCAGGCCATCGAGAACCTGATTGCGGCCGGTGCCGCCGGCATCCTGATCACCCCGAACGATCCCGCCGCCATCGTGCCGACCATCGAGCGTGCCCGGGAGGCCGGCCTGCTCGTCATTGCCCTGGACACGCCCCTGAGCCCGGCCTCGGCCGCCGACGCGACGTTTGCCACCGACAACTTCAAGGCCGGCGTTATGATCGGTGAATGGGCCAAAGCCCGGATGGGAGCCGACGCCAAGGACGCCAAGATCGCCCTGCTGGATCTGAACCCGAGCGAGATCACCGTCGACGTGGCCCGGGACCAGGGCTTCTTGAAGGGCTTCGGTATCGACCTGAACGACCCCAGCGACATCGGCGATGAAACCGATCCCCGCATCGTCGGCAATGATGTGACCGAGGGTTCCGAGGAAGGCGGTCGTCGCGCCATGGAAAACCTGCTGCAGAAAGACCCGGGCATCAACCTCGTCTACACCATCAACGAGCCGGCCGCCGCCGGTGCCTATCAGGCACTGAAGGCCGTGGGTCTGCAGGACCAGGTCACCATCGTCTCGGTCGACGGCGGATGCCCGGGTGTGCAGAACGTCGAAGACGGCGTTATCGGCGCGACATCGATGCAGTTTCCGCTGAAGATGGCGGCCCTGGGCGTTGAAGCCATCGCCGAGTACGCCCGCACCGGCAAGAAGCCACAGCCCTCGCCCGGCAAGGACTTCCACGACACCGGCGTGACCCTGGTCACGGACCATCCGGAGGATGGCATCAAGAGTATCAGTGCCCACGCCGGTCTCGGTGAGTGCTGGGGCTGATGTCCTCGGCCGGGATGTGACCTGGGGATGGGAGCCCGTCGGGCCCCTCCGCCCCAGGCCACATC
This sequence comes from Marinobacter halodurans, assembly GCF_004327985.1. Lineage (GTDB taxonomy): Bacteria > Pseudomonadota > Gammaproteobacteria > Pseudomonadales > Oleiphilaceae > Marinobacter_A > Marinobacter_A halodurans. Next base: position 31,592 of record NZ_SJDL01000005.1, read on the forward strand.
CCGGCTTCAATCGAAACCCGACAAGGCTATTTTCCGGAGCCGTGTTATGACCGCATCCAAATCCACTCCCGCCGTGGCCGCCGACCATGAGCGCATCGCGGAGTCCGTCAGCGGTACACTGGCCGAGCGCAATACCGTTGAGTCACTGTCCGCCTGGCAACGCCTGCACCGCTTCTTCCATGCCAACCCGACGGCGGCACCGGCGATCGTCCTGTTGGCCGCCATCGCCGCCTTTACGTTGATCGTCGGCGATCGTTTCCTGAGTCCGTTCAACCTCTCGCTGGTGCTGCAACAGGTCACCATCATCGGCACCCTGGGGGTGGCCCAGACCCTGATTATCCTGACCATGGGCATCGACCTCAGCGTGGGCGCCATCATGGTGCTGTGCACCGTCGTCATGGGCCGCATGGCGGTCGACTTCGGCCTGCCGCCGTTCGGCGCCCTGCTGCTGGGCCTCGGCGCCGGGGCCCTGTGCGGCGCGATCAACGGGTCCCTGGTGACCCGGGTCAAACTGCCGCCGTTCATCGTGACGCTGGGCACGTGGAACATCTTCTTTGCGCTGAACCTCTGGTATTCCAAGAGTGAGACCATTCGCTCCCAGGATATCGAGAGCGCCGCGCCGCTGCTGCAATGGACCGGGCACGCCATCGATGTCTTCGGCGCCCGGCTGACCTACGGCTCCCTGTTGATGCTGGGGTTGTTCGGCCTGATCTGGTTCGCCCTGAACTGGACCGCCTGGGGCCGCCATGTCTACGCCACCGGCGACGACAAGGACGCCGCCGAACTGGCCGGCATCCGCACCCGGCGCGTGCTGCAATCGATCTACGTACTGGCGGGCCTGATCTGCGGTCTCGCCGCCTGGCTGATGATCGGCCGTATCGGCTCGGTCAGTCCGCAGGTGGGCTTCATGTCGAACCTGGACAGCATCACCGCCGTGGTGATCGGCGGGACGTCGCTGTTTGGCGGCCGGGGGTCCATTTTCGGCACCCTGATCGGGGCGCTCATCGTCGGCATCTTCCGCAACGGGCTGGCGCTGGCCGGTGTGGATGTGCTCTGGCAGCAATTCACCGTCGGCCTGCTGATCATCGTGGCCGTCGCCATTGACCAGTGGATCCGGAGGGTTTCCGCATGACCGACGAGACAACACCCGTACTGTCCGCAAGGGGCCTGATCAAGCGTTATGGCCGGGTCACCGCCCTGGACTCGGCCGATTTTGACCTGTACCCGGGCGAGGTCCTGGCCGTGATCGGCGACAACGGCGCCGGTAAATCCTCGCTGATCAAGGCGCTGTCCGGCGCTGTGGTGCCGGATGCCGGCGAGATCCGCATGAACGGCCGGCCCATCAGCTTCCGCAATCCCATGGAGGCGCGCGAGGCAGGCATCGAAACCGTCTACCAGACGCTGGCCGTAGCGCCGTCGCTGGGCATCGCCGACAACCTCTTCCTGGGGCGCGAGCTGCGCAAGCCCGGCATCCTGGGCTCGGTGTTCCGCATGCTCGACAAGGCCGAGATGCGCCGCCGCGCGACCCAGCAGCTCAGTGACCTGGGGCTGCTCACCATCCAGAACATCACCCAGGCCGTGGAAACCCTGTCCGGCGGTCAGCGCCAGGGCGTGGCCGTGGCGCGCTCAGCCGCCTTTGGCAGTAAAGTGGTTGTCCTGGACGAGCCGACCGCGGCTCTCGGCGTCAAGGAATCCCGGCGTGTGCTCAATCTGATCAAGGATGTGCGCGATCGCGGATTGCCCGTGGTGCTGATCAGCCATAACATGCCTCATGTGTTCGAGGTGGCCGACCGCATCCATGTGCACCGTCTGGGCAGACGCGCCGCCGTGATCCGGCCGGATACGCATTCCATGTCGGATGCGGTGGCGATCATGACCGGTGCCGTCGACGGCGACGCGGCGGCCTGAACACCGCCCCAAGGATTCCGACGTGGAGGTCGGATCACTGACGATGACGGGATCGCCATGAAACGACTGCTGGCCATTGGCATGCTGGGCCTGATGATCACGCTGACCGCCGCGGCCGACGACCGGCTGCGCATCGGTGTCAGCGTGGCGGACCTGGGCAATGCCTTCTTCTACAGCCTGGCCGAGGCCATTCAGGCAGAGGCTGAGGCCCAGTCCGGCCGGCCGGTGGCGATGACCGTGGTGTCCAGTGCCTATGACCTGAAGCGCCAGCGCCGGCAGATCCGACAGTTCATCGATGACCGGGTGGCCATCATCCTGCTGACCGCGGCCGACAGCGAGGCCATCGAGCCGGACATCCGGCTGGCCCAAAAGGCCGGCATCGTGGTGGCCGCCATCGACATCGATGCCCGGGGCGCGGATATCACCGTGACGACGGACAACGTCCAGGCCGGCGAGATCGCTTGCCAGTACCTGGTTGACCGGTTGAATCACCGGGGCGAGGTGGCCGTCGTCAACGGCGCCCAGGTGTCGTCCGTCACCGAACGGGTGGCCGGCTGCCGGTCCGTGTTGAACAACTACCCGGACATCCATCTGGTGGGCGATCAATACAACGGCGGCGGAACCTTTGGCGGCGGTCTGGAAGCGGGCACCTTCCTGCTCAGCCAGCAGCCCGCTGTGCAGGGGATCTTCGCGATCAACGACCCGTCCGCCCTGGGTGCGGCCCAGGCGGCCGAACTGAGTGGTCGCGACGACATCCAGATCGTCTCCGTCGACGGATCGCCCGCATTCATACGCGCGATGCGCGAGCACCAGCCTAACCTTGCCGCCACGGCCGCCCAGTCTCCGGCCCGCATGGCCAAACTGGCCGTGGCCCGAAGCCTGGCGCGAATGGCCCATCCCGGCGAGCCGCCTCAGACCATCCGGATTCCCACCCATCTGATCGACCCGGGCACCCTGGCGGCTTCGGAAGGGGAAGTCGACCAGCGCTACTGAGTTGACCTGCCGGAGGCGCCGGCCGTCATACCTGGGGGACGCAATCCCGGGACTTCAGCGCGCTTCGCCCACATAAAGCGGACGGCCCGCCGCCAGACCAAACCCGAGCACGGCGCAGGCGATCACCGCAAGGAACACCCCGGCCACCTGCCAGTCGTGGAATATCCCGTGCAGTAGCCCTAGACCCAGCGGACCGAAGGCCGCCACGGTGTAGCCGACGCCCTGGGCCATGCCGGACAGGCGTGCGGCGGTCTCGTGATCCCGGGCGCGCACGGCCAGCAGGGTCAGCGCCATACTGAACGTCCCGCCTTGACCTGCGCCAAGGATGACGACCCAGAACCAGATGCCGCCGATCGGCGCGTAGACGCACCCCATCAGCCCGGCCCCGGTCAAGAGCACGGCCAGCGCGATCATTGCCCGCTGGTCCCGCATACGACTGCTGATCCAGGGCGCGGCGATGGCGGAGCCGATCTGGATCATGATCGAGACCGACAGGCCGATCCCGGCGTCCACGGCGGGCATCCCGCGGTCCTGCAGGATCGTCGGCAGCCAGCCAAACACCGAATAGGACAGCGACGATTGCAGGCCCATATAGAGCGTCACCTGCCAGGCCAGCGGATCCCGGAACAGCGAGCGGGCCGGTTTCGTCGGGCGTCTGGGAATATGCTTGCCGTCCAACTGCAACCACCAGAACACCACCGCCACCCAGGCCGGGATCGTCCAGATTGCCAGCGCCGCCTGCCAATCGCCGCCGAACGCCAGGCGCATGGGCTCGGTCGTTCCTGCAGCCGCCGACGCGCCCAGGCAGAGCACTGCCGTGTAGAGCCCGGTCAGGACGCTGGCAGACGACGGGAAGTCCCGCTTCACCACGCCCGGCAGCAGAACGCCCATCACCCCGATGCAGCCACCGGCGATCAGCGTACCGGCGAACAGGCCCACAGTGCCGCTGTAGGGCCGGAGCACCAGCACCGCCCCCAGCACCGCCGTGGCCACCAGCACGGCCCGATCCACCCCGATGCGCCGGGCCAACTGGGGCGCCAGCGGCGCACACAGCCCCAGGAACAGTACCGGCAGCGTGGTCAGGACCCCCTGGCCAAACGAACCCAGCGCCAGGGTTTCACCGATGCGCTTCAGCACCGGCGACACGCTGGTCAGGGCCGGGCGCAGGTTGAGCGCCACAAACAGGATGCCGGTCAGCGTGAGCAGGGCGGACGACGAACGGGAAGTCACTGCGGCCTGGGTCATGGGAATGCGTCTGTTGAAGGTGGGTTGGGGCGATCGGCGATCACCGGACCAGGAACCCGGAAGCCGGTCGGGATTCGTCCTGGTGTATTACGGGCTCTTCCGCCGTGCAGATCGGAACGGCGGTCGCCAAACGCGCGGATACAGGCTGATAAAGTTAACAAAGTCAGCTATTTGCAGCGCTACGAGCAGCCCGGGACCAAAGCAACGATAGTAACGCAACCCGCCCTGACCGGCCAGTCGATACGGCGGCCTTACGCGGAATCTGCGTTACACTGCGGGTCTGTGCCCTCCGCTCACCCTCAACCACCGCAAGGATGCTATGACGCCCGACCACAACGACCTCTGGTTCCTGCCGCTTGGCGGCACCGGCGAAATTGGCATGAACCTCAACCTCTACGGCCACGACGGCCAGTGGCTGATGGTGGATTGCGGGGTGACCTTTCCCCGGCCGGGGCGGGTGGTGGCGGACGGCACGGTGCACCAGCGCGGCGAACCGCCGGTGCAGATGGCCGATCCCGCCTTCATCGCCGACCGCCGGGACCGGCTCGCGGGCCTGATCATCACCCACGCCCACGAGGACCACGTGGGCGCGGTGCCCTACCTGTGGCCGCTGTTGCAGTGCCCCGTCTACACCAGCCGCTTCACCGCCGAGATCCTGCGCCGCAAGCTGGCGGAATTCGACTTGCTGCACCGGGTGCCCATCCACGTGATGGACATGGAAGAGCGCCGCAGCATCGGCCCGTTCCAGGTGGAATGGCTGGCCCTGACCCATTCCATTCCCGATCCCAACGCCCTGATGATCCGCACCCCGGCGGGCAACATCTTCCACAGTGGCGACTGGAAGCTGGACGACGAGCCGCTGGTGGGCCACGGCTACGCGCCGGGCACCTTCCAGGCGCTGGCGGACGAAGGCGTGGCCGCCATGGTCTGCGACTCCACCAACGCCACCGTGGCCGGCCACTCCACCTCCGAATCCGTGCTGGAAAAAGGCCTGCTGGCCGCCACACAGGACGCGCCGGGCCGCGTCATCGTCGCGTGCTTCGGCAGCAACATCGCCCGCCTGCACACCCTCGCCAACGTCGCCCGCGCCACCGGCCGCTACATGGGCCTGCTGGGCCGCTCGCTGATCAACATGAGCGGCGCCGCCAAGGCCGCGGGCGTCTGGAACGCCGACGACCACCTCATCAACCCCGCCCACCTGGGCTACCTGCCCCGGGAGGAAGTGCTGGCCGTCGCCACCGGCAGCCAGGGCGAACCCCGCACCGCCCTGCGCCGCATGGCCATGGGCACCCACCCCGACGTGGAGCTGGAACCCGGAGACCGCGTCATCTTCAGCGCCCGCGCGATTCCCGGCAACGAAGAGGCCATCGACGCCCTGATCGCCAGCCTCAAAGAGCAGGGCGTCGAAGTCATCACCGCCGAAGCCGCCGACCTCCCCATCCACGCCTCCGGCCACCCGGCCCAGGACGAACTGCGCGCCATGTACCAGTGGGTGCAGCCCGAAGTCGCCATCCCCGTCCACGGCGAAGCCGAACACATGGACGTCCACGCCAGCCTGGCGCGGGACTGCGGCGTGCCCAAATCCCTGCTGGGGCGCAATGGGGACCTGTTTATGATCCGGCCCGTGCCGGGGATGCGGCGGCAGGTGGCTGAGGTTGGAAGGTTGGGTTGGGAGAAAGGGGAGTTGGTGAGGGTGGTTTGAGTGACTACGGGATTGCAGGGATGGCGAATCCGGTGCTGTATTCACCCAGCCTGTTGTGCTGTACCTATACCGTTATATTGAAATCACAAAAAGAAGAATCCAAACGATTGCATGGCAAGGTCGCCACTCGCGGGCTAAGCTGCTGTTTGAAATGGAAAACTGATCGCGTCCTGATATGTGGAAGGGCGATATTATGAAGAATTCTCGTATATTCAATATTACGGAACGCGGTCTAATCACTGTTAAGTGTCTAAATTGAATGAAAAATTGGTTGGCCTATTTTGCAGGAATGTTCCCCGTCATAGCTGTGCTTTCAGTTTTTTCGGGCAATCCCTATCTTTCAATTCTATTGATCGGTTTGGCTTGTATTGTGGCAATTCCGGTTTCCTACATTGCCATAAGAAATCTGGCCAAAGGGGTGGATCTAAGGTGGTCTGTCATCAGTTTGCTATGTTCATCAACGGCGGCAATGTTTGGTTTGCTGGGAGCCCTGGTCCTACTCGGTGCTATGACCACTTAACAAGTCGCGTAAGGCGGACGTCCCTGACGGGCCGCCGCTTCGCTCAGCGTTATGCGGAAGTAGAGATCGGAAATGAGAAGAGAGATTAACTCTGAGGAGCTAGGCTTTTTCTACAGAGCTACAGGTGAGGCAATCTGGCAACTGCAATATGTCGAAGATGCTCTCTGTAAGTTCTACATTATCGTCTGCATTCACTTTGGTTGCGATGGCATCACAAGAGAAAATGCAGAGATGAACCAGAAGCAAATCGGTCGGAAAACGTTAGGCCAGCTTATTGGATTACTTGAGCGAACCGAGCGCGTCCAAAGCTCAATGCTTTCCGATCTCAAGGAATTCAACTCGTTAAGAAAATGGATTGTTCACAATTCGATGAGGGAGAACGGACAGGATTTGTACACCGATCATGGCCGGGACGAATTTGCCAAAAAATTACTAGTTTTCAGTGAAATGGCGAGATCGATTCATAATGGTATTTCGGATAGCTTGATGCACCTGGTCACAACGGCAGGACACGCAACCGAAGAGCAAATCATGCGAATGGCGAACTCGGAGATAGACAGGTTGAAGGGAAAAGCATAACCAGCCGCTGTTGTCGGACAATTTTTCCACCGCTGCGCGGCTCCAAAATTGCCGCAAAGCTCCGCGTTAGATTTTTCGCAGGAATGCTGGATGAAGCATTGGACAGAGCCCAACGGGATATTCCTGATTCAAATTCCAACAGAGTGGCAATACCTCAACCCTGTTGTGGAAGGCGAAGAGGAAAAGTCCCCATACAGCTTTCAGCCCTATGAAAGCGCTAAAGGGTGTTTTCAGATTAGCTGTTACCCACTAGAGGAAATAGCACCTAAACTTGCAGATGAGTATCCAATGGGTGTGCCAGAGCTTAGATGGCGACCTTCCAGGATGGATGATTCAGAGTTCTGTGTTCACATGTTTTATGGGGCTTCAGCAGATAAGGCTTTAATCGGTAAATATATCCATGATGCAAGCCTTGATAACGATGAACAAATAAATGATGAACTTCGCTTAGTTGATAAAATTTTAAAATCGGTGGTTATTGTCCCTCCCGGAGACCGAAAACTCGCCTCTGACATGGAAAAGTTTGATCGATTCCAAGGAGCATTGGCAGCATCGTACGACCTTCTGGATAATGCGATAGAATCAGATTCATTTGTGGAAGTGATTGCCGTTTCTGCCAATCAGATTGATGCATTTCTAAGATTGAGCATCGTCATCGCCATCCAACTGGAGAATCAGACGGACGAGGTCCCGATAAAATATCTTTTCCAAGCAGAAGATGAACGAGGCTTGATGGAGCGAAAAATATATGATGACGCTCTTAAATATAATGTCATTAAAGACGATGACCACAAAGAGCTGAATTCGTTGTATAAGTTAAGAAATCGCGTGATACACAGGTATATTATATCTAACATAAAGACCCGCGACTTGCCTAGGATTGCACTCAGATATATTGAAGCATGCGAGAAAGTGCGTTTAATACTAAGAGATCTTGAGAACAAACAAAAGGATTGTCAGTATGGCGTCTACGGCAAAAAATTCCTAAAGTTTTCCGAGCCTGATGATGAAGCAATAAAGCGGCTCTTTGCTGATGTAAACGATAAGCACCTTATTCGTAAGTTCGTGAGGAAGGTCACGAATGATTGAATCTAACAAATGCAGGCAAGGGACGCTCCTGACGTCGCGCCCCTGCTGCTGGCGTTGAGGCTGTAGAAAAAGGTCAGAAGACTTTTTTGACCCGAAATTGGTCAAGAAACAAACTAAAAATAGCGCCTATTCTTAAAATCTGGGGCACTCAACATCGAAATACACCCAGATTATACGTAGGAGCGCCATCTTAAAAAGGGGCGAGGGTTTTCCTACAGCCTCGTTATACTCGTGTTGGATGAAATATGTATTTCAGGGATATCTCTATTAGCTTTTTGAATTACTTTGGTCGCCATGATCCCCAAAAATATAAGCTTAGGGAGATCAACGCGGTTTTAGGCAAGGTGGAGGAGTCCTTTTTGTCTTATCTTCCCAAAAAAACTTGGATAGCCGATCTCAAAAAGCTGAACATTATATTCGGTCCTAAAGATCCGAGAGAAAAGGAGTATTGGGCCAGCGATGGTATAGGGTGCCACAGTTTGGGAGACGTTTTTACCCCGGATGAATTTCTTGCCATGAGTGAGGCAGAGCAGTATGTCTGGGGGATCAATGTGATTAAAAGCGAGCTTCTTCAGTTGGTCGAAAGCGAGGTGACTCAGGAGGCCATTAAAAAAGCTGTTAGGGAAGCTATCCAAAGTGGCTATACGATCAAGAAGGCATAACCAGTTGATGCAGTTCGTTCCGGGCCTTTAGCCCTCTACCGTACGCACTGAAGTGCGCCGCTGATCAAAGCGTTATGCATGAATGAAGATTGAAGAATGAGACCCAACAATAAGAAGCCTTTGTACCGGAAGGTAAACACCAAAGCGCGCGGTGTTCATCATCTTCACGGGGGTGATTATAAGAACTCGCGAAACCGCGAATCTGGCGTTGGGATGCGAAAAGGCATTCAGCGCGGGCTCGATTACACTCCACTATTCAAGTTCTTATTGTCCAAAGTGGGATACCCTTGGAATGAGATTCATAGTGAAGCTGTTTCGCGATTAGACAAGGAAGAGCCCATCTATTGGCTTGTAGCCAAAGACTATGAATCCGCCAACGAGTTGATCCGCATTGGTGAAAGTTCATACTTCAGCGGCCTCTACGTCGATGGGGACGGGATTTTACGGGTTGTTAACCCAGATATAGATGAAAATACATTAGAGCCTCTGTGCAAATGCTGCACTCATACGTTCAATGGTGTGCTTTTTACCCGGAAGTACGGAGAATGAGTTGAGCTTGGCTACCGATCCGGTGTTGAAAGCCTGTCCCCCACGCTCAAAAGGAAGGACTGGGGATTCTCGATTCAGGATGGTGAGCTGACTGTTCTGGAGGATTCCGATCCACTGACGGACGGTGAGCGCGACAGGATAACGGATTCACTCAAACGTGCCGGCGTTGAGTTTTCGGCGCAGTCCGTCGCGGACGCGGTTATCGAGATGATTGATCTGGGCCGCGGGCCGAACGGGCTCAGTCGCAGCATCGGCCGTTTCGACGTGAATCAATCGAACTTTGCCGACGTTGTGGATCTGCGATCATTCATGGCGGATTACCAGCCCGGCGGCAAGTACGCCAGGGGATTGGTCGACCCATACGATATTGAAGGCCGATATTTTGGGGCCGGTACCGGCATTATGGATCAGGTGGTCGATAAAGCCGAGGAGCGGTTTATCTACCCCGGGAGCCAGGAGACTGCGCAACCGTAATCGCCATAAGCATGCCTGGTTGGAGAAGACGCTTTCTGGTAGGTTTTCTTGCCTGGCATGGAGCTAGTATTGACGTGAAAATGGCTAAATGGAGATCGCCATGGATATTTACGACAGGGAATATATATCGTCTCTTATCAACTATTTCTGGGGAGAAGGTACTGCGTCTCCTCATTCCGTGAACAACCGGGTTGCGCAAGTTGCATACAAAGCACTTGAAGAAGCGCAAAGTTGCTCTGCTTCTATGGATCTTGTGCCTAGACCGAGTGGAGTCAGACCCGGCATTTCGTACATCGTTAAGCAGCTTGCCAAAATAGGGAAAAGGATCAGTTCTGGCGATACGTCTATTTATTATGTTTGCAAGGTTCAAATAATCGCAACATACAAGGCAAAGATCGTCATGGCACTAAAAGGAATTTAATATGCTGCGGTTGGTGACGCTGTTGTTCGTTTTCTTTCTTTCTTTGTCTGCGTGCGCGCAGCCACGAATAAAGCTCGTATATTCAGATCTGACCTTTTCTTTGCCTGGTAACATCTCAGCGATGGGTGATGCTGGCGGCGAGCAAAACATTCTGATAGTTCGGTATGGTGATGTTAAAGGGCAAAATTTTATTGCTTTTTCTGACATGACAAACGATTCCTCCTTGGATTATGGCTGCCCTGCAGCTGTATTCTTTCGCGGTGTGTTTTCCGACTCTGTGGATGAGGCCTGTAATAAAGAAAGTTTGGATATAATGCGCCAGGTTTTTGTTGAAGGGAAAGATGTAGCGAACTGGTCAACAAAGGGTTATGAAATAAAATACTCGAAAGACCATAATAAAATATTTGCTTTTATTATTGGTGGGAGCGGTAAGTTGGTGAAAATAGACTCAGACTTTATAAGTAAAGACTCGCTCAAACGAATGCTTGGAAATATGTGATGTTCTTTTAATGGTGGATGCGGTGCGGGTATAGAGTTCTGTCTTCGTCGTATTAATGACTCAGGTCTTGATAGGAAATGCAAGACCTGAATGAGCTCCACAGGAAAAGTAAAAAGGAGTTTCTTTGAAGCTTTTGAGCACCGTGGGGGCAATTGTTGGCATCGTTGCTGGCATAGTAACGGTTTGGGGTTACCTGAATGATCCACTGGCGCCTAACCCTGTGGACAATCGTCTGGTTGGAACATGGTCTTCCAAATATAGTTATCCGACTTCGATGGGAAGGAATGAGGTCGACTCGATATCCACTCTTTTTAGAAATGGGAAGTATAACGTCACTGGTGAGCAAACGTTCGTTATCGGAAACGACGGCACTGACCTGAAGGCCACCTACGAGCTGAGTGGTGCGGGAACGTGGTCATCGGAGTCAGATAACCTTTACATGACTCTGGGGTCTTTGAAAACTTCACTCACCAGCGTCACGACAGATAGAGAAACGATACCTGCGCAGAAGATTCCTCGAAGGATACGCGGGAATTTCACGAAACCTGAGAATTACCTGGCAGATGGGACGACACAGCAATATCGCATTATGTCTGTCAATGGAGATGAAGTTTTACTGCGTACCGCAAACTCAGCGGGAAAGGCGTTTGAGATATCGATGCATAGGCAGGGTATGAACCCGTGAAATGAAAGAACCACCGTTGAGTTTTGTTATATGGCGCTTGTCATAAGCTTGTTTTAGACGGGGAACGGTGGAGGAAAGCTTTTTTGCTGAGCTGCGGGCGCTGGTTTTAGCGTCAGTCGGTCACACGCCTCCGCTCAGCCCCCGCCCGCTGCTTCAGCCGCGCAATACAATCCCGGAATGCCCGACTCACTACCGTCTGATCCCGCACCATGGCCATCTGCGGCCAGGTGGCCTGCTCCCCCAGTTGAATGTACATCGCCAGGTCTTTTTCGCTGGGATTGGAGAGTACCTTGCGATACAGCCAGGGTTTGAACGGGAACTGGATGTTGATGTCCCCCAGGTAGGACTGGGTGGCCAGGGCGTGGGCCTGTTCGATGTAGGGGCGGATCATCGACGGTGAGCCGACGTTCCGGGTCATTTCCAGTACGGAGGCCACCTGGGCGTGCACCAGCGTGCCCGCGGCCTGGCGCATGGAGGCCGGGACGCCGCGGTTGTGTCGATGGCTGATGAACGGCAGCACGTGTGGGTTGGCCTGGCTGACGATGGTCTTGTTCACGTTGTGCAGGCGGGCCATACGCATCATGGGCAGATCGCCGTGGACGCTGCCGTCGATCCAGGTTTCGGTGGGCATGTAGTCGGTTTCGCCGTCCGCCGCCTGTTTATCGCGCCCGCGCAGGGTGACCGGCGGGTAGATGCCCGGCACCGCGCAGGAGGCCAGCACGGCGGAATCCACCATCACTTCCGGCGAGGCCAGCTCGTTGAGCAATCGGGGCTTCTGCCGGGTTCGGGTCGGCGAGACGGAGATGTTCAGCGTACGGCCGCTGTGCCGGAAGGCTTCGCGGAAGCTATAGCGGCCGACGTTGGCGCGAATGTGGGCCAGCAGCCGTTCGGGATCCATGGCATGGCGCTCGTTCCAGATGCGGTCGGGTCGCAGCCAGTGGAGAGCATCCCGGTTGACCTGTTCGGGGTGGCTGAAGAAGGTGGCCAGTTCGGAACGGTCCCGGGTGCAGATCGCTGCCGCCAGGATGGCGCCCATGCTGGAGCCGGCGATCACCGGCGGCAGCAGGTCCTGCGACCAGAGGGCCCGGGTCACGCCGAAATGGTAGATGCCGAAGGCCGCCCCGCCGCTGAGCATCAGCGCCGTGTTGCCAAAGACCCGCTCGGCGTCGCGGAACAGTTGCAGCTTCTCGGAGTCGGTGACGCCCGGCAGTGGGTTGTCGCACACGTACTGCATGCCCCGCTCCACTTCCCACAGGAATTCGGTGACCAGGCGTTTGGTGCCGGTGCGGGCGACGGCATACAGGTCCGGGTTGGACAGTTCCCCCAGGTGCCGGTACAGGCTTTCCTGCAGCACCCGCGTCAGGGCCCGGGTGTCCCCGTTCTCCCGATGACTTTTCAGCGCGTCCATGTGCTCGCGGATCAGCGCGCCGTGCAGCATCGGCGTCCGGTCGTCTTCCCGCCAGTCCAACAGGCCGTCGATGTCGTCGAGTTCGGCGGCTGCTGCGTACCAGTCGTCGTAACGGGTCGCGTTGGCCATCTGTTCCTGAAGGGCTTTGCGGAATCGGGATTGGCGTTTCATGCCAAATACCTTAGCTCAACAGGCCCACCTTGGGGAGGCATCGGGGATGACGGCCTGTTCAGGTTGAGTCCGGAACGATGCGGATATGCGACGACAGCGTGCGCTCGCGGCCCGGACCCAGCCGGATGGCGTTGGCCAGCTCGGGCCGGTTGAAGGCGTCGGGCATGAACTCGTTGGGCTCGATGGCCAGGCCGTCGTACTGACGGTGAGGCAGGCTGTGGCCGGTATAGACTTGCACCACGCCATGGGACTGGGCGAGTTCCAGGGTCAGACGAGTGGCCGGATCGTGCAGGCGGCTGTACAGCCAGTCTTCCCGGGGGGCGCCCACAAAACAGCGATCGATCGCCTGGTTATTGATCGACCGGCCGTCGCCGCTGAAGTCCGAAGCGGTGCCGGTCAGGTCCGTCACGCCGTCGGCGCCGGGCAGCGGGATCAGCCGCTCATCGGTCACGACGCCCTGGTGACAGGGCAGGGTCAGGTGAGCGTCGCGAATGTCGCGCCCGCGGGTTTCCAGGTAAGGGTGCCAGCCCAGGCCGACCGGTGCGGAAACGGCGCCCTGATTGGTGGCGATCAGGTCCAGTCGCAGGCCGTCCCGAGAGAGGGTGAAGCGGGCTTTCAGGGCGAGTTGGAACGGGTAGCCCGGTGCGTCGCCGGCCAGCAGCTGGTCTGTGGCCAGTTCCAGAACCGCTCGGTCCTCATCGGCCGTTTCCTGAGTCGGGTGCCAGGCCGCGTCCATGACCAGCCCGTGCAGGCTGTTGCCATCGTTGTCGCGCCTGGCAAAAGCGTGGGTCACACCATCGAAGGTGTATTGCCCGCCCGCCAGCCGGTTGCTGTAGGGCGCGAGGATGGCGGAGCGGGCACCGGTCAGGGCCGTGAAATCGGCCGGATCGTTGTAGCCGCCGAGTACGGACTCCGGCCCTTGCGCGGTGGGCAACGTCAGGCTCAGCAGCGTGGCGCCACGCAGAGCGATCTCGGCCCGGGCGTCGCCGTCCGGCAAGGTCAGGACCCGGGTGGGGTAATCGCCGAAGCGACTTTCGGTGATGCGGCCGTGAGCCATGGTCGATCAGCCCTGGATCTGTCGCCAGGCGGCGACGTAGGCGTCGGCCCGCTCGCGCAGGGTGACGGCATCGAAGCCCGGCTTGTAGAGGCCCGAGCCCAGGCCGAATCCACCGGCACCGGCCGCAGCCAGCTCCGCCAGGTTCTCCGGCGTCACGCCGCCGGTTGGCGCCACCAGCGTGCCTTTCGGCAGCACCGACAACAAGGCCTTGATGCCCTGGGCGCCCACCAGCTCCGCCGGGAAGATCTTTAGCGCTTCGGCCCCGGCTTTCAAAGCGGCAAAGGCTTCGGTCGGCGTCATTACGCCGGGCAGCACGTCCATGCCGGCGGCCACACCGGCGCGGATCACTTCAGGGTCACCGTGGGGCATCACCTGCAGGCGGCCGCCGGCCTGCTTGAGCCGTTCGACGTCCTCCACGCTCGTGACGGTGCCAGCCCCGATCAGGCCCTGGTCGCCAAAGCGTTCAGCCAGTTTCGCGATGCTCTCGAACGGCGAGGGCGAGTTGAGCGGCACTTCGATCAGCCGGAAGCCGGCCTCAATCAGTTGTTCCACCAGGGGCACCGCTTCGTCCGGTTGAATGCCGCGCAGGATGGCGATCAGGGGCAATTCGGCGCGATAGGTTTCAAAGGCTTGGCTGGGCATGGACCACTCCGTCAGTTGGATTGGGGCAGCCCGGCGCGGGTTGCCAGTTGGTAGAGGCCGTGGGTGACCGCCTGGTCGCCGTCGATGCTGCGGCTGCTCTGGCCATGGCGTTCCAGGGCTTCGGCATAAAGTACTGTCAGGCGCGGATCGCCGATCAGGGTGACGTCGCTTTGCGGCTGTATTGCTTCGACCATGGCGCGCACTTCGTCGCCGATCAGCAAGCCGGAGAGGTAAGCGCTGGCGGTTTCCGGGAGCATGTCGCCCAGTAGCACCTCGGTGCGGGCGCTGAACAGGTGGTGCATCAGGCCGCCGGGGCGGCGAACGCGTTCCAGGCCTCGGCGAAAGGCTTTGGCATCGTGTTCGCCGCCGGCAGCAAAGCGCCGCAGGATGGTGTGCTGGCGCAGGGCCGAGTAGGCGTCCCCGGTCATGCAGGTGCTGAACGACTGCACGGTGCGGCCGTTCAGGCGAACCCACTTGGCGTGGGTGCCGGGCAGGCAGAGGATTTGCTCGCCGCGGGCGTCGGGATCGAGGGCGCCGAGGATCTGGATTTCCTCGCCGCGCATGACGTCCGGGCTGTCGGCCACCGACTGGCCGCGCAGGCCGGGCACAATGTAAGCCGGGTTGGCTTCGCCCAGTGGCGTCACCCGCACCAGGCCGTCGGCGATGTCGTCGAGGCTGGCGGGGCAGGCGAGATAGGGCACTTCCACCAGACCGTCGGCACTGCCGATCATGCCGGCCATCAGCACCGGCACGCCCGGCAGGTGAGGCAGCCAGGGTGAGAGCAGTTCGGTCAACACCGCCGGAAACCCGTCCCGCTCCACGTGCAGGATGCCTTTCGGCGCCTGCAGGCGGTCGATAACGGCGCCGTCGGCGGCGAGCAGGGTGGCGCGGAAGTTACTGGTGCCCCAGTCGACGGCGATCAGGGCACCGGCCTTGAGATCGGCCGCCGTCATACCCGCCCTCCGTCGATGATGTGGCTCTGGCCGGTGATCAGCGCACTGTCTTCGGCGGCCAGGAACAGGGTCAGGCGAGCGACGTCTGACGGATCGATCTTGGTCTTGAGGGCCTGCTGCTGCATCAGTTCCTGCTCGGCCTCATCGGTCAGCCACAGGTCCTTCTGGCGCTGGGTCATCACCCAGCCGGGCAGCACGGCGTTGACGCGGATGTTCTCCGGCCCCAGCTCCCGGGCCAGTCCCTTGGTCAGGCCGACGATGCCCGCCTTGGCGGTGACGTAGCCGGGGTAGCCGTCCAGGCCCAGCAGATAGCTGTTGGAGCTCATGTTGATGATGCTGCCGCCACCGGCTTCGCGCATGGCGTCGCGCACCGCCTGGGTGGAGAAAAAGTGCGGGCGCAGGTTCACCGCCATGCCCTGGTCCCAGTACTCCGGCGAGACGTCTTCCAGCTTGTGGCGGTCGTCCCAGGCGGCGTTGTTGATCAACACACGGATCGGGCCCAACTGGTCCGCTACGGTGCGGATCGCAAACCGCAGGGCCTCGACGTCGCGGATGTCGCAGGGGACGAACAGCGGCTGGCTGGCGTGGTCGGCCAGTGTCTCGCTCAATGCGTGGCCGGCGTTCTCGTCGATGTCCAGAAAGGCGACTTTGGCGCCCTGGTCGGCAAAGGCTTCCACCAGGGCGGCGCCGATGCCGGTGGCGCCGCCGATGATCAGGGCGACGCGGCCAGCCAGGCTCGGGTAGGTGGCGTAGTCGGCCATATCAGTGGGACTCCCGCGTCACGACGTGACCGCTGCTGCCCTTGAGGAAGTCCAGGTCCGCGCCTTCGTCCGCCTGCATCACGTGGTCGATGTAGAGGCGGTAGTAGCCGCGCTTGTGGGGCGATTCGGGCGCCTCCCAGGCCTGCTGGCGGCGGGCCAGTTCCTCGTCGGAGATGTCCAGGTGCAGCCTGCGGGCCTCCACGTCCATCTCGATCCAGTCGCCGTTTTCCACCAACGCCAGCGGGCCGCCTTCATTGGCTTCCGGCGAGATGTGCAGGACCACGGTGCCGAAGGCCGTGCCGCTCATGCGGGCGTCGGACAGGCGCACCATGTCGGTCACGCCTTTCTCCAGCACTTTCGGCGGCAAAGGCATGTTGCCCACTTCCGGCATGCCGGGGTATCCCTTCGGCCCGCAGCCCTTGAGGACGAGGATGGAGTTTTCGTCCACCTCCAGGTTCGGGTCGTCGATGCGCGCCTTGAAGTCCTCGATGGTCTCGAACACCACCGCCTGGCCCCGGTGCTTGAGCAGGCCTTCGCTGGCGGCAGACGGTTTGATGATGGCGCCTTTCGGGCACAGGTTGCCTTTCAGTACGGCGATGCCGGCGGCCGGGCGGACCGGGTTGTCCATCGGTCGGATGACGTCGTCGTTGAAGCATTCCACCTGATCCAGCGCTTCCCCGATGTGCTTGCCGGTGATGCTGGGCGCGTCCAGGTGCAGTTGATCCTGCAGGCGCTGGAGCACGACGGGCAGGCCGCCGTTGTAGTGGAAGTCTTCCATCAGGTACTGACCGGACGGCATCAGGTTGACCAGCAATGGCACCTCGCGACCGAGGCGGTCGAAGTCTTCCAGGTCCAGCTCCACACCCAGCCGGCCCGCAATCGCCAGCAGGTGGACCACGGCGTTGGTGGAGCCGCCGATCGCCGCGTTCACCTTGATGGCGTTCTCGAAGGCCTTGCGGGTGAGGACCTTGGAGATGGTGAGATCTTCGTGAACCATCTCCACCATGCGCATGCCGGTGAGGTGAGCCAGCACTTTGCGGCGGGCGTCCACGGCGGGAATCGAGGCGTTCAGGGGCAGGGCCATGCCCATGGCTTCCATGAGGGACGCCATGGTGGAGGCGGTGCCCATGGTCATGCAGGTGCCGGGGCTGCGGGACATACAGCCCTCGGCGTTGAGGAATTCCGGCAGGCTCATGGTGCCGGCGCGGACCTGCTCGCTGAACTTCCACACGTCGGTGCCAGAGCCGATGTCCTGGCCGCGGTACTTGCCGCTCAGCATGGGGCCGGAGGAGATGACCGTGGTGGGCAGGTCGACGCTGGCGGCGCCCATGACCTGGCCCGGGGTGGTCTTGTCACAACCGCCCAGCAGCACCACGCCGTCCAGCGGGTTGGCGCGAATGGATTCCTCCACGTCCATGCTCAGCAGGTTGCGGAACAGCATGGCGGTGGGACGCATCTGGGTTTCGCCCAGGGACATGGCGGGAAATTCCAGCGGCACGCCGCCGGCCTCCCAGACGCCTTTCTTGACGTGTTCGGCGATGTCCCGCAGGTGCGCGTTGCAGGGGGTGATTTCCGACCATGTGTTGCAGATGCCGATAATCGGCCGGCCGTCGAAGGCGTGATCCGGCAGGCCCTGGCTCTTCATCCAGCTGCGGTGGATAAAGCCGTCGCGGTCGTGCTTGCCATACCACTGCTGGCTGCGGAGCTTGCGGTTATTGTTACTCACTCTGGTCTCTCCCGTGATGCGGTCGTGCCCCGCCATGGCTGTCCGAAGCGACGGCAAGGCCATCCGGAGGGGCCGGATAGCCGGTTGGGCGCAAGAAGGCTTGATATTCCTTAAGGGTAGAAGAAAGGCATGCATAGGCCTTTAAGTTCCAATATATGGAACTTGTGTTCCAATTATGGTTTAGTGTTATCTTCCGACCCGTTCTGTGTCAATACGGGGTGGCTTTATTCAGGTCATTTGACGCCAATGGCTACGCCTTGACCGGCACAATGCCGAAGGTCCATATTGCGGAACCGTCATTTCCGGATATGGAACTGAGTGGTATAAACGCGACACAATAGCGCCACAACAACAAAAGAGGTCCCTCATTCATGTCGTCGATCGATAAGGCGATCCAGGTCCTGGAGACCGTCTGCGACAACCCGGAAGCCATCCGGTTTACCGATCTGGTCGCCCGTCTCGGGCTGCCCAAGTCCACCGCCCATCGCCTGCTCACCACGCTGCTGGACCACGGTCTGGTCCGTTATGACCGGGAAGATCAGCGTTATTCCCCCGGCTACCGCCTGCTGAGCATGGCCCAGCGGACCTGGGAGCGGCTGGATATTCCCAAGGTGGCGCGGGATCACATGCAGCGGCTGCTGCACGAGGCAGGGGAGACGGTCCATCTGGCGGCGGTGGACGGTCACGAGATCATCTACATCGACAAGCTGGAAAGTCCCAAGACGATCCGGCTGTATTCGGCGATCGGCAAGCGGGGCCCCATGTACTGCACCGGCGTGGGCAAGGCCATCCTCGCCTACCTGCCCGAACAACAGCAGGAAGACGTCATCGCCCACACCGAGTTTGTCCGACACACCGCTCACACCATTCCCGACGCCCGGGCCCTGCGCCAGGCGCTGGCGGACATCCGGGTGCGTGGCTGTGCGCTGGACATGGAAGAACACGAGGAAGGCGTGCGCTGCGTGGCGGCGCCCATCTTCAATTTCCGGGGCGAGGTGGTTGCCGGCATCAGCGTGACCTCGCTGGCGTCCCGCATGAGCACCACCCGTCTGCAGGACCTGCAGTCGCTGCTGCTGGAAGTCGCGCGGGACATCTCCCGGGAACTGGGCTACCTGCAACCCAACGACCACAGCCGTCCCGGCGGCCAGGAGGCGTCATGAATTTCGAACCCCTGCTGGATGAGCGCTTCGCGCTGGGCGAAGGCCCCCACTGGGATGCGGCACGGAACGAACTGCTCTGGGTCGACATCGTTGGGCGCCGGGCGTTTGCCTATGGGCCGGACGACGCCGCGCCGCGCAGCTGGTCCTTCGAGGAGACGGTGAGCGCCATCGTGCCGCGGTCCAATGGTCACTACCTGGTGGCCGCCGGGCGTGGGGTCTATGACCTGGATCCCGCGGATGGCCAACTGACGGCTGTGGCCGAACCGGCAGCGGAGCCGCCCGAAAACCGCACCAACGAGGCCCGCGTGGATCCCCGTGGCCGCTTCTGGATGGCCTCCATGCAGCAGAACATCGGCCCCGACGGGGAGAACATCCCGGTGCGCCAGAGCAGCGGCCTGCTGTGGTGCATCGACACGGACGGCAGCGTCCGGCAGGTGGCATCCGGCGTCGGCATCAGCAACAGCCTGGTGTGGAGCCCGGATGAAACCCGCATGTACTTCGCCGACACGCTGCAGGGCGTGATCTGGCAATACGACTGGGAGGCCGACACCGGCGCCGCCCGCAACCGCCGTGTGTTTGCGGCCACCGAGGGCTACGGCAATCCGGACGGCTCGGCCATGGATGAGGACGGCTGCCTGTGGAACGCCCGCTGGGGCGCAGGCTGCCTGATCCGCTATCGGCCCGACGGCGAGATCGACCGGATCGTCGAGGTGCCCGCGCGCTGCCCCAGCAGCTGCGTGTTCGGCGGTCCGGATCGCAAAACGCTTTACGTCACCACCGCCCACGCGGAATTGACGCCATCGGAACGCGGGCCGCTGGACGGCGTGCTGCTGATGGCCGAGACCGATGTGGTTGGCCAGGCGTGTACAGCCTTTAAAGGCTGATGTTTCCGAACGTGCGACGGGACGGACTCTTGCTGCCCGGGTGGTGCAGCGTCGCGCATTGAATTCACTGAACTGACGTTTTCTAAGAACAAGGACAAGCTATGCATGCACTTACCCTGATCTCGTTCCTGTTTTTTACAGGGCTGGTCGCACTGATCACCTGGGTGGTCACGCGCCGTGACGACCACGACAGCACGCGCGGCTATTTCCTGGCCGGTCGTAGCCTGACCTTCCCGTTCATCGCCGGGTCGCTGCTGATGACCAACCTGTCCACCGAGCAGATGGTGGGCCTGAACGGCTCCGCGTTCACCGACGGCCTCAGTGTGATGGCCTGGGAAGTGGTCGCGGTCATTGCGCTGGTGCTGTTGGCGCTGTTCTTCCTGCCGCGCTTCCTGCGCAGTGGGATTGCCACCGTGCCGCAGCTGCTGCGCGAGCGGTTCGATCCGGGCACCCAACTGATCTGTAACATCATCTTCCTGCTGGCCTACGCGGTCATCCTGCTGCCGATTATCCTGTACTCCGGCGCGGTGGGGCTCCAGGGCATGCTGGACCTGCCGGGGCTGACCGGTATCCAGTCGCACACCACACTGCTGTGGGGCACCGTCTGGGTTGTGGGTCTGATCGGCTCGGTCTACGCCCTGTTCGGTGGTCTGCGCACGGTTGCGGTGTCCGACACCCTGAACGGTGTGGGGCTGCTGATCGGTGGTTTCGTGATCGTCTACTTCGGCCTGCAGGCGGTCAGTGACGGTACCGGCGTGATGGCCGGCTGGGACATCCTCAAGCAGACCAACCCGGACAAGCTGAACTCCATCGGCGGTGCGGACCAGCAGGTGCCGTTTGCCACGCTGTTTACCGGCGTCTTCCTGATCAACGTGTTCTACTGGACCACCAACCAGCAGATCATCCAGCGGACCTTTGCCGCCAAAAACCTCGCCGAAGGCCAGAAGGGCGTGCTGCTGACCGGTCTGTTCAAGCTGCTGGGCCCGCTGTATCTGGTTATTCCGGGCATCATCGCCTATCACCTGTATGCCGGTGACGGCATCCGCGCGGACGCCGCCTACGGTCACCTGGTCTACAACGTGCTGCCGCCTTACCTGACCGGCTTTTTCGCCGCGGTGATGGTGGGGGCGATCCTGTCCTCGTTCAACTCGGCGCTGAACAGTACCACCACGCTGTTCAGTCTCGACCTGTACAAGGGCGTCATCAACAAGGACGCCACCGACGAGCAGGTGGTCAACGCCGGTAAGATCTTCGGCTGGGTCATGGCCATTGCCGCCATGCTGATCGCCCCGATGCTGGCGGGTCAGGAAAGCCTGTTCGGCTACCTGCAGAAGATGAACGCCATGTACTTCATCCCGATCCTGTCCGTGGTGCTGGTGGGCCTGCTGAGCAAGCGCGTGCCGTCCATTGCCGCCAAGATCGCCCTGATCGGCGGCTGCGCGATCATCGGTCTGGTCTACTTCGTGCCGCCGTTCACAGGCATCCTCGACGCGATCAACGACTTCCACTTCGTCGCGCTGGTCTTCGTACTCCTGGTGGTCGGCATGCTGCTGATCGGCAAGATCGCCCCGCGGGCCACCGCCTGGGTGCAGCAGGACAGCGGCCAGGTCGACCTGACGCCCTGGAGTGGCGCGATCCCGTCCGGCATCGTGCTGGTGATTCTGGTGATTGCCATCTATGCGGCGTTTGCCGGTTGATACAGCGGCGTTGAATGACGCGCCCTGAAACAGGCGCCGACGGGTCGATCGGGCAACTGATTGACCCGTCGGCGCCTTTTTTGTGAGGCGGCGTCCTACGGTGTTGGCAGATCCTCGCGCTTTGCTTTAGTGTCGATGCCGGACTTCACACGACGACAACCGATGAAACGCCGACTGACTTTTCGCCCGTTCCTGTTTGCGCTGCTGCTGATCAGCCCCCTGGTTTACGGCGCTTGCCCGAAAGATCCCGCGACAGCGTATGAACAGTTGTACTGCGATATCCAGGCCAAAGGCGGCGGGTCGACGTTGCCCTCGTTCGAGGACTTTCGCCGCAACTCCCCTCAGGTCCAGGCCCTGCTGCTCAAGCGTCCGGCGGCTCGGCTGGGGTTGTCGGTGCCCGGGCCCGAGGCGGCGACATCTCAATCGGCGAAGCCTTCCCCTCCGGGCACTTCAGAGCGCCCAAAAACCGAACCCGAATCCGGGCCAACGCCTCCGCCGGCTGTGGCTTCGGCATTCGAGGGCTGTCAGTTGGGTGGGACGGTCATTCGCTGTCCGTCGGCCCGATACGAACTGGCAACCAATCAGGCGAATTCGGCCCTCCGTGCCGGCGTGCTGGATGACGATAATCGCCTGGGTTTGAGTGCCTATCGCGGAGACCTGTCGGACGAAACGGCGGTTCGCGCCTACCTCTCCGACGCCTACGACCGCTACATCGCCAAGATGCTGGAGATCGGTCTGGGCGGCACCACCATGAGCTTCACCCGCTTCTACAACAGTTTTCGCCGCCACGAGGCGAAGGGCATCGACTTTGCCCAGCGGATGGACGAGACGTTCGACTACCTCAAGCAGGACAAGCGCACCCTTGGAGTGAACCGCAAACCGCCGGACGAGCTGCCGAAGAGTCTGAAAAACTGCGCACCCTCCGGCGCCCGGGTGATCGTGTGCGACAATGTGGCGACGAACTGGGTGTATGTCCGCGACTGAGTGTCCGGCATTGGTGTCGGCCCGGCCGATTTCGTATTCTGGATCGTTCTCTTTTGGATGTGAGTCACCGGCATGAGTCTGGCCCTGGCGAAATACCTCGCGGCGATGCGTGAGGGCAAGCCGATCAACTATTCTGCGTTTCTGAAACAGTTGCCGTCGGATCTGGTCGCCCGGCACCGCGATTGTTTTGAGCTGGACCGGGTGTCGCAGCAGCGCTGGCGGGTGACCTGTCGGGATGAGGCCATGATGACGGAGCTGGAGCGTTTGGCCCAGGCGCCGTCATCCCGTCGCGACGCCGCCCTGCAGGGGGATTCCCACCGCCGGGTGACGGCAACCGCCTTCGTTCTGGTTTACCATGACGCCCTTGTGGACCCGCGGCCGGACGTGGCGTGCCTGAATGCCGATGCCAGCCATATTGGCTTTACGCCCAAATCGACGGCGCTGGTGATCGAAAACGAGGATAATTTCGCCCACTACCCCCAGATGCTGGCGTTTGCCGGCACCTGCCTGGGTGAGACGCTGTCGCTGGCGACCTGTGACGTCATTCTGGGCGGTGGCCATCGCGTGCTGCGCGAGCCGGTGACCGACTGGCTGGCCGGCTATGACCGCATCCTCTGCGCGTTCGATTACGACCTGGGCGGCCTGAAAATGTATCAGGCGTTGCAGGTACGGTTGGGCGATCGGATGCGGTTCCTGCAGCCGCCGGACTGGACGCCGTATCGCGACGGTTTCCAGAAAACACCGCAGACACCGCAGCGACTCATGGACGCCATCAACCGGGCGTCGACGCTGGGCTTTGCCGGGCTGGCCTCGCTGTTCAGCGAGACCCGGAAATTTATGGAACAGGAGATCATTCTGGATGAGCACTGAGGGGATGCCCCAAAGCGAAGCGCAGGCCTATTTCCGCTTCGGGATTCGCCGCCTGGTGCTGGTGGATTCGGCGGGCTTCTGTTACGTCGAGATTCCCCTGAACCAGCACGCCCTGCTGCTCGGCAGCGGCAACCTCGGCAAGTCGAGCCTGCTGAACTCGCTGCGGCTGTTCCTGCTGCCGGAGAGCAACTTCCGCAACAGCAAGAACAAGTTTGCCTTTCGCAACGCCAGCGCGGGCAGCTTCTACACCAACGAGGAAAGCTACCAGCACTACTTCCCCAGCCAGTCCAGCTTCCTGATCATGGAAGTGGAAAGCCCGTCCGGCACTCACTGCCAGGTCCTTTACCGGGAGCACAGCAGCCAGCTCAGCTACGGCCGGATCTTCGTGCCGGTGGCCTACGACCAGCTGCGAGGGCTGTTCTGGCACTGCGCCGAAGACGACGCTGACGGCATCGGTGAGGCGGTGTCCGGGCTGTCCGTGGGTAAGGTGACCGAAGCGCTGAAGAAGCTGTCCCGGGACACCGTGGTGACCAGCGATCCCGGCAAGCTCAAGTCCATGCTCTACAGTTCCGACCTGATGTCGCCGGACGCGGTACGCTACTCCGTGCTGCCCCTGGCGGATCCCGACGAGCGCAAGATCCAGTCCCTGCGCACGCTGATCCTGCTGCTGTTCGAGATGAAGGCCGACGACAAGGCCATGGCCCACGCGGTGGCCAGCATCATCGAAGCCGACAAGAAATTCGCCGACGACGCCTTCGAGCTGGATATCGACCAGTTTCTCGAGCGCCACGACCAGCTCAAACGCCGGCAGGAACATCTCACCCGGATCGAATCCGCCCGCCCTCAGTTCGACAAGCTGCAAGCCGCGTTCGAGCGCTACCAGACCCTGACCCGCACCCAGCATGACTTTGCCGCCTTCCGCGACGGGCTGGCCCAGGCCCTGAAAGACATCGGCCAACAACGGCAGGACGCGGATCGCGAGCGGGATGACCTGCAGGGTACGCTCAAGCAGTCCCAGAAACAGCTCAATACCCTGAAGACGGATCAGAACCGGCTGGAAGGGGAGATCAAAGCGCAGAAGTCGGTCCTGACCAAAGCCGAGAAGACCCAGAGCGATGGCGAGATCCTGGTGTCGCGCTATGGCGATATGTCCTCCGAGGAAATCCAGGCCGCCCTGGACGAGGCGCTGGAGGACAGCCAGGCCCAGCTCAACGCGCTGAACAGCGCGGCCCAGGCGGAACAGCGCAAGATCCAGTTGAACAAGAACATCGAGAAGCTGGAAGCGGACCTGAAGTCTGTGACCGAGCGCGAGCAGCGCGCCCAGTGGCAGCTCCAGAACCAATTGGAGGATGACGTCGTGGCCCCGCTGCGGGCGGTGAATCCGCGTCTGGTGTCGGCCAGCCCGGGGCAGGCGTTGGATGACGAGATCAAAGCCACCCTGAGCCGGATGGCTGCACTGTTCGAAAAGACCGAGCAGGGCTACAACTGGTTCGATACCGCCTTGCCGGCCAGAGCCGCGCAGGCGGACGACTTCCCGGCCCAGCGCCGCAAGCTGGACGGCGAGCTCAACGCCGCCCGCCGCCAACTGGCGGAACTGGACGAGAATGCCAGCGGTGGTCCGGATCGCGCGCAGCGCATCCAGCAGGCGGAGAAGGACATCGCCGCCACCCGCAAGGATCTGGACATCCTCAAGCGCCTGCCCAGCGCCGCCACCAACATCGAGGACGCCGGGCAGGCCATCGATGAGGCCAATCGCACGCTGTCCGAACTGGAAGAGAAAATGGCCATCGAGCGGGAGCGCGTCGAAGCCGTCGGCGCCAAGCTGGACAAGGCCCAGACGGCAGCCAAGCGTGCCCAGGAGCGCCAGACCGAACTGCTCCACCTGCAGAACAACGTGACCGCCGATCAGCGCCGGTTCCCATCGCTGCAATCCGTGGAAGTGGACGAGCCGCTGGCGGCCGACGCGCTGACCGTTGCGCGCCAGGACGACATCCGCAGCGGTCTGGAGGAGATGGAGCGCCTGCGCTTCAGCATCCTGGAAAGCCTGCGCCGGCTGGTCAACAAGGGCATTGGCGAGGACCGCGAGGGCGCGCTGGAAAGCGACAGCCCCAGCTGGCAGACCATCCGCGATACCTTCAAGTCGCTGTCGGACCTGTTTGCCGGGCTGGCCGAGAGCGGCCGGGTCCTGCGCGAGCAGATCGATTCCCACAACGAGACGGTGGCGAGCTATCGCCAGGCCCTGAAGGCCAACAGCGAGCACATCCGGCGTTTCGAGACGGCCCTGAACCGGGAGCTGGACGGCGTCACCATCAACGATCTGGTGGAGATCCGCGTCGATATCCACACCGATCCCAAGTTCCACAACCTGGTGGAGGAATCCGCCGCGATCGACCCGTACGCCTCGGGCAAGCTCCAGTCCGACGCCTTCTACGATCGCCTGCGGGTCTTCGTCGCCGAGTTCTTCGGGGATCAGAAGAGCGGCAACCGCCTGACCATGGACAAGGTGGTCACCGGCGTCTCTTATCGCACCCGCAAGCAGTCGGCCGCCTCGCTGGACACCAAGGGCCAGTCCACCTCCACCACGGCCCTGATCAACCTGGAGTTGGTCCACCGCCTGCTGCGGCGGGTGCTGTATCCGCAGATCAGCCTGTCGTTCCCGATGGTGCTGGACGAGCTGGCCAGCGTCGACGTCAGTCAGGTGCCGGCCCTGTTGGAGCGCTTGCAGCACCAGGGCTTCAACCTGTTTTCCGCGGCCACCCACAGCGCCAGTCCGGAGCTGATTTTCCAGGTCGGCCGCCATCTGGAAGTGGGGCAGATGCGCACCGACCGCCCCTACAGCGCCAGTCGCAATCTGGTGTTCTGGGGCGGCCCGGAAGGCTTCAGTAACCGGGATGGCCTCGCCGAATGGTTCGACCAGACGCAGCATCACCTGCTGGATGTGAGCGATGAGCAGTAAACGGTTCAGCACCCTCGACACCACGCGGCTGCTGTTCGAACACCCGCGGGTCCTGTTCCGGGTGATCGAGCGCATGGACCGGGAGTCGGTGCGCTACGTGCGCGAGAGCGAGCTGGCGATGGACGTGCTCGACTACGTGCGCGATCTCAAGCGTACGGAGCAGGAGCGCATCCGCACCGGGTTCAGTACCGACAACCTGTTCCGTACCGGGCTGGTGATTGACATCGTCAAGGCCGAAGGCGAGCGCCGGCTGGTGTTCCAGGAAGCGCTGCTCAACCTGATCCGGGCCTGCAACGCCTCGCTCTACCAGGAACTGACCGACGCGCGTCTGCGGGGCCATCTGGTCACGCTGCGGGACATTCACGACCGGCTGACCCGGAGCACCTTCAACGACGCCGACCCGGATTTCACCGAACTGCGCGACGATCTGAACGAGCGGGTCAGTCTGCTGATCGGGTTGCTGCGCCAGAACATCCTGCGCATGCAGACCCTGAGCGCCGACCTGGCGGACATGTCCGGCGATGCCAGCCGCGAGCCGGAGCAGTTCACCGCCTTCCGCCAGGATTTGCTGGAACGCATCGCCACCCTGTACGAGCGGCACATCCAGCCGACGCTGGTGTTCCTCAATCCGGACACGCGCCTGCCCGACGGCGCCAACCTGTTCGCCACGCTGGAAGGCATCATCCGGCTGCTGGAGCAGAACCGACAGCAGGACATCGCCGACCAGATGTTCCGCTCGTCCCTGAGTCTCAACGCGCTGCACAAGCCGATCCAGAGCCTGGCGGCCGAGGTGGATCACTTCCTGCGCAAGACCCGCCGCAGCATGATCCAGTAC
The DNA here is from genome assembly GCF_004327985.1 of Marinobacter halodurans. Classification (GTDB taxonomy): domain Bacteria; phylum Pseudomonadota; class Gammaproteobacteria; order Pseudomonadales; family Oleiphilaceae; genus Marinobacter_A; species Marinobacter_A halodurans. The sequence continues at coordinate 59,022 of NZ_SJDL01000005.1, forward strand.
AACGCCATGGAGCATTTCTTCGGTCAGTTGCGTGAGCTGAAGGAAGAGACCGAAACCCTCAATCTCAAGAAGAAGTGGCTGGACGGCAGCGACTTCTCCCGCACCACCGGTTTCCTGGTGGGGCTCAAGGCCCAGAGCCGGCCGAAGCAGTATGCGTTCGGACAATCGTCCAGCTACTACCAATTGCTGTTCTCCGAGCTGGATCTGCGGCTGGCGGACCTGGGGCGCAAGGCGCAGGTGCCGGATCTGGGCCGGACAGGCGCGGCCGGCAAGGACCCGAAAGTCGACGCCGAGCGCATCCAGACCCTGTACCAGTGGCTGGAAACCCTGCAACTGCGGCCCACCGGCGATCTGGTGCGTGAGCTGCACGGCCGCCTGGACGGCGTGGTGGCCGGGTACCGATTCCCGGATCTGCTGGCGGCGGTCAACCGCCTGAACCACAAGCATCCGGAGGGTTTCCGGGTGGTCACCACCAACCGTTTCCAGACGCTGGAAGCGGACGACCGGACCGACGACATTGCCGATGTCTTCGTCTATCGCCGGCGCCGCCTGGAGCCGCGTCCGAATTCAAACACCGAACAGGAAGCAGCGAACCATGCCGGATCCTGAACACGCTCTGTCCGCCGACACCGCGATGCCGGCGGAACCGACCGCTTCGACAAACGGCTTCGATCACATTGCCCCGGCCCAGAGCGCGGCGCTGTTCCGCGAACTGGCGGCGGGCAAGGTCATCGTGCGCGACGTCTACAACCCCAATCGCTCGGAGCTGGAAGCCAACCCGCTCTACAACCTGCTGTACAACAACCTGTCCCACTTCCGGGTGTTCTACGAGCACCTGGGGAGTGAGTTGGTGTTCAACGAGAACGGCGCGTTTTTCTACCTGCGGGAGAACACCGACGAGGACAGCGAGGAACATGACGAGAACGCCTTCCGTGTGCAGGTGTGCCTGCTGCTGATCGGTCGCTATTTTGCGCGTTCGGGCCGGGACCTGGAGTACCTGGGCCGACCGGACGCCGGCCTGCGCGATGAAGACGTGGATGCGCTGGAAGCGGACGAGGAATACCGCGACATCCTCCGCGCCGCCCGCTTCGAAAAGGGGATTGGCGAAGCGTTGGATTACCTGGGCAAGCGCCAGCTCCTGTTCAGGACCGGATCCAAGCGCTACTTCCTGAGTTCAGCGGGGATGCATTTTTTGCAGCAACTGGTGCAGGAGTATGAAGCGAGGGAAAGCCGCGCCAGTTAGCTCGCCTTGGCCTGACGCCACGCCTTGAGCCGTTCAACCGCCAACTTGGAGACCTGATTGAGCTCGCTGCCGTCGTTCTCCGCGTAGCTGATGATCTGGTCCTTCATGCTGCGGGCCCAGAACTTGATCAGGTGGGTGGCAACCATCTCGGCGGCGTGTTCGGCTTCGCCGTGATGCAGGTTGTTGTCGCTGATCTGGTTGATCATTTCGATCAGGTGCTGCAGTTCGTAGTTCACGTCTTGTTCTCCTGCATGGCGTCGGCCGCTGGGGCCGACGTCGTTCCGCAATGGTAAATCACGTGGCGACCCGGGCGGGCGAAGCCGATCAGGGTCTGGTTGGCCTTGCGCGCTTCGCGGATGGCCAGGCCGGTCGGCGCCGAGACCGCCACCAGGCAGCCGATGCCGACCATGGCGCTTTTCTGCACCATCTCGAAGCTGCCCCGGCTGGAAATCAGGGCAAACCCCCGCTCGAAGTTCCGACCGGTTCGCAGCCAGTGGCCCACCAGTTTGTCCAGCGCGTTGTGCCGGCCGACGTCCTCGCGCACGGCGAGGATGGCGCCGTCCACATCGCACCAGGCGGCGGCGTGGGTGGCGCCTGTCTGTGCCTGCAGGGGCTGGTATTGTTTCAGGTCCCCCACGGCTTTCTGCACGGCGTCATCGGTGATGGCCGGATGCGGCCCTACCTTCGGGATGTCCCGGATGGCGTGCTCCAGCGATTCGGTTCCACACAGTCCGCAGCCGGTCCGGCCGGTCATGTTGCGGCGCTGGGCTTTCAGGGCGAACATCCGCTCGCTGGCGATGGTCATGTCGACCGTCGCGCCCGTCGGACCGCATTGCACCTCAATGTCGTAGAGCTCATCCGGGCTGCCGAGGATGGATTCGGTCAGGCTGAACCCGATCGCAAAGTCCTCGAGATCCACCGGTGTTGCCATCATCACCGCATGGGAGATACCGTTATAGACCATGGCGACCGGCATCTCCTCGGCCACCACGTCTTCGGCTTCCCTGCTGTGCCCCGTCCCGCGTTCGTCTACGCGGGTCCGGAACAGGGGTGAGGGCGGATCCGGCGGCGTTGCCGGACCGTCCGCGTCACTTAAGGGCAAAGTTGGGCTCATCCTTCGATTTCTCGAGGTACTTGTGCTGCTGCTCGTCGAACGACTGGAAGTGCTTCTGCCATTCGGACGGCTGCGACACTTTCTCCACCTGCACCGCCGTGACCTTGTATTCCGGGCAGTTGGTGGCCCAGTCGGAGCTGTCGGTGGTGATGACGTTGGCGCCGCTGCCCGGGTGGTGGAACGTCGTGTAGACCACGCCCGGCTGCATGCGGTCGCTGATCCGGCAGCGCAGCACGGTCTGGCCGACACGGCTGCTCACGCCGAGCCAGTCGCCGTCGCTGATGCCCCGCAGTTCGGCATCGCTCGGATGGATTTCCAGCACGTCCTCTTCATGCCAACGGCTGTTCTCCGTCCGCCGGGTTTGGGCGCCCACGTTGTACTGGCTGAGGATCCGGCCGGTGGTCAGCAACAGCGGATAGCGCCGGGTGCTGCGTTCCGGTGTGGCGACGTATTCGGTGATCGCGAAATGCCCCTTGCCGATGGGGAAGTCCAGCTCGTGCATCGTAGGCGTGCCGTCAGGATGTTCCTCGTTGCACGGCCACTGGATGCTGCCCAGTTCGTCCAGCCTCTCATAGCTGACGCCGGTAAAGGTCGGCGTGAGCTGGGCGATCTCGTCCATGATCTCGGATGGGTGGCTGTAGTTCATGGGGTAGCCCAGGGCGTTGGCCAGATCCTGGGTCACTTCCCAGTCTTCCTTGCCGGCGACGGGCGCCATCACCTTGCGCACCCGGTTGATGCGGCGCTCGGCGTTGGTGAAGGTGCCGTTCTTCTCCAGGAAGGTGGAGCCGGGCAGCAGCACGTGGGCGTACTTGGCGGTCTCGTTGAGGAAGATGTCCTGCACGATCAGGCAGTCCAGGGACGTCAGCGCCTGCTCCACATGCTGGGTGTTGGGGTCGGACTGGGCGATGTCCTCACCCTGAACGTAGAGTGCCTTGAAGTGGCCGGCGATGGCGGCGTCGAACATGTTGGGAATGCGCAGCCCCGGTTCGTCGTCGATCTTCACGTGCCACAGGTTCTCGAAGCGCTCGCGCACCGCCGGGTCGCCAACGTGCTGGTAACCGGGCAGTTCGTGCGGGAAGGAGCCCATGTCGCAGGAGCCCTGCACGTTATTCTGGCCCCGTAGCGGGTTCACGCCCACGCCTTCGCGGCCGAGGTTACCGGTGGCCAGGGCGAGGTTGGCAATACCCATCACCATGGTGGAACCCTGGCTGTGTTCGGTGACGCCCAGGCCATAGTAGATGGCGCCGTTGCCTGCGGTGGCGTAGGCGCGGGCGGCCTTGCGAACCAGATCGGCCGGGACGCCGGTTTCGGCTTCCAGGGTTTCCGGTGAGTTGCGCTCCTCGCTGATGAACTCGCGCCAGGCTTTGTAGGCGTCCGGTTCACAACGCTTCTCGATAAACGCGGTGTCTTCCAGACCCTCGGTGACCACCACATGGGCCAGCGAGTTGACCAGCGCCACGTTGGTGCCGGGCCTCAGCGGCAGGTGCATGCTGGTGCTGCCATGAGGCGTCTTCAGCAGGTCGATCCGGCGCGGGTCGGCGACGATCAGCGTGGCGCCCTGACGCAGGCGTCGGCGCATCTGCGACGCGAACACCGGGTGGGCGTCGGTCGGGTTGGCGCCAATGACCAGGATGGTGTCGGCTTCCATCACCGAGTCGAAGGTCTGGGTGCCGGCAGACTCACCGAGAGTGGTCTTGAGGCCATAACCGGTCGGAGAATGGCAGACCCGGGCGCAGGTATCGGTGTTGTTGTTGCCGAAGCCGGCGCGGACCAGTTTCTGCACCAGGTAGGTTTCCTCGTTGGTGCAGCGGGAGGACGTGATGCCGCCGATGCTCTCACGGCCGTACTGGGCCTGGATGTCCTTCAGGCGTTTGGCGGAGAAGGCGATGGCCTCCTCCCAGGAGACGGTACGCCAGGGCTGGTCGATGGCGTCGCGGATCATCGGCTCGGTGATGCGGTCCTTGTGGGTGGCGTAGCCGAAGGCGAAGCGGCCTTTCACGCAGGAGTGGCCGTGATTCGCGTCGCCGCCCTTGTAGGGCACCATGCGCACCAACTGGTCGCCTTTCATCTCCGCCTTGAACGAGCAGCCCACACCGCAGTAGGCGCAGGTGGTCACGACGCTGTGCTCCGGCACGCCGGCCTCAATGACGCTCTTCTCCATCAGCGTCGAGGTCGGGCAGGCCTGGACGCAGGCACCGCAGGACACGCACTCGGAGTCCATGAAGTCTTCATCCTGGCTGGCGGCCACCTTGGAGTCGAAGCCGCGGCCGTCGATGGTCAGGGCGAAGGTGCCCTGGACTTCCTCGCAGGCCCGCACGCAGCGGGAGCAGACGATGCACTTGCTGGGATCGAAGCTGAAATACGGATTGGACGCGTCGGTTTCCGCGTCCAGGTGGTTCTGGCCCTCGAAGCCGTAACGCACGTCCCGCAGGCCCACGGCGCCGGCCATGTCCTGCAGTTCGCAGTCGCCGTTGGCGGGGCAGGTCAGGCAGTCCAGCGGGTGGTCGGAGATGTACAGCTCCATGATGTTGCGCCGCAGTTTGGCCAGTTTGCCGTTCTGCGTGGTGACTTCCATGCCCTCGGCCACGGGCGTCGTGCAGGAGGCGGGGTAGCCGCGTCTGCCCTCGATTTCCACGGCGCACAGCCGGCAGGAACCAAAGGCTTCCAGGTTGTCCGAGGCGCAGAGTTTGGGCACGGTAATACCCGCCAGGGCGGCCGCGCGCATCACGGAGGTGCCTTCCGGCACGCTGATCTCGACGCCGTCTATGGTCAGGGCGACGGCTTTTTCCGAGAGCCGGGCGGGGGTGCCGTAGTCCCGGTCAGGGTCGATACGGTGCTGGCTGGGGTCGAAATAGTTCAACATGAGGTGTCTCCCATCCGTCAGGCTTTCTGCCGGGTCAGGTCATTCGGGAAATGCTTCATCACGCTCTGTACCGGGAAGGGTGTCATCCCGCCCATGGCGCAGAGCGAGCCGTCCACCATCGTTTCGCAGAGGTCGGTCAGCAGGGTGAGGTTGGCTTCGGCATTTTCGCCGGCGCGGATACGGTCGATCACTTCGACACCGCGCACGGCGCCGATCCGGCAGGGCGTGCACTTGCCGCAGGATTCGACGCTGCAGAACTCCATGGCAAAGCGGGCCTGCTCGCCCATGTCCACGGTGTCGTCGAACATGACGACTCCGCCATGGCCGACCACGCCGCCGAACTCGGCAAAGGCTTCGTAATCAATCGGTGCATCCCATTGGCTTTCCGGCAGGTAGGCGCCGAGAGGACCGCCCACCTGCACGGCCTTGAGGGGGCGGCCGCTCAGGGTGCCGCCGCCAAAATCCTCCATCAGCTCCCGCAGGGTGATGCCGAAGGCCAGTTCCACCAGACCGCCACGCTTGACGTTGCCCGCCAGTTGCATCGGCAGCGTGCCGCGGGATCTGCCCATGCCGTAATCGGCGTAGGCCTGGGCGCCCTGGTCGAGGATGTAGGGAACGGCGGCCAGGGAAAGGACGTTGTTGACCACGGTGGGAAGGCCAAACAGGCCCTTGATCGCCGGCAGTGGCGGCTTGGCGCGTACCATGCCCCGCTTGCCTTCCAGGCTGTCCAGCAGGGAGGTTTCCTCACCGCAGATGTAGGCCCCCGCACCGAGACGGACTTCCAGGTCGAAGTCCTTGCCGCTGCCGCGGATATCCCGGCCCAGGTAACCGGCGTCATAGGCCCGTTGCAGCGCGTCGTTGAAGATCCGCTGCGCGACCGGGTATTCCGAGCGCAGGTAGATGTAGCCCTGGTTGGCGCCCACGGCGAGTCCGGCAATGGTCATGCCCTCGATCAGCATGTAGGGGTCGCACTCCATCACCAGCCGGTCGGCAAAGGTGCCAGAGTCCCCCTCGTCCGCGTTGCAGACGATGTACTTCTGGCCTTCCGGCTCGTCGTGCACGGTCTGCCACTTGATGCCGGTGGGGAAGGCGGCGCCGCCGCGACCGCGCAGGCCGGAGTCCTTCACCGCATCGACGATCGCCTGGCCGTCCATGTTGAGGGCCTTCTCCAGGCCAGCAAAGCCGCGATGGGCGCGGTAGTCATCAATGGACAGCGGATCGGTCAGGCCGATGCGGGAGAACGTCAGACGCTGCTGTTTCTTCAGGTACGGAATCTCGTCGGTCAGACCCTGGGCCAGCGGATGATCGGCCTTGCCCTCGAACAGGCCGGCCCCGACCAGGCTGTCCACGTCGGTCGGCTCGACGGGGCCGTAGGCGACCCGACCCCCCGGAGTTTCCACTTCCACCAGCGGCTCGAGCCAGAACAGGCCCCGGGACCCGTTGCGCACCAGTTTGATATCGACGCCTTTGGCATTGGCGGCCTGCTGCAGGGCGTCGGCCACGGCGTTGGCCCCCATGGCCAGGGCCGTGGTGTCACAGGGAACATAGACGGTCACAGTCATCACTTCACCTCCACGGCGGTCGTGGTCAGGCTGTCCACCAGCCGGTCGAACTTGTCGGCGTTCATGCGGCCGTGAATATCGTCATCCACCCGGATGGACGGTCCGCAGGCGCAGTTGCCGAGGCAGTACACCGGTTCCAGCGTGAACTCGTTGTCCCGGCTGGTCTGGTGGTAGTCGACCCCCAGGCGATCCTTGACGTGCGCTTCCAGCTGGCGGGCGCCCACGGCCTGGCAGGCTTCGGCCCGGCACACGTGGACGACATGGCTGCCCGAAGGCCGGGTACGGAAGTGGTGGTAGAAACTGATGATGCCGTGTACTTCGGCGCGGGTGTGGCGCAGGGACTCGGCAATGATCGGTACCGCCGCTTCCGGGATGTAGCCGAAGCGGTCCTGGATCGCGTGGAGGATGGGCAGCATGGCGCCGGGCATGTCTTTATGCGCGTCGACCGTCTGCTGGATCAGCTCGGGCGTCCAGTCGTGAACGGGTTGGGGACCGGCGTGTGACATGGTTGTTATCTCATCAGGTTACAAGTCGATCGTCTTTATATGAACGATGGTGCTTAATTGTTTTGGCTTTTGAGACGATATAGGGCCAAAATAGCATTCCAAATGCATCCCAAAAATATGAATTAATATGCATAGAAAGAAGCTGAGTATCTCGCCTGCCTGGGTGTTCCGCAGTGACGACGGAGAGCTGTTTGATCCAATTCTGTTCCGGCTGCTCAAGGGGTTGCGGGATACGGGAAAACTCACCATGGCTGCTGAGGAAGCGCGTGTTTCCTATCGTCATGCCTGGAACCTGCTCAACCGGGGGGCCGATTTCTTCGGGGTTCCGCTGGTGTATATGCGTAAGGGGCAGGGGACCCAACTGTCGCCGTTGGGCGAGAAATTGCTGTGGTCGGAGCAACGCGTCAAGGCGCGCCTGGGGCCGCAAATAGACAGCATGGCGTCGGAATTGAACAACCAGCTCCAGCAGTTGCTGGCCGGCGTGCATCCGGTCCTGCGGTTGCATGCCAGTCATGGCTATGCGGTGGCCCTGTTGCCCAATTTTGCCGACCAGGTGGAACTCGATCTCCAGTACTGCAACCCGACGGAGGCGCTGAATGCCCTCGGACGTGGCGACTGCGACCTGGCCAGCTTCCACTTTCCGTCCTGTCCGCACCTGGCAGACCAGGTCATGCGGGCCTACCGGGACCAACTGGATCTGAAGAACCTGCGGATCATCCGCTTTGTGACCCGGGAGCAGGGGCTCATCATTCGCGGCGACAGCCGGGATGACGTGACCGGCCTGGCCGACCTCACGCGTCCGGACATCCGCTTTATCAATCGTGATGAACATTCCGGTACCCGTATCCTCTTCAACATGCTGCTGGCCGAGCAGGGCATCACCGAAAACCAGATCAACGGCGCCGAGCGGGAGGAGTTCACCCACACCGCCGTGGCCGCCTATGTGGCCGCCGGCATGGCGGATGTCGGTTTCGGCGTGGAAGCGGCCGCGGCCCAGTTCGGCCTCGACTTCATCCCCCTCTCCACCGAGCACTACCTGTTGATCTGTCCGGAGGACCGGCTGAAGCAGGAAAACATGCAGCAGCTGCTCTCGTTGATGGCTTCGCAGCCTTTCCTGTCGGAGATCGATAAGCTGGTCGGTTATGCCCCGGATCGTTGCGGCGAAATCTGTACCTTCGCGCAGTTGCTGGCGAGCGATCGCGCCTGAATGACCGGGCGCCGTGCAGGCGCCCGGTCATATCACTTCAGACTCACTTCAGAACAGGGCGGCCGCCTTGGCCAGCGCGATATACAGTCCGATCAGGAAGGGTACGCCCACCCCGAGCCAGGCCAGCACGCCACCAATGCCGAAGCGGCCGCGAGCGGCGGTCTCGGCGTTGGCCGAGATGCTGTCGTCATGCTGCAGGGAGCGTTCCTTCTCCACCTCCTCGTCGGTCATGTGGTGCTCTTCCTTCACCGGCCTGACCAGCAGGTTGCAGATCAGGCCCGCGAACAGCAGCCCTGCCATGATGTACAGCGTGCGGTCATACACCTGGCTGGGTTCCAGGCCCGCATTGAGCTGGGCTTCGCGCAGCGCGGCAATCACCAGCGGACCGACGATCCCCGCCGCGGACCAGGCTGTCAGCAGCCGGCCGTGGATCGCGCCCACCATCTGCGTGCCGAAGATGTCCGCCAGGTACGCTGGCACCGTGGCAAAGCCACCGCCATACATGCTGAGGATGATGCAGATGGAGATGACAAACATCAGCGGCATGCCCAGGTGACCCCAGGTGGGGAGCAGGCAGTAGACGATCATCCCGAGGATGAAGAAGGTGTAGTAGGTGTTCTTGCGGCCGATCTTGTCAGACAGTGATGCCCAGAACAGGCGGCCCACGCTGTTGAACAGGCTGATCAGGCCCACCAGGCCCGCTGCCGCAGCCGCCACCGCAGCTGATTGCGCGGCTGTCAGCGCTGCGCCGCCGTTATCGATGCCGACCAGCTCCCCGCCGAACACATCCTGCAGCATCGGGCTGGCCATCGAGATCACGGCGATACCGGCGGTCACGTTGAGAAACAGGACGCCCCAGATCAGCCAGAACTGACGGGTCTTCCAGGCCGTATCGAGGTGGACGTGACGACGGGTGATCATGCCGCTGCCATGGGCTTCCTTCGGTGGCGTCCAGCCCTCCGGGTGCCAGCCGTTGGGCGGCACACGGAAGCCGATTGCGCCAGAGGCCATGACGACGATGTAGATGGCGCCCATGACGACCAGGGTCATGGCGACGCCGGTGCCACCGGAGCCGGTGAAGTGCCCCATCAGCAGGACGGCCAGCGGCGCACCGATCATGGCGCCACCGCCATAGCCCATGATGGCAAAGCCCGTCGCCATGCCGCGGCGGTCGGGGAACCACTTGATCAGCGTGGATACCGGCGTGATGTAGCCGAGACCCTGGCCGATACCGCCGAGGATGCCGCAGCCCAGGTAGACCAGCCACAGTTGGTGCACCATCACGCCGATGCCGCCGACGATCAGGCCGCCGCCCCAGCACAGCGCCGCAATGCATCCCGCCTTGCGCGGACCCGCGTGCTCGAGCCAGCCGCCCCAGAGGGCTGCTGAAACGCCCAGCATGGCGATAAAGGTTTCGAAAATATGCGTGACCTGCGGCACCGTCCAGTTACAGGTTGTGGTGGTCAGCGCCTGGAAAAAGCTCAGGTTGGCGCACATGGCCGGATCGGCGTTGGTGACGATATGGGTCATCGGCAGCCAGAACACCGAGAAGCCGTAGGCCATCCCGATACACAGGTGGATGGCGAGAGCCGCGGTCGGCACCAGCCATCGGTTGAACTGCGGACCGGCGATGGTCCGTTCACGGGAGAAGAAGCCGGCCGAGCCCCGGCCATTCGACGTCATGATGCCGTCTTCGGTAATACCGTCCATAGTCAAACCTCTCTCTTGTTATTGCTTTTACACCACGGCGTTTGCCGGGGCGGGGGTGTTGCGTTGGGATCGTTAGCGTGCGCTGGCCAGCCTTCGGCGACACCGCCTGGTTCTGGCGCGGGGCGATGGTCGACGAGCGCTCGCGGGCACGGTATTGGAGAGATCGAGCAGGTTGGTGTCCGGGGCATGCAAAGATCGAATGCTCCCGGTATGGCAACCCTGGCGCGCAATGAATCCGGTCATAGCGGCTCTCGTTATTGTTTTATATGTATGGATGTTCATAGGTGGTGGGGCTGACAGTAGCAAATCACCACTGATGGATTGCAGTTAAAAGTGATTAGGACTGCAATTAGCTAAAAGTCTTATGACAAGTGCTGCATATAATGAGGTCCTGGGCGAGAGAGTACGAACCGCCAGACGGCATTCTGTCTGGCGGGGAGGTCGGCCGTGGATTCTCGTTGGAGACGGAGAAAACTATGGTGTTGATTGTTGGGGGATATGATGGCTACCAGCCCCTTTCCAGCAGCATTCGACGCCCCCAACGGGCATTCGCCAATGTCCTTCCCCTGATCTCTCGAACTCCAGATGCTCAACCCATACTCGATCGTGTTCCGGTGCGGCTACGGAATAAGACCAGTGTTTGTCAGTGGCTTCCATGCTTGAGCAGCCTTGAATTGCCAAGACGGCCGCAGCTATCGCTACGACGAAAAACAAATGCTTCATGAGTTTTCAGGCTTGTTGGGGTGAATCATGCGGTGACGATTTGGGGCTGGCGTGAACGGCATCATTGGTTCAAACGGTAGTTCGAGCTCGGCCATCATGTCGCCAAGCATAAATTCGATCGTATTGAAGTTATCTTTACCTGGTGGATTATTTCGGACTGCCACAACCCCGTGGCTGAGCTGATCAGTGAGTCTTCCGAACCTGTCGATGTACCGACTCCGGGGGCGTTTAATCTGCATGTCCATTCCTTTGGGTACTGAGTCTGCGCATATCCGTTGCGCGAAATCCCGCCTGCACTGGTGATCCGATCCGCGGTCGGGCAGGTGTCATGAAACGGTAATGACGCTGGCCGAGGGGTGCAAATGCGAGGGATGACCCCGGCCGGCTCAAGCGGCCTTTCCAATCAAGCATGGGGCCAGGAAAGGGCGATGGTCTACGCCACGACACCGGACTTGCGGAGGGTCTCTATCGCCTGGTCGTCGAGTTGGAGATCGTTTCGGAGCAAGGTTTGTGTGTTCGCACCCAAGCGGGGCGGTGCTGCGTGGTAGCGCGCCGGCGTGGCACTGAATCTTGCGGGATAGGCCACCGTCTGGATGGTCGCGCCATCGGCCCGGGTGAGCGGGACGACCATCTCGCGGGCTTTCACCTGCGGGTCGTCGAACACTTCCGGCACGGTGTTGATGGGGCCACAGGGAACGGCTTCCTGTTCCAGTCGGGCGATGATCTCGTCCCGGGTGAAGGCGGTCAGCCGCACTTCCAGGGCAGGTTCCAACCGATCCCGGTGCTCGACGCGACCGGCATTGGTGGCGAAGCGTTCGTCATGGGCCAGCGCCTCAAGGCCGAGCACCTGACACAGGGAGCGGAACTGACGATCGTTACCGCAGGCGATGATGACGTGGCCATCTTTCACGGGATAGGCGCGATAGGGCACCAGGTTGGGGTGGTTGTTGCCCATCGGCTTCGGTGTGCGTTGGCCGACCAGCCAGTTGGCGCCCTGGTTGGCGAGCATGGCGACCTGGCAGTCCAGTAGCGAGCAGTCGATGTGCTGGCCTTCGCCGGTCTGGTCGCGACTGGCGATGGCGGCGAGGATGGAGGTGGCGGCGTACATGCCGGTGAACTCGTCGACGATGGCGACGCCGGTTTTGACCGGTTGCGCCGGCTGGTCGTCGGTCTCGGGCAGGCCAGTCATGCTCATGAGTCCGCCCATGCCCTGGATCAGGAAATCGTACCCGGCGCGGTTGGCGTAGGGGCCGGTCTGGCCGAAGCCGGTGATGGAGCAGTAGACCAGTCGCGGGTTGATGGCTCGCAGGCTGTCGTAGTCGAGGCCGTACTTCTTCAGGCCGCCCACCTTGAAGTTCTCCACCAGAATATCCGCGGATTGGGCCAGCGTGCGGATCAGTTCGGCGCCCTCCGGTTTGGAGAAATCGACGCAGACCGACTCCTTGTTGCGGTTGCAGCAGGTGAAGTAGGCGGCGTCAGCGTTTTCGGTCTGACCGTCGTCTGTTTCGCGGGTGAGGAATGGTGGGCCCCAGCGACGGGTATCGTCACCGGCCGGGCTTTCCACCTTGATTACCCGGGCGCCGAGATCGGCCAGGATCTGCGTGGTCCAGGGGCCGGCCAGGATGCGGCTCAGGTCGAGGACGGTCAGGTGGCTCAGCGGGCCTGAAGACGAGGGTGCAGACATGGTGGTTCCCTGGTGACGCGTCAAGGAATAGCCCGCGCCGTAGGGCGCGGGCAGGGACGGTTTAGCCGGTAAAGGCCTGGATGCCGGTCTGGGCGCGGCCCAGGATCAGGGCGTGTACGTCGTGTGTGCCCTCGTAGGTGTTCACCGCTTCCAGGTTCACCATGTGGCGGATCACGCCGTACTCGTCGGACACCCCATTGCCGCCCAGCATGTCGCGGGCGGTGCGGGCGATGTCCAGTGCCTTGCCGCAGGAGTTGCGCTTCATCAGCGAGGTGATTTCCACGGCGGCGGTGTGATCGTCCTTCATGCGGCCCAGGCGCAGGCAGCCCTGCAGGCCGAGGGTGATTTCAGTCTGCATGTCGGCCAGCTTCTTCTGGATCAGCTGGTTGGCGGCCAGGGGGCGACCAAACTGTTTGCGGTCCCGCACGTACTGACGTGCGGCGGTCCAGCAGAATTCGGCGGCACCCAGGGCACCCCAGGCGATGCCGTAGCGGGCGGAGTTCAGGCAGGTGAACGGGCCGCGCAGGCCGGTCACTTCCGGGAACATGTTCTCTTCCGGCACGAACACCTCGTCCATCACGATCTCGCCGGTGATGGAGGCGCGCAGGCTGACCTTGCCGTGGATGGCCGGCGCGCTCAGGCCTTTCATGCCTTTTTCCAGGATAAAGCCGCGGATCTTGCCGTCTTCGGTCTTGCCCCAGACCACGAACACGTCGGCGATTGGACTGTTGGTGATCCAGATCTTGCTGCCGCTCAGCTTGTAGCCGCCGTCCACTTTCCTGGCGCGGGTTTCCATGCTGCCGGGGTCGGAGCCGTGGTTCGGCTCGGTCAGGCCGAAGCAGCCGATCCATTCGCCGCTGGCCAGCTTGGGCAGGTACTTCTGCTTCTGCTCCTCGGAGCCGAATTCGTTGATCGGCACCATCACCAGGGACGACTGCACGCTCATCATGGAGCGGTAGCCGGAATCGACCCGCTCCACTTCCCGCGCGATCAGGCCGTAGGAGACGTAGTTCAGGCCGGCGCCGCCGTACTGTTCGGGAATGGTGGCGCCCAGCAGGCCCAACTCGCCCATTTCCCGGAAAATGGCCGGATCGGTCTTCTCGTGGCGGAAGGCCTCCAGCACGCGTGGGGCCAGTTTGTCCTGCGCGTAGTTATGGGCGGTGTCCCGCACCATGCGTTCCTCTTCCTCAAGCTGGCTGTCCAGCAGCAGGGGGCTCAACCAGTCGAATTCAGCGTCGGAGCGGCTCATTGTTCGTTTACCTCACATTTCATGTTATTGGCGATAGGCCTCGGGGTGCGGGAGCGCGCGTTTTTATTGAGTTCTGGCCATACTAGTGAATCGACAACCCCGGGCTCAAACGATAATATTTCATTTCATTGTGCATAAAACTCACTTCATAAACTGATGCCCTGACCGTATCCGGAGAGCGCCATGCGTCGCAAGGTCCCCAGTACCACCGTCCTGATGGGCTTCGAAGCCGCGGCGCGCCACGTCAGTTTTACGGAAGCGGCCGAGGAGCTGTCGCTGACCCAGAGTGCCATCTGCCGCCAGATTGCCTCGCTCGAGGAGTTCCTGGGCGTCAAGTTGTTCCGGCGCGGGCGCCAGGGTGTTCGGCTCACCGAGGCGGGCCAAAACTACCATCGTCTGGTCGCCCAGCGGCTCAACGAAATCGAGCGGGATACGCTCTCCGTCATGGGGAATCATGGCACGGAAAACGCGCTGGAGCTGGCGGTGGTGCCCACCTTCGGCACGCGCTGGCTGATTCCCCGGTTGCCCCGATTCAAGGCGCTGCATCCGAATATCACCGTTAACATGACCAACAAGACGCGGCCCTTCCTGTTCTCGGATACGCCGTTCGATGCCGCGATCTACTTCGGGGACGGTGAGTGGTCGGGTACCGAGACCACCGTGTTCATGCGGGAGCGGCCGGTGCCGGTGTGCAGCCCGGACCTGATCGGACCCAGAACCACGCTCACCTATGAAGAGATCCTGGACTACCCCTTATTACAGCAGACCACGCGTCCCTATGCCTGGCGGCACTGGTTCCGGTCACTGGACATGCGGGTTGAGCGGGACATGTCCGGCCAGCGCTACGAACTGTTCACGATGCTGGCGGAAGCGGCCACCCACGGCATGGGCATCGCGCTCATTCCGCCGTTCCTGATTGAGCGGGAGCTGGAGGCCGGGCAGCTGATTGTGCCGGTGTCCCACAGCTTCCAGAGTCAGGGCGGTTACCATTTTGTGCTGCCGGATCACCGGCGCGACAACGAGGCCGTCCGCCTGTTCCGGGACTGGGTGTTGAGTGAGGGTGAGCCCGAGTAATGCCGTGGGTCAGTCATCAAACCGCCCGTGCCGGCCTGCCCCTTTGGCAAACCGGTCGGCGCCCTTGATTGCTTCCTCGAACACCACCGGGTAGCCCCCGGCCCCTTCCTGTTTCAGCGCATCCTCTAACGTGAGATCCCATTGCGCGTAAGTAGACGCCCGATCCGCTTGCAGGCAGCGTTGCGGGAACTGGGCGATGTCGGCGGCCAGCTGTTCCGCCGCCTGCCGGCTCTCGCCATCCGGCACGATGCGATTGGCCAGCCCCATCTGCAACGCCTCGTCGGCGCCGACCGGGCGACCGGTCAGGATCATATCCAGCGCGCGGGACTGGCCGATCAGTCGCGGCAGCCGCACCGTCCCGCCATCGATCAGCGGCACGCCCCAGCGCCGGCAGAAGACGCCGAATACCGCAGATTCTTCAGCCACGCGCAGGTCGCACATCAGCGCCAGTTCCAACCCACCGGCCACCGCGTGCCCTGAGACCGCGGCAATCACCGGTTTGCTCAAATTCATGCGCGTTGGTCCCATCGGCCCCGGTCCCGTACCTTCCGGTTCGATCTCGTTGCGGGTCGCGGGATCGCCCATTGCGGAAAGATCGGCACCCGCGCAGAAAGTCCCGCCATCGCCCCAGATCACGGCAACCCGTAGCGCGTCGTTCGCTTCGAAATCGGTGAAAGCCTCACGCAGGGCATCGGCGGTGCGGCGGTCGACCGCGTTCTTTTTCCCGGGCCGATTCAGGATGATGGTGCAGACCGGGCCGTTTTCTTCGATCGTGACGGCGGATGAGGGCATGGCGTGAGCGTCCTTTTTATTATTGGCGGGCGAGTTCGGCGCCGTGAGCGCCAAGACCATTGCATGCTGAGTCTAGCGAAAAGTCACCGGGGAATCAGGGGTACGAAAGGCGGGCGGGCAGGGATACAAAAAAGGGCCCGTCGAGGTGTCGACGGGCCGGGGGCACAATCAGGAAGAAAGGTGTTGCTCAATCAATGACAACAGCTGCTGCGGGCTCTCGACGGACGGCACGTGGCCAACCCGGTCGAGGATGTGCGGAGCCGGACCGTCGATGGCGTCGGCCAGGGCTTCCAGCGCCGCAGGCGGTGTGGCCATGTCGTCACTGCCGCCCACCAGGGTGACCGGCACGTTGCGATCCCCAAAGGCACCACGGAAATCGGCCAGGCCAAGCATCTCGCACAGCAGGGCATAGCTGTGCGCGTCGCCCCGGCCCATCAGGACTTTCCAGCCATCCGGGAGGGCCGGCTGTTCAGCAGCAGCCAGCGGGCCGAACCAGCGCGGGACAATGCTGTCTGCCATGGCCGGCAGGCCTTTGCTGCGGACATCCGATGCGCGGGTTTTCCAGGCATCGGGCGTGCCGATGACCGGCCCGGTATTGGTTAGCATCGCGGACAGCAGCACTTCCGGGTAGCGACTCAGCAACTGCTGGCCGATGACGCCGCCGATGGACGTTCCCACGAAATGAAACGGTTCCGCGCCGGCGGCGCCCACCAGGGCGAGCGTTTCCTGTGCCAGATCCTCGGGCGTGATGGCATCACATTCCGGGCTCGCGGCAGCGCTGCCGCCATGGCCCGGCAGGTCCCAGGTCAGTACCCGGAAGCGCGGTAACAGGCCGGGCAGCAGGTCATCCCAGACCGCCTGGGTCATGCCCAGCGGGTGGGCCAGCACCAGAAGCGGCTTATCGGCCGCCCCAAGCAACCGGTAGTGAATCGTCCGTCCATCGTGTTCCAGAAAGGCCATGGTTCCTCCTGTCGATCAGACCCGTTCGATCAGCGTGGCGATGCCCTGGCCGACGCCGACGCACATGGTGCACAGGGCGTAGCGGCCACCGCTGCGCTGCAGTTCGTGGGCGGCGGATTGCAGGATGCGCGCACCGGACATGCCCAGCGGATGACCCAGGGCGATGGCGCCGCCGTTCGGGTTCACGCGGGCGTCGTCATCGGCGATGCCCAGTTCACGCAGGACCGCCAGACCCTGGGCCGCGAACGCCTCGTTCAGTTCGATCACGTCGAGCTGGTCGACGGTCATGCCCAGGCGCTTCAGCAGCTTCCGGGTGGCCGGGACCGGGCCTATGCCCATCACGCGCGGTTCCACACCGGCGGTGGCCATGCCCAGGATGCGGGCCATCGGCTTGAGGCCGTGGGCTTTCACGGCGGCCTCGCTGGCCACCAGCATGGCGGCGGCGCCGTCGTTCACACCGGAGGCGTTACCGGCGGTGACCGAGCCGTTCTCACGGAACGGTGCGGGCAGCTTCGCCAGCTTTTCCAAGGTGGTGCCGGCGCGGGGGTGCTCGTCGGTATCGAAAACCAGCGGCTCCTGCTTGCGGCGCGGGATGCTGACCGGAACGATTTCCTCGGCCAGGCGACCGGCTTCCCGGGCGGCTTCCGCTTTCTCCTGGGAGCGAACGGCAAACAGATCCTGATCCTCGCGGGAGACGTTGTACTGTTCCGCCACGTTCTCGGCGGTTTCCGGCATGGAGTCGATGCCATACTGCTGCTTCATCAGCGGGTTCACGAAACGCCAGCCGATGGTGGTGTCCTCGATGGTCTGGCCACGGGCAAAGGCGCTGTCGGCCTTGCCCAGCACATAGGGCGCGCGGGACATGGATTCCACACCGCCGGCCAGCACCAGGTCCATCTCGCCGGCGCGGATGGCGCGGAACGCGGTGCCGACGGCGTCCATGCCCGAGCCGCACAGGCGGTTCAGGGTGGTGCCGGGCACAGACGTGGGCAGGCCCGCCAGCAGGGCGGACATGCGCGCCACGTTGCGGTTGTCTTCACCGGCCTGGTTGGCGCAGCCCATCATGACTTCATCGATGGCGGCCGGATCCAGCTCCGGCGCTTCGGCCAGTACGGCCTTGAAAATGTGAGCCGCCAGGTCGTCGGGACGCACGCTGGCGAGGGTGCCGCCGAAGCGGCCGACGGCCGAACGGCGGGGATGGCAGAGATAGACGTCAGTCATGATTCACCTCACTGTTGGCCGGCGTGATGGGCGTTGGTGCGGGCCTTCAGGTCGCGCAGCACGTCCAGTTCCTTTGCGGATGGCTCGGGCGTGGTGTCCACCTGGTCGGCAAAGCGGATGTCCCAGCCGGTGGCGTCGATCACCTGCTCACGGGTGACGCCCGGGTGCAGGGAAGTGACCACCAGTTCCTTCGTGTCCGGATCCGGCTTGAGAATGCACAGGTCCGTGATCACCACGGTCGGTCCACGACCAATGTTGGGCGCATTGTCCCGCGCCTTGCCGTCCCGGCCAAAGCCGACGGTGGTGATGAAGTCCACATCCTTCACGAAGGTGCGCTTGGAGTGCTTTACGGTGATGAACACTTCGTGGGCGTTGGTGCCGATCTCCGGCGCGCCGCCACCGCCGGGCAGGCGGACTTTCGGTTCACGGTAGTCGCCGATCAGGGTGGTGTTGATGTTGGCGTAGCGGTCGATCTGGGCGGTGCCCAGGAAGCCGACGCTGACCTTGCCGCCCTGCAGCCAGTAGCGGAACATTTCCGGCACGGACACGGTGGTCAGGGCGGATTCGCACAGCTCGCCATCACCGATGGACAGCGGCAATACGTCCGGTTTGGTCTGCAGGGTACCGGATTCGTAGATGAGGGTGACGTCCGGTGCGTGGGTCAGGCGCGCCAGGTTGGCGGCCTCGCTGGGCAGACCGATGCCGACGAAGCAGGTCATGTCGTTGTTCAGCGCCCGCGCAGCGGTCACGCTCATCATTTCAGACGAAGTGAATTCCAGGCTCATCTCAGGCCCCTCCGTTCTCGAAGACATTCTCGTTCAGCCACGCTTGGAAGGCGTCGCGGTCGCGGGCGATTCCGTCCCATTCCTTATAGAAGGCGTTATCGCGGTCGTAGTAGCCCAGCGCGTAGGACGGCTTGGCCCCTTTCGGCGCTTCGGCAATGGCCGTGATCGCCCAGGACGGCAGCACGCAGGCGTTCACGGACGCGCCCAGGTCGTCCACCACTTCCTCGACGGTCACAATGCTGCGCTTGGCGGCCAGTACGGCCTCCTTCTGGATGCCGATGATGCCTTCCACCAGGACGTTGCCTTTACGGTCGGCGCGCTGGGCGTGAATCACGGACACGTCCGGGCGCACGGACGGAACGGCGGCCAGTTTCTCACCGGTAAACGGGCACTCGATGAACTTGATCTGGTCGTTGACCTTGGGCAGGTCGCTGCCGATATAGCCGCGCAGGACGGCCAACGGCAGGCCCGCAGCGCCGGCTTCATAGGCGCAGGCCATGGCGGCGTGACTGTGTTCGAGGATCTCAAGTTGATTCGGCCAGCCGCGTTCGACGGCGTCCCGCAGGCGGTGCAGGGAGCCGACACCCGGGTTGCCGCCCCAGGAGAAAATCAGCTTCTTCGCGCAGCCGGCGCCGATCATCTGGTCGTACACCAGGTCCGGCGTCATGCGGATCAGCGTCAGGTCACGCTTCTCCTGGCGGATGATCTCGTGTCCCGCGGCAAAGGGAATCAGGTGGGTAAACCCTTCCATGGCGACGGTATCGCCATCGTTGATGTGGCGGCTGACCGCCTCTTTAAGAGAGAGAAATTCGGCCATGGCAATTCTCCTCTGGCACTTGGCGTTGTTTGTTCGCAATACGAATATAAGTTTAATATGCGAACATAATGCCGCGAAGGTTTTACTTTCGTCAAGTGCAAAGTTTGAACAACTGACTTTGAGAACGAGTGTTCGCAGAACGAACAAGCTGCTACCATTCGGTCGCAGACCACCCTATGGCGGCACCCCAACAGGAGCAGGAATGGAAGACAAGACACTGAAGCCAGGCGATCGGGATTACGTCGGGGCCCTGGCCTCCGGGCTCACCGTACTGCAGTCGTTCGACGCCGAGCATCAGCGCATGACCCTCAGTGAAGTGGCCGCGCGTGCGGATATGGATCGGGCCAAGGCGCGCCGGTTCCTGCTGACCCTGCACGCCCTGGGCTATGTGCGGCGCAACGGTCGCTACTTCGAGCTGACGCCGCGGGTGTTGCAGCTGGGCTATGCCTACCAGGCGTCGAACCGCTATCGGGCCGTCATCCAGCAGTATCTGGAGGACATTACGGCTGATCTCGGGGAGTCATCGTCGCTGGCGGTGCTGGACGGTCAGGATGTGGTTTATGTGGTGCGTTCGGCGGCCCGACACCGGTTGATGGCGATCAGCCTGTCCGTGGGGACGCGCCTGCCGGCGGCCTATACGTCCATGGGGCGGATCCTGCTGGCGCAGTTGCCGGATGACGAGCTGGAGCAGTTCCTGTCCCGGGTAGAGGTGCATCGCCACACGCCGGCCTCGGTCGATTCGGTGGCTGGTCTGAGAAAAGCCATTCTCCAAGGCCGGGAGCAGGGCTACTGCATCGTGGATCAGGAGCTGGACCTGGGGCTGCGTTCGGCCGCCGTGCCCGTTTTTGCCGGCGATGGAGAATTGTTGGGCGCCATCAACATCAGTACCAACGCCGCCCGGGTGGATATGGAGACGCTGACCAACAGCTATCTGCCCCGCCTGCAGCAGGTGGCCGAACGGGTGCGCGAAACCACCCGTTAACCGAACAGGCTTATGGATAGCGCCCGGTCAGGCGGTTCTCGACCAGTTCGTGGAGAATGGTGTTCGCCAGGCGCATGACCGCGTTGGGGTTCTCACCCTTGCGCCGCGAGGCGAGAACGGGGCTTGTGATGCTGTCGTCATCCAGCGGCACGTATTCCACGCCTTCCCGGCCCAGCCGGCGAACCTGTTCCGGCACCAGCGTAAAACCCATATCCGAAGCGACCAGCGATAGCGCCGTCTGCACGTCGTTCACCTGTTGAATCACGTTCACCCTCAAACCGCGCCGGTGGAAAAGACCCTGGGTAATATCCGCGAAGTTGGGGCCCGGCCCGGACGGAAACGTGATCAGCGGAATGTCCGCCAACTCCTTCATGGATGGCATCTTCTTCGCCAACGGATGGGAGGCGGGTAAGGCGGCGATCATCGGCTCGTTGAACAGCAGTTCCTGCTCCACGTCCGGGTCGTCGATCCGCAGGCGACCGAACCCCAGATCGATCTTGCCGCTCTTGAGGGCATCGATCTGTTCGCGGGTCTTCAGCTCGTGCAGCACGATTTCCAGGTTCTTGTTCCTGCGCAGCCGGCGCACCATCAGCGGCAACTGGCCGTAGAAGATGGAGGGCACAAAGCCGATCGCAAAGACGGTTTTGCCGTGCTGGCTGATGCGCCGCGTGTCCGCGACGGTGGCGTCGACCTTGTCGAGGATCTGGCGCGCCTGGTCCAGAAAGTACTGGCCGGCTTCCGTCAGCTCCAGCCCCCTCGGTTTGCGGTTGAACAGCACCGCACCGATTTCCTCCTCCAGTTGTTTGACCTGACGGGTCAGCGGCGGCTGAGCGATAAACAGCCGCTCCGCTGCCCGGGTCAGGTTGAGCTCTTCGGCAACCACGCAGAAGTACCTCAGATGTCTCAATTCCATCCATACCTCCAGGGTATTGCTCGCTATTTAATCAATATTGGTGCGAGTCCGTGAAACTTCGTACCGTGAACTGAACACGGCTAAACAGTTCGCGATCCGGAGACCCCATGAGCGCCACCATTCAATCCATCGAAGCCATCCTGGTCGACATCCCGACCATCCGTCCCCACAAACTATCGATGACAACCATGGGGGTTCAGACCATGGTCATCGTTCGCGTGACGGATTCCGATGGCATCGAAGGCCTGGGCGAGGCGACCACCATCGGCGGCCTGGCTTACGGTCCGGAAAGTCCGGAAAGCGTGAAACTGACCATTGATCACTACGTGGCGCCGCTGCTCATAAATCAACCGGCGGACAATATTAATACCTTAAAGGTAAGGCTGGGGCGTGTCATCCGTGGCAACACCCTGGCCAAGTCGGCGATCGAAACGGCGTTACTGGACCTGCAGGGCAAACGCCTTCAGCGGCCGGTGGCCGAACTGCTGGGCGGCGCCGTGCACACGCACATGCCGGTGCTCTGGACCCTGGCCAGTGGCGATACCGGCAAGGACATCGATGAGGCCATGAACCTGATCGAGGCCCGGCGCCACTGCGACTTCAAACTCAAAATCGGATCCCGTCCGCTGATGGACGACGTGCGCCATGTGGCGGCCATCAAGGAAGCGGTGGGCGACAGCGCCAGCGTCCGGGTCGACGTCAACCAGGCCTGGGACGAAGCCACAGCCGCCAAGGGCATGGCCGAACTGCAGGCCGCGGGGATCGATCTGGTCGAGCAGCCCACGCCGATGAAACATTTCGATTCGCTGGTGCGTCTGTCCGACAAGTTCCATCTCCCCATCCTGGCGGATGAGGCGGTGGCCGATGCGACGGACGGCTTCAACCTGGCGGCGGCCGGCTTCGGCGGCGCCTATGCCCTGAAGATTGCCAAGTCCGGCGGTCCGGCGCGGGTACTGGAGTTGGCGGCGGTCGCCTCGGCGGCGGGTATTGGTCTTTATGGCGGCACCATGCTGGAGGGCACGATCGGCACCGCGGCGTCGCTGCACGCCTGGTCGACGCTGGAAACGCTGCACTGGGGCACGGAAATGTTCGGGCCGCTGCTGATGAAAGACGACATCGTCGTCACACCGCTGACTTATCGCGACAACGGGGTCGAGCTGCCGGACGGTCCGGGCCTGGGCATCGCCATCGACGAAGACAAGCTTGAGCACTACCGCCGCAAGTGAGCGGCGGTCTGAACCCTGTTACGCAAGGAGTTTCCATGCTGTTCAAAGTTGAAATGAAGGTCAATCTGCCGGCGGACATGCCGGCCGAAGTCGCCGCCGACATCAAGGCGCGGGAGAAAGCCTATGCCCAGGAGCTGCAGCAGCAAGGCAAATGGCGTCACCTGTGGCGGGTCAGCGGCACCTACGCCAACGTCAGCATTTTCGACGTGACGGATAACGCGGAATTGCACGACTTGGTGAGCAGCCTGCCGCTGTTCCCCTACATGGACATCTCGGTCGCGCCGCTGTGCCGGCACCCGTCGTCCATTCACGAGGACGACCGATAAGCCAGGGAATGACAGATCACGGCGGCCACTGAAGTGGTCGCCATCCCGAAACACTGGTTTCTGATGAGAGCAACAAGAACAACGCCCGGAGGACTACGCAATGACTGTCAAAACGATGCATACCCCTGAAGTGAAAGAACTGTTGAACAAGGTCGCTGGCCTGGATCAGAGCGGTGGCAATGACCGCGTGAAGCAGATCGTCCATCGCCTGGTGCATGACATTTTCCAGATTGTGGAAGACTTCGATGTCACACCCGAGGAATTCTGGAGCGCCGTCTACTACGTCAGCGGACTGGGCCAGAACGGTGAAGCTGCACTGCTGGCACCGGGCCTGGGCATGGACCACTACCTGGATATCCGCATGGATGCCGAGGACGCGGAAGCCGGCCGCACCGGCGGCACCCCGCGCACCATCGAGGGCCCGCTATACGTGGCCGGCGCGCCGATCAGTGATGGCTTTGCCCGGATGGACGACGGCAGCGAAGATGCCGAAACCCTGATCATCACCGGCCAGGTCACTGACGAGCGGGGCCAGCCGATTGCCGATGCCGTGGTGGATATCTGGCACGCCAACACTCAGGGCACCTACTCCTACTTCGACCCGTCGCAGAGCGAGTACAACCTGCGTCGCCGTATCCGCACCGATGCCGAAGGGCGCTACACGGCTCGCTCCATCGTGCCGTCGGGTTACGGCTGCCCGCCGGAAGGCTCCACGCAGCAGTTGCTGAACCTGCTGGGCCGCCATGGCCAGCGTCCGGCACACATCCACTATTTCATTTCCTCCCCGGGGCATCGTCACCTGACTACCCAGATCAACCTGGCCGGCGACGAGTACACCTTCGACGACTTTGCCTTCGCTACTCGCGAGGAATTGGTGGTCGAGGCCAACCGCATCGAGGATCCGTCCCAGGCCGAACAGTACGGGCTGAACGGTCCCTTCACCAAGCTGGTGTTCGACGTGCAACTGGTGGCCACCGACGCCGCTGAATTGCAGGAACGCCACCCCCGCCAGCGCGCGCTGGAAGGTGAATCCGCCTGAGCTGAGGACTGAGCGCCCGGCTTCATTCCAACGCTTCCGTGCTTTAGTGATCCGGCCTGTCCCAGACAGGGCTGGCCGGGGACTCTCACGCCGAAAAAAGGCGAAAAGGAGAGAGGATATGACAACAAAACTCGACCAACTTGCAAAGACCGTCAACAACGCGGTCGTCGCCGATCCGGACAGCGGCCGCTTCCAGTGCGACCGGGCCATCTTTACCGATCGGGACCTGTTCGAACTGGAAATGAAGTACATCTTCGAGGGCAACTGGGTCTACCTGGCGCACGAGAGCCAGATCCCCGAGCCCGGCGATTACTTCACCGTTACCGTCGGTCGTCAGCCGGTCATCATTACCCGGACGAAGGACGGCGAGCTGAAGGCGATTCTCAACACCTGTTCCCACCGCGGCGCCACGCTGTGCCGCAAGAAGCGGGGCAACAAGACGTCCTTTACCTGTCCGTTCCACGGCTGGACCTTCCGCAACGACGGCAAGCTGCTCAAGGCCAAGGACCAGAAGAAGGGCGGCTACCCGGTGCAGTTCAACACCGAAGGCTCCCACGACCTGAAGCAGATGCCGAAGTTCGAGAACTATCGCGGCTTCCTGTTCGGCAGTCTGAATGCCGATGTGGTTCCGTTGGAGGAATACCTGGGTGAAACCACGAAGATCATCGACAACATCGTCGACCAGTTCGAGGACGGTCTGGAGGTCCTGCGCGGCAACTCCACCTACACCTACGAGGGCAACTGGAAGCTGACCGCCGAGAACGGCGCCGATGGCTACCACGTCAGCACCGTGCACTGGAACTACCTGTCCACCATGGGCCAGCGCAACTACGAGAAGGGCGGCACCGAGGCGGTGGATGCCAAGAGCTGGTCGGCCGAAGGCGGTTTCTATTCCTTCGAGAACGGGCACATGATGCTGTGGACCCGCCTGCTCAACCCGGAAGTGCGGCCCATCTTCAGCCAACTGGAGCGCCTGCAGGCCACCTACGGCGAGGCCCGGGCGGATTCCATCGTGCGCACCACCAAGAACCTGTGCCTGTACCCGAACGTGTACCTGATGGACCAGTTTTCCACGCAGATCCGGGTGGCGCGGCCGATCGACGTCAACAAGACCGAGATCACTATCTACGCCTTCGCGCCGAAGAACGAGCCGGCCGAGCTGCGGGCCAAGCGCATCCGTCAGTACGAGGACTTCTTCAACGTGTCCGGCATGGGCACGCCCGATGATCTGGAAGAGTTCCGCGGCTGCCAGAGCGGCTACGAAGCCCGGGGCATGCGCTGGAACGACATGAGCCGCGGTGCGGCGCACTGGATTGACGGCCCCGACGAGCACGCCAACCAGATCGACATGAAACCGATCATGAGCGGCGCCAAGCCGGAAGACGAAGGCCTCTACGTCAACCATCACAAGCACTGGCAGGACGAAATACGCCGGGCGATCGCCGCTGAAAAGGCGCGCTTTATCCCGATGACTGAATCGGAAAGCGAAGAAAAGGAGGGCGCGGCATGAGCCTGAGCTATGACGACATCGAACAGTTCATCATCCGCGAAGCCCGCCTCCTGGACGATCGCGAATGGGACAAGTGGCTCGAGTGCTATCACCCGGACGTCACCTACTGGATGCCGGCCTGGGACGACGACGACGAGCTGACCGAGGATCCGCAGACCGAGATCTCGCTGATCTACTACCCGAACAAGGACGGCCTGGTTGACCGGGTCTACCGGCTGAAAACCGAGCGCTCGGGCGCCAGCTCCCTGCCGGAGCCGCGCACCACGCACTTCACCAGCAACCTGGAGATCCTGTCCCAGGACGACCACGAGGTGACGCTGCGCTTCAACTGGCTGACCAAGGCCTATCGCTACAAACAATCCGCCGAATACTACGGAACATCCTTCTACACCCTGGACGTCACCGGCGAGCAGCCGCTGATCCGCGAGAAGCGCATTGTTCTGATCAACGATTGCATCAATCAGGTGCTGGACGTCTACCACCTTTGAGGTGGCGGACCAGCGCTGATGGATGGGGAGGGCAACATCATGAGTTACAACATCGCACTCAATTTCGAAGACGGCGTCACCCGGTTCGTTTCCTGCAACGAGGGGGAGACCGTGCTGGACGCCGCCTACCGTGCGCAGATCAACCTGCCGATGGACTGCTCCGACGGGGTCTGCGGCACCTGCAAGGGCACCTGCCGTCAGGGCCAGTACGATCTGGGCGATGAATACATCGACGACGCACTGACCGACGACGAAGCCGAGCAGGGCCTGGTCCTGACCTGCCAGATGGTGCCCTTCAGCGACTGCGTGGTGGAAGTGCCGGCGGCCTCCACCCTGTGCAAGACCGGCAACGCCACCGTCGAAGGCACTGTGGCCGAGGTGAACCTGATCTCCGCCACCGCCATCGAACTCAAGATTACGGCGGGCGACGACATCGCCTTCCTGCCGGGGCAGTACGTGAACATCCAGGTGCCGGGCTCCGAGGAGACGCGCGCCTACTCCTTCAGTTCCCAGCCGGGCAGCCGGGATCTCAGCTTCCTGATCCGCAACGTGCCGGGTGGGCTGATGAGTACCTATCTGGTGGGCAAGGCCCGGGCCGGCGACAAGCTGACCCTGACCGGCCCGATGGGCAGCTTCTACCTGCGTCCGATCGAGCGCCCGATCCTGATGCTGGCGGGCGGCACCGGCCTGGCGCCGATCCTGTCGAAGCTGGAGCACATGAAGGCCAACGGCTGCAACAGTCAGCCGATGCACCTGGTCTATGGTGTCAGCAACGATGAGGATCTGGTGTGCGTCGAGGCGCTGGAACAGTTCGCCGAAGCGCTGGAGAATTTCACCTTCAAGACCGTGATTTCCAGCGGCGACAGCGACCATCCGAACAAGGGCTATGTCACCAACCACATGGACGACGCGCCCATGAACGATGGCGACGTGGACGTCTACCTGTGCGGGCCGCCGCCGATGGTCGACGCCGTGCGCGCCTACTTCCGGGAACAGGGCATCACGCCCAACGCGTTCCACTACGAGAAGTTCACGCCCAGCCTGGCAACGGACGCGGTGAAGGAGAAGGTGGCATGAACCCGCGATTTGCCGACAAGGTGCTGCTGATCACCGGCGCCGCCCAGGGTATCGGGCGGCGGGTGGCCGAGCGCGCCGCGGATGAGGGCGGCCGTCTGGCGCTGGTGGATCGCTCCGATCTGGTCCATGAACTGGCCGCCGAGCTGGAGGAAAAGGGCGGTGACGCCATCGCCCTGCAGGCCGACCTGGAAGCCTGGGAGGGCGCCAACGGCGTGGTCGACAAGGCTCTCTCGCATTTCGGTCGGATCGACGTGCTGGTGAACAACGTGGGCGGGGCGATCAACTTCAAGCCCTTCACCGAGTTTACCGACGCGGAAATCAGTGCCGAGATCACCCGCTCACTTATGCCGACGCTCTGGTGCTGCCGGGCGGTGTTGCCGACGATGGTGGACCAGCAGGGCGGGGTCATCGTGAACGTCTCCTCCGCCGCGACCCGGGGCATCCACCGGATTCCCTATTCCGCAGCCAAGGGTGGGGTCAATGCCATCACCGTGTCGCTGGCGTTTGAGTACGCCAACGCCGGTATCCGGGTGGTGGCCACCGCACCGGGCGGCACCGAGGCACCCCCGCGCCGGATCTCTCGCGGCACGCCGGAAGCCAGAACCGAGCAGGAAAAGGCCTGGTTCCAGGCGCATATCGACCAGACCCTCGACGCCAGCCTGATGCACCGCTACGGCACCCTGGACGAGCAGGCCTCGGCCATCCTGTTCCTGGCCTCGGACGACGCCAGCTACATCACGGGCACGGTCCTGCCAGTGGCCGGAGGTGACCAGGGTTAAGAACGAACGCTCGGTGATGCCAAGACATAACAACAAGGCGAGAAAACATGCTTCTATTTAAACCGATCCCCCTTCCTGGCTCCGAAATCGGTCACCGGCTTGGAGCCCTTTTTCCCATTCCGAAAACGGATAACCGCGTATGCGTAAGCGGCTGAACGACCTGTCCCTGTCGTCTGTCGTCGGCGTTTTGGGGTGTGGTGATCGGGTACGGGGGTTATCTGGTGCTGAATGGCGGTGGCCGTCGTGCGGCGTAAATAAATGGAGGCTATGACGACGTTTATTTGGGTAGTGTTCGCCTAAATACGTAGATACAGCAAAGGGTCTGATCCTTAGAATGGGGGGCTGCAAGTTAACGCGCTAACCGGTAGTGTTCTACCGACCTTGGCGTGTCAGCACCCGGTTCAAGGATCCCGCGATCAATGACGACGGAAGACGCCCACACTTCTGAAACGCCTGCCGAAAAAGACGCCCTGAGAAATCTGGTGGTGGTCAGCCTGTGCCTGACCGCGGCCATCCTCGCCAACACCATGTTGCTGCTGGCGGTGCCGTTCAAGGCGATCGAGCTGGGTGTGGGACCGTCGTTGGTGGGTGTGATCATCTCGGCGCCTTATGTCTTGCCCATGCTGCTGGCGATTCCCATGGGTGGTGTGGTGGCCCGAATCGGCTGCCAGAAAATGATCATCGCCGGCGCTTTGGGGATGTCTCTAGGCCCGTGGGTGACACTGTTGCTGCCGTCGGTGGCGAGTCTGTTTGTCACCCAGGTGATCGTCGGGCTGGCGAACATGGTGCTGATCATCTCGGCCCAGACCGTCGTGTCCGGCCTCGCCAGCGGCAAACGACTGGAGCAGTATTTTGGCTGGTACACCACCTGCCTGTCAGGTGGGCAATTGCTGGGGCCGATTACCTCCGGCTTCCTGATCGATCACTTCTCCGTCAATGTCTCCCTGGCCGCCATTGGGCTGATCCCGTTGCTTTCTGCGATCGGTGCGCTGTTCTTTTCCCGGGATATCCGGAAAGGGGGGCGATCTAAGCGCGCTAACGGCAGTTATCGCGAACAGTGGCAGTTGCTGCGCCGCAATACCGGCATGCAGACGTCGATCATGCTCACCGTCACCGCGCTGTTCGTGCTGAGCATTCACTCGACGTTCATGCCGGTGTACCTGGAATCCCTCTCGCTGGCGGCCAGTTCCATCGGCCTGTTGCTGAGCATCCGCGCCATTTCCTCCATGGCGGTGCGGGTGGTGATGTCCCGCGTCATCGACCTGTGCGGCGGCCGCAACCGGGCCATCCTGATCGCCATCGTCCTGATCACCGGCTCCCTGACCGTGACCGGGCTGGTGGGCGACCACTACGCACTGCTGGTCGTCCTGGCCGTCGTCATCGGCATCGCCGGCGGCATCTCCCAGCCGCTGTCCATGGTGATCCTGTCCGAGAGCGTCCTGCCCGAGCAACGCTCCGCTTCCATGGCTACCCGCCTGATGGGCAATCGCGGCGCCCAGGTGCTGGGGCCGATGCTGATCGGCTTTCTGGCGGACATGACCAATTTCACCGTGGCGTTTGCGGTGATGGGTGGGGTGTTGTTGGTGTTGTATTTGACTTGGGTGGTTCGATCCGGGGCGTTAAGCCAGTCGCGACTCAGGGCGGAGTGATCGGGCAGCCTGCCGCCGTAGGTCGGACGGCAAACTGCCTCGTGGCAGGTTGATGCCTACTCCATGACGATAGTCGGCATGGCCGGTTCCCGGGCGTCGGTCGAAGGGGCGGACAGCGTGTCGAGCTTGTGGGCCATGGCTGTCGCGATGATGTTATAGGCGGTGGCCAGGGGCCCGCGTGGATCGCTGACCATCACCGGAATGCCCGCGTCGGACCCGGTGCGGATGTGGATGTGCAGGGGCAGTTCGCCCAATAATGCCGTGCCGGCGTCCTCGGCCATCCTGCGGGCGCCGCCTTCCCCGAAAATATGCTCCTCGTGCCCGCATTCGCTGCAGATGTGGGTGCTCATGTTCTCGATGATGCCCAGTACCGGCACGTTCACTTTCTCGAACATGGCCAGCCCTTTGCGGGCGTCCAGCAGGGCGATGTCCTGCGGCGTGGTGACGATGACGGCGCCGGACACCGGCATGCGCTGGGCCATCGTCAAATGGATGTCGCCGGTTCCCGGTGGCATGTCTACCAGCAAGTAGTCCAGGTTGTCCCACTGGGTTTCATACGCCAGCCGGGTCAGTGCCTGGGTGACCATCGGTCCGCGCCAGATCACCGGGGATGCGTCATCCACCAGGAACCCAATGGACATGGTCTGCAGGCCATGTCCCTGCATGGGTTTGAGGCGCTGGCCACCGGCGCTTTCAGGCGTGCCCTCCAGCCCCAGCATTCGGGGCTGGCTGGGGCCATAAAGGTCGGCGTCCAGGATGCCGACCCGGGCGCCCTGGGCCTTCAGTGCCAGGGCAAGGTTAGTCGTGGTGGTCGATTTGCCCACGCCGCCTTTACCGGAGGCGATGGCGATCAGGTGTTTCACACCCGGTATGGCGCGTTGTTCCAGATTGGCGGACCGGTTGGCAGAGGTTGGAATCTGGGAGATCCGGGATGTCATGGCAGTCGCTCCGCTTACTGTTCGACAAAGGCGCGTTCGATGACATAGTCACCGGGCTCGCCCTGCTGGGGGGAGGCGACAAAGCCGTTGTCGTCCAGCATAGCCGTCAGATCCCGGAGCATGGCCGGACTGCCACAGAGCATGACCCGATCGGTGTCCGGATTGAGTTGTGGCAGGCCCAGGTCGTTGGCGAGTTGGCCACTTTCGATGAGTGTGGTAATCCGGCCCTGGTTGCGGAACGGCTCGCGGGTGACGGTGGGGTAGTAGATCAGCTTGTCGCCAATGATCTCGGACAGGAACTCATGGTTGGGCAGTTCCTGCGTCAGGTAGTCGTGGTAGGCCAGTTCGCTGACCTCCCGCACGCAATGAACCAGGATCACCTTCTCGAAATTCTCGTAGGTGTCCGGGTCGCGGATGATGCTCATGAACGGTGCCAGCCCGGTGCCGGTTCCGAACAGGTAGAGGTACTTGCCGGGATTCAGGTCGTGCATGACCAGGGTGCCGACGGGTTTACGGCTGACGTACACCGGGTCGCCGACCTTGAGGTGTTTCAGTCGTGAGGTGAGCGGCCCGTTGGGGACCTTGATGCTCAGGAATTCGAGGTGTTCCTCATGATTGGCGCTGACGATGCTGTAGGCGCGCAGCAGGGGCTTGCCCTCCACCGGCAGACCTATCATCACAAAGTGCCCGTTCTCGAACCTCAGGCTCGGATCCCGGGTCGTTCTGAAGCTGAACAGCGTATCGTTCCAGTGATGGACGCTGATGACGTTTTCGGTTCCCAATGCAGCCATGGGGTGTTCCTCCTGGTGGTGTTGGTCGTGGCATGAGTGACGTGTGCATGGACTCAGAGCGGCAGTGGATTCAGGGTGAATAGGCGGCCATGGCCAGCATGGCGGTACTGACGAGCAACGCACTGAGCAGGGCGAGCAGGGCAAACGGTCGCCATCCCTGGGTCAGAAGCGCCGGCAGGCTGGTCCGCATGCCCAATGCCGCCATGGTGACCAGCAGGCAGGCCTGCGAGGTCGAGGTCAGGGCCTGGCGCAGTTCGGCCGACAGCCAGCCCAGACTGTTGAGACTGAACAGGCCGACGAAGCCGAGCAGGAACCAGGGGTGTTCCGTGCGGCTGGCGCCCTGCCGGTTCAACAGGGCGCCCAGCAACAAGACCAGCGGCGCGAGCAGGGCCACCCGCAGCAATTTGGTCAGCGTGGCAATGTCGCCAGCGGTGTCGGAAACGAGATAACCGGCGCCGGCGGCCTGGGCGACATCGTGGATGCTGGCACCCAGCAGGAGGCCGGTTTGCGGATCGCTGTAACCGAGCGATCCGAACAGCGGGGGCAGTGTCAGCATGGACAGCGTGCCCAACGCCGTGACCCCGACGACCACGCCCAGCAGGCGCCGGTCCTCAAGCTTGCCCTGCGGGATCACCGCTGCGACGGCCACCGCCGCCGACACACCGCAGATCGCCACGGCAATGCCGGCGACCAGGCTCTGCAGCCTCGGGAGCCCTAGCCAGTGCCCCAACAGCAGTGCCGAGCCGATGATCAGCGGCACACAGGTCGCGACCACTTGTAAGGGCAGGCTGCCGACCGTCATTAACTGGTCGACTCCGATCCGGGCGCCCAACAGGGCAATGCCCACGCGCAGCACCTGGCGGCTGCAAAAGGCAACGCCGTCCGCGAGCCGCGGATCCGAGGCATGACTGGCAAACCCGAAGCCCAGCAGCAGGACCAGCATCAGGGCGGGTGCCTCGTAATGCTGGGCCAGGAAACTGCCGGCCAGGGCCAGCACCACGCACATCGCGGTACCGGGGTAGCGCTGGCGGATGGGCGTCCACCAACTGGTGTCCAGGGCGCGTAGGGTCGGGGTCATGACGCCTGCTCTTTCAGTTCGCACAATTCGCTCAGCTCCCGCAGGTAGGCCCAGGGGTAGAGGCCCCGGTAGTGGCCGTCACTGAAGAAAAACTGCAGGCCGCTGACGCCGGACAGTTCGATCCGCTCGACGCTGACCGTGACGTCGATCAGGCTCAGACGACCCTGACGCTCCGCCTGGGTGCAGTGCGAACAGGCGCAGGACTTGCGCAGTTGCAGGCACGTCAGCTGCACGGTCAGGCCGTCTGGCCAGCTAAGCTCCACCGCGTTGCTCTTGCGCCTCAGGCGGACTTCCGTCGGGGGATCAACAATCTGCTGTCGGGTCATGAGGGGCTCCTCGTGTTATCCGCTGTTGCCCAGGCCAAAGCCCGTGCGGGGAGAATCAGATCCGGCGTTTCCGCTGGTGGTGTGTACCTGTCGGGAATGTCGATCGGGCGGGCGCTGCCCAGCACCGCAGCGGACAGCACCACCAGCGCCAGGGAGAGCCGCCGGGGTCCACTCGTTATGACAAGTTGGGGCATGGCTCAGCGCTCCAGGTACTGCAGCTTGTCGGGGCGGTCGATCCACTGTTCGGCTTCGCTCATGGGCGCCGAGGTGGCCTCGATGACCGGCCAGACTTCGGCCAGTTCGGCATTCAGCTCGATAAAGTGACGCTGGTCCTCCGGCAGGTCCTTCTCGTCGTAGATGGCGTCGGCCGGGCATTCCTGGACGCAGAGGCTGCAGTCGATGCAGGTCTGCGGATTGATCACCAGGAAGTTCGGTCCCTCGTGAAAGCAGTCCGTCGGACAGACGTCGACACAGTCGGTGTATTTGCAGCGGATGCAGTTTTCGGTCACAACAAAGGTCATGACGGTCTCCTCAATGTTGAAAGGCAGCGAACGGCCCGGCATGGTTCGGGCCGGTTCCAGGGTTACGCTGCGGCGTCCAGTTTCGAGATGGCCCAACGCGCCAGCTTGCGCACGTCCGGATCGGGATCGTCCAGGGCCGTCACCACGTAAGGGCGGCCATCGCTGTGGGCGATCGTGCCGAGGGCGCCGATAGCGGCCTTGCGCAGGTTGCTCATGGCGTCAGCGGCGCACTCACCCAATACCGGAATCGATTCCACAGAACCCAGCTTGCCGAGGGCGTCGACGGCCTTTTCGCGGACCTGCCACAGGTCGTCGCTGGTGGCCGTAATCAGGGCCGATACGGCGGCCTGGTATTCGAGCTTCGCGATGCTATTGGCGGCTTCGCAGCGCACCTGCCAGTGCTCGTCTGCCAGCAGGCCGATCAGGGCTTGCCCGACTTGGCTTGGGTTGGCATAAACCAGCGCGCCGGTGGCCGCCCGACGGACTTCCGGATCGGCATCGTGCTGGGCGGTTTCCACCAGCGCTGGCAGGTTCTCCGGTTGTTTCAGCCAGCCGATCACGCCGACGGCTTCACGCCGGACCTGCGCGTCCGCATCGGCCAGACGCTTGAGTGCGGGTCGTTGTGCGTCTTGGGTTCGTAAGGGCTTTAGGGCCCGCAGGATGCCGGACACCACGAAACTGTCGGTGCTGGTTTCCAGGGCCTGCAGCAACGGTTCCGCCGCCGCCGGATCCTTGAGGTCGGCCAGCGCGTGGGCGGCGGCGTTGCGCACGGTCTCATCGGAGTCGCTCAGGGCGGCAATCAATGCGTCTGCCATGTCCTCGGCTTCGAACTCGTCCACCACCTTGGCCGCTTCCTGGCGTACGTGGGTGTCCGGGTCCTGGAGGGCGTGGATCACCAGTTCCACCGCGTCGGGATCGCCGGTGTCCACCAGTTCCAGGACGGCCACCCGGCGAATACCGGGATCATCGGACGACAGCTTGGTGGCGATGGCCTGCAGTTCGGGATCGTCGTAGGTCTTCATGGCTTACCTCAGCGCAGCAGATAGGGAATGTTGACGGTGACGGCATCCGTCGGGCAGTCGGCCTCGCAGGGCATGCAGTACCAGCACTCGTCGTACTTCATGTGGGCTTTGCCGGTGTCCTCGTTGATCCAGAGGACGTCCAGTGGGCACACGTCGATGCACACGGTGCAGCCCTTGTCGGCGATGCATTTGTCTTCGTCCACGATCACCGGGACGCTGGAATGATGATTGGCAATGGGCATGTCGGTATTCCTCTCTCATCGCTTGATTCGGTGTTCACAGGCCCGCGGGGCCTGTTGTTGTGGTCTCAGGCGTTGGCCGCTTTCTGGACCCGCATCTTGCGGTAGGCGTCCTTCTCGTCGCCGAGCGGGACGAGGTAGTCCGCCACCGGACGTTTGCCACTGGCCATCTGACCGTTCTCGTCCTTGAACAGCCGGCTGTGGTAGAACCACTCGCTGTCGTCCTGCTCCGGGTAATCCACACGGTAGTGATAGAGGCCCCAGCGGGATTCGGTGCGGTAGAGGGAAGCGCGCGCTGCCATTTCGGCGCAGTCGATGATGGACTGCACTTCCATGGCCCTGAGCAGCTCATGGGGGTCGCGGGCGCAGAGTTGGGGCAGGTCTTCGCGAACGGCGAGAATCCGCTCCAGGCCTATCTCCATCTTCCGGGTGACCTTGGGCGGCTGCAGGTAGTCGTTCACCAGACGGCGCACCTTGTACTCCATCTGCTCCGGCGGGATGCCGTCGGCGCGCTTCATGGGGGCCTGGATGCGCTCGAGTTCGGTCTGGATGAAGGCCTCGTCCAGCACCGGCTCGCGTCGGGATTTCGCGAATTCAACGGCGCTTTCGCCGCAGATCTGGCCGTACACGAAGGCACCCAGCATGTAGTTGTGGGCCACGCTGGCCATGTCCCCGGCGCAGTAGAGGCCGGGTACGGTGGTGGCGCCTGTTTCGTCGGTCCAGACGCCGGAGGCCGAGTGGCCCGAGCAGAATCCGACCTCCGAGATGTGCATTTCCACCATGCGCTGGCGGTAGTTCACATCCCGTCCCTCATGGAAGCGGCCCCGTGATGGGCGTTCGTTGGTGTGCAGGACGGTTTCGATTTCCTGGATGGTTTCTTCGGCCAGGTGATCCAGCTTGAGGAACACCGGTCCGGTTCCGGATTCCAGCTCCTTGAAGAACTCCAGCATCATCTGGCCGGACCAGTAGTCGCATTCGATGAACCGTTCACCGAACGCGTTGGAGGTAAAGCCACCCAGCGGGCCGGTCACGTAGGCGCAGGCCGGGCCGTTGTAGTCCTTCAGCAGCGGGTTGATCTGGAAGCACTCGAGATTCGCCAGGTCAGCGCCGGCGTGGTAGGCCATGGCATGACCGTCGCCGTTGTTGGCCGGGTTCTCGTAAGTGCCGAACAGGTAGCCGGACGTGGGCAGCCCCAGGCGACCGGCCGCGCCCGTGGCCATGATGACCGCCTTGGCCCGGATGATGATGGGCTCCGCGGTGCGGGTGTTCACGCCGATCATCCCGGCAATGTTGCCGTCCGGATCTTTCAGCAGGCGCGTGGCGGTGTAGCGGTTTTCAATCTGCACCCGGTTGCGGCGCAGGCGGCGATACAGAATCTTCTTGACGTTGTGGCCCTCCGGCATGGGCAGCACGTAGGTGCCCAGGTGATGCACCTTCTTCATGTCGTAGTCGCCGGTTTCGTCTTTCTGGAAATGAACGCCCCAGGAATCCAGCTTTTCGATCATCGGGAACGACCGTGTGGCATAGGCCATCAGCGCAGGCTGATGCACGATGCCATCGTTGGCGATGGTGATTTCCTTGACGTATTGCTCCGGCGTGGCGTGCCCGGGCACGACGGCGTTGTTCAGGCCGTCCATGCCCATGGAGATGGCGCCGGATCGTTTCACATTGGCTTTCTCCAGCAGCATCACGTTCAGGTCGGGGTTCTGTTCCTTGGCCGTCACGGCGGCCATCGGGCCTGCCGTGCCGCCGCCAATCACGAGGATGTCAGTGTCGATGACAGGGATGTTGTTGATTTCCATGCTGCACTCCTATTTCCGGTCAATCCGGAACTGGTATTTGAATGAATCACCGCGATAGCAGAGGTACTCAAAGTCGATGGGGCGCCCTTCCCGGTTGTGGGTCAGGCGTTCGACGCGAAGGATGGCTTCGCCGCTCTTGAGGTTGAGGTGTTGCTGGGCTTCGTCGTCGGCCAGGATGGCGTCCAGGCTGATATCGGCACCGCCGAGCGGGACACCGAACAGGTTTTCCAGCATCGGGAAGATGTCCCCGGACAGGTCGAGGCTGAACATGCGCCGGCCGATATCCATGGGGAAGTAGCTGTTCTCCACGCACACCGCCGAGCGGTTGAGGTAGCGCACGCGCTTGACCTCGACGGCGTCTTCCCCGGGCTCCAGATCGAGTGAGGCCGCTACGGCCTTGGGAGCCTTCAACTGCTGGATGCTCAGAACCCGGGCGGAGGCCTCGTAGCCCTGGGCCGCCATGGCTTCGCCAAAGCCCTCGAGGCGCTGCACGTTCTGCACCGCCTTGGGTTTGCTGACGAAGGTGCCCTTGCCCTGGGCGCTGAACACCAGGCCTTCGTTGTGAAGATCCCGCAGGGCCTGGCGGATGGTGATCCGGCTGACGCCAAACGTCTTCATCATGGCGTTCTCGGAAGGCAGCCGTTCGTGGACCTGGAAGGTGCCGTCGAGAATCTGTCGACGCAGGTTGTCACGGATCTGGACGTACAGAGGAAGGGGCGACTCTTCCACCATCATCTGGATTGCGTCGGGCATAACGCAGCCTCCCAATTGTCATGACAAGTTATGGCGAGTGAAGCCGTCGTCACTGGTTGGATGTCCATGGCTCAGCCCGCCTTGTTCTGTTGCTGGAAAGCGTTGAGCGTCTCCTGCCGGATCAGGTCCAGACACTGGCGTTTGAGCGCCATGAACTCGGTGCTGGTCAGCAGGGATTGCTCGCGCGGGCGCGGCAGCTTGACCGCAATATCCGCGATGATGCGGCCGGGGCTGGCGCTCATGACGACAATCCGGTCGGACAGGAACACCGCCTCGTCGATGTCGTGGGTGACGAAGACCACGGTGTTGTGGAACTCCTGCCAGATCTCCAGCAGGTTCTCCTGCATCATGATCCGGGTCTGGGCATCCAGGGCGCCGAAGGGCTCGTCCATCAGCAGGACGCTGGGGTAGTTGGCCAGCGCCCGGGCAATGCCAACACGTTGCTGCATCCCGCCGGAGAGGGTGTTGGGGTAGGCCGTCTCAAAGGCGGCGAGGCCGACCAGTGACAGGAACGTGCGCGCAATGCTGTCGGCTTCCCGACGGCTGGCACCGGCCATGAGCGGGCCGAACGCCACGTTCTCCTTGACCGTTTTCCACGGGAACAGCGAATGCTGCTGGAACACCATGCCCCGGGCCGGTCCCGGTTCGGTCACAACGGCACCATCGACGGCGATGTCGCCGCGGGTGGGTGTGACAAAACCCGCGACGGCGTTCATCAGCGTGGACTTGCCACAGCCCGACGGACCGAGCAGGCAGATGAATTCGCCCGGCCGAACGGTCAGGTTGGCGCTTTGCACGGCCACGTGGGGACCGGTGGCGGTATCGAATACGACGTCGACATCCGTCACCAGGATATGGCCTCGGTCGTCGTCTGCCTGGCCGGATTTGTCGCGCAGCCGACGGTGATCCAGCACCGCGAGCCGGTTATCGTTCGCCGAAAGGTGATTCATGATCGACCTCCCTTGGCCTGCCACTTCAGCAGCGGTTTGCAGGCGCTGCGGACGAGCAGCGTGCACAGGGTGCCGAGGCCGCCGATGGTGAGCATGCCGATGATGATCTGCGGGTACTGGATGAGCGTGTAGGAATTCCAGGTGTAGTAGCCGATGCCGTACTGGCCGCTGATGATTTCGCCGGCCAGCAGCGAGAACCAGGCCACGCCCATGCCGATGGCCAGCCCCGCCACAATCGACGGCATGGCGCCGGGCAGGATGACGTGGCGCAGGATCGACGCGTTGCTGGCGCCGAGGCTGCGTGCGGCCCGGATCAGGACGTCGTTGGTCTGCTCGACCCCGTGGGTGGTGTTGAGCACGATCGGGAACAGGGCGCCCAGGAAGGTGATGAAGATGATGCTCGCCTGCTCGGTGGGTAGCATCAGGATGGCCAGTGGAATCCAGGCCACGGCCGGTATCGGGCGCAGCAGTTCGATATAGGGCAGGATGATGTCCTCTGCCCAGCGGGAACGGCCCATCGCGATCCCCAGCAATACGCCGATCACCACGGCCAGGCCGTAAGCGATGGCGACTCGCTCCATGCTGTACAGGATGTGCAGATAGAATTCCTGGCCGGTCAGTTCGGTGATCAACGCGGCGCCGACGACCGAGGGGGCCGGAATGTTTTCGAAGTTGACGTACGCATGCAGGCCGTGGGTCGAGGCAAGTTGCCAGAACACCAGGGCGACGATCAGGGCCAGGGTTCGAACGCCGTAACGGATGCCCGTGGTTTTCAGCCAGGTGCTGAACGGGACACGCGGTTCGACGGCCGGAGCCTGGTCCGGTATGGGTATAGCGTGCGTTGAGCGGGCCGCTGACTCAGACTCGGGTTCAGAATCCGCGATAGGTGGCTCGGATGCTTTGAGCGCCACGTTGCTTTTACTGTCCATTTGTTGCTCCTCAGGCCGGGAACGTGCGGCCAGTCGCGACGACTGACCGCACCGGTTCGCCTACTGGGCCATGGCAACGGTCGGGTCCCCGGCGACCGGAGTCCCACCGTGCTCAGCGATGTACTTTTCGGAATCGACTTTTTTCAGGAAGGCGACCACTTGGCCGTCTTCACCCTTCACCATGTAGGCGGCTTTGCCGAACAGCTTCAGGCCGGTGAGGTTGTCGTAGACGTAGGTGGCGTTGATCCGGTCGTCGGCGCCCTTTGACGCTGCCAACATCTTGGCGATGCTGTCGTAGGTGACGATGCCCTTATCCTTGAACCAGATTTCCGCGGGTTTGAGGGCAGGGTTGTTCGGCTCCGTGGAGACGACGGAAGCGACCAGGGTGTCGTAATCGAGATCCATGGCTTCGTAGGCGGCGCGCAGATAGCTGTCATCCACCCAGCGATTGAAATCCAGGTCGGGTACGCCGACTTCGCGTTTGAGCAGCGCGAGGTCGTACTTCATCGCATCCACCCACTGGGGCTTGATGCTGGCCTCGGCCGTCGTAATGCCGCCTTCGCTGAAGTAGAGGTAGAGGACTTCTTTCTCGACGCCGGTCCAGTCGGACACTTTGACCGCCGCTTCCATCGGGTTGTCCTGAATCCACTTCTGGGCGGCCAGAGTGGCTTTCAGAATGCCTTCGACGACTTCCGGGTATTTCTCGGCGTAGCGTTCACGAACCACAATGCCGTGGAACGTCGGGATCTCGGCTTCACTGCCATCGAAGATTTTTCGGCCGGTTTCGCGGTATTCCATGATTTCCGACCAGGGGCAGAAATCGGCGTGGGCGTCGATCCGACCGGCCTGGATATTGGCAGCACCGACGGCCGGGCTCTGGTTGACGATGCGCACGTCGTCGC
Organism: Marinobacter halodurans; assembly: GCF_004327985.1. Taxonomy (GTDB): domain Bacteria; phylum Pseudomonadota; class Gammaproteobacteria; order Pseudomonadales; family Oleiphilaceae; genus Marinobacter_A; species Marinobacter_A halodurans. Next base: position 98,772 of record NZ_SJDL01000005.1, read on the forward strand.
TCAGGCCGGCTTCGCTCAGGGCTTTCAGTGTCATGCCCCACGCGGCGCTGCCGACAGGGACGGAAAGGGTTTTTCCTTTCAGGTCCGCCAGGCTCTGGGCGGGGGAGTCCACCGGGACGACAATGCCGTTGCCTGTACCCAGCAGGTTGTAGCCGGTCACGCCGATAAAGCGCGTTTCCTGCTTGCCGGTTTCCTGGAACTTGGCGCCGTTCACGATCAGCGGGTAATCGCCCATGACGCCAAAATCGAGTTTGTCGGCCAGCATCTGATTGGTGATGGGGGGACCGGAATCGTAGTCCCGGAAGATGATGTCGTAGTCGACGTCTTTGTATTTGCCGGTATGAGGCAGGTACTGATCCAGCAGGTTCAGCTTCTCCAACACAATGCCGCCGGACACCGTGTTGGTCACCATGCTCTGGTGGCCGATACCGACACGAATGGTTTCCGCTGATGACGCACTCGCGAACAGCGCGAGCGATCCGCAGAGGGTGATGGTTGCCAGGGCTCTTGAGTCTCTCATCGTCTTATCCTTCCCGTTTGGTCACTTGTACTAACAGGTCATGATCCGTGGGGTAGGTGTTGCAGACGCTGTGCCATGAACGGGAAAGAGGTTCGAAGCGGTTTGTTTTTATTGAATTTTGGAAAAATGAAAAATGCGGAATGACAAAAATAGATGTGAAACCGAAGCGTCCCTGTTTGGTGCGAAGGTCATTTTAAAGGGCCAGGACGGCGCAGGCGGTTTTGGGCGGGGTATGACAAGTAGTGCAAGTTTGGGTGGTGGGAGCGGCTTACTGCAGTGAGACGACAATTCGACAGTCATGCTACGCGTACAACAGTCACAAACGGCGGTCTGTTGGTAAGCGTAGCGCCCGTTATACTGGTGGCTCTGTAAGAGAAGACAAGGATCTGTCATGACGGAACAGCAAGTGCGCATCTTTACGGCAAGCGATGGCCAGGCCCGGCTGGAAGTGGCTCTGGAAGCGGAAACGGTTTGGTTAAGTCAGGCCCAGATGGGCCAGCTCTTTGATACCACTCCGGAGAACGTCCTGATGCACCTCCAGAACGTGTTCAAGGACGAAGAGTTGTCGGAGCCGGCAACTACTAAGGAATTCTTAGTCGTTCGCCGGGAAGGTAAGCGGCAGGTTCGCCGCCGCATCAAACATTACAACCTGGACGCCATTATTTCCGTGGGCTACCGGGTCAGCTCCAAGCGCGCGACGCAGTTCCGCCAATGGGCCACACAGGTTCTGAAAGACCATCTGGTCCAGGGTTATACCCTCAACCAGCGGCGCCTGACGGAGCGCGGTATCGAGTTCGAACTGGCGGTCAATCTCCTGAGCCGCACCCTGGCCAACCAGGGCTTGGTCTCCGCCGACGGTGAAGCGGTTGCCCAGGTGATCAGTGATTACGCGCGTTCCTGGAGCCTGCTGCAAGGCTACGACGAGCAGGAACTGGCCGAAGTCGGCATCAAACAGCCGGACATGCGCCCGCTGGAGCTGGATGAGGCGCTGACCGCGATCGGTGAGTTGAAACAGATGCTGATGGCCAAGGGCGAAGCTACCGACCTGTTCCTCCTGGAAGAACCCACCAAAGAATAGGTCATGGATGGCGAGGATGAGTTGAAGCGATTCGCTGAAATGTCCTGGATCGCTCACTCAAACCGATCCCAATAAGGCGGATCCCCAAAGAACCCATCAATGAAGTCGATAAAGCTACGCACCTTGCTGGCCAGCAGTTGCCGGTGGGCGTAGACCGCATACAAGGCGATTGGCTCCGGCTCGTATTCCCGCAGGATGATCCGAAGCTTGCCCTCCCTGATGGCCGCACCGGAGATGAAGGTTGGTTGCAGGACAATGCCCGCGCCCTCCATCGCGGTTGCGACAAGCACGTCGCCGTTGTTGCTGACGATGCCCCGGTTGTCGTGGCCAATGCTCAGTAGCGTTTTCTGTATCGGCTTGATCGAGTCCATATCCATGTAGGTGTAATGCAGATAATGGTGGTCGATGAGGTCTTCCGGGGTTGTCGGGGTGCCGTGTTGCTTGAGGTAGTCCGGTGAGGCGCAGAGCACCACCCTGATTGGGGCAATGCGCTTGGCGATCAGCGACGAGCTTTTCAGGTGACCGATCCGCAGGGCGACATCGAAGCCTTCCTCCACAATATCGACTTTCCGGTCGTTCAACTGGAGATCGATTGTCACCGCAGGGTGCGCTTTCTGGAAAGCGCTCAGCAGGGGTGGCAGGTGGTGCATGGCAAATGACACCGGGGCGCTGATGCGCAACACGCCCTGCGCCCGGGTGTGGAGGTCGCCAAGCTGGCTCTCCATGTCGTCGATGTCGGTCAGGACCTGTTGGGCGCCCTGGTAGTACCGGTTGCCCGCTTCGGTCAGGTGGATCCGCCGGGTGGTGCGGTTGAGCAGGCGCAACCCCAAGTGCTGCTCCAGTTGGGATACGTACTTGCTGACCAACTGCGGTGACGTATCCAGCCGCTCCGCTGCGCGGGTGAAGGTCCCCTCCTGCACCACATGGATGAAGGCGCGCATGGCTTCGATGCGATCCATGGTCGAACTCCGGTGTGTTGGTCGTCGACAATCAACGATTCGTTGATAATAAAGCAATGAAAGGCATCTTAGTCTTTGTTTTTGGTGATAGTAAAGTGCCGGTATTACCTGGGGTGTGGGCCCCGGGATTCGTCGATCAAGGATTTATTCGAGGTGTCTGTCATGAACAATTCATTCGTAAATAACCTGCTCCAGTCCAACGCCGGTTTTGCCGCGTTGATCCTGCGGGTGCCGGTCGGTCTGACGCTGGCGGCCCACGGTTCCCAGAAACTGTTTGGCTGGTTTGGTGGCTACGGCCTGGAAGGCACCGGTCAGTGGATGGCGAGCATCGGCCTGGAGCCGGGTTACCTGATGGCGCTGATGTCCGGCAGTGCGGAGTTCTTTGGTGGCCTGGCGCTGTTCCTGGGCCTGCTGACCCGCCCTGCAGCGTTCGTGACAGCCTTCACCATGCTGGTGGCGATCTTCTCCGTCCACATTGGTAACGGCCTGTTCATGTCGAATAACGGCTACGAGTACGCCCTGGCTCTGTTCGCTGTCACTGTGGCGCTGACTGTTCAGGGCGGCGGCCGGCTCGCGCTGGATAACCTGATCCACAAGGCAGCCTGAGGCTTCCGGAGCTTGGGGCTGGCGTGAGAGCTGGCACAGGCTGCTGTGCCGGCTCTGATTGCGGATCTAAAATGGGCTTGGAGGAACACGATGATGAATATCACGACCGATGTTCTGTTTATTTCCCATGGTGGTGGTCCGATGCCGTTGCTGGGCGATCCCGGCCACCGTGAAATGGTGGACACGCTGAAGGAAATCGCAGGCAAGCTGCGCAAGCCCTCGGCGATCCTGGTGATCAGTGCGCACTGGGAGGCATCGGTCCCGACCATCACGGCGGGGGCCCATCCGTCGCTCATCTACGACTACTATGGCTTCCCGCCGGAATCCTACGAGATCCAGTACCCGTGTCCGGGAGCGCCGGAACTGGCCCGTCAGGTTGGCGCGGCACTGGAGCAGGCCGGTTTACCGGCCCGGCTGGATCATGAGCGGGGCTTTGATCACGGTCTGTTCGTGCCGCTCAAGCTGATGTATCCGGAGGCGGATATCCCCTGTGTGCAGCTGTCCCTCGTGAACACGCTGAATGCCGGAACCCACCTGGCGATGGGCCGTGCCTTGCAGGCGCTGGACTATGACAACCTGCTGGTGATCGGATCGGGGTTTTCGTTCCACAACATGCGCGCCTTCTTCTCCGCGAATCCCGCGAGCGACGAGGCCCGCAACCTGGCTTTTGAAGCCTGGCTCGAAGAGACCTGCGGTGATCCCTCAATATCGGAGCCTGAGCGTGCCGAGCGCCTGGCGCATTGGGATCAGGCGCCCCATGCGCGCTTCTGCCATCCCCGGGAGGAGCATCTGATGCCGTTGCATGTGTGTTACGGGCTGGCCGGGAAGGCGAGTGATGCGCATAGGTCGGCGCGGATCATTGGGAAGATGTCGGGGATGTATTACTGGCGGGGAGAGTCCCGCGATTAAGACCGGCAATGCCTACGGGCCGGAAACGGCGCTGCTGACGGTGTTTCTGTAAAATTTGAGACCAGCGCCATGACATTCTGAAACAAAAAGGGGTCAAATACTGGCAAGACATCGTGCTTTCGTTGCTTAATGCTGGAGTTGATGGCGACGTGGGAGATCCGACTGAAGGGTTTCCTGAGAACAAGAAACAGCTGGTTGGCAGATTGCTCTAGCTGAAAACCGCTTTGCCATCCAGGAGGTGTATTTTGGGTGTTGGCAAAGAGACCGGTTGTGCGGCCTACTACGAGCGGCAGACCGAAGATGTCGTAGAACATGCCCGAGCACCCGACGGGTGGATACTCAACTACGAGCAGGTTTCAGCCGGAAAGTTTAGCGGCCTGATTCGACAGGTCGATCTGCCCAGGTTTCAGATTATCGAAGATCGGGCCAACCAGGCGATGGTCAAGAGTGGTACCGCTCTCGAAGGTTCTGTCTGCTTCAGTCTTCCGGCGAAAGGCAGCTCGCCACAGCTTATCTGTCTTGGAAACAGCTACGATAAACCGGGGCTTCTTGTGGCGGATTCCCGGAGCTTGCCTGAAGTAAGAACCGTCTCCTATCTCCGCATCTTCAACCTGAACGTGCAAAAGCACCTGCTGGTGGATTACGTCGCCAAGCAGGGGTTGACGCTTGATACCGAGCGATCGACCTATTTCTTTCCTTTCCAGAGGCCGCTTGAGCAGCAGGAGCTCACCCAGGCCATTACCAACGTTTTGATGCTGAGTAAGCAGGGCAGGCTTGAGCAGAAAGTCTTCAGGAAAAATGCCCAGGACCTCATTCTTTCACACGTTCTTGATGTCTGCGACGATACCGAGTGTCTGCGTCACGTTTCCTCCACCCGTAAAAAGCAGATGGTGGATCGCGCGCGTACCTATGTGCTGGAGCACAGTGAGGAGCCGCTGTCCATCATGGACCTGTGTAACCATGTCGGAGCCAGTCGCCGCAAACTCCAGTACTGCTTCCAGGACGTGTTGGGGATCAGTCCCGTTTCGTTCCTCCGGATCATGCGCTTGAATGCGGTCCATCGAATCCTGTGTCGGGTGAGTGACGAAAAGCAGATCCAGGATGTGGCGGCGGACTGGGGGTTTTGGCACCTGGGGCATTTCACCGCGGATTACCGGAATCTGTTCGGAGAGCGGCCTTCGGACACGCGCCGAAGAGCTATCGGGAAATTGCCAATTTCGGATAACGCCTTCTGATTGAGAGCCATAAGCTGGAATGGCTCTATCTCATACAAAAGGCAGTTATTATGAAAATTAACAAGAAAGCTCTTGCCCCAGCACTGCTCGCTACCACCCTCGCATACTCCACCGCTTCAATCGCCACCGAGAATGGCGCGCCAACCACGGCGTTTGGCCTGTTCGATTTCGGCTCAGGGTACCTGCCACCGACGACCGATCACGGCACCGTTGGTTTCCGCACGGCTTACTACACGACCGATCAGCAGAAAGATGGCAACGGCGACGACACGGGCAATGATGTCTCCCTGGATGTCCTTTCACTCTCCCTTGCCTATCTCTACATGACCGATAAAACGATCCTGGGTGCAAGGTATGGCGTTGGCGCCGTCGTTCCGTTCTTCAATATGGACGCGCAGCTTAAAGTCAAAGCTGGCGGCATGACGGTGTTCGAGGATGACGCCGATGTCTTCGCGCTGGCGGATGTCCAGGTTTTACCCGCACTGCTCCAATGGACGCCAAACCCCAATCTGTCGATTGTCGCCCTGTTCCAGGTGCAGGCCCCCACCGGCGATTACGACGAAAACCGTCTTGTGTCGCCGGGCCTGAATCATTGGGCCTTTACTCCCCAGGCTGCGTTTACCTACGTCAGCGATGGAGGGTATGAAATTTCCTCCTCCTTCCAGCTCGATATCAATACCCGCAATAAGGACACCGACTATCGCAATGGTACGGAATACCGTCAGGAGTTTGCCCTTGGCAAACACGTCGGTCCCTGGACCATCGGCATTGGCGGCTACCACTACCGTCAGATTACCGATGATGATGCGCCCGGACTGGTGGACGGTAACCGGGCGGCGGTCGCAGCGGTAGGACCTGCCATCGGCTTCTTCGCTCCCGGGTCCTCCCTGCCTCCCTTCCGGTTCCACGTCTACAAGGAATTTGGGGCGAAGAACAGAACCGAGGGTTACAACATGGCCCTGACCACTTCGTACAGTTTCTGAGGGGGAGACCATGAGCAACTCATATCCATCCAGAGAAGCGGGCCGCCCCCAGGGAATCGTCCTTGTCCTGGGCAGTAGCCTGACCATTATGGGGTCGGTGATGGTCGCCCCGATCATCCCCAAGCTGGTCGCCCAGTTTGCCCCCACAGAACCCCAGGTCGACGTGTTGGCTCCCCTGGCCATCACCGGGCCGGCCCTGGCCATCGCACTGTTTGCGCCTTTGGCGGGCTGGCTCGCCGACCGGGTCGGACGAAAGATCATACTGGTGCTCGCCACCATGCTCTATGCGCTGCTGGGCGCTGCGCCGGCCCTGTTGCAGGACCTGCAGTCGATCGTTCTGGCGCGTGTTCTTTTCGGCTGTGCCGAGGCGATGGTGATGACGTGCTGTACCACCATGATCGCCGACTACTGGTTTGGAGCGCAGAGGATGCGCTATATCAATGCCCAGGTCGTTTCGATTGCCCTTGTCGGCTCCCTTTTCTTCGTCGTTGGCGGGGCGCTGGGCGAGCATTCCTGGCGTACACCGTTCTATCTCTACCTGCTGCCCCTGTTGCTCGTCATTCCCATGATGAAGGTACTCTGGGAACCCATGGCCCGGGCGGAAGAGGTTGAGTCCGACGATGAGGGGATCGACCTGGTGGCGCTGGTGGTCGGCTATCTGTTGATCCTCGGGGGCATGATCCTGAGCTTCATCGTACCGGTCCAGGCGCCGACCCTGATGGTGCAGATCGGCATTACCTCGAGCACATTGATTGGTGTCGCCACCGGTTGTGGCTTGCTGGCGTCTCTCGCGGGGGCGCTGTTGTGGCCCGTCATACGCGGCAGGATCGGCATCAAGGCGACCAATGCGGTACTTCTGGGACTCCTGTCATTCGGTCTGGTCCTGCTCATCAATGCCGGGAGCCTCGCAGGTATCCTGGTGGCTGTGGCGGTCCACGGTGTGGGTGCCGGGCTGCTTGTCCCCAATGCCATCACGCCGGTTATGGAAGCATTGAACACCGGCAGTAATGGACGGGGTATGGGCGGCTTCACCTCATGCCTCTACCTGGGACAGTTCATCAGCCCCATTGTCGTGGCCATCATCATCCCCATGGCAGGCGATCTGACCAATGCCATTGCTGTCCTCGCGGCGGTCGGCTTCGGCTTCGGAGCCCTTTGGCTGATCTCCTGCCTGGTGGCCCGGACTGGATATACCGCCCCTTCAACCACCTCAGCCAAGAAGTGATATCGACATGAAACAAGCGATTCATCAATTGATGGACGAGCAGGATGGCCTCGGTCTGGCTGACAAGGTCCGTCGCAAGGAGATTAAAGCCAGCGAACTGGTAGAGGCTGTCATTGAGCGGATAGAAGCGGTAAACCCGCAGCTCAATGCGCTGGCGGAACCGCTCTACGATCAGGCAATGACGGTGGCGAAGTCGGGGGTGGGCAAGGATCAACCGTTCTGCGGTGTTCCCACCCTTGTGAAGGACCTCTTCTCTCCCGTCAAAGGCGCGCGGATGGCCAGCGGCTCCTTTGCCCTGGGAGAGGCGCGTCCGGACGTGGAAGCCGAGGCGGTCTCCCGTTTGCGGCGTGCCGGCTGTGTCCTGGTTGGTACCAGTACGGCGCCGGAATTCGGCACCTCGTACACCACCGAGTCCACTCGGTTTGGCGCCACCCGCAATCCCTGGGATACCACCCGCAGTGCGGGAGGATCCAGTGGTGGCGCCGCGGCCCTGGTGGCGGCCCGGGTGGTGCCGTTTGCGCATGGCAATGATGGCGGCGGCTCCCTGCGTGTGCCGGCCTCGTGCTGTGGCGTATTCGGTCTCAAGCCAACCCGGGGGAGGATGCCCTCGGGGCCTATGGTGGGTGAGGGCTGGGGCGGCATGGGAACCCCTCATGCCATCACGATGTCTGTGCGGGACAGCGCGGCGCTGCTCGATGCGACAAGTGGAGCCGACCTCGGGGCGCCTTACGCTTCGCCGGAACAGGGAGCGTCATTCCTGAGCGCCGTTGATCGTCCTCCCGGGACGCTGCGCATTGCGCTGGTTGAAGACCTGTCGCCCTGGTCTTCCGATGCCGATGCGCTTGAGGCGGTCCGATTCACCGCAGAACTGTGTCGCATGCTCGGGCACGAAGTCGAACACACGACATTGCCGGTCAACCTGCCTGAATTCCTGGATAATGCATTCAATATCATCGCGCCCAATACGCTGCATTTCCTGAATGAACTGGGTGGTATGCGTGGCGCCCCGGTCCATGACGATGAACTGGAACCCCGCACAAGGGTCATGCTCCGGGAAAAAGGCCGTATTGATGCAACGAAATACATTGCGGCCATTGATTACAACCACGCACTGGGTCGTTCAATGGCGAACTTCATGCGTGATTACGATGTCATCCTGACGCCCTGCCTGACCCGGAAACCGCCTTTAATCGGCGAGCTGGACAAGTTCGATGATACCGTCAGCCTTGAGGACATCATGACGCAGTTCCACAGCTACTCGCCCTTTACGGCGATCTTCAACGCCACCGGCCAGCCGGCCATGTCGGTGCCGCTGCACTGGACCAGGGACAACCTGCCTGTTGGCAGCCATTTTGCCGCACGATTCGGAGATGAAAGTACGTTGTTGTCATTGGCCGCTCAGCTTGAGCGGTTGCATCCCTGGTGGGGCAAGACACCGCCCGTCAATGCCATGCATCGGTGAGGTAACGGGCCTGATGGTGGCCCGGTCCCGCTCGCGGCCATGTCGCGGAATTGGCCGCGAGCAGGGATTTCGACGGGCCACTATGGAATCGACGACATCGGGCAGGAACAGGTGTGCCTCGGATCGGACGCGTCCCGGAACGATCCTATCAGCGTAGTGGCGTGTCCACGTTTGCCGGCGATTGGCTCGCCGGCTTTTTTTCCCGAAAAACAGGCATCCGGGGTTCCCCCCAATCCCTGGCCGCTAGAACATGGTGTTGTCGTCGTCCTCCGAGGTTTCCGGTAGGGCCGACAGGTCGAGAGGGCGGATTTCGCCCATCCAGATTGCCCGATCGCGATGGTCAATCAGTTCTTGTCCCGTAATCGGGTGAATAAACACGGTCAGGCCGCCGCGATTCAGTGTCAGCCAGGAGATAACGTCCCCGAACAGCGCGGCCCGGAATGCCAACTGACAACTCCAGTCCGGATGGGGGCCAACGGGCCTTTGATGTATCCGGCCCTGTTTTAGTCCGGGAAAGCGTTTGGCGGCGAGGTCGCACAACGCTTCGGCTTCACCCAGGGTTTGTTCGTTGAAGTAGACGTGAGCGTGCCAGCCCTTTATTGAAGCCGGTTCTTTCGGTTGGGCCATCAGCTGCTACCTGTGACAGTGGGAATGTAGTCGGAATATAACATAGCATCCATACGGCACAGGTTGCGGTAGGCAAGAGGCTGTGGGGCATTAAGGGTAGCGCGTAGGGGACTTGCTACAGCCCCGGCAGGGGCCGTCAGGGACTTAATGAGTGAAAGATGCATCTAATCCCTTTATATTATCGGGTTGGCGCGGCTGCCGATCCGTCGGCTCAAATGATCGGGATGAGTGGTAAGAGGTGTTTAGGCAATGAGTGGGCTTCGGGATGCCAATCCCTTTCAGCGGGAAACCCTGGCCCTGATCCGTCGTTTGATTCCGTCAAGTGGCTTGGCCTTTTTCCTCGTAAATCCGGATATGCAGCACAGCGGTGCCCTGCTGTATAACATGGACCCCGACGCAGAGCGTGAGTATCGAACGGAATACGGCGCACTGGATCCGCTCAATCCGGAACGCTTCGCCGGCAGCGATGTGACGGTTGTTACACTGGATTCCCGCATCGCCCCCCACTTCCTGAGGCAGACCCTCTATTACCAGAAATTCATGGTGCGCCATAACCATCGCTTTGTGGCCGACATGTTCTTCCGGCGCGAGGGCAGGATCATTGCGGGGCTGAGCATCCTGAGAGAAGAGGAGATGGGCGACTTTCGCCCTGACGAGTTGCAACTGCTACGCAACGTGCAGCCGTTCATCGAGCACACCCTCAACTCGATATACCTGCCCCGACGCGATCAGGAACGCCAGGGCTTCGCCGATAGATACGATCTGACGGAGCGAGAGCTGGATGTGCTGGAGTGTGTCCTGCGCGGCTGTGCCAACAAGGATATCGCGACCCAGTTGTCCCTGGGACTGGCCACGATAAAAACCCACCTGCACCACATTTTCCACAAGACCGGGGTTCGCGCCCGCAGCGAACTGGTCGCCAAGGTGATGTCCGACCTGAACGCCTGAACCTGCCAATGTCCACCCTTCGGTGGATGCCGAATAAAACCCTGGATCGAGATACTGCACGCTGAATCAGTCGATGACTTCCAACTGAGGAGGCGAGTATCGCTATGGCCGATAATCGGGCTCAGGATCTTCTTTCCAGAAGATACCGTGTCATGGGGCATCACACCCCGCTGTTCTACGAGAAGCCGCTGCACCTGGTGCGTGGCGAGGGGGTCTGGCTTTGGGATAACGAGGGCAATCGTTATCTGGATGCCTACAACAACGTACCCCACGTAGGGCACTGTCATCCCCGCGTCGTCGAGGCATTAAGCCGCCAGGCGGGGACGCTGAATATCCACACCCGCTACCTGCACAACAATATTGTCGACTATCTGGAACGGCTTACCTCAACCTTCGATGAAGGTCTCCAGATGGCCATGCTGACCTGCACCGGCAGCGAAGCCAACGAGCTTGCCCTGCGTATGGCGCGGTTCTGTACCGGAGGGCAGGGGGTCATCGTTACCGACTTCGCCTACCACGGCAACACGGAGGCGGTCTCCGAGATTGGAACGGCCTTTATGCCGGAGGCGAAGACAACCCGGCGCGTCAAGGCATTCCCGATCCCTGACTCCTATCGACCGCTGGATGGCCTGGGTGGCGAGCCACTGGCGCAGGCCTATGCCGACCGTGTCCAGCAGGCTATCGATGCCTTTCATGCCGAAGGGATGAACGTCGCCGGGATATTGGTCTGTCCCGACTTCGCCAACGAGGGGCTGCTGAATGTGCCGCCGGGTTTCCTAGAGAAGGCAGTGACGAAAGTGCGCCAGGCTGGCGGTGTTTTCATTGCCGATGAGGTGCAGGCCGGTTTTGGCCGCAGTGGCCGGCATTTCTGGGCCCATCAGTGGTACGACGTCACGCCCGATATAGTGACCATGGGTAAACCCATGGGGAACGGGCATCCTCTGGCTGGCGTGGTCGCACGCCCCGACATGATCGAGGCTTTCAGCCGGGAATCCATGTATTTCAATACATTCGGTGGGACGCCTGTTTCCTGCGCCGTCGGCATAGCCGTTCTCGATGCCATTGAAGAAGACAACCTCATGCAGAATGCCGTCACCACCGGCGCCTACGTGGCCGACGGTCTGCGCAGGCTGCAGCAAAAGCATGAGCTGATTGGCGATGTGCGCGAACTGGGGATGTTCTTCGGCGTCGAGCTGGTTCGTGATCGCAAGGCGAAGACACCGGCCAGTACCGAGTCCCGCCGAATCATCAACCTGATGCGCGACAAAGGCGTGCTGGTCAGCACGATCGGCGTACACGACGCCATTCTCAAGGTGCGCCCTCCCATGCCATTCCAGCCCGGGCATGCCGATATATTGCTCAAGGCACTGGACGAGGCCCTGACCCAGGTAGCCAGTGAGGGTTCGGTATGACTCGGTTCGAACAACTCACTCCGGACCAGCAAAGTCGCCTGCTGCTGGAGCTGGCCGGAAAATCACTGCGTCACTGGGGCCTGGAAGGCAGTGACATCGACCTGGTGAAATACCGGGAGAATGCCGTCTACAAAATCTCGACCGCCCACGGGCGTCGGTTCGCGCTCCGGATCCATCGCCACGGCTATCACAGCGAGGCGTCGTTGCGCTCGGAGCTCGAATGGATGTCGGCGCTGCGGGAAAGCGGCATTCCGGTCCCTGAAGTCATTCCGGCGACCGACGGGCGTCTGCTCATCAGCGAATCCACCGACGCCGTCGTGAACCCCCACAATATCGACCTGTTCGCCTGGATCGACGGTTCCCCCATGGGCTCGGTCGAGCAGGGGCTGGGGGATAACGCCGAGCAGATAACGCAGCTCTATTCGGAACTGGGGCGACTGGCGGCTCGGTTGCACAACCAGTCGACCCGCTGGTCCATGCCGGAAGGATTCGAACGGCATGCCTGGGACCGTGACGGGTTGGTTGGAGACACGCCATTCTGGGGACGGTTCTGGGAGCTGGAGCTGCTTGATAAGCAGCAGAGGCGCCTCATGGAGCGCGTCCGCGACCGGATTGCGGAAGCGCTGTCCGGCTATGACCAGTCCCCCCAGCGTTACGGCCTGATCCACGCCGATTTTGTGCCCGAAAACCTCATGACCGAGAACGGCAACGTCCGCCTGATCGACTTCGATGATGCCGGATTCGGTTGGCACATGTTCGAGTTGGCGACGGCGCTCTACTTCATCCAGGAAGAAGCCTGCTATCCATTGGCCCGGGAAGCGCTGATTGCCGGGTACCGCCAGGAGCGCGCCCTGACGGCGGAGGACCTGGATCGTATGGAACTGTTCCTTACGGCCAGGGGGTGTACCTATCTGGGCTGGATTCGCAGCCGCCAGGAGACAGACACCGCCCGTGAAATGGCGCCGGACCTGATCCGGCGTGCCTGCGAGCAGGCGGAGCGGTTTTTGGCGTCGGAAGGATAGGGCGATCAGAGGGCCGGCAGGCTGAATCGGGCGCATCAACCCTTTGGTTGATGGTTATGCCCGGCGGCCTGATGCAATGTCGATATGGACTGTCGCTGATAGCTAGAGGCCCTTGGCACCGTCAGGACGGAGCTCCAACCGCCCTGACGGTGCCGGGGTAGGGGAAGCCCGCCGCCAGGCAGGGCTCTCCACATTCCATTAACAATAAAAGGACAACACTATGAGAAAGAAGACCAAAGCTTTTCTCTCTGGCGTAACGCTCGCAATGGCCGTTTTATTTGGGGCTGGGACGCCCGCTTTGGCGTCGGACAACTATCCAACTCGTCCGGTCAAGTTCCTGGTCCCCTGGCCTCCGGGCGACCTGGAAGATGTATTGACTCGCCTCATCGCTGAAGAGATGTCGAAGGAGAGCGGCAAACCGGCCACCGTTGTGAACCGGGCGGGTGGCGGTGGCGTTATCGGCGCCACATCGGTCGCCAATTCACGACCGGACGGCGGGATGATCGGGTCCCTCGTTGTGGATCTGGTCACCACCCAGGTCCAGGCAGGCAATACGCCCTATGCCATGAGCGATCTGGAGCCCGTCGGCATTTTCCTGGACTACCCCATGACCCTGGTGGCACGAAGCGATGCGCCGTATAACACATTGGCCGAGCTGGCGACCTATTCCCAGACGCACGATGTGTCACTGGGCCATTTCGGCTATGAGGCCCTGCCGACCGCCATTACGTTTAAGGCGGCCAAGGATGTCGGTATCAAGTTCGCCTCCGATGCCCCCTTCGATTCCCTCGACTGTTCCACGCTCGCAACGGGCGATGCGGATGTCATCACCGCGAACACGATTACGGTACTGGCTTGTCTGAAATCCGGCGACGCAAAACTTCTGACGTCGTTTACGCGTAATCGGCTGAGTATTTCGCCGGACACCCCCACGCTGGCTGAAGAGACCGGCATCACGATTACGGCCTGGAACGGCCTGTTCGTCAGGAAGGGCACTCCGGAAAGCGTGAAGGAGAAAATCGCCATGTACGCCCAGAAGGCCCTCAAGACCGACCGGGCCAAGGATGTAGCAAAAAGCACGGGGGCCGGCATTTTCTGGATTGGTGAAAAAGAGGCGAAAAAGGTCATCGCTGAAGACTTTGAGACCACCAGGGAACTGATGTCGTCGATGAAAGGCAAGTAGCATGACGCCTGGTCCGGATCGCCGGGAAAGGGCCGTGCATTGCGCTGCCCTTTCCTGAATGTCTGTCTGGTCAGGCCCATGCGCGGCACCGCCATCGGATACCGGGACCGGCACTGACACCCATTCCATGACGACGTGATGTATCCGGTGACAACGGCCTCAGCCTCTGGACGGTGTCCAGCCCACCTCCTCCGAAGTAACCCGGGAAACCGAATCGAAGCGGACTTTAACTATGCATGTGGACTTGACTGGCAAAGTGGCCATTGTGACAGGATCCGGCCAGGGCATTGGCGCCGGAGTCGCCAGGGTTTTCGCCGAAAACGGTGCTCGGGTCATCGTGGCGACGCGTACCGCGTCGTCCGGTGAAGAGACCGTCAGGCGTATAACGGATGCGGGAGGTTCGGCGTTCCTGCACCAGTGTGACATCGGCGATCGCGACAATGTCGCGCGCCTGGTCCGGCAGACGGTCGAGCAATTCGGCCGTATCGATATCGTTATCCATAATGCGGCGGTCTATCCCATAAGATCGATCGAATCCCTGGGTGACGAGGAACTCGAAACGACGCTGAACGTGAACCTGAAGGCGGCCTTCTGGCTTACCCGCGAAGCGGCGCCCTATCTACGCAAGGCACCCTACGGTCGCATCATCTTCACGTCCTCGGTGACCGGGCCCAGGGTCGCCATGCCGGAGACGGCCCACTACGCCGCCTCGAAAAGCGGGTTGAATGGCTTCATTCGAACCGCGGCCATTGAGTTTGCCCGCGACAATATAACGGTCAATGGGGTCGAGCCGGGCTATATCCTGACACCCGCGATGGCTGCGCTGACCGACGAGGAAGGGCAACAGGCCATGGCAAGCCAGATCCCGGCGGGGGCGCTCGGTCAGCCGGAAGATATCGCCTACGCCATGCTCTATCTTGCCTCGGCGCAGGCCTCCTACGTGACGGGCCAGACGTTGGCTGTTGATGGCGGGTCGACCCTGCCGGAGAGCCCGGTGCTGCTGGACTCGTTCTACCGTACGCGCTGATCGATTTCCCGGGGCGTCCCATCGATTCGTCAGGCCGGACCACGTACCGGGACCGTCCCGTCCGCAGGCTCGATGAAGGTGCGGGCGGGGACCTGGGTATTCCCGCTGTGCCTCCCTGTTCCGACCTGAATCGCCATCCAGGCTGACCTTGATGGCGGTTATACCCGTCAGCCGTTTTATGCCCATGCCCTGCAGCCCGTTTTCGGCGACGGATGTCGTCATCAGTGCTCCCAGTAGAGGAGGGCGATCAGCTCGTTCTTACTGTTGATCGAGAGCTTCTGGAAAATGTGCTGTAAATGGGTTTTTACGGTGGCCAGTCCGCAATCCAGGTTATTGGCAATCGACTTGTTGGGCAGCCCCTGCGCGACCAGCTCCACCACCATTCGTTCCTTGTTGGTCAAACCGAAGGTGTTGCAGAAGTGATCGAATTCCCTGTTCTTGGGGGATGCGCTGGTTTGCTCCAGGGAAAATTGCATGAAGTCATGGAGCTTGGTCACCTTGTGCACGTAATCGTTGTCGATATCCGGCTGGCTGGACAGGTTAAACAGGGCAAAGCCCGCGGCAAGACGATTGTCGATGCGAAGAAAGATCTCGATGATATCCCGCACGCCCCAAGGTTCGATGAACTCCTGGAAATAGGGGTGTTCATTGCGTTCGCGATAGGACACGAGATCGCACATCCTGACCACGTCAGCGCTCTTGTCGTAAAACCGTGTGGGGTAGAGTGGGTCGTATTTATGGTAGGTGTTGAGGTATTCCCGGTGCATTGACGCCTGTACCCGGTGAGCCCGGTAGCAGACAGGCTTACCCTTTTCGTCGATGAGGTAGGAGATGGCCTTGGGTACGTCCAGTACATTGGTGAGCAGGCCGAGGCATTCTTCCTGGAACTTGTAGAGCCCTACCGAGTGTGCCAGCGAGTTGTTATTCATGACAGTCACCCGTGCTAATTGTTATTAATATAAAGTTAACATATTAACGTTATTAGCGCGAAAGACGGTCCCCTGTCAAGCAGAAAGGTGCGCCCGGATGGGCCCTGCTGTTGCGGGACACATCCGGCTGGCTGTTTTCCTTCAGTTTTTCTTACGCAGGGCTCCCCAGGCAAAGGCGCCCAGCGACAGGACAATCATTAGGAAAAGGGTCAGGCTGATCGGCCGGCTAACGAACACACTGAGATCGCCGCTCGCGACACCCATGGCCTGGCGGAACCGGTTCAGGAACACCGGACCCAGCACCAGGCCGAGAATGATCGGTACGGCGGGGATATTCGCTCTCCTGAGCAGGTAGCCGAAAACGGCAAAGCCGAGGGCGATCAGGGCATCCGTGAATCGGTAGTTCTGGCTGTAGCTGCCGATGAAGCCGAGCACGAGAATAAAGGCGCCGATGAAGCGGCCGCGTATCCGGGTCAGGTTGACGATCCAGCGAGTCGCGAAACTCAGGTATACGAACACCACGATATTCATCAGGAACAGGGACAGATAGAGGCCTGAGATAAACTCGGGACGTTCGACAAACAGGGTTGGGCCGGGAATGTAGTTATGCACCATGAATACGGCCAATAGCATCGCCATCAGTGCATCGGTGGGAATGCCGAACGCCAGCAGCGGAACCATCACGGATGCCGTCACGGCGTTGTTGGACGTTTCGGAGGCAATGATGCCTTCAGGCGCCCCCTGGCCGAACTGATCCGGGGTCTTCGAGAACTTCTGCGCCAGGGTGTAGGAGAAGAACTGCGACCCGAATTCGCCAACGCCCGGCAGAAGGCCCATCACGACGCCCAAGGCGGCGGAACGAATAACCGTGACTTTGTACTTGATCAGGGTGAAAAGGCCCGAGAACATGCCCTCGCCTTTCAGCTCGGTCCTGGACGCATCGTTGCCCCGCTGCGACAGGAGTACGAAGGCCTGGGACATGGCAAACAGGCCGATGACGGCGGGCACCAGCGGGATGCCGCCCAGCAGCCAGTTAGAGTCGAAGGTGAATACCTGGACGCTGTAGGACCGGTCGAGGCCAATGGTTCCCAGGAAAATACCCAGTCCCAGCATCATGGCCGCCTCAACAACGTGGTTGCGGTGTGCCAGCACCACAAAGATCATGCCCAGCGCCGCAAGCATGGCGAATTCGGCGGAGCCGAACTGTCGGGCGACCTGGGAAAGGGTCGGGGCCAGCAGGACCAGGGAGCAAACGCTGATCAGTCCGCCCACGAAGGATGAGGTGTAGGCGATGGAAAGGGCTTTCTTTCCATCGCCCCGCTGGGCCATGGGGTAGCCGTCGTAGGTCGTCAATACCGCCACAGGCGTGCCCGGTGTATTCATCAGGATGGCGGGTATCGCACCGCCATACCAGGCGCCGCCATATACCCCCAGCAGCAGGGACACGCCGGCGAGCGGCGCCATCGTGAAACTCAGAGGTAACAGGATGGCCATGACACCGGCCGGTTCAAGGCCGGGAATCGAGCCGATCGTCACGCCGATCAACGCACCGAGCACGATCGCCAGCAGTACATTCATGTGGCCGATTTCATTCAGCCCCAAGAGCAGTGTATCCATCCCTAAGGCCTCCTATAGATACTGGTTTGCAAAATCGGCCAGATCGTTTGGCAGCAGGGAGTAGAGCCAGACGTCGGGAAGCCAGATATGCAGGACGAAACGGAAAATGAAGATCAAAGCGGCGACGGTCAGCAGGGCTGAGATCAACCAGGTGCGATTGAGCAGGCGGGACATCCACAGCAGGGTGGTGACAAAGAGGGTGGTCGCCAGCATGAAGCCGATGACATCGAGCAACTCGATATAGACAAAGAACAGGGCCGAGGCCACCAGTGCCGTGCGATAGCTTTCCAGCGCTTCAAAGGCATTCTCGATGATGTTGCCATTCCGGGCGGTCGATTCACTGGATTTCACCCTGAATGACTGTATGACGCGGTACAGCGAAAACAGGGAGAAGATGGATAATCCGAGAAGAGACCCCAGCATTGGCTGGGTATACCAGCCCCGCGTTGTGGATACCCAGGATGCCTGGGTCGGCACCAGGCACAGGAAAACGAGAGATACCGCGAATAGCAGGCGATAAGTGCCATAGGAGCGCTCTTGCAGGACCTCATCACTGTCCTCGGTGGTCCGGGCTTCCGGTTGGGGGGGCAGCGTTTCTGATTGAGTCGGGTTCATAGCTACAGACTGGTCATGGGGCCTGGAGTCGCCGCTTGGAACGCTCCGGGGCCGAGTGGGAATAAGGTCGATTCACGAGTGTGCCGTCGAGCCATTCAGTGGGCATGTCTTGTTGCCCACGAGAAGAACGTTGTATTGGTGACCGGTATGGAGGGCGTTTCTCTGGATTCTATTGGCATGGTGAACTCCCATCTTTCAGTTATTCATTGTTGGATTTACTGGGACCTGGAAGGGGCACGATCAGCACTGGAATCCGGGAATGGTGAAGTACCTTTTGCGCCGTTGAGCCCAGGAATATTCGGGACGCTGTGGAGGCACTGCGCTCTCCCATGACAATGAGATCGGCAGACAGTTTGTCGGCGCTTCTTACGATGACTTTTGCCGGAGGGCCGACGAGTACTTTGGTCTGTATCTGGCGTTGCAGATGAACCCCGTCTGGCATCTCGGAGTCCAGAAATCTCTGTATGCGTGTCGTGATCCGCTCTTTGTAACTATCCAGCCAGGCCGTGGTGTGGGCTGCATTGGCCTCGCGTGGCAGGTAGTCGTCGAGAATTTCGGTGGCGACGCTGTTGAAGGGTTCGACGGCATGAATGAATATGATCTGCGCATCATGCTGCAGTGCCTGTTCGACGGCCATGCGAAAGGCTGGCCGGCTGCCGGGGCTGATATCCGAGGCGTAAAGGATTGTATTTATCTTCGGAAGCATCACTCATGCCCTCGTAACTAGACACCGCTTTATTAGAGTTCATGCGGACTTTGGTGCCTATCAACCATACGGTTGATTACGGGCAGCGCCCGTTGGAAAGGTGATGGACGGGGCCTCTGTTGCTCTTGTGTGATGCCGTCAGGAGCGGTGTGCCGAACATAAAAAAGGCCTCCGATAAGGGAGGCCAAAGCATCGTCATTCGGCGAGGTGATAAACCTGGTTAATCCCAGTGGGAGCGAGACATCGTTCGATCGAATCGCCTATTTCCTGAGGTTGATAACCTGCAATTGGGTGTACTCCAGCAGGCCCTCAACGCCAAATTCCACGCCACACCCGGACAGCTTGCAGCCACCGAAGGGAGCATGGGGCAGAACTTCAGCGTGGTTGTTGATCCAGACCGTGCCGCTCTCCAGTTGACGCGCGACGCGCTCTGCCTCATCGAGATCGCTGCCCCAGACGGAGCCGCCCAGGCCGAACGGGCAATCATTCGCCATACGGATCGCTTCGTCCACGTCGCTGTACCGGATCACCGGTAGCGCGGGGCCGAACTGCTCCTCATCCACCAGGCGCACGCCGTTGCTGACATCGGCAACGATCGTCGGCGGGTAGAAATAGCCCTTGCCATTGACGGGTTCGCCTCCACTGAGGATCCGACCGCCTTTGGCCCTGGCATCCTCGACCAGTTCGCGGACGATGTTGAACTGGGCCGCATTCTGGACGGGGCCGAACGTTGTGCCTTCCTCGAGCCCGTCGCCGACGACCTGGGCCTGTGCCAGGTCTGCCAGCCTGCTGCAGAGGCTGTCGTACAGGCTGTCGTGGACATACAGGCGTTTGAGCGCAGCACAGGTCTGACCCATATTGATGAATGAGGTGTTGAAGATGCCTTCGGCGACCGCATTCACATCGGTGCCCGGCAGGACAATGCCCGCATCGTTCCCGCCCAACTCCAGGGTCAGGCGCTTCAGGTTGCCGGCCGCATGGGTCATGATGTCCTGACCGGTGGGTGTTGAGCCCGTGAAAATGATCTTGTCGATATCCTGGTGGCGGCTGATGGCCTCCCCGATCTCACGCTCCCCGAGGACCAGGTTCACCACGCCGGCTGGCAATACCTCGTTGACGATTTCCACCAGGCGCAGGGTGTTCAACGGCGTCATTCCGGAGGGTTTGCACACCACGGTATTGCCGGTGCGCAGCGCTGGCATGATGTGCCAGATGGCAATCATCAGTGGCCAGTTCCAGGGGGTAATTGAAGCGACGACACCGAGTGGCTTGCGATGCCCCTCGATGCGTTTCTCGTCGCTGTCCTCGATTACTTTGACTGGAATCTCCAGGTCGGCATTGTAGCGAGTCCAGGCGACGGCGCCTCCCACTTCCACCTGTGCCAGGAACAGGGGCTTGCCCTGTTCCTGCACGATGATGCGGGCCAGTTCGTCGGCATTGGCCTCAATACGGTCGGCGATCCTGTGCAGCAGGGCGCTACGCTCTGCTTCCGGAGTGGTACGCCAGGTGGCGAACGCCTGGCGCGCAGCGGCGACCGCCTGATCCAGTTGATCGGTAGAGGCCATCTTTCCGGATACCAGGATGGTCTCATCGGCGGGATTGATCACATCAAAGGAGGCGCCATTGCCTGCTACCTTCTCGCCATTGATCAAGAGTGACAGTTGCGTTGTCATCGGGAATCCTCCAATGGGAGAGCCCCATTGGGGCCCTCGTTCTAGTGGCTCTATTCCTGCGCTTAGAAAGGAACGATGGCCAGCACCTGGGCATAGGTGTTGGTGTTGTCATTCCCCTGGGTGCTGGTCGCCGAGTCCGGTTTGTAGAAGCCAACCAGCGGGCTGATGATCAGGTGATCGTGGGCAACCCACTCGGCCCAGATATCAAGCTCCTGCGCGTCATTGTCTCCGGTTCCACCGTTGGTGTCGGTAAAGTTGAAGTAGCCGGCACCGACGGTGAGGGTGTCGGATGGATTGGCTTTCACGCTCAGGTAGTGGATGTCGGAATCCGTGCCGAAGGGGCCGGCGTAGTTGGCCGCCACTTCACCCTGGAACCAGGTGCCGTATCCGCGATTGAAGCCGAAGAATAGCGGGTCGTAACCTTCATCATAGCTGGTGTACCGGTAGTGCACACTGGGTGACCAGGGGGCATCGGCAAAGGTCCAGCCGGCTTCCGCATACCAGGCGTTTGCGTCCGGGCTACTGTCACCTTGGGTCTGATCAACATACTCCGCGGACAGGAACAGGTTCTCGACGCCGGCGTTACCCTGGAAACGGAGGCTGGTCGTCTTCTGGCCATCGCGATTGGCGAAGCCCCAGTCGTCATTGACGTCCAGGCCCCTGAGGTGCATCAGCGCGAAGGTGCCCTGGTCCATGACGTATTCCACATTGATACCTGCCATTTCCGGCTGGGCCTGGGCGTAGTTATCCGACTTGAACCAGAAGACATCGGAACGAAGTCCCTTGTCCCCACCGACGCGAAGCATGGCGGTCTTGTCGAACGCTTTGCGAGCGGCCAGCCAGTAGGCGCCGCCGCGGTTGAGTTCGCTGGGACCGGGGCCCTTGCCCAGGTTAAGGGAATCACCATTAAGGATAAAACCGTCACCGATGGTGATGTTCTGGCGGCCGGCGGAGAGCTCGAACAGGTCGTTGCGATAGCCGACATAGAGGTCTTCGACGTCGGTTTCACGCTCATCGCCTGTAGTGACCCCCAGCGCATCACCGTCGCCCCAGGTACCGGATGACACAGCGTTTGCAGCACCGAACAGGCTGCCGTCTCCAATGGTTTTGCTGCCCGAGAAGCCGTACTTGGCATAGCCTTCAGTCCAGGACGGGCTGGATTCCGGGTTGCCGTAAGTTTCCTGGCTACTGAACTGGCCGACCATGATTTCGACATCGAGATTGAGTTCCGTGCCGTTCTCATCGATCAGGTTGTAAGCGCAAGCGGAACCGGAGAGCGTCGCCAGAAAAGTGCCCAGTAGTACGGTCAGGCGTGATGGTTTCAGCGCTCTTTTCATTGGATGTGTCCTCAGTGTGTTGAGTTGCTGGTTCTTGTTGTAAGGGTGCGCACTGAAGGTGAGAAAGGAATCACCACAAACGCCAGGGACTCATTAGAGCCATTGTCCGGAAGGGATAAAATCAACCGTACGGTTGATAAGTGAGAATCAGGGAGGGGCAACAGTTGTCGGATAAAGACGGCTTTGAGCCCAGCGGTACAGCGGGTGTTCACATTGGAATCCGATTCGGGAAGGGCGTATTCCCGTGCGATATCAATGGAGTCGATGGCAAATTGGAGCGTCAAAGCCTTGGGATGGGCGTTGGCGGTGCAGTCAGTCGAAGGCTGTCATGAAGAAGGTCCGCACCGGGCTATGCCTGTTATGGAATATGGCCCGCCCGATAGGGTGAGCAACGACCGTTTGTCCAGTGGACAAACGCAGCGTAGCGAACGGCACCCGGCACAAAACAGGAGCGAAGCGACAAAAAACGGGTGACTGGAAATCCGAGAAAGGGGCATTTTCTGAAGAGAAAATGGCCCGCCCGATAGGATTCGAACCTATGACCTTTGCCTCCGGAGGGCAACGCTCTATCCAGCTGAGCTACGGGCGGTTATCAACTTGTTCAGACTCCGAAAGATGAAGAGTCCGGCTCAGTTTGCGGTGCACTGGATAGAGCGTGTCACGCTCCCCTTTCGGGTCCAGTCTGCCGCGTTGCATCGCGGCGGCCGCTCCAGCGGGCGAAAGCTTTGCTTCCGCGTTATCCGCTTCCGCCCAACTGAGCTACGGGCGGTAAACTTTTTGAACTCGAGCAACGCATTGACCGGTCGTGCTGCGCACGACTCAGCTGCACTGCTCGCTTCGCTCCCAGCATAAAAGCTACGGGCGGAACGAAAATCAGCGCGAGGCTGCGATTTCGAGTGCGCAATCTTACGTGTGAGTCGTCTTTCTGTCCAGCCCTGTGTGGTTGATTGGGCGGTAAACCCGCGGCTGGTTATTCGTTACACAAATATCACGCGAAGGGGTTGAATTTTCATTCGCTAATAACAATAATTATCAACAACATTAACAGTGCCTATGAGTATCGCCTATATGTACGTATGTCTCTGTCATGGGGTGACCGACCGCCAGATCCGTCAGGCAGCCGAGGAAGGGTGTCGCTCCATGCGCCAGTTGGGCAAGGAAATGGGTGTCGGGCGTCAATGTGGGCGCTGTGCGGCAACGGCTCGTGAAATCCTGCGTGAGTGTCAGTCCGAAGAATATATGAATCTGGCTGCGATGCTGGCTCAACCCGCCTGAACGGGTTGAGCCCTGCGCGCTTCCCCTCCGATCAAGGCGCAACCTGCGTCTGACTCTCCGCTAACACTGCGAATCATTATCCGCTGCGATTTTTTATTGCGGGAAATCCGTCTATCCTGTTGATTCCACGCATCAGGAAAGGAGCTCGCAGTCATGAAGGGTGATAAGAAGGTCATCCAGTACCTCAACAAGGTTCTCGCCAACGAACTCACGGCGATCAACCAGTACTTTCTCCATTCGCGGATGTACAAGGACTGGGGTATCACCCACCTGGCAGCGAAGGAGTACGAAGAGTCCATCGACGAGATGAAGCACGCCGATCAGTTGATCGAGCGTATCCTGTTCCTCGAAGGGCTGCCCAACCTGCAGGATCTCAACAAGCTGCTGATCGGCGAAGACGTCAAGGAAATGATCGAGTGCGACCTGAAGCTCGAGCAGATCGCCCACAAGGATCTCAAGGAAGCCATTGGCTACTGCGAGGAGATCAAGGATTACACCAGCCGGGCTCTGTTCCGCTCGATCCTCGACAGCGAGGAAGAGCATATCGACTGGCTGGAAACCCAGCTGGACATGATCGACAAGATGGGTGTGCAGAACTACATCCAGCTGCAAAGCGCTCACGCTGACGGCTGATGACGACCTGCAGGATTACAAGGTGCCGCCTCCCCGGCGGTCACCTTGTACCTCGCTGACATTTTCCCTTCGCTGACAGATCCCCTGATTCCCCGCCACTTTTGGTGCTTCCGCCCGACATTTGTGCCCTCCCTGCATTCCCCAAAAACGGCTGTGGCGGCATTGCCCGGTCTTTATCTCTTTTTAATGTTCCGTCAGTGCGTTGAATTCCTATGTATTATCGATAGGCGTTGTCGCCAGCCTGCGCCTTCGGTGTGGCTGGGGCACGGATATTGAATTGATTCCGGTGCGGGTGTCGCAGGCGTCCCTGTAACGAGGCGAAGTCCGCACGCCCGTAGCACCGATGGCATCGGACTGTCACATGCCATCGGTAGTATGAGAATCCTCGCGGCAGTCAGGGGGCGAGGTCGTTCAGGGAGGGCTACCCAGATGATTCCAGTAATCCTGTCCGGCGGTACCGGTTCAAGACTGTGGCCGCTGTCCCGTGAAGCATACCCCAAGCAGTTCCTGCAGTTGGCGGGCGACCAGAGCCTGTTGCAGAAGACGCTGTCCCGCTTGCCGTCGGATGGCGTTTCGGCGCCGCTGATCGTGGCGGGCAATCAGCACCGGTTTATCCTGAGCGAACAGTTGGCCGATATCGGTTGCGAACCGTCGGCCATCCTGCTGGAGCCGTTTGGCCGCAATACCGCGCCGGCGATGGCCATGGCGGCATTGCAGGTCGCCGCGACGGACCCGGAGGCGATCATGCTGGTGCTGCCGGCCGACCACCATGTGAGCGATGAACAGGCCTTCCGGGCTGCCCTGGCTCGTGGTGAGGCGGCAGCGGAGGCCGGTTCGCTGGTGCTGTTCGGCGTGTTGCCGACCGGGCCGGACACCGACTACGGCTACATCGGCGCTGAGCTGGATAAGAGCGTAGGCGAGGGTGTACTCCGCGTTACCCATTTCACCGAAAAGCCGGATCATGCGACCGCCGAGAGCCTGCTGGCCAACGGCGGGCATTTCTGGAACAGCGGCATGGTGATGTTCCGCGCCTACCGCTACCTGGACGAGCTGAAAACGCACAGCCCGGACATCTACGACACCTGCCAGCTGGCGTTCCGCCATGTGTGGCAGGACCTGGAGTTCTCCCGCATCCCAGCGGAGATCTTCGAGCATTGCCCGGACGATTCCGTGGATCGGGCGGTGCTGGAGAAAACGGACAGCGCCGTTGTGGTGCCGATGGACGCCGGCTGGCGGGACCTGGGGTCCTGGGCCGCATACTGGGAATCCCAGGTGCAGGACGACAAGCAGAACGTCGTGGTGGGCGAGGCCTGTCTGGAAGACTCCCAGGGCTGCCTGGTGCACTCGAAGGATCGTCTGGTGACGGTGCTGGGGGTGAACGACCTGGTGGTCATCGATACCCGCGATGCCCTGCTGGTGGCCCGGCGTCACCGGGTGCAGGAAGTGAAGACGGTGGTGGAACAGCTGCGGGCCGGCAAACGCCCGGAAGTGGAGGCCCACCGCGAGGTGTATCGCCCCTGGGGAAGCTACGACAGTGTCGATGGCGGCCACCGTTTCCAGGTCAAGCGGATCAGCGTGAAACCTGGCGAGCAGTTGTCGCTCCAGAAACATCATCACCGCGCCGAGCACTGGATTGTGGTGAGCGGTACCGCGGAGGTCACGCGGGATGACGAGACCTTCCTGATGACGGAAAACGAATCCACCTACATCCCGATCGGCGCCGTTCACCGGTTGTCCAACCCGGGCAAGATACCGCTGGAACTGATTGAGGTACAATCCGGCGCCTATCTCGGCGAGGACGACATCGAGCGCCTGCAGGACAACTACGGCCGCACCCCGCAGACGGGTGACGAGACGGCCACACCGGTGTCGTCGGAAAACGTCTGAACGACACCGCCAACCGCTTAATACTGATGCCAGTCAAAGGAGATATTGATGGCTTACTCGTGCTTCAAGGCCTATGACATCCGGGGCCGCATTCCCGACCAACTCAATCCGGACCTGGCCGAGCGCATTGGACGCGCCTACGTGGCCGCCACCGGCGCCAGGAAGGTGATTGTTGGCTACGACATCCGCCTGTCCAGCCCGGAGATGGCCGAGGCGCTCAGCCGGGGACTGATGGCCGCCGGCGCGGATGTCTACGACATCGGGTTGTGCGGTACCGAGCAGGTTTACTTTGCCACCAGCCATTACAAAATGGACGGCGGCATCATGGTCACCGCCAGCCACAACCCCAAGGACTACAACGGTATGAAGCTGGTGCGGGAAGACTCGAAGCCGATCAGCAACGACACCGGTCTGCGCGACATCCATGATCGCCTGGACAACGCCTTCGAGGACGCCGGCCAGCCCGGCACCTACCACAAGCTGGCAGCGGAAGACGACTATATCGAGCACCTGCTGGGCTATATCGACGTGGACAGCCTCAAGCCGCTGGCGATCACGGTAAACGCCGGCAACGGCGGGGCCGGGCGGGTCATCGATAAGCTTGAAAAGCGCCTGCCGTTCAGCTTCATCAAGCTGCAGAACGAGCCGGACGGCAACTTCCCCAATGGTGTGCCCAACCCGATCCTGACCGAGAACCGTGCGGTGACCGAGAAGGCCGTCAAGGCCAACCAGGCGGATATGGGCATTGCCTGGGACGGCGACTACGACCGCTGCTTCTTCTGGGACGAGAACGGCCGCTTTATCGAGGGGTACTACATCGTCGGGCTGCTGGCGGACCAGTTCCTGGGCAAGCAGGGCGGCGGTACCGTGATTCACGACCCGCGCCTGGTGTGGAACACCCAGGACCTGGTCGAAAAGGCCGGTGGCCGCGCGGTCGAGAGCAAGACCGGCCACGCCTTCATCAAGGAGCGCATGCGCGCCGAGGACGCGCTGTACGGCGGCGAGATGAGCGCGCACCACTACTTCCGCGACTTTGCCTACTGCGACAGCGGGATGATCCCCTGGCTGCTGCTGGCCGAGCGCATCAGCCAATCCGGCCAGACGCTGTCGTCACTGATCGATGAGCGTATCGACGCCTATCCGGCCAGCGGCGAGATCAACCGCACCATCGATCACCCGGCGGCCGTCATCAAGGCCATCGAAGAGAAATACGGCGCCGATGCCGAATCGATCAGCCATGTGGACGGCCTGAGTGTGGCGTTCAGGGACTGGCGCTTCAACCTGCGTATGTCCAACACCGAGCCGGTTGTTCGCCTGAACGTGGAATCCCGCGGCGACAAGGCGCTGATGGAGGCCAAGACCGACCAGTTACTCAGGGAACTGGACGAGTTGAACGCCGCCAACGTGGCCTGATTGTCAGCCTGACGCAAAAGCCCCGCCCAGTGGAAACTGTCGGCGGGGCTTTTTTATGGAAACAGGCAACTTGTGTGGCTTACAGCCAGTCGTTCAGCATGATGCCGATGCCGATCCGCTGGATGCGCTCGTTGTAGTCGATCAGGCTCTCGCCGTAGCCGTTGTAGTACTGCACGTAACCCTTGATGGTTTCCCCCACCGGGAAGCTGTATCCCAGTTGGAACGACGTCTTGTTGTCGCCGGTCCGGAAGTTGTTGCGCAGCTTGAGGGACAGGGTGCGGTCGTTATCGATCTTGTAGACCGCCCAGTAGTCGCCGTAACCCAGGTACTTGTCGATGTCCGGGTTGTCGTCCTCGGATTTGCTTTCCGGGATGCGGTACCAGGGCTGGACAAGGAACAGCCAGCGGTCCCAGGTGTAGGCCGCGCTGCCCATAATCCGGTTCCAACTGCGGGACTGGGGCTCGGACTGGCCGTTGGACTGGTGGTTCAGGCCCAGGGTGACCGCTTCCAGTCGGCCCGGCCCGATATCCCATTGGGTGGCATAGCGGGCGAATAATTCCGGCTCATAATCGGTCTCGCGGAAGGGCTTGGACGCATCGTTGTTGTAGACCTGCCAGAACGACAGCTGGGTGTAGCCAAACCACAGGGTCAGGCGCTTGTCGAACATCCCGGTCAGCAGGGGCACCTTGAAGCTGATCTGGTACTTGGCTTCGTCGTAGTTCAGCGGCTTGTCGTAGCTCATCCGACCATTTGTGGGGCTGTAGGGATGCTGGTTCGGGTGGTGCATGTAGGTGTACGGCAGGATGTATGTGGGCCGGTGGGTCACGAAACTGCCGGAGAAAGAAAACAACGCCTGTTCGGTGGCGAAATAGCGGTCGACCAGTGAATTCGCGGTATCGCCCTGCTGCGTGGCGGCGTCCTGGTCTGAGTCCCGGCCCATATCGGTGGTGCGGCCGGTGCCGAGTTTCAGGTTTTCAGTGACCTTGTTGGCCCGCTCGATGCGCTCCTCACTGGCGCGCTCGCGGGCCTTTTCCGGATCGATGATGGCGTCATAGCACGCCAGCCGCTGGACGCCGTTCTCGATCAGGGCGCAGTCGTCCGAGGCAAACCCGGTGTAATCGTGCGCGGCCTCCTGGGCGGCCGCCAGTGGGGCGGTCAGGGCCAGGCAAAGCGCGGGAAGTCGTTGCATAGCGGGTTCCGTCCTTGTCCGTTGTCCTGTGAGGGGTCAGAGGCTGAGCCAGGTTCGTGTGATGGCGTAGGCCCATACGCCCAACAGCGTGACGGTCAGCAGGCCGAAAACGATCTTGTGTTTTACGGCGGCGGTCTGCTCGACGTTGGCCACCCAGCGCAGGTACATCAGTCCGATAAAGCTGAGGAACACGGCCAGGCTCGACAGTGCCGGGACCAGCAGCCAGAGTGGATTGACCTGGCCGTCGGGACCGGCCAGGCGGCCCATCAGGAGCATGGATCCCAGCAGGACAGCCAGTGCCGAGAATTCGATGGCGATCAGCGGACGGCGCCACGGATGCGCCTTGGGGTAATGCTTGGGCATGGGGAACTCCTGTACAGTTGCTGCACATGATACCCATTACGCCCGCGTCAGGTCAGGTGATTAACTGAATTTTAAGGATTTGCGGGAAGCGGCTACGCTTGCAGGAAGGGCGTTTGCTTGTTTGACCGGACCCGGCAGCTATAATCCGGAGCCATACGATAAAAAAGAATCAGGTGGGGTACTCACTGTGAAAAGGATGAGAGTTCTGGCGGCGATCGTGCTTCTGGCAGGCCTGGGCAGCGGGCCCGCCAATGCAGCGGTGGAAGACGAGATCAAGGCGCGTATCCAGCCGGTTGGTGAGGTCTGTGTCGAGGGGCAGGACTGTGGCGACATCCCGACCTCCGCCGCGCCGGATTCGGCATCATCGGGGCCGCGTTCCGGGGAGGAGGTCTACACCAACGTGTGCGCCGCCTGCCATGGGGCCGGCGTGATGGGCGCGCCCAAGTTCGGTGACTCCAGCGACTGGTCGCCGCGCATCGACAAGGGCATGGACACCCTGGTGAACCATGCCCTCAACGGCTTCAACGCCATGCCGCCGAAAGGGGGGTGCGCCGACTGCCCGGACGAGGAAATCAAGGCGGCCGTCGAGCACATGGTGGAGGCCGCCAAGTAGGCCCCGGTTCCTGGCGGGCCACCGACGCCTTGTGAAGCGGCGTCAGGCCCCCAGGTCGCCGAGCAGGGCGCTCAACGTGGCCTTGCCCTTGCGCTGGTTGGCCGCGGCATCGGTGTCCCCCAGCCCTTCCCAGAGCACATCGTCTTCCGGCAGTTCGTCCAGGAAGCGGCTGGGAATGGTTTCGATCTTTTCCCCATACTGCTTGCGCTGGGCGGCGTAGGTCAGCGCCAGCGTCTGGCGGGCCCGGGTAATGCCCACGTACATCAGCCGGCGCTCCTCCTCGATGTTGTCTTCCTCGATGCTGGAGCGGTGGGGCAGGATTTCCTCCTCGAGACCCATGATAAAGACGTGGGGAAACTCCAGGCCCTTGGACGCGTGCAGGGTCAGCAACTGGACCTTGTCGCTGTCGTCCTCTTCCTCGCGCTGTTCCATCATGTCCCGCAGGATCAGGCGGCTGATGGCGTCCTCGATGCCGATCTCGTCCGCGGTGCCCTTGCCGTCGTCCAGCATGCGCTGGATGGAATCCACCAGGTACCAGATGTTTTCCATGCGCCGCTCGGCCTGCTTGGGCGTGCCGGCGTGCTGGTGCAGCCATTCCTCGTACTCGATGTCGGTGAACAGCTGCTTGATGACCGGGATCGGCTCCTCCTGGAACAGGCGCTGGCTGGTGCGGTCGGTCCAGTGGGCGAAGCGGCGCAACTTGTCCAGGCCGCGCTCGGACACGTGCTCTTCGGCCCCCAGATTGTGCAGGGCCTTGAACATGCTGATCTGGCGCCCCCGGGAATAGTTGCCCAGTTGCTCCAGCGTGGTCGGCCCGATCTCCCGGCGCGGGACATTCACCACCCGCAGGAAGGCCGCGTCGTCGTCCGGATTGATCATCAGCCGCAGGTACGCCATGGCGTCCTTGATCTCGTTGCGGGAGAAGAACGACTGGCCGCCGGAGATCCGGTAGGGAATCTGGTAGGCCTGCAGCTTCATCTCCAGCAGCCGGGACTGGTGGTTGCCCCGATACAGCACGGCGAAATCCCGGAATTCGATGCCTTTTTTCAGCTTCTGGTCGAGGATCTCGGTGGCGATCCGCTCGGCCTCGGCGTCCTCGCTGCGGCAGCGGATGATGCGGATCTCGTCGCCGATCGCATGGTCACTCCACAGCGCCTTTTCAAACACGTGCGGGTTATTGGCGATGACGGTGTTGGCGCAGCGCAGGATGCGGGAGGTGGAGCGGTAGTTCTGCTCCAGCTTGACGATCTTGAGGCTCGGGAAGTCGTCCTTCAGGGTGGCCAGGTTTTCCGGCCGGGCGCCGCGCCAGGCGTAGATGGACTGGTCGTCGTCGCCCACCACGGTGAAGGCGGCGCGCTCGGCCACCAGCAGCTTGACCAGTTCGTACTGGCATAGGTTGGTGTCCTGGTACTCGTCCACCAGCATGTAGCGGATCTTGCGCCGCCACTTGTCCAGCACCTCGGGGTTGGTCTTGAACAGCTGCACCGGCAACAGGATCAGGTCGTCGAAGTCCACCGCGTTGTAGGCCTTCAGGTATTCCTGGTAGCGCTGGTAGATCAGGGCGATGCGCTGCTCACGCTCGTCGGCGGCCCTGCTCAGGGCGTGGCCGGGCACCCACATGGCGTTCTTCCAGTTGGAGATGGTCATCTGGATGTCGTTGAGCTCGTCGCCGGCATCGGCGCTGGCCTCACGCAGCATCAGGTCCTGCAGCAGGGCCTTGGCGTCCTCGGCGTCGAAGATGGAGAAGCCCGGGTGATAGCCCAGGTGGGCGTGCTCCTCCTTGATCATGTTCAGACCCAGGTTGTGGAAGGTGGACACCGTCAGACCCCGGGTCAGCTTGCGGTCCACCAGTCGGGTCACCCGTTCCTTCATCTCCCGCGCGGCCTTGTTGGTGAAGGTGAGCGCGGCGATATGGCGCCCGGGGATACCCACCTGTTCGATCAGGTAGGCCATCTTGCGGGTGATCACGCTGGTCTTGCCACTGCCGGCCCCGGCCAGGACCAGCATGGGGCCGTCGACATAGCGAACCGCTTCTCGTTGACGGGGATTGAGCTGCGACACGGGTGTCCTGCCTGAAAAATTCGTTTACCCTTGGGCACTTGTTCGTGCGGGACGGGCAAGGCGCTGTGGATGCTGGGCCGAATGGCCGAATCAAAGGCCATTATTCTACATCAGCGGACGTCCGGGGTTTACTCCATTCGGTAACGAAAGTCGTATGAGTAAAAAATGGCGCTGCAGTCATGGTCCGGGTCGACTATGCTATCCCATGCCCTCCATGGGAAGGGTCGGTATAATGGGTTGTTGGAGCGCCGGGCCCCATGTACGGAGAGGGATCCGGCATCTGAGGTGTGATGCGGGTGGGGAGCCGTGCCGGCCAGACGACTGCATGGCACCGGAATAAAGGGAGTTGGCCGCCACCAATGAATGACGTGGATGATGCTTGGAATGCCACGGCTGTCCGATTACTGATGCTGACGCCGGAGCTGCAGGACTACCTGTGGTATGTCCACCTGCTGAAGCAGAACCCGGAACTTAAGGTTGAACTGACCTGGTGTCCGGATCTGACGGACTGCGAAGACCTGATCAGTCACGCCCAGTTCGATGTGGTGCTGTGGGACAGCATCATGTTCGCCACGTCCCAGACCGCCTTCCTGCAATACCTAGCCGTGGCCTGCGATGAAAAGCCGGTGATTGCCCTCGGTGCCGAGCCGGAAGCTATCGGCCTGCCGCCGGCCCGGGTCAACGGCGCCATCGATTACCTCTGCAAGGGGCACCTGGATTGCTGGAACCTGGGCCGCGCCCTGATGTGCGCCCTGTTCCGCCATCGGGCGGCCGCCACCACGCGCACGGAACTGGGCCGGGAAGTGGCCAGTGGCTTCATCAACCGGGACCTGTTCTTCGACCGCCTGCAACAGGCCATCCTGCGGGCCGAACGCCATAACCAGCGGCTGGCCCTGCTGCACGTCAATCTGGATGAATTCCGTTCCGTCAACGACAGCCTCGGCTACCAGGCCGGCGACCAGCTGATACTCAAGCTGGCCGAGCGCCTGCGCCAGAAGCTGAGGCGGGTGGACTCGCTGATGCGGATCGGCGGTGATGAGTTCGCCATCATCATCGAACGGGTCGAAAACTCGCTGGATGTGACCCAGGTGATCCGCAAGCTGGTGTCCTCCCTCAACGAACCGGTGGTGGTGGAAGGCAAGAGCGTCGTGCTGAGTGCAAGCGTCGGCATCGCCACCTACCCCGAAGCCGGCAACACGCCGGAAATGCTGCTGCGCCAGGCCAACCGGGCCATGTTCGAGGCCAAGCGCGACGCTGGCACCAGCTACCGTTTCTACAACCAGCAGCTGCACCTGACGGTGGGGCGCCAACTGACCCTGGAAGCGGACCTGCGCAACGCGCTTCGCGGCAAGCAACTGGAGCTGTACTACCAGCCGCGCATCGATCTGGTGACCGAAGAGGTGCGTGGCGTGGAATGCCTGCTGCGCTGGAACCATCCCGAGCGCGGGCTGGTGGGGCCGGATGAGTTCATACCGGCGGCCGAACGCAGCGGCCTGATCGTGCCGATCGGTTACTGGGTGCTGGAGCAGGCCTGCGAGCGGCTGCGGGAATCGGCGGGGCTGGGGTATCCCGGTCTGGTCTTCGCGGTGAACCTTTCGTTCCGCCAGTTCCACGACCGCAAGATGACGGAAACCATCTTCCGGATCATCTACAACGCCAGCATCGATACCAGCCTGCTGGAGCTGGAGCTGACCGAGAGTGCGATGATGCACGACCCGGACTACGCCCAGCGCTGCCTGCGCGAGCTGAATCAACTCGGGATCAGTTTTGCCCTGGACGATTTCGGCACCGGTTTTTCGTCCCTGTCCAACCTCCAGCACCTGCCCATTTCCCTGGTGAAGATCGACAAGTCCTTCGTCCAGCGCCTCGGCCAGAGCGGCGACGCCGAGCACATCATCCGCGCCATCATCAGCCTCGCCCACAGCCTGCAAATGAGTGTGGTGGCCGAAGGTGTCGAGACCGAAGGCCAGTTGGAATTCCTGCGCCAGCAACACTGTGACGAGGTGCAGGGCTACTACTATGCCCGCCCCATGCCCTGGGCCGACCTGCTCGCCTTCCTGGAAGAGCGTAACAGCCTCGCTTGTCTGGGCCAGTAAGGCCCTGTACCTTTCGCTTCAGTAAGATCCGGAACCCGTACAATGTCGCGCCGGCACCGTCGGTGCATGGCTATTTCGTGACGTTCCGGGGATCGCCGAGGGGGCCTTCATGGCGCTATAATGCGCCGCTTCCCTCCGGTGTGTATTCAACCTACATCCGTATCCGTGCAACGCAAGTGAGGTGGCATGAACAGTATTTTCCAGCGGATCGCCGACGAACTGGGTGTCCGGCAGCAACAGGTCAGCGCAACGGTTGCGCTGCTTGACGAAGGTGCCACGGTGCCCTTTATCGCCCGTTACCGGAAAGAGGTCACCGGTTCGCTGGACGACACCCAGCTGCGAACGCTCGAGGAGCGCCTGCGCTACCTGCGTGAGCTGGAAGACCGCCGCGGCACGATCCTCGCCAGTATCGAGGAGCAGGGCAAGCTGACCGACGACCTGCGTGAAGCGATCGAAACGGCGGACACCAAGAACCGTCTGGAAGACCTGTACCTGCCGTATAAGCCCAAGCGCCGGACCAAGGCGCAGATCGCCCGGGAAGCCGGTCTGGAGCCGCTGGCTGATGCGCTCTACGACGATCCGACCCAGGATCCCGAGACGCTGGCCGCCGATTACCTGAATGCGGAAGCCGGCATCGACGACGCCAAGGCGGCCCTGGACGGTGCCAAGTACATCCTGATGGAGCGTTTCGCCGAGGACGCCGAGCTGCTGGGCCAGCTGCGCGACTTCCTGTGGGAAGAGGGCACGCTCAAGGTCAGCGTGGTCGCCGGCAAGGAAAACGAAGGCGCCAAGTTCCGCGACTATTTCGAGCACAGCGAACCGCTGAAGAAGGTGCCGTCCCACCGGGCGCTGGCGATCCTGCGGGGCCGCAACGAGGGCGTGCTCAACTACAGTATCGTCGTGGGTGACGACGAGGACGACCGCAGCCGCGTGTCGCCCTGCGAGCAGAAGATTGCCGGGCATTGGAAGATTCGCGACCAGGGCCGCGCGGCCGACCGCTGGCTGGCGGAAGTGGTGCGCTGGACCTGGCGGGTCAAACTGTCCACCCATCTGGAAACCGAGCTGGTGGCCCAGGTGCGAGAAGCCGCCGAAGCCGAGGCCATCCAGGTGTTCGCCGCCAACCTCAAGGATCTCCTGCTGCTGGCGCCGGCCGGCCCGCGCCCGACCCTGGGCCTGGATCCGGGGCTGCGTACCGGTGTAAAGGTGGCCATCATCGACGGTACCGGGCAGGTGTCCGGCTACGGTGCCATCTTTCCCCACGCGCCGCAGAACAAGTGGGACCAGTCCATCGAGCAGCTGGCCAAGTGGTGCCGCGAGCACCGGATTGAGCTGATCGCGATCGGCAACGGCACGGCGTCCCGGGAGACCGAGAAGCTGGCGGCCGAGCTGATCAAACGCTACCCGGAGCTGAACCTGGCGCGCATCGTGGTCAACGAATCCGGGGCTTCCATCTACTCCGCTTCCGAGTTCGCCGCCCGGGAACTGCCGGACCTGGACGTCACCATCCGCGGTGCGGTGTCCATTGCGCGGCGCCTGCAGGATCCGCTGGCGGAGTTGGTGAAGATCGAACCCAAGTCCATCGGTGTCGGCCAGTACCAGCATGACGTCTCCCAGGTGCAGCTGGCGCGCAGCCTGGACGCGGTGGTGGAAGACTGTGTCAACGGCGTCGGCGTCGACCTGAATACCGCGTCGGTACCGCTGCTGGCCCGGGTCGCCGGCCTGAACCAGATCACCGCCCAGAACATCATCGACTTCCGTAACCAGAACGGCGTGTTCCGCAACCGCAAACAACTGCTGGAAGTGTCCCGCCTGGGCGCCAAGACCTATGAGCAGGCGGCCGGCTTCCTGCGTATTGCCGGGGGCGACAACCCGCTGGATCGCTCCTCCGTGCACCCGGAGGCTTACGGCGTGGTCGAAGCCATCGCCAGGGACAGTGGCAAGTCCGTCGACCAGATCATCGGTGACAGCGCCTTCCTGCGCAGCGTCGATCCCAGGCGTTACGTCTCCGAACAGTTCGGTCTGCCGACGATCCAGGACATCATTGCCGAGCTTGAAAAACCGGGACGCGACCCCAGACCTGAATTCCGGTTTGCCAGTTTCGAGGAAGGGGTGGAAACCCTGAAGGACCTCGAGCCGGGCATGGTGCTGGAAGGCAGCGTCACCAACGTCACCAACTTCGGTGCCTTTGTCGATATCGGTGTACACCAGGACGGCCTGGTCCACATCTCGGCCCTGTCGCACCAGTTCGTCAAGGATCCGCGTGAGGTGGTGAAGGCCGGTGATATCGTCAAGGTCAAGGTGATGGAAGTGGACGTGCCCCGTAAGCGGATTGGCCTGTCCATGCGTATGGACGACAAGCCAGGCGAGAACAATGCATCACGCGGCGGGCGCAAGGGCGGCGGTCATGACCGTGCCCCGTCCTCCCGTGGTCGCGGCCAGAAAGACAGTGGCAAGGCACCCCAGGGGGCCATGGCCGGCGCGCTGGCCCAGGCGTTGGCCTCCGCCGGCAAGAAAGGCCGCTAAACTTATATCCGGAGCCTGCTGATGCGGGCTCCGTCAGACCCAAGGAGTCAGACCATGGGCGAATCCCGTAAAGGGCTATTCCAGCAGTTCTCGGCGCAGGACTGGCACGGCTTCCGCAAAGGCCTGGAGAAAGAAGGGCTGCGGGTGGACCAGGACGGGTTTATCGCCCAGACACCGCATCCGGAAGCGCTGGGCTCGACGCTCACCCATGACCGGATCACCACGGACTACTCCGAATCGCTGCTCGAGCTGATCACGCCGGTGTGCGACAGCACCGGGTCCCTGCTGGCATCGCTGGCCGAGACCCACCGTTTCGTCCAGGCCAACCTGGGGGACGAGGTACTCTGGTCCGGCAGCATGCCCTGTCGCCTGGACGGGGATGCCAGCATTCCCATTGCCGTTTACGGGTCCTCCAACAGCGGCCAGCTGCGCCATGTCTACCGACGCGGGCTGGACGTACGCTACGGCCGGATGATGCAAAGCATCGCCGGCGTGCACTACAACTTCTCGCTGCCGGAGCGTTTCTGGACCCGCTGGCAGTCGCTGCTGGGGGATGAGCGCAGCCTTCAGGACTTCAAGTCGGACCAGTATTTCTGGCTGATCCGCAACTTCCGCCGCCGCAGCTGGCTGCTGATGCTGCTGTTCGGCGCGTCGCCCGCGCTGGATGCCAGTTTCGTGGAAGGGGTATCCCACCGCCTGAAACGCTTCAGCGACGACACCTGGATTGGCGAATGTGCCACGTCCCTGCGGATGGGCGACCTGGGCTACCACAACAACGCCCAGGCCTCGCTGGATATCTGCTTCAACGAGCTGCGCACCTACACCGATACCCTCTACCGGGCGATCCACACGCCCTGGCCGCCCTACGAAAAGATCGGGCAGCGCAACGCCGAGGGCGAGTTCATCCAGATCAACACCAACGTGCTCCAGATCGAGAACGAGTACTACAGCGCCGTGCGGCCCAAGCGTACGACTCAGCGGGGCGAGAAGCCGATCCAGGCACTGCGCAGTCGGGGTGTGGAATACGTCGAGGTGCGCTGTCTCGACCTGGATCCGTTCGAGCCGGTGGGCATCGGCGCCACCCAGATCGACTTCCTGGACCTGTTCCTGCTGGACTGCCTGCTCAGTGACAGCGAGGTGATCGGGGATGAAGAATGCAGTCGCCTCGATGGCAGCTACAAGGACGTTGTCGGCAAGGGCCGTAAGGCGGACCTCCAGATCTGTTTCGATGGCAGCCTGACGCCGGTGCGTGATGCGGCGTTGAGCCTGCTGGACCGTTTGCAGGGGCTGGCCGAGCGCCTGGACGCCTTCAATGGCGGCGAAAAAAACTACCAGAACGCGCTGGCGGCCCAGCGGTCGGCGGTCACCGAACCGGGCAACACCCGCTCCGACCGTGTGCTGGCGGCCATGGAAACCGCTGGCCAGGGCCACCTGGCCTGGACACTGGACCAGTCCCGCGCCCACCAGGGGCAGTTGCGCGAAGACGGGCTGGACGACGCCACCCGGACCGCCTACGAGAAAATGGCAGCCGATTCCATCGCCGCCCAGAAGGAGCTGGAAGCCAGCGACCGGGTGTCTTTTGAGGAATACCTCAAGGCCTACCTGAAGGATTGATCACACCCCGGAAAAGCCCGGCGGACCTGCCGCACAAAACCTGCACAGGCGCTTGTCTCGCGGATGAGCGCCTGTTAATTTTTGTTACAGGTTGCCATCTGGCGCAGGGGAGGGCCGTCATGGCCAGGGACATCAAGCTTGGCTGGGATGTGGAGTCGCTGAACAAGGCGTATCGCCAGGGCTATATGGCGTCCGTCATGGGCATGCCCCGGGAACGCTGCCCCTACCGGGGCGAGGTGGTGATTGCCGCCTGGGAAGCGGGTTGGGAAGATGGCAGTGACGCTCTCCGGCAGGAGCAACCCGGCG
This sequence comes from Marinobacter halodurans, assembly GCF_004327985.1. GTDB lineage: Bacteria > Pseudomonadota > Gammaproteobacteria > Pseudomonadales > Oleiphilaceae > Marinobacter_A > Marinobacter_A halodurans. Next base: position 136,818 of record NZ_SJDL01000005.1, read on the forward strand.
CCAGCGACCGGATTGCCTGACCCCTGAGGCGAATGTCCCGTCTGCGAGTGAGCCGGACGGGGCCTTAACGCTGCACCACGAAGGATGTGAACAGCACGTCCATGATCTCCGCGCCGGTCTGTTCTTCTTCCAGCACCTTGTTGAAGGCCTCCAGCGCCTTCTGACGCAGGGCTTCCTGTCCTTCCGGCGTCGACAGTTCCTCCAGCTTTTCCCGGGCCAGCAGCATGACCATCTCGTGGCGCAGCCGCGGCTCATGCTCCTCGACCGCGGTCTGTGCTTCCTTGGAACCGACCCGCAGTGTAACCTCCGCCTTGACGTAGCTGAGCCGACCGGTGGACTGGCCGATGTTGGTAATGAACGGTGGGTCCATCGCCACGTAGATCGACGGTGCCGGGGCGGCCTGCCCTTCCGTTGCTGTATCGTCTGACGCCTCCTCTTCGGATGCCTGGACGGAAACACTCGCCAGGCACACCAGGGCCAGGGCGGTAGCGAACATGAGACGGCAGAAGGTCATGGGCTTGCAGTTCTCCTTGTAATCCTGTTGTATCGCATCAGGCGGACAGGAACCCGGGCAACAAATGCTTGTCAATGAACGGGTTTTAGTTCCGGGGTTCCCCAAATAATGCGCTCAGAATAGCAGGCTGACGGATGTCAGCCCAGTCGGGCGCGCTCAATCACGACCGACGAAGAGGACGCTATGTCTGGACGACGTCTCGTTTTTCTCCTGATTTTCCTGGTGTGCGCAGCGTTGCTTGCCACCGCGTTCTACATGGAATACGTCATGCTGCTCGAGCCTTGCCCGCTCTGCTGGCTGCAACGTATGGCGGTGATGGCGGTCGGCGCGGTCGCGCTGCTGGCGGCCCTGCATGGCCCCAGGGGCTGGGGTGGCCGTGTTTACGGTTTCCTCCTGGCCTTCTTCTCTGTGCTCGGTGTGGCCCTGGCGGCCCGGCAGCTCTGGCTGCAGAGCCTGCCGGAAGAGCAGGTCCCGGCCTGTGGGCCATCGGTGGATTATCTGCTGGAAGTGCTGCCCCTGCGGGAAGTGCTGAGCATCGCCATGCGCGGCACCGGCGATTGCGCCGAGGTGGTCTGGCGTTTCCTGGGACTGAGCATTCCGGGGTGGACGGCGATCTTCTTCGTGGCGCTGGCCCTGCTGGGTCTGGCGATCCTGTTTGGTGCCTTTCGTCCCAGGGCGTCGCAATGAGCCGTTGTCGATCGGCGACTCAATGAAACGCTTGCCCGGTTTGGCGGGGTTGGGGTAACGTCCTTATGGGCTGTTGGCGAATTGCTCGTCGCTGGCAGACCCACACATAACGATAACGGGGCCATCGCCAAGAGATTCGGCCTCGACGGAACAGAACCAGGGGGAGTCATGCTGGAGAACGTTCAGAGTGCCAGGGAGCGATGGGGTGGTGTCAGTGATCTGATCGATCGCTGGTTGCGTGAAAGACAGGATCTGATCGTCAAGTTCTGCGATGTGAGCGGAACCACGGATTTCAGCGACACGGATGCCATCCGGGCCCGGTTCGTGGCGCTCTGCGAAGTGCTGGTGGATTACGTGTCAGCCGGTCATTTCGAAGTGTACGAACAGTTGATCCGGGAAGCCAAGGAGTTCGACGATGGCGGCATGGAGCTTGTGGCCAAGGTCTATCCCAAGCTTGAGGAAATCACCGAGGAGGCGCTGTCCTTCAACGACCGCCTGAACGGCGATGCGATGCCCTCCGATGAGTTGGAGGCGTTGATGGAGCCCCTGTCCAACCTGGGCGAGCAGTTGGAAACCCGTTTCGAGTTGGAAGATTTCCTGATCGAACACCTGCACAACGTCCACGCCGACAAGGTGGCCTCACCCTCCTCCGCGTGACGCGATGCAACCCCGGGTGCCCGTCGTGCACGGGCCCAAAGCAAAAGAGCCGGCTTCAAGCCGGCTCTTTGCGTTTCGGGGCGAGGCTTTACTCGCCGTCTTCGCCGTCCTTCGGGTTCACCTTGAGCAGTTCCACGTCGAAGATCAGGGTCTCGTTGGGGCCGATGGAGCGGTTGCCGCCCGGGCCGTAGGCGAGGTCAGACGGGATATAGAACTTGTAGTGGCCGCCTTCCTGCATCAGCTGCAGGCCTTCGGTCCAGCCCGGAATCACCTGGTTCAGTTGGAAGGTCACCGGCTCGCCGCGCTCGCGCGAGCTGTCGAACACGTCGCCGTTGATCAGCTCACCGGTGTAGTGGACCTTCACCGTGTCGGATGCCTTCGGCTTGGGACCGTCGCCTTCTTCGAGAACCTCGTACTGCAGGCCGGAATCGGTGGTGGTCACCTCATCGCGCTTGCCGTTCTTCTTCAGGAAGGCCTCGCCTTCGGCCTTGTTCTTCTTGGCCATTTCCTGAACCTTGGCCATCTGCTCCTGCTGCATCTTCTTCTGGTATTCCTGCAGCGCCGCCTGGATTTCATCGCGGCTCATGCGGGCTGCGTCACCGCCTTCGTGGCCGTCCTTGATCCCCTCCAGGAACTGATCCATCTGCAGGTCCGGCAGGTCGTGCTTCATGCGCTCGCCCAGTACCAGACCCATGCCGTAGCTGACCTTCTGGTCCTGGGTGTCCAGCGCGGATTCGGCCGAGGCATTCATGGCGGTGAAGGCCGTCGCAGCAACCGTACCTGCCAGGGCAAGCGAAATCAGGGATTTTTTCATGGAGTTTCCTTAGCTTCGCGGAGATACCGAACCGGCCTGGCAGGCGACGTGCGCCCGTTCAGGAGGCCATGTTGCGGGTGACTCCCGGTGTATTTTCGGAGAACCCCGGTGGGCCGGTCTCATCGGTTGGTCCGGCGGTTCCCTTTATTGGAAGGGCAAAGGTAACGCGTTTGACGACACTGTGCCAATGACTGATGGGTAAGGAAGTCGGGACGGTGTCCCAAAATTGACGTGTGCAATGACCGCGTCAGGGGGTCGCGGCATTCTGTGAGCGGCGGATACCCTCGGCGCTCAGGGAGTAGGGTGCGGAATAGGGAGACTGCCAGTCCGGTTCCGCCATGACTTCCGGCTGGGCATTGAGCCTGGTGCCGGCCGGATCCACGGCCAGGGCGTTCCAGTTGCCACTGGAGGGCGGCTTGTCGGCATAATGCCAACTGCCATCGGTGCCCTGCCATTTGAAGACGATGTCGGGCCCGGTATCGGGCACGGGGCTGGGAACCACCCCTTCGAATGCCGGTACCGGTTCGGTGGTCTTGCTGGTGGTTTTGGGCGTCGGTTCCTTGATGCCCACGAACATCAGGACGATCAGCAGGCCGAGCGCCGGAAACGCCAGTCGGAATGCCCAGCGGCGCATCATCATCGGGAAGGACTCCCCGGTCTCGTTGTCGCGCGCGCGGCGGGAATGACCTCCCGCAATGCTCCAATCAGTCGATTCATGTCGGTTTCGAGTAAAGCTGAATTGTTCCCGTCCAGGGTCGCAGCGCGAAGGTTACGGATTAACAGGTCTTCATTATAGACCGAGTTTGGAGACATGTTATGACGGCCCTGGCGCCAGTGAGTATAGATCCAGGCCAACTCGATTTGTTCCGCCTGCAGTTCGGCGTCCTGGATCGTCGTGCGTAACATGCTGGCCGGAAAGTCTTTTTTTAGCGACTGACGCAACGCCCGGAGACGTTCGGTATAATGCGTCCGCCAATGCCGAATTGCGTCCGACTCTCCACCATCCCACGTTTGACCTTCAATAGCCAGCCATGCCGCCGTTAACAGGCGGGAAACCGAACATCCCTGAGCCTGTAGCGCCAGACTGGCTTCGGCCACACTCGGATTGGACCAGAGTTCCAGGGCGACGCGCCATAAGGGATTGTCCAGCGATAAATCGGATGGCGGTTCCATGGAGGCTCCATTGCGGGTGCGGTCTGACGCGATACGCATGTTTCACTGCAGCCGCCCGACCAACAGCTCTGATAGAATGCGCGCATGCTGACACTATCGAATCTCAGTTTACAACGGGGCGGCCAATGGCTGCTAGAACAGACCTCGGCGACGATCCAGCCCGGGCAGCGGGTGGCAATCGTCGGGGCCAATGGCGCCGGCAAGTCGAGCCTGTTCAGCCTGATCCTGGGGGAGCTGGCCCCTGAAGCCGGCGACATCGACCTGCCCGGTGGCTGCCGGCTGGCCCACATGGCCCAGGAGGTGGATGCCACCGATCGCAGTGCGCGGGATTTCGTGCTGGATGGCGATATCGAACTGCGTCGTCTCGAACGGGCGTTGGCGGTTGCCGAGGCTGACGGTGACGAGCTGGCCCAGGCCCGCATCCATGGCGACCTGGACCTGCACGAAGCCTGGTCGGCGCCGCGGCGGGCGGAAGCGCTGCTGCGCGGCCTTGGCTTCGCCGATGCCGATGCGGAGCGTCCGGTCACCGCTTTCTCCGGTGGCTGGCGCATTCGCCTGAACCTGGCCCGGGCGTTGATGCGGCCTTCGGACCTGCTGCTGCTGGACGAACCCACCAACCACCTGGATCTGGACGCCTGCTTCTGGCTGGAGAACTGGCTGCGCCGTTACCCGGGCACCCTGCTGTTTATCTCCCACGACCGGGACTTCATGGACCGGGTGGCCACCCACGTGCTGCATTTCGACCAGCGTTCCCTGGTGACCTACACCGGTAACTATTCCGACTTCGAGGCACAGCGCAGCGAGCGTCTGGCCCAGCAGCAGGCCGGTTATGAGCGCCAGCAGGCCCGCATCACCGAGATCGAACAGTTCATCACCCGTTTCAAGGCCAAGGCCACCAAGGCCCGCCAGGCCCAGAGCCGGATTAAGGCGCTGGAGCGCATGGAGCGGATTGCGCCGGCGCATGTCGATTCGCCGTTCGAGTTCCGCTTTCCCACGGCGGACAAGATCAGCAGCCCGTTGCTGTCGATCCGTAACGGGCAGGCCGGCCATGGTGAGGCCGTGGTCCTGAATAACGTCAACCTGACACTGCTGCCGGGGTCGCGTCTGGGGCTGCTGGGGCCGAACGGGGCCGGCAAGTCAACGTTGATCAACGCGCTGCTGGGGGGCAACTCCTTGCTGGCGGGGGAGCGGACCACCGGTGAACACCTGGCGATCGGCTATTTCGCCCAACACCAACTGGAATCGCTGGACCTGGACGCCAGCCCCTTCCTGCACCTGCAGCGGGCCGCGCCCAAGGCCTCGGAACAGTCGATCCGCAACTTCCTGGGCGGTTTCGGGTTCCACGGCGATGACGCGCTGGAGCGGATCCGCAGTTTCTCCGGGGGCGAGAAGGCCCGGGTCGCGCTGGCCCTGATTGCCTGGGCCAGGCCCAATCTGCTGCTGCTCGATGAGCCCACCAACCACCTGGACCTGGAAATGCGCCAGGCCCTGACCATGGCACTCCAGCAGTTCGACGGCGCCGTCGTGATCGTCTCCCACGATCGCCACCTGCTACGCAACACGGTTGATGAGTTCCTGATGGTCAACGAGGGCGTGGTCCGGGAGTACGAGGGCGACCTGGATGACTACGAACGCTGGCTGGCGGATCGCCGGACCGATGACAACCGGGTTCCCCGGCGTGAGGTCGCCGACAGTGAGTCGCGCCGGCCGGAAGTCGGTGAGAACGCCGATGACCGCAAGGCGCGTAAACGTGCCGAGGCGGCGCTGCGCCAGAAGATGAGTCCCTACCGCAAGCGCCAGCAGCAGTTGGAATCCCGGATGGCCGAGCTGCAGACGCAACTGGCCGCACTGGAAGACGCGCTGGGCGATGCCGGGCTCTACGAGGCGGGGCGCAAGGGCGAGTTGAAGGCGACCCTCGGTGAGCAGGCCCAGGCCAGGGGGGATCTGGAGACGGTCGAGATGGAATGGCTGGAAGTGTCCGAGGCGCTGGAGAGCATGGAAGCCGAGCTTTCCTAGAGCCAGGACCGGGAGGGCGGCCTCGTGGCCGCCCCGTCAGAGCACGTTCAGTGTGAACTTCTGGCGCGCCAGGTATTCCTGTTCGTTTTCCAGGTCGGCCCGCGTCAGCGGTCTTTCCTCCAGCCAGCCGTCGGCAAAGCTGACGGTCAGTTCGTTGGGGCCGGTCACTTCCACCCTGAAACCGGCGGGCTGCTCCCGATTGCGCGGGTGTTGGATCAGGTTGGCCAGTCGCAGCAGGATGCACAGGCGCTGCAGCCGCGGAATGTCGTCCTCGTCACAGCCTTCGAAAACCGCGTTGGAAAACTTGCGGCGATGGCCGCGCACCAGCGTGGCGAGATTCTGCTGCCCCTGCCGGGAGAAGCCGGAGAGGTCCGAATAGCGCAGCAGGTAGGCGCCGTGCTTGTGGTACTGGCTGTGGGAGATGGTCAGGCCGATCTCGTGCAGGCGACAGGCCCAGCGCAGCAGGTCTTCGTCGAATTCGGTGTTGATCTGCCAGGCTTCCGCCACCTGTCGGTAGGCTGTGATCGCCGTTTCCTCCACCGCCGCCGCGTGGGCGGTATCGATGTCGTAACGGCCTTGCAGGGCCTGGGTGGTGCGTTCGCGCACATCCTCGTGCTGGATGCGGCCGACGATGTCGTAGAGCAGGCCTTCGCGCAGGGCGCCATCGGTGTAGGTCATGGATTCGATCTCCAGTGACTCAAAGGCGGCCAGCAGTATGGTCAGGCCGGCCGGAAAGATACTTTGCCGATCGGCACGCACACCCAGTTCCGACAGCCGCTCCACGTTGCCCATATCGACAAGGCGTTGGCGCAGCTCGCGCAGGGCCTCCAGGGTGATGGTGCCGTTGGTGAGCTTGAGGTTGGCCAGGACCGACGAAATCGCCTTGATCGAACCGGAAGAGCCCACCGCGCTTTGCCAGCCCAGATGCCGGAAGCGATGGCGGATATTCAGCAGTTCCTGGGCGGCGTGGGTCAGTGCCTTGTCCATCTGCTTGCGCGGGATCTTGCCGTCCGGGAAATAGCGGTTGCGGAACGACACGCACCCCATGTGGAGGCTCTCCAGGGCCTGGGCCTCGAAGCGCTCACCAATGATGAATTCCGTACTGCCACCGCCGATATCGATCACCAGGCGCCGGCCGGTGTCGTCCGCCAGGGTATGGGAAACGCCCAGGTAGATTAGGCGCGCTTCCTCGCGGCCGGCAATGACGTCCACGGGATAGCCCAGGACCTGTTCGGCCCGTTCCATGAAGGTATGGGCATTGCGGGCCACCCGCAGGGCATTGGTGCCGACGATCTGGACGGCGGACGGCGGCATCCCCTGTAAACGCTGCGCGAAGCGGCTCAGGCAGTCCAGGGCCCGCTGTTGGGCGTCCTCGGTCAGGTTGTTGTTGGCGTCGAGTCCGGCGCCGAGCTGGACCTTTTCGCCCATTTTCTCGACGGTGCGGATTTCGCCATGAATCAGACGGGCGATCACCATGTGAAAGCTGTTGGAGCCCATGTCGATGGCAGCCAGCAGCTCTGGCTCGGTGGCGGGGTTGGGGGCCGTCACGTGTTTTGAAATCCTCTTGCCAGGCCTGGATCGTCTGAGTCAGTCCACTGCGGCCATCCCGCATCCTGGGCGGGCTGCTCGCCTTGATTCCGGCCCTCAGGCTGGGCCAGAATTGTTAATGGACTTAATCAGAGGTTCCTTATAATGTGTGCCTCTTCATGGTGAACCGACACTGCGGGTAACTATAAGACAAACCCCGCCAACCTGTCAGTAACGGATCCGAGTCGTGGTTGAGGACGCCGATGTCTGCCGGAGTCGCAGGGACTTTCCGTCTGAGGGAGCTTTCGCGTAAAGTTGAGTCGGTAGATTTCGACAGGGCCGGTCAGATGACGGGCCTTAAATGTTTGGAGCAGTGCGCCTGCCGGGCGCTGCCAACAGCAGGAAACAGTAATGAGCGGAAATATCGTAAACGTTACCGACGCCTCCTTCGAGGAAGACGTCCTGAAAGCCGACACCCCGGTACTGGTCGATTATTGGGCCGAGTGGTGCGGTCCGTGCAAGATGATTGCACCGGTTCTGGAAGAGATCGCCGAGGAATACGAAGGCAAGCTGAAGATCTGCAAGCTCAACATCGACGAGAACGAGCAGACGCCGCCGAAGTTCAACATCCGCGGCATCCCGACGCTGATGCTGTTCAAGAACGGCAACGTGGACGCGACCAAGGTCGGTGCCCTGTCCAAGTCCCAACTGGCGGCTTTCCTCGACAGCAATCTCTGATCTGTCGGCGATCGGGAAGACGAACCGATAAAGAGGCCATCTCCTGACCGTCAGGGGGTGGCTTTTTTATGGGTGGCATGAAAGGTAGGTCGAGCGGACGAAGGACGCCCGACAAGCCGGCCGAAACCCGGAGTCTGAAGCCAATGGATGCCATTGCTGGAGCAGAAGACAGGATGTCCTCGTCGCATAAGCGGCCACGGACGGCCCTCTTAGGCGACGGAAGCGATGGCATCCATTGGCTTCGATCAGAATTTCGCGGACGCCGCCGGGGAAATGAGGCAGGGTAGGTTGGGCTGACAACGGAAGCCCAACATGGGGTGCCTGATCGGAACTCATGGATTCTGTGTCCGTTTTTATTGATTGTCTTGATTTGAAGTGAGCAGGGGAACCAGCCGGTGGGCTGCGAGTTGTTGGGCTTCCTTGCGTCAGCTCAACCTACGGCTGATCCGGTGACCGCATTCATTGGCGCGGAGTCATGGGGCGATGCCCGATCCAGATACCCAAACAACCTTATGTGGCCTGATCCTGGCTGGCGGTCGCGCCCGGCGCCTGGGCGGCGTGGAAAAAGGCCTGGCCGACTGGCAGGGCCGCCCGTTGGTTGCCACCGCGGTGGACGCCCTGCGACCCCACTGCGGCGCCTTGCTGATCAGCGCCAATCGACGTTTGCCTGACTACCGGCCATGGGCTGACAGGGTCGTCAGCGATGCTCCGGAGTTTGATGATGCCGGACCGCTGGCCGGCCTGTTGGCCGGTTTGCGCAGCGCCCAGGGGCTGGGATTGGCCGGTGTCCTCGTCATGCCCTGCGATACGCCGGCGGTCAGCGCCGGCATCATGGGCGAGCTGGCCGTGGCAGCCCGGCAGGATCCGCAGCGCATCGTGCTGGCGCGGGTGAGTGACCGCTTGCATCCGCTTCACGGCTATTACCCGGCGGGTCTGGACGCTGCACTGCAACGCTATCTGGAGCAGGGTGGGCGCAAGGTGATGGGGTTTGCCGAGGCACAGCAGCCCCGGTATCTGGACCTGCCGATCGCACCGGAAGTCTTCCGTAACCTGAATGCCCCAGAGGATTGGGGGCCATCCGGAGCTGACTAATCCTGCCGCCAGCCTTCGGCCTTGTCCCGGTCGCTGGCTTTCTGCTCCACCCAGTGAGACTCGCCGTCCTCCGTGATTTCCTTCTTCCAGAAGGGGGCGGAGGTCTTCAGGGCATCCATCAGGAATTCGCAGGCGGCGAAGGCGTCCCCGCGATGGGCACTGGCCACGCCCACGAACACGATCTGCTCGCCCAGGGCGAGTTCACCGACCCGGTGGATCACCCGCACCGCCTGGATGGACCAGCGCTCGCCGGCCTGCCTGGCCAGATCCTCGATCACCGATTCGGTCATGCCCGGGTAGTGTTCCAGGAACAGGGCGCGGACATCCTGGCGATCGCCGCTGGTCCGGACCAGGCCGGTGAAAGTGGCAATGGCACCGGTATCGCCGGCGGCGGAGAGTGCCCGGGTCTGTTCGCCGATATCGAAGTCTTCGGTCTGGATGCGAATCATGGGGTGTCCTAACCTCCGGTCACTGGAGGAAACAGGGCGATCTCGTCGCCCGGTTCGAGCGTGTGGGCGGGGCGGGCCATGGTCTGGTTGACCGCGATCATGACCGGCTGCTCACCTTTCAGGACGTCCCACGGGGCGCCGCGGCGCGCCAGGGTGTCGATCACCTCGGCGACGGTCGCCTGCTCCCCAATCGGCAGTTCCAGTTCATCGGTTTGCAGGGTCTCGCGCAGACGGGCGAAAAATTTGACGGTGACGACAGCGCTCATGGTCAGCCCAATAGATCGGTAAATGACAGGAAGGTCAGCGGGTCGCCCCGGTTGACCATGGTGTCTTCCGGGACGACCGCCAGACCTTCGGCCCAACAGGCTGAGCTTAACATGCCTGAGCTCTGGTTGGGGTGGGCCTCGATCCAGGCCCGGCCCTCGCGCAATACGCGCCGGGCCCGGACGAACTCGCGCCGGGGGGAAGGGCGGTGCACCGTAAAGTCGGCAGGCAGGTGTGGGTATGCGGGGTGCCGGTCCGCTGCGCCCTGCAGGCGTCGGATGAACGGGGCGGCCACAACCAGGAACGTGACCAGCACCGCCGCGGGGTTGCCCGGTAATCCCAGCATCGGCGTGTCACCCACGTGGCCAAAGGCCAGCGGCTTTCCGGGTTTGAGTGCCAGGCGCCAGAGGGCCACGTCGCCCAGCGCTTCCATCGCCGCCCGGACATGGTCTTCCTCGCCCACGGAAACGCCGCCGCTGGAGAGGATCAGGTCCGCCTCGCGACTGGCCTGCTTCAGGGCCTCCGTGGTGGCTTCCCGGGTATCGGCGACGTCACCCAGGTCCACCACGTCGCAGTGCATCTGCTGGAGCAGGGCGTCCAGGGTAAAGCGGTTGGTGTTGTAGATCTTGCCGGGAGGCAGCGGTTCGCCGGGTGGGACCAGTTCGTCGCCGGTGGTCAGGATGGCGACCCGGACAGGGCGGTATACGGGAACCTCCGCGATGCCCAGGGAGGCCAGCAGACCCAGTTCCTGGGGGCGCAGGCGAGTGCCGGCCGGCAAGGCGACCGAGCCGGCTTTCAGGTCCTGGCCGCGGGGGCGGATGTTCTGCCCGATCTCCGGTTGTTGCGCTGTCTGCAGTCCCGCGTCATCGACACTCACGTTTTCCTGCATCAGGACCGCGTCGGCCCCATCGGGCACGCTGGCCCCGGTGAAGATGCGCGCTGCGGTGCCAGGCGTCAGCGGTTCCGGCGCCACGCCGGCGGGAATGCGCTGGCTCACCGGCAGTGGTTGCCCCGCCAGGTCCGCCACGCGGACGGCATAGCCGTCCACGGCGCTGTTGTCGGCGGGGGGCACATCCGCCGGCACGGTCTGGTCCGACGCGAGAATGCGCCCCAGTGCCTGGCGCAATGGCCTTGTTTCGGTGCCGGCGACCGGGCCGGCCTGTGGCAGAAGGCGCGCCAGGGCGTCGTCGAGCGACGTCAGGCCGTCAGTCGGTCCCATGGTGATGTCCTGTGTCCAGCGGCTCGTCGAGGCGATGAATCGGTGTCTCCGGCTTGCGATTGACCAGCGCGGAAAAATTGCAGGGGCGATGGCGGCTGTCGAGCTGTTCCCTCAGGATCTTCTCCCAGCCCAGGGTGCAGGCACCGGTGGAGCCGGGCAGGCAGAACACGACCGTATGGTTGGACAGGCCGCCCAGCGCGCGGGACTGGATGGTGGACGAGCCGATGTCGTCCGCGGACAGGCGGCGGAATTCTTCGCCAAAACCGTCGATTTCCTTGTCGAACAACGGTTTGACCGCCTCCGGCGTGCTGTCGCGCTCGTGGAAGCCGGTGCCGCCGGTGATGAGGATGACCTGAATGCGGCTGTCCGCAATCCAGCGGGCGATCAGTGCCCGGATCAGGTAAACGTCATCCGGCAGCAGGCGGCGCTCCAGGACCTGGTGGCCGGCGGCGTTGGCCTGGTCGGTCAGGAACTGGCCGGAGGTGTCCTCGGCGGGACCGCGGCTGTCGGAAACGGTCAGGATCGCAATGTTCAGCGGAGTGAGGGTATCGGAATTTGCCATGGATCAAGGTTTTCCACTTCTGGGGCCCGGAATAGGCCGAAAAACGACGAGTAACTTGCTACGGTCCGAAAAACGCGCTATATCGTTAAGGCGTGCCAACCAGTATCCTGTTGTCACCGCAATTTTGGAAGGGGTGGTAATGGCCAGACTTGTTGCTATAATGGCCGGCACGTTTATACGCTTCCATTTGAAAAAAGCCGTATTGGCGCCCGCCTCACGGTTTCTGTCCCAACACTAAAAGCATCACGTTACGTCCAGGGGATACCCCCTGTCTTCGCAAACCTGATTGATATTCCATTCCAATTCGTCGCAAACAAAATATGAACCTTACCGAACTCAAGCAGAAACCCGTTCCCGAGCTGCTGGATATTGCCCAGGAAATGGGACTCGATAATCTGGCCCGTTCTCGCAAGCAGGATGTCATCTTCTCGATTCTGAAGAAGCACGCCAAAAGCGGCGAAGACATCTATGGGGATGGCGTGCTGGAGATCCTCCAGGACGGCTTTGGCTTCCTGCGTTCCGCCGACGCGTCTTACCTGGCGGGGCCGGATGACATCTACGTCTCGCCCAGCCAGATTCGCCGCTTCAACCTGCGCACAGGCGATACCGTTGCCGGCAAGATCCGTCCGCCGAAGGACGGCGAGCGTTACTTCGCCCTGCTCAAGGTCAACGAGATCAACTTCGACAAGCCGGACAATGCCCGTAACAAGATCCTGTTTGAAAACCTCACGCCGCTGTTCCCGGATGAGCGCCTCAAACTGGAAGCCGGTAACGGCAGTACCGAGGATCTGTCGTCCCGGGTCCTGGACCTGGTGGCGCCGATCGGTAAGGGGCAGCGCGGCCTGATCGTGTCTCCGCCCAAAGCCGGTAAAACGCTGCTGATGCAGGGTATTGCCCAGTCGATCACCCGCAACAATCCGGAATGCCATGTGATGGTGCTGCTGATCGACGAGCGGCCGGAAGAGGTGACCGAGATGCAGCGGACGGTCCGCGGCGAGGTCATCGCCTCCACCTTCGACGAGCCGCCGGCCCGTCACGTCCAGGTGGCGGAAATGGTGATCGAGAAGGCCAAGCGCCTGGTCGAGCACAAGAAGGACGTGGTGATCCTGCTGGACTCCATCACCCGTCTGGCCCGTGCCTACAACACCGTGATCCCGTCCTCCGGTAAAGTCCTTACCGGTGGTGTCGATGCCCACGCCCTGGAGAAGCCCAAACGTTTCTTCGGTGCCGCGCGTAACGTTGAGGAAGGCGGCAGCCTGACCATCCTGGCGACCGCGCTGGTGGATACCGGCTCCAAGATGGACGAGGTCATCTACGAGGAATTCAAGGGCACCGGTAACATGGAGGTCCATCTGGACCGCCGTATTGCCGAGAAGCGCGTCTACCCGGCGATCAACATCCGTCGTTCCGGCACCCGCCGCGAAGACCTGCTGATGGCCGAGGCGGATATCCAGCGGGTCTGGATCCTGCGCAAGCTGCTGCACTCCATGGACGACGACACCGCCGCCCTGGAGTTCCTGTTGGACAAGCTGCGCGACACCAAGACCAACGACGAATTCTTCCAGTCCATGAAGAAGCGCTGATCGCGCCCGCGCCCCTGTCGTTCAGTGAGCGGCAGGGGCGCTGTCCATGCCACGTCTCCCGATACCCATTCCGCCTTTCCCGGGTAATCAACAGGCCAGGATTGCCGCATGAAATACGACGACCTGCGTGACTTTATCGACCAGTTGGAAAAACTGGGCGAACTCAAGCGTATCAAGACGGAAGTCGATCCCTACCTGGAAATGACCGAAATCTGCGACCGTACCCTGCGTGCCGGTGGTCCTGCGCTGCTTTTCGAGAACCCCAAGGGGTATGACATGCCGGTGCTGGGCAACCTGTTTGGCACGCCGCGGCGCGTCGCCCTGGGTATGGGGCAGGAAGACGTGGAGAGCCTGCGGGAGGTCGGCAAACTGCTGGCGTTCCTCAAGGAGCCGGATCCCCCCAAGGGGTTCAGGGATGCCTGGGAAAAACTGCCGGTCTTCAGGCAGGTCATGCAGATGGGTCCCAAGGTGCGCCGTTCGGCGCCGTGCCAGGACGTGGTCATCGAGAAGGACGACGTCGACCTGTACCGGATTCCCATCCAGCACTGCTGGCCGGGCGATGCCGGTCCCCTGGTAACCTGGCCGCTGGTGATCACCCGCGGGCCCCACAAGGAGCGCCAGAACCTGGGCATCTACCGGCAGCAGTTGATCGGACGTAACCGGCTGATCATGCGCTGGTTGAGCCACCGGGGCGGGGCGCTGGATTTCCAGGAATGGCAGAAAGCCCACCCGGGCGAGCCTTTCCCGGTTGCCGTCGCCCTGGGGGCGGATCCGGCAACGATTCTCGGGGCGGTGACGCCGGTGCCGGACAGCCTGTCCGAGTACGCCTTTGCCGGGCTGCTGCGGGGCAGTCGGACGGAACTGGTCAAGGCGGGCCTGTCGGAACTGCAGATCCCGGCCAGCGCCGAGATCGTACTGGAAGGCTTTATTTATCCCGACGACACCGCACCGGAAGGGCCGTTCGGCGATCACACCGGCTACTACAACGAGGTGGAAACCTTCCCGGTGTTCACCGTGGAGCGGATCACCCACCGCCGGAATCCGATCTATCACAGTACCTACACCGGACGGCCACCGGACGAGCCGGCGATCCTGGGGCTGGCACTGAACGAGGTCTTCGTGCCGATCCTGCAGAAGCAGTTCCCGGAAATCGTCGACTTCTACCTGCCGCCGGAGGGCTGTTCCTACCGGATGGCAGTGGTGACCATGCGCAAGCAGTATGCCGGCCATGCCAAACGTGTGATGATGGGCGTATGGTCCTTCCTGCGGCAGTTCATGTACACGAAGTTCGTCATCGTGACCGACGACGACGTGAACGCCCGGGACTGGAACGACGTCATCTGGGCCATCACCACGCGCATGGATCCCGCGCGGGATACCACGATGGTGGAGAACACCCCCATCGACTATCTGGATTTTGCCTCGCCGGTGGCGGGCCTCGGCTCCAAGATGGGGCTGGATGCCACCACCAAGTGGCCGGGTGAAACCGACCGCGAGTGGGGGCGTCCGATCACCATGGACCCGGTCGTCAAGGAGAGGGTCGATGTCATCTGGTCGGAACTGGGAATTGATGCCGCCGGAGACTGATCCATCGGTACGGGTCAGGATAGCGCCCGCCGGCCTTGAATTCACCGCCTCGCCCACGGAGGATCTGCTGTCGGCGGCCCGTCGGGCGGGCGTGGCCGTTCGCTGGTCCTGTCGCAATGGGGCCTGCGAGCTGTGCGAAGCCCGGTTATTATCGGGACGGGTCCTCAATACCCGGACCCGCCAAGACGAACACCCGTCCGCGACGGTGAGGCTGTGTCGATGCCAGCCACGCGGACCGGTTGAACTGGAGATTGAGGAGGTTATGGCCGCAGGTTCCAACACGCCCCAACAGGTGCAGGCGAACGTCAGGGATATCACCCCACTGAGTCACGATGTGTATCGGGTGACCCTGGACCTGCCGCGTCGCCGTGAGCTCGATTTCCACGCCGGCCAGTACCTGTCGGTGCGCCTGCCGGGCGCTGAGCCTTCCTATTTCTCCATCGCCAGCAGTCCCAGTGCGTCGTCGATCGAACTGCACGTGCAGGCGGGCACCGATTGGGCCACAGCCCTGCGGGTGATGGAGGCTTTCCGCACGGGGCCGGTGACCCTGGAGCTGCCCCACGGCAAGGCGTGCCTGGCCCAGGTGCCCACGAAACCGCTGATCCTGATCGCGGCCGGTACCGGCTTCGCCCAGATGAAGAGCATTGTGGATTACCTGCGCGAGACCGACTGCAAGCAACCGGTTTTCCTGTATTGGGGGGTGCGTCGGCATCAGGACATGTACCTGCGCTCGCTGGCCTGGGAGTGGCATGAGGAGTGGCCGGGCTTTGCCTTCTTCCCGGTGGTGGGCGACGACGCCGACAACGACTGGAGCGGCCATCACGACCAACTGGTTCGCGCCGTGCTGGCCGGTGGCTACGAGTGGCCGGAAGTGGAGGTCATCGCCAGCGGCTCGCCGCCCATGGTCTATACGCTGATGGATGCACTGCTGGCGGTGGGGCTGCCGGAATCCGCCTTCTATTCGGATGTGCTGGAGTACGCGCCGCGGAGCTAATGTTCGGAGAAAGTACGCAAAGCTCGGCTCTTTAATGTAGCCGACGCTTCAGCTTCGGAGGAGCCGCAAGGCTCCTTTTTTATGTCTGTATCTCTCGAAACCGTCGGCTGGCCCGCGGCCAGCTCCGAAGCTGAAGCATCGGCTACATGCTCGAGTCCGCTGCAGGTTCCGAATCAGACTCTCAGGAAAAGGGCGACTCGCCTTGGGGCTCATCGCCTCTTCGGGTTGCCCCATTACGCCTTGGGCATCGGCAGGTTGGGCAGGCCGCTGTCCTTGAGCATGCTTTGCAGCAACATCTTGTTGCTTTCTTCCTCGTGCCCCATGTGGGCGTTCAGGCGGGCCAGTTCGGCGATGGTTTCGTTGTTGCGCTTCAGGCGCAGGCTGGTCTCAAAGTATTCCCGCGCTTTGCCCCACAGCTCGTTGCGCAGGCTCAGGCGACCCAGGGCCAGCAGCAGTTCCGGGTTATTGGGGCGGTCCTGCAGCCAGCGTTCGGCCACCAGCAGTTGTTCGTCCGGCTTCTCGCCCTCGATGCGGCCATAAAGATTGACCAGTTCGTCGCTCCAGTGATTGCGCAGGACTTTGCGCAGCAGCGTTTCGGCCTGGGCCTCGTCGCCCAGCAGCGACAGGTGGCGGGCGTACTCATGGATGGTGAACTCGTCACGGCGCATGGAGCCGGGCAGCTCGTCCCAGAGCAGGACCAGCGGTCCCAGGTCCCGGCTGGCCTTGTCCTGCCGGTGAATATCGTCGGCGGCGCGTTGCAGCAGGTTGTGCCAGGTCTTGCGTTCCAGTGCCTGCAGCTCCCCGGCGTTGACCAGATCCCGCTTGCGCAGCTCCGGAATCAGGGCGGACAGCTCCTTCCAGTCTTCCAGCGCCTCGTACACGGTGCGCAGCAGTTTCAGCACGAAGGGGTGATGGGGCGCCTGCTTGCGCAGCCGGACCAGGGTCGCCAGGGCCTGTTCGTAACGGTGGCCGGCAATCTGCAACTGGGCCTGGGTAATGCCGACGGCCAGGTCGGACCCCGGCGTACTCTCGAACGCCTTGCGCAGCAGGTCGTCGACAGCGTCGTGGTCGTTGCATTCGAAAGCGCACTGGGCGGCTGCGAGGTAATTGATCAAAGGCGTATCGGCCTTGCCGGCGGACGCTTCCAGCAGCTTGCGAGCGCGTGGCCAGTTGCCTTCGGCCAGGGCCAGCAGCCCCTGGGTGGTGCGGCGCCGGGCGCGGCGTTCGGCGCTCTGGTTGAGCCAGGTGCTGACCAGGCCGGAACCGCTGCGCAGGCGGCGGGCCGCCACCAGGATGAACTGCACGACCAGCGTCACCACCAGGATCAGCAGCACGCCGACCCAGAAATTGGTCTCGATCAGATAGTTGCCCAGGCTGATGCGGATATAGCCGGTGTCGTACTGCAGGCCGAGGCTGAGCAGCGCGCCAATCAGCAGCGCGGCCAGCAGCAGGATAAAGACTCTCCTCATGACGCGTCGCCCGCCTTATCCCCGGCCGGGGCGCTGTCGGATTTCGGGCCGCCGGCGGGTTTCGTTTCGCCGCTGGTGGCATTGAGGCGACCTTCCAGACGGGCCTTGAGCAGCGTCAGGGACTGGCTGATGTCCGGCAGCTCCGGGTTGATGTCCTTGCCCGACAACTCCTGCAGCGTGTCACGCAGGCCGGTCACCTTGCTGTGACTGCCGTCATACCAGGTGTTCAGCCAGTCGGTTGCCTTGCTCAGGGCCTGGTTGTACAGGGTCTGGTTACCCCGTAGCACGGCCAGTTGGGCCTCTTCCAGCATCAGGCGCATATTCAGGCGAACGTAGGCGCTCTGATCCGGTGACAGCAGCGGTTTGACCGGCTCGTCCAGGCGGCGGATTGCCACGGCCTTGCTGAGCGTGGCCTTGACCTGGGCCCAGACCCGGGCGAGAACACCGCGCTCGTCCACCGCGTCCGGATCCTGCTCCATCTTCTGGGCGTAGTCGGTGCTGGTGTCCATGGCCAGGGCACTGTCGGTGAGCTGGCCAATCACATCGATGGCGGCTTCCAGTTGCAGGTATAGGCCGGTCCTGTCGACGCCGGCGATGCTCTTGAGGGCGAGGATTTCCCGGGCCACCTGCTTGCGGACCGGATAACTGCCGGGATCGTCGGTCTTCTCCAGTACATCATCCGCCGCTTTGAGGGCGGACAGGGCGCCGCGATAATCCCTTTCCACCTGCAGGCGCTGGTTGGCGATCCGCAGCAGGTATTCCGCCTCGGCCAGCAGCCAGTCGGTGCGGGTGCGATTGCCGGCCTCCAGCAGGGTGCGGGCGTTGTGATCGATCTGGCGGCGCATGTCGCTGACCAGCTTGGCCTGATCGGTCACGTCGTTCTGCAGCGACTGGATGCGCTCGCGCAATTGGCCGCCGGACTGGCTGTAGTCCCGGTCCAGGCGTTCGGTGGTGTTGTCCAGGTAGTTCAGCGATTGCTGTAACGCCTGCTGTTGCTGCCACAGGTGCCAGCTCCACAGGCCCAGTCCGATGGCGCCAATCAGCGCGATGACGGCAACCAGCCAGAGCGGCCAGAGGCGGCGGGGTTTTGGCTGTGGCGTCGAATTGACCGGGGCCGGCAGGTTATTCGTTGAGTCAGTCACAGGCGTCCTTACTCGATTATGGGTAGTCCACTGGCTCCGGGTCGGCTGCCGTCAGGTCAGTCCAGTCGCCCGAGGCTGGCAATCAGGCCTTCGGGCGTCAGTTGCTCCGGAATACATACTCGCGTGAAGCCTTGTTCCCGCGCCGTCTGGGCCACACGGTCCACCGGGACCAGCAGCGTGCGGGACTTCAGGGCTTGGTCCGTATTCTCACCCAGCGCGATGAGATTGTTCAATGTTTCCCCGGACAGCACAATCACGGCATCCGGATCAAAGTCCTTCAGGGCGGCCCTGACGGTATCCGGGTCATGGTCCGGGCAGACCCGCTCATAGAGCTCCAAGTTGTCGACCCGGGCTCCCCGCTCGGCCAGGGTCTGGCCCAGCAATTCCCGGCCGCCGCGGCCCTTGGCGATCAGCACGCGCTCACCCGAGGGACGGCGCAGGGTCTCCAGGGCCAGCAGGTGCTCGCTGGTGAATCCGTCCGGCGGAATCGTCACCACCAGCCCGGCCTGTGCCAGCACGTCGGCTGTGCCGCTTCCCACTCCATACCAGTGTAGACCCACGGGCCACTGCGGCCACCAGTCCTCCGCCTGCTCCAGGAAAAGGCGGGCGGCGCCGGGACTGACGGCGATGACATGCTGGTACAGGTCCAGCTCCTGGAACCGGGTGCGGCGTTCCGGGGTTTCCGGCAATGGCCGGCGCTCCAGCAGAGGCAGGCAGTAAGTCTGCGCGCCTTCATCCTGCAGGCGTCCGGCCAGGCGGTCCGCTTCCGGTTGTGGCCGGCAGATGAGAATGCGTCGGCCCGCCAGGGGGCGATCAGTCGACCTTGTAGCCATAGATCTCCGCCAGGATGCGGTCGGCGCCCATGCGCAGCAGGTCCTCGGCCAGTTCCCGGCCCAGGCGTTCGCCCTCGGCACGCGGGGTGCGGCCCTCGACCCGGTAGACTTCCCGGCCATCCACCGACGACACCAGGCCGCGCAGCCACAGCGTATCCTGATCCTCAAGCAGCGCATAGGCCGCAATCGGGACCTGGCAGCCGCCCTCCAGGCGCTTGTTCAGCGCGCGTTCGGCGTGGACCCGGTCTGCGGAATCCGCGTGATTGAGCGGGCGCAGCAGGTCCACCAGTTCCTGGTCTTCCAGCCGGCACTCGATGCCCAGGGCACCCTGGCCCACCGCCGGCAGGGAAATGGTTTCCGGAATGCAGTAGCGGATCCGCGCATCGAAGCCAAGGCGCTTGAGGCCCGAGCTGGCCAGTACGATGGCGTCATAGTCGCCGGCATCCAGTTTGGCCAGCCGGGTGTTGACGTTGCCGCGCAGGGTGCGGATTTCCAGGTCCGGGCGGTAGGCCCGCAACTGGGCCTCCCGGCGCATGCTGGACGTACCGACGACGGCCCCTTCCGGGAGGGCGTCGACATTGTCGTACTGGTTGCTGACAAACGCATCCGTCGGGTCGCCGCGCTCGCAGATGGCGACCAGCCCCAGGCCCTGCGGGAACTCCATGGGGACATCCTTCATGGAATGGACCGCCAGGTCGGCGCGACCGTCCAGCATGGCTTCTTCCAGCTCCTTCACGAACAGGGCCTTGCCGCCGATCTTGGCCAGCGGCACATCGAGGATCTTGTCGCCCTGGGTCTTGATGCCCAGTAGTTCCACGCTGATGTGCGGGTGCAGGCGCTCCAGTTCGGCCTTGATGAATTCCGCCTGCCAGAGGGCGAGGGCGCTGTTGCGGGTTGCGATACGCAGGGTACGTTCTGTCATGGAAATCAGCTTGGTATCCGGTCTGTAAAGGCCTCTAGCCTAACGTGAATGGCGCGAAAAGTCGCGGCCCCACGCCTCCTTCCATGGTCGTACCGGGGTGTCTTCAGTGGCCCTGGCGATGCAGGGCCTCCCGCACGGAGCTGGCGTGCCGCCGACTGACCTGCAGGCGGGCGTCGTGGTTCCTGAGCCGGATCAGGTACTGGCCTTCGGGGGAGCGGGTCATGGCGGCGATGTGACGCCGACCCACCAGGGTGTGGCGGTGGATCCGGAGCAGGGTGTCGGGGTAGCCCTGCTCCAGCTCCTTGAGCGTATAGTCGGTCACCGTCTCGCCCCCACCGTGGTGGATGGTCACACACTTCTGGTCCGCCTCGCAGAAGCGGATGCTGCCGATGTCGATCAGCTCGGTGCCGCGATGGGTGCGCACGGCCAACTGGCCGGGGTCGGATTCGTTGGCCGCCTGCAGGGCCTGGAGTTGGACCCGGTTGACCCGGCCCGCCCGCGCCAGGGCGTCGCCCAGGTTTTCGCGGCGCACCGGCTTGAGCAGATAGGCAACCGCCTGCACCTCGAAAGCGTTGATGGCGTACTGGTCGTAGGCGGTGCAGAAGATAATGGCGGGTGGATTGGCCAGGGCGTTGATCTTCTCCGCCACCGCCAGGCCATCGAGACCGGGCATGCGGATGTCCAGCAGGATGATGTCCGGCGCGGCGCTGGCAATCTGGTGCAGTACGTCGTCGCCGTCGCTGGCTTCGGCACAGACCTCGTATTCCGGCAGGTCGCCGAGCAGCCGTTGCAGGCGCTCCCGGGCCAGGGGCTCGTCGTCGGCAATGAGAATGCGTTGTGCCATGGTCCTCCTGTCATCCTTGCGTCGTGTCGTTGGCGATAGTACGCCACGGCAGGCGCAGGGTCACGGTGTAGCGGCCGTCATGGACGCTGTGCTTGAGTACCGCCTGGCCGTCGAACAGCGCGTCGAGCCGGGCGCGGATATTGGCCAGGGCGATCTGGTTGCCATGGTGGCGGGCCTGGTCGGAATCGGTCGGCCGCTCCGGGTTCTGCACTTCAATATAGACCGAGTGGCGCTTGCGATATGTGTGGATGCGCACAGTGCCGCCCTCCGGGCGCGGCTGGATGCCGTGATAGATCGCATTCTCCACCAGTGGCTGGAGCGTCAGCGGCGGAATGGCCTGTTGCGCCAAGTCCTCGTCCAGGTCCCAGTCGACGGCCAGGCGATCCCCCAGGCGGAGGCCTTCGATGGCCAGGTAGCGCCGGGACAGCGCCAACTCCTCGCCCAGGGGAATCAGGCGGTCCTGGGTGCGCAGGCTGGCACGGAACAGTTCGGACAGGTCCAGCACCGCATCTTCCGCCTGGGTGGGGCGGGAGGCAATCAGGCTGGCGATGGTGTTCATGCTGTTGAACAGGAAGTGCGGGTGGATCCGGGCCTGCAGGGCCGCCATCCGGGACTGCATCTCCGCCTGCTTTTGCTGTTGCCACTGGTTCTGCAGGTAGAAATAGCGTAACACCATCAGCGTGATGATCATCGCCGCCAGCAGGTTGCGGCCCAGCAGGTGACTGGGCAGGGGCAGTGTTTCGGCGCTGAGGATACTGTCGGCGGCGAAGGTGAACGCGGCAACGTCCAGCAGCACCACTGCGGTGATGACCAGGACGACCTGAGGTGTCCGGAAGTGTCGTAGCCAGCGCCGCAGGCTGCAGATCAGGGCGCTGCTGGTGAGGACCGTCCACTGCACGAACAGGGACACCAGGCCGAAATAATGCCAGTCGATCCAGCCGTGGGTGGCGTGCAGGATCGACATCAGCAGGACGATCAGTTCGCTGGTCATCACCAGCAGGAATACCGCGCGCACCCGGCACAGGTCCGGCACAAAGAAGTCGTTGCCGGGCAGCTCGGCGTCACTGTGGTTTCTGGGAGGGGCCAGTGGCATTCGGTGTCCTGTCCTGGGGGCCTTGTGCGCGAGACGCCAACGGCCGTTATGTTTTGGTCGAACCCTGGCGCTCCTTTATACAGAGGCGCGTCCGGGAATGGTACAATCCGGGCCGATGCGCGAGACGGCGCCGCAAATCCAGTCAGCAGGAAAGATAGCCCATGACCGACCAGAACACGTCTTCCGAGAAACCCTGGGGTGGCCGCTTCAGCGAGCCGACCGATGCCTTCGTCGAGCGGTTTACCGCCTCTGTCGGGTTTGATCAGCGCTTATATCACCATGATATTACTGGCTCAATTGCCCACGCCACCATGCTGGCGAAGGTCGGCGTGCTGACCGAGGACGAGCGCGACCAGATCATTGAAGGCCTCAAGGCCGTCAAGGCGGACATCGAGGCGGGCACGTTCCAATGGTCGGTCAGCCTGGAAGACGTGCACATGAATGTCGAAAAGGCCCTCACGGATCGCATCGGCATCACCGGCAAGAAGCTCCACACCGGCCGCAGCCGGAACGACCAGGTGGCCACCGACATCCGCCTGTACCTGCGCGACGAGATCGACGTGATCCATGAGGAGCTGGTACGCCTGCGCACGGGGCTGCTGGATCTGGCCGAGCGCGAAGCCGACACCATCATGCCGGGTTTCACCCACCTGCAGACCGCCCAGCCGGTCACCTTCGGCCACCACCTGCTGGCCTGGTACGAGATGCTGGCCCGGGACACCGAGCGACTGCTGGACTGCCGCAAGCGGGTCAACATCATGCCGCTGGGCGCCGCCGCGCTGGCCGGCACCACCTATCCCATCGACCGCGCCTACACCGCCGAGCTGCTGGGCTTCGACCGGCCCACCGAGAACTCCCTGGATTCGGTCAGCGACCGCGATTTCGCCATCGAATTCGGCAGCTTTGCCGCCCTGTTGATGACGCACCTGTCCCGCTTCAGCGAGGAACTGGTGCTGTGGACCTCCGCCCAGTTCGACTTCATCGATCTGCCGGACCGTTTCTGCACCGGGTCGTCCATCATGCCGCAGAAGAAGAACCCGGATGTGCCGGAACTGGTGCGCGGCAAGACCGGCCGGGTCAACGGCCACCTGATCAGCCTGCTGACCCTGATGAAAGGCCAGCCGCTGGCCTACAACAAGGACAACCAGGAGGACAAGGAGCCGCTGTTCGACATGGTCGATACCGTCAAGGGCTGCCTCAAGGCCTACGCCGACATGGTGCCGGCGATCGAGGCCAAGGCCGAGAACATGCGCGTGGCGGCCAAGCGCGGCTTCTCCACCGCCACCGACCTGGCCGATTACCTGGTCAAGAAGGGCGTGGCGTTCCGGGATGCCCACGAAATCGTCGGCAAGGCCGTCGCCTTCGGTGTGGCGGAGGAGCGTGACCTGTCGGACATGACCCTGGACGAGCTGGGGCGGTTCTCCGACGTGATCGGGGAGGACGTGTTCGACGTGCTGACGCTGGAAGGTTCCGTCCAGGCCCGGGATCACCTGGGCGGCACCGCACCGACCCAGGTGCGGGCAGCGGTGACCCGGGCGCGCAGGGCGATGGCCGGGTAACACCGGCAGTCCCGGGCGATCGGGATCATTCGGTCCCGATCCGCCCCACGCTCAGGTCCACGGCGGCCGGCGCCAGGTCCTGGATGGGGCGCGGCGCCGTGATCCGGAACCCCTGCCCGAAGTGAATGCCCAGCCGGCGCACCTGGCGCAGGGTCTCGTCGCTCTCGATAAAGGTGGCCACGGTGATCTTGCCCGCCGTTTCCGCAATCCGGTGCAGCGCTTCCACCATCACCTGCTGGACCGGGTCCTCACCCAGGTTCTTCATCAGGCTGCGGTCCAGTTTGATCACATCCACCGGCAGGCGGGCGGCCAGCGCGTAGCTCTCTACCGACGCTCCGGCGCCGTCCAGGGCGACCCGGCACCCCGCCTCATGAATGGCATCGCAGAACACGGACGCCTCGTCCGGATAGCCGGTGGCATCGCTCTCCCGGATCTCGAAACAGAAACGCTCCGCCGGGAAGTTGGCGGCCCGCACCTGGTCGGCGATGAAGGCCGGGAAGTCCTCGTCCAGCACGCTGGCCAGTGACAGGTTGAAGCCGCACAGCTTCAGGCGTGGCTCCAGCAGCGTATGCTGGCGCAGCCAGGACAGGGTCTTGCGGATCACCCGGCGGTCGATATCCCGGGCCAGGTCAAAGCGTTCGGCCACCGGCAGGAAATCGTTGGGCAGCCAGAATTCGCGGTCGCCGTTGTCGTCCCCGTATTCCAGCCGGGCCAGTATCTCCACGTGTTCGCCCCAGGTGGCGCTGGTGACCGGTCGCAACGACTGGTACATCAAGGCGATCCGGTCTTCGCGGACACAGTCCTGCAGCCGTGCCAGCAGTGCCTGGGCCTCGCTTTCCAGCATGTTGGCGCCGTGGTCGCGGTGCACGTGGATGCGGTTGCGGCCGGCGGTCTTGGCGGTCTGGCACAGGTCGGCGGCCAGGGTGAGCAATTCCTCGGCGCGGGTCGGCGCCCGGCCCTGGGCAAAGGGTACCAGGCCGCCGCTGGCGGTGGTCTGCAAGGGTTGCCCCTGCCACTCGAAGACGAATTCTTCGATATGGTCACACAGGTTGCGGGCGACTTTACGCGCCTCCGGTTCGGCGCAGCGGTCCAGGATCAGGGCGAACTTGTCCGCCGAGACACGGGCCAGGGCGTCCCGGTGCCGGATGCGGGAGCCGAGCATGCCGGCCAGTTCGCGCAGGTAACGGTCGCAGGCTCCGGCGCCGGCCGAGTCGTTGAAGCGGGTGACGTGATCCAGGTCCAGGAACAGCAGGGCATGACCGGGGCTGTCGCCGCCGGTCTGGTCGACGGCCCGCTGCAGTCGGCGCAGCAGCTCGCGCCGGTTGAGCAGGCCGGTCATCGGGTCGTGCTGGCTCAGGTAGTTGAGGTTGTCCCGGGTGCGCAGCCGGTGGCTGATATCACGCGCCACGTGGACCGCACCCAGGGTATGGCCCTGGGCGTCCCGCAGCCGCTGGAAACGGACCTCGTAGACGGGCAGCTCCCGCTCCTGCTGGGCCAGCGGCATTTCCACCGTAAAGTGGTCCCGCTGCAGGGCCTTCTCCCACAGGCGCTGGTTGAGGCGCCTTTCATTGGGGTAGTCCCCGAGCAGCTGGCACAGGCTGTCGCCGACCCGCGGCCGGCGGCCAAAGGTGCTCTCGAACTGCCTGGCCATCGCCTGGTTGAGGGCGAGCACGTGTAGGTTGGGATCGACGGCCAGGATCAGGTCGTCGCTGGCCGCCATCAGGCCCTGCAGCAACTGCTCGACTTCGCGGCGTGCTTCCCGCTGGCTGAGTCGTTCGGACAGGTCCACCAGGGTCCCGGCCACGGCGGTGATCTTGTCGCCGGTCTTGAGCGCGCGACCGCTGAGGCGAACCGGCCGGAGCCTCTGCTTGTCGGTGAGGATGTGCAGGTCCCGGGTAAACGGCGCGCCCGAACGCACGCAGCGCCGGAACAGGGCGCGCACCCGCTGCTGGTATTCCTGGAAGTAGAACAGGGCGTGCTCGGGGGAAATGTCACTGCCCGGGCGCAGGTCGAACAGCCGGTACAGGCCATCGGACCAGGTCATGCGGTTGTTGCGGGTGTCCAGTTGCCAGATGCCGAGCTGGCCGGACGCTTCGGTCATTTGCAGCAGGCGCGGGTCCAGCGGTTCCTGGCCGCGGGGGAGGATGGCGGCGCTGGCGGGCTGGTCGATATCGGCGACGTCCACCCGTACGGCAAATCGGGCCGTGAAGAAATAACCGTCCTGGTGACGCAGGGTGAGGAGGACCGGGTCGCCCCGTTCCAGCCGCTCGCGGTGAGCCGGGGCCAGGGGATCGTCCTGTCGGGTCGCCGCGAGGCTGGCCAGTTTGCGGCCGGCCAGTTCCTGGGGATCATAGCCCAGCACCGCATCGGCGTGGGCATCGGCAAAGGTGATGATGCCGTTGTCGTCGATGCGGACCAGGGCGCGCCGCTCGACGCTGGAAGCCGGGTCCCGGCGCTGGCGGCTGATGAGGAATTCCTTCACGGTCGTGTCCGGTTACTCGGGAAGCGTCACGTTCAACCCGTCGCGGGTTCTGTTATTGTGGTTTGAAAGCTGGCTCACATCATATCGATAATACCGGTTTGAGACACGTTCCACAGAATGAGCGTGCGAACATCATTACCTGGATGCGTCAACCGCGTGACACCTGCCAACGCCATCAAGCTGGATTTTGCCGACGGGATCGACCGCAAGACCCTGCGCCGGCTCTGCGATCGTTTCCTCGGGATCAACCGGGTTCGCCGGCAGCGTGCCCGGGAAGCGCTGACATACCGGCAGCAGGTGGTGATCGACCTGCTGCCGCTGATCTTCCACATCAACCACCCGTCGCTGCCGGGCTACCTCGACCACGCCTGTCCCCATGGCGTGTCCCATTACCAGCCGGACGACGAGGAACTGGCTGCCGCGCAACGGCTGGCCCGGACTTTCCGTATGCGTTCCACCGGCCGGCGCCGGCCGGCCATCCAGGGACTGTACGTCATGGGCAGTCCCGGTACGCTGGGACACTCGGTGGCCAGTGACCTGGATGTGTGGCTGTGCCATCACCCCGATCTGGAAGAGGACGGCATCCGTCTGCTGGAAGCCAAGGCGGAAGCGGTGTCGCGCTGGGCGGAGAGTCTTGGGCTGGAGCTGCACGTGTTCGTGTTCGTGGCCAGTGATTTCCGGGAAGGTCGCCAGCGGGTGGAAGTCAACGGCGAGAACTGCGGCAGCGCGCAGCATTACCTGCTGCTGGACGAGTTCTACCGGACCGGGATCCACCTGGCGGGCTGCTATCCCTTGTGGTGGCTGATTCCGGCCGGGAACGAAGCCGACTACGATGCGCTGGCCCATCAGCTGCGGGAGTTCCGCTTCATCCCCGCCGACCAGTACCTGGATTTTGGACCGGTGCCGGCCATTCCCCAGGCGGAGTATCTCGGTGCCGGTGTCTGGCAGCTGTACAAGGGCATCGACGCGCCCTGGAAATCGCTGCTCAAGCTCCTGTTGATCGAATGCTATGCCCGTGACCGGAACGCCGGCCCCCTGTGCCTGGCGTTCAAGGAACGGGTGTTCGCCGGTGAGACCAACGCCGACCGCCTCGATCCCTACGTCATGCTCTATGAAAGGCTGGCCCATTGGCTGACGCGCATGGAGGCCCCGGAAAGGCTGGAGCTGGTGCGCCAGAGCCTGTACCTGAAAACCGGCGTACCGCTGACCCGCCTGGAGCAGGTGGATCGCCGTTGGCAGTCGGCATTGCTGCAGACCATGGTGGCCAAATGGGGATGGGACCGGAAGGAGATCCGACGCCTCGATGACCGGCACCGCTGGCGCGCCGGCGACGTGCAGGTATTGCGCCGCCAGATCGTTGCGGAGTTGACCCACAGCTACCGTTTCCTGTCGCGCCTGGCCCGGACCCATGCCGTCAGCGCATCCATCCGGCCCCGGGATATGGGGTTGCTGGGACGCAAGCTGTATGCGGCTTTCCAGCGCAAGGCGGGCAAGGTGGAGATGATCAACCCCAACCTGGCGCCCAGTCTGGCGGAGGAGAACCTGTCGTTCCATCACCAGTCCACACAGGGCGGGCGCAGCGACGGCGATGGTTGGTTACTCTACCGCGACCTGGAAAATCCCGCGGATGCCTTCTGGCAGCCGGTCATCCGCCGCTCCGGCAGCCTGGTGGAGATGCTGGTGTGGTGCCATTGCAACGGGTTGCTGACCCGGGCCACCCGGCTGAACCTGCGCAGTGGCCAAAGTCCCCTGAGCCTGGGCGGCCTGAGAGGGATGATCGAGGACCTGCAGGCCGACCTGCCGGTGCCGGACGTGGCCGCTTCGCGGGAGGCGTTACTGGCAGACAGTCGACCGCTGCGCATCCTGCTGTTCGTCAATGTGGCGGTGGATCCGCAGGCATCGCTGACCGAGAAGGGCCTACACAAACTGAGCGGTCGGCACGACTCGCTGGGCTTCAGCGGCGGTCGCGAGAATCTGGTGATGACGTTGGACCAGGTCACGCTCAACAGCTGGCACGAAGTGAGTGTTCACCGGTATGAAGTGGGCGACACTCTGATCCAGTGCCTGAAGAACATCCTGGCCGCGCGGGTGGCGGCACCGGCAGAACCGCCGCTCATCATCATACGGTGCCACGACGCCGGCCATGCCGCGTCCATCGAGCGTCGCCTGCAGACCCTGTTCCAGGATGTGCAGCAAAGCTTCTTTACCGGCAATCGCGGGCCCCATCCGTTGCGCTACGTTATCGAGATGGAGCGGCGCTACTTCGTGCTGCAGTTCCATGACGGTGAGCCGGGCTTTGTTGCGCTGGAGTCCCGGGCGGCGCTGTTCAGCCACCTGCAGAAGCCCCAACCCCGCTATATGCCGGTGGTGGTCGATCGCCATGCGCTGGAAGAGGATCCGGCCCTGGACCTGGTCTGCAAGGCCAGCCAGCCGGACAACATCCAGGTGTTCTTCCTGGTGCGGGAGCGGCGGGCCCGGGTCTGGGTGGTGGATGAACACGGCTCGCTGAGCTATTGGGAGCAGGTGTTTACCAGTCGCCGTCACCTGCTGGCGCCCATCATGCGCTTCCTGATGAACATCGCCGAGCGCCGCCAATTGCGCCGGAGCCTGGCCGATGCCGGGGGCGAGCTGGACGTGACCTGCGCCGAGCTGGTCCAGCGGAGCGGCCAATGGGTGATCGAGCGGCGCCAGGGGAGCGCTGATGACCTGCCCATGGATGGTTTCGAGTTACAGGCCGTCGGGCAGCAGGAGGGAGACCGTCCGGTGCGCTTCGATATCTTCTGTGGCGAGGAGGAGTTCAGTGTACTCGAGTATGGCGATCAGCTGATTCCGGCGGTGGTCCACTATGTGCGGTCGCGACGCCGCTCCGGGGAGTCTTACCCGGTGTACATCACCGACCTCAACCTGCCCCACGATCTCGATCCCCAGGCCTACCAGCAGGACCTGCAAACCAGCCAGTACCTGGCCTACCGGATCGCCCTGGAGCGGGAGCTGAACCAGGGGCTGCAGGGGGCGACCTGAACAGCGTCGACGATCCTCGCACCACCGCAGCCCAGTGGGTATACTGGCGCGATCAATGAAAGCGGAGCGATCACACCATGCCCAGGCGTCTGTTGGCCATCACCAGCCTTATCCTGCTCTTGTCCGGTTGCGGCCAGAAAGGCCCGCTGTACCTGCCGCAGGCCCCCCAGGCCCCCCAGGCTGCACCGGCCGACACGGCCGACGCGCCGGCACCGTCGAAAGACGACAAAGACGCGCAGTAGCCGACCTGCCGGCTACGGTGTACCGGTCTCCCGACACTCTTTACAGGACGCGACATGGATTACTTCAATTACCGTGACGGGACCCTCTTCGCGGAGGATGTGCCTGTCTCCCGGATTGCCGAGCAGTTCGGTACGCCGGCCTACGTCTATTCCCGGGCGACGCTGGAGCGCCATTTCCGGGCCTATGACGAATCGCTGGCCGGCCGCGACCACCTGATCTGTTACGCGGTAAAGGCCAACAGCAACCTGGCGGTCCTGAACGTGCTGGCTCGCCTGGGGGCCGGCTTTGACATCGTTTCGGTGGGCGAACTGGAGCGGGTCCTGCGGGCTGGTGGTCAGCCGGACAAGGTGGTGTTCTCCGGCGTGGGCAAACAGCCGCTGGAAATGCGCCGGGCCCTGGAAGTGGGTGTGCGCTGCTTCAACGTCGAGTCCGAAACCGAGCTGGATCGTCTCAACGACGTCGCCCGGGAACTGGGCAGGCAGGCGCCGGTCTCGCTGCGGGTCAATCCGGACGTGGATGCCGGCACGCACCCCTACATTTCCACCGGCCTGAAAGAGAACAAGTTCGGTATCGATATCGCCGAGGCGCGTCGCATCTATGCCAGGGCCGCCGCCATGTCGAACCTGGACGTGGTGGGCGTCGACTGCCACATCGGTTCCCAACTGACGACCGCAGCACCGTTCATGGATGCCCTGGACCGGGTGCTGACGCTGATCGACCAGCTGGCCGAAGACGGCATCCACATCCGTCACCTGGACATGGGCGGTGGTCTGGGGGTGACCTACGACCAGGAAACGCCGCCGTCGCCCAGCGAGTACATGGCCGAAGTCCGCAAGCGCCTGGGCGACCGCACGCTGGAGATCGTGCTGGAGCCGGGGCGCTCCATCGCCGCCAACGCCGGTATCCTGCTGACCCGGGTCGAGTTCCTCAAGTGCACCGACCACCGCAACTTCGCCATCATCGACGCGGCCATGAACGACCTGATCCGGCCGGCGCTGTACAGCGCCTGGCAGGCGATCATTCCGGTCACCCCGCGCCAGGATGTCGAGGAAAAGGCCTGGGACCTGGTCGGCCCGGTCTGCGAAACCGGCGATTTCCTGGGTAAGGAGCGTCGCCTGGCCCTGGCCGCCGGCGATCTGCTGGCGGTGCGTTCGGCGGGCGCCTACGGTTTCGTGATGAGTTCCAACTACAATTCCCGTAACCGGCCGCCGGAACTGATGGTCGATGGCGACCGGGTGCACGTGATCCGCCAGCGCGAGACGCTGGAGGACCAGATGCGACTCGAAGCCTGTCTGCCGGAGTAGGGCAATGAGCGATAACCGACGCCGCAGCAACGGCGCCAACCTGCCGTTTACCAAGATGCACGGTCTGGGCAATGACTTCATGGTGGTGGATGCCATCAGCCAGCCCTTCCGTCTGCGTCCGGACGTCATCAGCAAGCTGGCGGACCGGCATTTCGGTATCGGCTTCGACCAGTTGCTGGTGGTGGAGCCGCCCGGCATGCCGGATGTGGACTTCCGCTATCGGATCTTCAACGCCGACGGCTCCGAAGTGGAGCAGTGCGGCAACGGCGCCCGCTGTTTTGCCCGATTCGTCCGCGACCAGCGCCTGACCAACAAGAAAGTGATCCGCGTCCAGACCGCCGGCGGCGTGATTGAACTCAAGGCCGGCAAGGACGGCTGGGTGCTGGTCAACATGGGGGTGCCGGAGCTGGAGCCGGCGAAGGTGCCGTTCGAGGCGGCGCAACGGTCGAACACCTACCGGCTGGAGGTGAACGGCGAGGCGGTGGAGCTGAGCGTCGTCTCCATGGGCAACCCCCACGCGGTGCTGCTGGTGGATGACGTGGATGCCGCGCCGGTGGAACGGCTGGGGCCCCTGCTGGAATCGCACCCGGCGTTTCCCAGAAAGGCCAACATCGGCTTCCTGCAGGTGATCGACCGCCACAATGCCAAGCTGCGGGTGTTCGAGCGCGGTGCCGGCGAAACCCTGGCCTGCGGCAGCGGTGCCTGCGCCGCCATGGTGGCTGGCCGGCTGCGGGGGCTGCTGGACGAAAAAGTCCGCATGGTATTGCGCGGCGGGCCGCTGGCCCTCGAATGGCAGGGCGAAGGGGCCCCTGTTATGATGGATGGGCCGACCGCACGGGTCTTTGACGGCCAGGTGCGCGTACCCATCGACAGCCCCCGTCGTGGGCGTTCCGGGCGATCATCCGGACGTCGGCGGCAAAAGAAAGGCTAGCGACGACGCCTGTGGGCGTCGATACAAGAACCGTCCCTGAAGAGACGGTCGCGACAGGAGGTTTCCGGGATGACAGATCAGGCGGCGACGAAAGCGGCCCCACCAGTGACCGAGCAGGACGTCGTGGCGTACCTGAAGGCGCACCCCGACTTTTTCGTCCACCAGGACGAACTGCTGCGCAGTCTCAAGCTTCCCCATGACAGCGGACGCGCCATATCCCTGGTCGAGCGCCAGGTGCACCTGTTCCGCGAGCAGCGCGACATGCTGCGCAGCGAACTGGGCGAACTGATCGAGATCGCGCGGCACAACGACCGGCTGTTCGAGAAGAGTAAGCGTCTGCTGACCCAGGTGATCGAAGCCCGCTCGCTCAACGAGATGGCGTCGGTCATCGACGACAGCATCCGTGGCGATTTTGGCCTCGATGCCGCGTCGCTGATCCTGTTCGACGCCGCCGGCCAGGAAGCCGAGCCGGAAGGCGCCCTGATCCGGGTCACCCGGGAGGCCGCCCAGGGTCAACTCGGAGCCCTGCTGGAGGGTCAGCGTGCCGTCTGTGGCCAGTTCCGCCTGGAGCAGCGGGCGTTCCTGTTCCCGCAGCGGGATAACCCGATCGCCTCGGTCGCGCTGGTGCCGCTGCGCCACGGCGACCTGCTGGGCCTGTTCGCCATCGGCAGCCAGCAGGTGGGCTACTTCGATGAGAGCATGGGCTCGCTGTTCCTGACCTACATCAGCGACACCCTGAGCCGCCTGCTGCCGCCGCTGATGGCCCGCCACAGCCAGCAGCAGACCGTCACCGATACCGACAAGGTGGTGGGTACCCGGTAAACATGGCCAGTCCATTGCCAGAGACGCTCGACGAGCCGCTGTCGCGGTTTATCGAGCACCTGCGCGCCGAGCGGCGACAGTCCGTTCACACCTGCAGCAATTACCAGCGCGACATCCGGCGCCTGGCCGTTAACCTGGCGGCCTGGGGCGAGTCCCGCTGGTCCGGCCTCGATATCCACCGCCTCAGACGCCATGTGGCCGAACTCAGTCGCGAGGGACTGGGGGGGCGCAGCATTGCCCGACACCTCTCGGCCATCCGCCGGTTCTACGAGTTTCTCCTGCGCGAGCGGGAAGTCACGGATAATCCGGCCCTGGACGTGCGCGCACCGAAAGCGGGGCGCAAGCTGCCCAAGGTGGCCGATGTCGACCAGGTCAATCACCTGCTCAATGCGGAAGCGGACGATCCGCTGGAAGTCCGCGATCTGGCCATGTTCGAGCTGATCTATTCGTCCGGTCTGCGCCTGGCGGAACTGGTCGGGCTGGACCTGGACGGCCTGGACCGGCGTGCCGGCGAGGTGCGCGTGCTGGGGAAGGGGAGCAAGACCCGCATCCTGCCGGTGGGCCGACAGGCCTGGCAGGCGATCGATCGCTGGCTCGGCGTGCGCAGTGCCCTGGCGCCGGACGGCGAGCAGGCCCTGTTCCTGAGCCGGCAGGGACGCCGTCTCAGCCCCCGCAGCGTGCAGGCCCGGCTGAGCCGCTGGGGCCAGCACAAGGGCGCGGACCAGCGGCTGCATCCGCACTTGCTACGCCATTCGTTCGCCAGCCACCTGCTGGAGTCGAGCGGCGACCTGCGTGCCGTCCAGGAGCTGTTGGGCCATGCGGACATCGCAACCACGCAGGTTTATACGCACCTGGATTACCAGCATCTGTCCCGGGTTTACGACCGAAGCCATCCGCGGGCCCGCCGGAAGGGGAGCGGGTCAGCGTCCTGACGGCGGGCCGATCCCCCGCCGGGTAGATGACCGGATGAGCCGGGTCTACGCTATACAGACGTGAATCGACTGAATGACGGGCTCCGAAGGGACGCCTGAACCGGCTGACGGGCCGGTTCGCGGAGCCATTAACGACGGCATCTTTCCTGCCGTGATTGCAAGGCTGTCATCATGACCACAAAAGAGGCCGGCCAAAAGGACTGGCAAGAAGAGCGTTACACCCTGCAGCGTCTGCTGGTGCGTACCAGCCTGTTTGCTTCGGGGCAGGACGACGCCATCGACAAACTGCTGGGTGACCTGCGCAATGTGCTGCGCCACGAAACCTGCGACCTGGGGACGCTGCGGCAGGTCCAGGCGCGCCTGGATCAGGCCCTGGAACGGCTCGATGAGAAGCGATCCCGCTCGGAACGGGACCTGCACCAGGCGCTAGAGCGTCTCCTGGAACAGGTCGAGGAGGACGAAGGACCATCCCGCAAGCAGTTCCGCTCCCTGGAAAAACGCATTGCCGACCTGGGGCCGGACAACGCGGCCACCGCCTCCTGGCTGGCTGAACTCGCCGGCCTGCTGGAGGCCCATCGCGATACCCTGGATCAGCCCGAGGACCGGGGCTGGCGTCGCTTCTTTTCCCGTCAGCAGCGGGAGAAACCGGCCGGGCCGGACGTCAATCCCAGTCCGGCCGGGACAACGAACGATTCGGACGATGATTCGCGCGTAAGAATCGCCCGCAGGGTTGGCGAGTTGCTGGAGCACGTCCTGAACCAGGTTACCCTGGAACCTACGGCCCACGCCCGCGCCCAGCATCTGAAACAGTTGCTGGATCAGAGCATGGCGTGGCCGGAGCTGCGCGATGCCCTCAACGAGATTGTTGATCTGGTGATCGACGCCGTCAGCCGCAGCCGCAACGAATTCGAGGCCTTCCTGCGCCGCCTGGACGATCGCCTGGCGGCGCTCAGGGCGAATTGCCAGGTCCAGGCGGAGGCGCGGCAGGATCAGCGCGATGCCTCCGAGCGCCTCAACCAGGCGGTGAACAGCCGGCTGGAGAGCATGGGGCAGGCGGTGGAAACGGCGGCCACCCTGGATGATCTCAAGGCGTCGGTGACCCAGAGTATCCAGTTCCTGTCCGCCTCGTTCAGGACCTACCGGGAAGACGAATGCCGCCGGGAAACGATCCTTGAAAATGAACTGGCAACCATGCAGGAAAGACTGGCCGGCATGGAAGCCTATTCCGAACAGGTCCAGGAACAGTTGCGTGCGGAACGTTCCCATGCGTTGACCGACATGCTCACCCAACTGCCCAACCGGGAGGCCTGGCAGCAGCGGCTTCAGCTCGAGTTCGACCGCTGGCTTCGGTACCAGCACCCGGCATCCCTGGCGATCCTCGATATCGATCATTTCAAGGCGGTTAACGACTCCTTCGGCCACAAGGCCGGGGACCGCGTGATCCAACTGGTGGCCAAGGTGCTGTGCGACCGGGTGCGTGCGACGGATTTCGTGGCCCGGTATGGCGGGGAGGAGTTTGTCCTGCTGTTGCCGGAAACGGGTGTGGATCAGGCGCGTATCGTGATCGACGACTTGCGCGAACACATCGCCGACCTGCCGTTCCACTTCCAGGACAAGCCGGTCAGCATTACCATTTCCGCCGGCCTGGTGGCATTCGATCGGGCCGAGACCGCTGAAGCGCTGTTCGACCTGGCCGACAAGGCCCTGTACCAGGCCAAGGACGCCGGGCGTAACCGGGTGATCCTGGCCTGACGCGCAGCAGGGCTGTCAGTGACGCAACAGGGCATCCAGCTCATCGATCACTTCGGCCCAGTCCGAATCGTCGTCGATGCCCTGGTGCAGGAAGGCCGCCTGCGCCGGCGACCAGAAGGAGGCATCGGCCAGCGCCGTTTCCTGGGGCAGGGGCGCGTGCCGGGCAATAAAGGACTCGATACTGCCCGGATCGGCCGGCAGGCCCAGTTGCTCGAACAGCGTTTCCAGAGTGTGCTGACTCGTGTCCATGATGCTAAAGTCCTCTGCGTCGGTGGCCGTCGTGCCCACGTTGGCGTGTTGGGGAGTCGATCACCGCTCCCGAAGTAAATCTAGTCAAAATACCCGAGGATATCCAAGTGATGCGCACCCTGGCGCCCGCCCTCCTGATTGTCGTTGGCCTGTTGCTGGGAGTGGTTGCCCAGGCGGATCCGCGCATGGATTCACCTCAGCCGGTGCTCGGGGCGGAGGACCTGGCCTGGCTGGGTAAGCAGGATACGCTGCGTATCGGCATTGCCGGCCAGCGCAAACCGCTGGCGTACCTCGCCACCGACGGCGATATGGTGGGCACCTATCCGGCCTTTGCCCGACTGGTGGGGGACAAGCTGGGGGTCAATGTCGAGCTGGTGCCGGGGGCCGCCATGACCCTGGAGTCCCGCCTGCGTGACGGCGAACTGGATGCGCTGCTCACCACCGTGCAGCCCGCGGTGAGTACGCCGGACCTGCGCTTTACCGAAAGCTTCATGACCCTCAACTACGGGCTGTTCGCCAACGCGCAGGACGCGTCCGTCCAGCGCCTGTCCGACCTGGAGCACAAGCGGGTCGCCCTGATTGCCGGCGACAGCCACCAGTATACGCTGTTGGATTCGGTGCAGTCGTTCCGGCCGATTCCGGTGCGCTCGGTCAGCGAAGCGGTAAACAGCATCCTCAACGATCGCGCCGATGCGTTTTTTGCACCCATGCCGGTAATCTCCGACTACCTGCGCGCCGGTCTGATCGATCAGATTTCCCTGGTCACCGTCCTCAACAGTCAGCCCGCGGAGGTGGCGTTTGCGGTGACGGCCGATAACGCGCGCCTGCAGCGGGTGCTCGACGCCGGCGTGGAGGCCATCACCGGCAGTGAAAGCCGGACCATCCAGGGCAAGTGGATGTCCTTCGAGCTGCCCGGCGTGGACAACGACAACGAAGTGACCATCACCCCGGACGAACGGGCCTGGCTCAAGCGGCATCCGGACCTGCGGGTGGCCTTCCGCAAGGACTGGCCGCCGTTCGAGTTTACCGAGGATGATCGGGCGACCGGACTGGTACCGGACCTGGTGGGCAAGCTCGGCGACAGCCTCGACACCCGCTTTGCGACCCGCCAGATCAAGGACTGGTCCAAGGCCGAAGCCATGCTGGAGAATGGCGAGATCGACATCCTGCCGGCCCTGCCGCGCACGCCACGGCGCGAGAAGCTGTTCCTGTTCACCCGCGCCTACCTGAGCCTGCCGATCGCGATGGTGATCCGGGACGATGGCCGCTTCATCGGCGACCTGCGTGAATTGCGCGACGAACGGGTGGGCGTGGTGCGCCAGCAGGCCAGCCACGAGTATCTGCTGATCAATCACCCGGAACTGAACCTGTATCCGGTGGACAACCTGGAAGAAGGGTTGCTGGCCCTGTCCAACGGTGACCTGGATGTGATGATCACCCACATTCCCGGCGTCAGCTACACCGTCGCCCACCTGGGGCTGTCCAACCTGCGCATCACCAGTATTACGCCCTACCAATACGAACTGCGGCTGGCGGTCCGGCGGGACGATCCCGAACTGCTGCGGATCCTCAACAAGGGGCTCGGCGCCATCGAGAAGGATGAGTACGACCGCATCTACAACCGCTGGATCCACCTGGATATCGAACAGGACATCGATTACACCGTCGTGCGCCGGGTGGTCCTGATCGCCGTGGTGGTGGTGCTGATCTTCCTCTACTGGAACCGCAAGCTGTCGCGGGAGGTGGACGAACGGATCCGCTCGGAGGACGCCCTGCGCCGCAGTGAGGATGAACTGCGGGCGGCCAAGCTGGAGGCGGAAAAGCTGGCCCGGGAAGCGGAATCGGCGAACCGGGCCAAGAGCGAGTTCCTGGCGAACATGTCCCACGAGATCCGCACCCCCATGAACGCGGTGATGGGCTACAGCGAACTGCTCGAAGGCAGCGTCACCGACGCGCGCCAGCGTGGATATATCGAGTCGATCAAGGCCGGCAGTCGTAGCCTGCTGACGCTGATCAACGACATCCTCGACCTGTCACGGATTGAGGCGGGCAAGATGCGCCTGGAATTTGGCGCCCTGGACCTGAAGCGGTTGCTGGAGGACGTGCGCCGGATTTTCGAGATGCGGGCCAAGGCCCGCGGCCTAACCCTGACGGTGTCCCTGTCGGAGGACATGCCCCGGGCGATGGTGCTGGACGAGACCCGTCTGCGCCAGGTGCTGTTCAACCTGGTGGGCAACGCCATCAAGTTCACCCATGAGGGGGAAATCACCCTCACCGCCCACACCGAGCGCTGCCATACCGACGATGCCAGCGAAGAGTGCCAACTGGTGATCGAGGTGCGCGATACCGGTATCGGGATTCCGGAAGACCAGCAGGCGCGAATCTTCGACGCCTTCGAACAGCAGGAGGGCCAGAGCAACCGCCAGTACGGTGGCACCGGCCTGGGCCTGGCGATCAGCCGCAAGCTGGTGCGCATGATGGGTGGCGAGCTGAGCGTTCACAGCGTCCCGGAGCAGGGCTCCTGTTTCCGCGTCGTGCTGCACGACGTGGAAACCTCCACAACCGGCCCTGACGCCCAGTCCGAGGGCAGTCCCGGCTTCGTTTTCAAGGGTGGCGTGGTGCTGGTGGTCGACGACAACCGCATCAACCGGCAACTGGTCCGGGACATGCTGGAGCCGGCCGGCCTCAAGGTGATCGAGGCCGAGGACGGCGGGCAGGCCCTGAGCGTGGCCCGTGAATGCCAACCGGGGGCGGTGCTGATGGATATCCGCATGCCGGTGATGGATGGCTTTACCTGCCGGCGCACCATGCATGACGACGAGGCGCTGGCACACATCCCGGTGATTGCCCTGACCGCCTCCGTCATGCCCGGCGATGCCAGCCGCATCGAGGATGCCGGCTTCGACGGCTTCCTGCAGAAACCGGTCAGCCGTCACGTGTTGATGCAGGAACTGGCCCGTTTCCTCGACCATGATTTCGAGGCGGTCGAGGGCGATGCGGAAGCGGGCGGCGACGCCGAGGAAGTTGTGTTGCGCCCGGTCACCAACCGCTACCAGCGCCGCCGCCTGGCCCGGGACCTGCAAGCGCAGTTCGCCTCGGACTGGGAAGGCATGCGCGGCAGCGGCGATCCGGAGCAACTGGCAAACTTCGCCCAGCAGGTGATCGACTGGGGCAAGCGCTATGGTGCGCTGGACGTGGTGGAATACGGGCGTGATCTGCTGGCGGATGTGGATGCGTTCGACCTGGACAGCGTCCACGACCGGCTGGAAGCCTTCCCGGACCTGCTGGCGGATGACCCGCAGACATCCTGAGTGGACGGCCCGTTCCGGAAGGGAAAACGGGGACGGGCGTCAGAGGCAGTCGTACTGGGAGCGGCGATCGAACGCCACGGACACCATGTCGTAGCCCTGGTGGGTCAGGCGCTGCATCAGGTCGCGGTCGCGGATCATGGCCATGCAGATGGCGTGGATGCTCGCCTGCAGGCTGCTGTCCGGCGGTTGCTGCTGGAAGCGGAAGTCGACGATCAGGTACTTCCTGGCGTAGTTGGCGCTGTCGGGGATGTCGTCCCGGCTGACGCTGGTGGCACCGATGTAGGTGGGACCGTCGGTCTGGAACAGGCCGCTCATCAGCAGGTCGATGTTTTCGGCGCGCGCCGATGCATTCAGGGCCATCGCCGCCAGAAACCCGGTCCCTGCCAGTAGCCGTGAAAAGGCTGTCTTACGGATGTTTGCGCGCATCACCATCACTGATCCCTGCCTTTAATGTAACGGAATGTTAAGCGATGTTACGGTTCATTATGGCAAACGGAGGCCGGTTTGCTTAGTGCTGCCGTGTTCTTTTTTCAATTGTTTGCAATGGCAACCTTATGCCCGGGGCCATCACGACATGCGCCGCTGCCACGCCAGCCAGCCGGCCGACCAGACGGTGGCCAGCGCCAGGGCGCACAATGTGCCGGCGATGATCCCCAGGTGTGGATACAGCAGCGCAACCGCCACGGTGTGGGTGATCAGTGAGCCCATGCCGGCCGGATAGTGCTTGACCAGCGTTTGGGCCGGTGCCGGGCCATGTTGCCAGAAGACGATGGCCAGCAGCGGGAAGAAGGTGATGGGAAAGGCCGCCAGGACGCCGCTCAATGTGGTGCTGCCCCAGTAGGCGGCCGAGGTGACGCCCACCACGATCAGTCCGGAAACGATCCCCCGCAGGATATGCACGCCCCAGCCCGGCGGCTGGCGCAGGGTGATCGCGGTATCGGCCAGGTGACGCATGAGCCGGTGGGCGACGATGGTGGAAGCGACACTGACCGGCAGCGCCAGCCACAGGGACAGGTCGAGCAATGACAGCGGCAGGGCCACGGCCAGGAACGCCAGCAGCGACAGCGCGAGGGTTTTCAGGCGCTGTGGACTGGCGCTGGCCGCGAATGCCAGGGCCAGTGCCTGGGCGCCGATGAAGCCGAGCAGCGTACCGCGTGCGGCATCGGCGGCGTAGTCCGGTCCCTGCTCAAATCCGAGAAAGAACAGGGCCACCCCGGTGCCCAGGGGAAAGCCGGCCAGAACGCCGGCGACCCGGGTACTGACCCGTTCGGCCAGCCAGGCCAGGGCCAGCACGGTAACCAGGGTGACGACGATCTTGATCAGCAGCAACAGCATGGATGGTCCGGTCTCCGGGAGTCGAGGTGCGCCCCAAAATGAGGCACATGCTACGCCAAAGCGACAGGAAGGGGAATGACAGGCCGGATCGCGGCCGTCTGCCGCTTTGGCGGTCTCCCTGGATGCGCTAGGATGGAAGACATCGCCGGGCAGGCTTGGGGGCCGCTGGCAATGGATTTCCGTGGAGGAGCAGTCATGTATCAGTTGGTATTTCAGGGCGAGTGCACGCCCGGCACGGACGAACAGTCGGCCCGCGCCAACGCCCGGGCCCTGTTCAAGGCCTCGGTCGATCAGGTAGAACGCATGTTCAGCGGCAAGCGGGTGGTCATTCGCAACAAGCTGGAGCAGGAGCAGGCTGAGAAATACGTGGCGGTCCTGCGCAAGCACGGCATGGTGGCCTACGCCGAGCCCATGACGCCGCCCGCCGGCGAGACCGGACCCGCACCGCGGCCCGCGACACCGGCATCCACGCCGCCGCCCGCTGCAACCCGGCCGGAACCGGAAGCCAAGCCGGAGCCTGAGCCGCAACCCGCGCAGGCACCATCGGCTGCGGCGACGGGCGATGGCGTCAAAGTGGAGCCTGGCGACCGGCCGAATGTTGCAGGCGAAAAGGTGGACAGCATCCTCGCGGGCTCATCGCTGCAGGTGGCCCCGGCCCATGACCGGTTGAGTGAAGAGCGCAGGGTGGAGGCGCCCCTGTTCGAGCACCTGGATGACTGGACCATCGCCCCGGCCGGTACCACCCTGGTGGAGGAACGGGAAGAGGTGCCGCCCGCGGTGCCCGACATTTCCCATTTGTCACTGGCCGATGACCGGAAGGATCGCCAATAATACACGCCGCTTCTGCTTCGGCGCCGTGCCGGTTCAACGCCCGGACCGACGCCGGCCGCCCCTGAGCCACCATGGGAGTCACCGGTTTCCCGGCAGGGCGCAACTGACCTGAACCATTGTTCGAGCCAGGGTAGGGAGTCCCCGCGTGTCGAGAATCATCGCTGCTTTGCTGTTGTCGGTCTGTGCTATCCAGGTTGGCGCCGAGTCGTTGTCGGACGAGGTGCATAAGCAGGGACGGCCGGTGGTGGCGCTGGTCCTGAGTGGTGGCGGTGCCAAGGGGATGGCGCATGTCGGTGTGTTGCGGGCGCTGGAGGAAATGCACGTGCCCGTCGACATCGTGGTGGGCACCAGCGCCGGATCCTCGGTGGCGGCGCTCTATGCGCTGGGCATGGACGTGGACGAGATCGAGGACCGGTTCATCGAGATGGACTGGGTGTCCAGCTTCCAGGACAGTCCCGGCCGGGCCTACAAACCGGTCCGGCGCAAGTTCGATGACTGGCGTTACCCCGTGGATCCCGGCATCGGCCTCAGCAGCCAGGGGCTTACGGTCGGGCGCGGGCTGGTGGCGGGTCAGAACCTGGGATTCATTCTCAATGAACTGACCCAACGGGCAGCCCTGGTGCGGGACTTCGACGACCTGCCGCTGCGTTTCCGCGCGGTGGCAACGGACCTGGGCACCGGCAGGGAAGTGGTGCTCAGCCACGGCTCCCTGGCCCGGGCGATCCGGGCCAGCATGAGCATTCCCGGTGTCTACGCGCCCACCGAGATCGACGGCAGGCTGCTGGTGGACGGCGGCATCGCCAACAACCTGCCGGTGAGCGTGGCCCAGTCGATGGGGGCCGACGTGGTCATTGCCGTGGACATCAGCGATGTGCTGCAGGACACGGAAAAGCTGACCGGCGCCTTTTCGGTGGTGGGGCAGCTCACCACCCTGATGACCCGGCGCAATGTGGACGAGCAGTTGGACCGCCTCGGTGAGGACGATGTACTGATTCGCCCCAACCTGGAAGACATGACATCGGCGGATTTCTACGACGCCACGCAGATCATCGAAATCGGCGCCACCGCAACCCGTGACAAGGCCGTCAGCCTGAACCACCTGAGTGTCGATGCGCCGACCTGGGCCGCCTACCAGAAACGCCGCCACACCGAACGCTTCACCCCCGAACGCATCGCCTCCGTCCGCATTGACGACGATTCCCGGCTGTCCCGCGAATTCCTGCGCTCGCGCATTCGCCAGAAACCCGGCGAGCCGCTGGATGTAGACCAGTTGGAGGACGACCTGCGACGGATCTACGGGCTGGGCTACTACGAGACCGTCAGCTATTCCCTGGAACCGGCCGATGATCCGGAGCAGGGCGCGGTCCTGGTGATCGATGTCCAGGAGAAAAGCTGGGGGCCCAACTACCTGCGCTTTGGCCTCAGCTATGAGGACAACTTCGAGGATGAGACCCGCTTCAACGTGGCGGGCTCCTACCAGATGACCGAGCTGAATTCGCTGGGCGCGGAGTGGACTACCGGCGTACAACTGGGTACCGAACCCTATGTGCGTACCGAGTGGTTCCAACCATTGGATTACGGTTACCGACGCTTTGGGCTGGTGGGCGGCCAATACAAGCGGGACAGTTAT
The DNA here is from genome assembly GCF_004327985.1 of Marinobacter halodurans. Taxonomy (GTDB): domain Bacteria; phylum Pseudomonadota; class Gammaproteobacteria; order Pseudomonadales; family Oleiphilaceae; genus Marinobacter_A; species Marinobacter_A halodurans. The sequence goes on from NZ_SJDL01000005.1 coordinate 179,399, forward strand.
TCGGTGTTTGACGACGACGGCGATCGGGTCGGCAAGATCGAACTGGAGGAGAGCTCTTTCGATCTCAGCGTGGGTATGGAGCTCGGTGCCGAAGGGGAGGTACGTGCCGGCTACCGGCGGGGCGTGGCCTCGGTGGAGGACGAACTGGGGGAGACCAACGACTTCAGTGACCGGATCAACCAGGGGGCCTGGACCCTGCAACTGACCGTCGACACCCTCAACGACCCGTTCCTGCCCAGCAACGGCGGCTTCTTCGGGCTCAACGGACGCTTCGAACGGCCCGGCCTGGGGGCCGACCGCAATTTCGACCGCACCACCATGCTGGCCGCCCGGGCCGAGGAGTGGGGGGATCAGGTCTTTGTCGGCCAACTGTTCGCCAGCGCCGTCACCAAAGGCGAAGCGGGCGTGGAAAACTACGTGTCCCTGGGCGGCTTCCACCGGCTGTCCGCCTACGCCCGGGGGGAAGTGACGGGGCAGGATGCGGCCCTGCTGAGCCTGTATACCTACCATCGCTTTGGCGGCCCCATCGTGCCTTACTTTGCCGGCATCAGCTACGAGGGCGGCAATGGCTGGCAGGATCTGGGAAACGCCCAGTGGTCGGACGTCATCCACTCCTACGGGGTTTTCGCCGGCGTGAATACCTTCCTCGGGCCGGTCCAGATTTCCACCGCCTGGGCGGATGACGACCACTGGGCCGGCTTCCTCACCGTCGGCTATTCGCTGGAAAGCCTGTTCATCGGACTATAACCGGGGCCACCAGGATCAGCCGTTCCTTGTCGCAGGGCCCGTTCAGCGGTCGCTCGAGGATGGCGCGGTACTCACTGCCCTGGTCGGCCTCGTCGGGCACCCTGTGGTAGACGATGTCGTCACCCGGGAAGAACTGCCAGGTGCCCACCTCTTTCTCCCTCGCCAACAGCGAGGCCACGCCACGGGTTTTGCTCCAGGCGCACAGGGCGGGTGTGTGGGGGGACGTTTGTGGGGACGGCTTTGCGGGTGCCGGGGGCGTTTCCGTCTCCGGGGTGTGGTCGGACGTTTCCGGCGCCGGGGTCGGTGTCACCGGCCGGGCCGGCTGCGACGGTGCCTGGGATGGCGTACTCGAACAGCCGCCCAGGGCCAGCAACAGGAGAATCAGCAGTCCCGGGCCGGTGGCGCGGCGATCAGCGCGCCACATCGTCCCGCGGCTGTTCCTGCCCGATGTAGGACAGGACTTCCGCGCACTGGTGGGCCGCATAGTCCCGCAGGATTCGCTCCAGCCGCTCCTCGTCCCGCTGCTTGATGGCATCGATCGATGCCCGCATGTGCGCGAGGTTGTCCAGCAGCACCTGCTGGTTGGCATGCTGGAAAGCCAGGAAGGCGCAGCGTTTGGCCGAAGGCCAGAGGTCCTTGATCGCTTCCAGGATGAAGTAGTTGTCGGCGTAGGCCAGCGATGCCTGGGTGTATTCGATGCCCAGGTCGAGGAAGCCCAGCAGGTCACTGCGTTGAAAGCATTCGTCCATGCGCGCATAGAGGGACTCGAGTTTCTCCATGTCCTCGGGTTGCCATTGCCGTGCCAGTTTACGCCCTGTGTGGCACAGGTAAAGCTCCAGCACGTCATACAGGCTGCGTACGAAGTAGGCATCCAGTTCGGTGACGAACGCGCCCCGGCGTGGCACGTTACGCACCAGGTGCCGTTTCTCCAGCAGGAGCAGCCCTTCCCGGACCGACCCGTGGCTGACATCCAGTTGCTTGGCCATGGCGCTCTCGTAGATGCGCTCGCCGGAGCGCAGCTGGCCAAAGGCAATCAGGTTCTCGATGTGCTGGGCGACCTGCTCGGTCAGGGTTTCACGGGGTTTGAATGGCTTCATGAAGGACTTCCGGGTAATTCGCGGCGACCGGTCGGAATGACGCCCGCCAACATGGGCACGGGACGCCGGGCCGTTGCTGCCATGCCGACGTCTGGCGCTATGCTCTCACACTGTCTGAGAACTGCAAGCGCTTCGAACCTGGGGATCACAGGACCGGCGCCAGCAGTCGAGCGGCCCGGCAGGCGAGGCGAAACACCAGCGAGCGCCGGCTGTAGTCGTCCGGCGTCATCGGCCGGCAATACCGCAGGTCGTCTTCCAGCATCTGCCGCACATCGGCGACGAAGCCGCTGTCCGTCATCACCGCGCAGATCTCGAAGTTCAGGCGCATGGAGCGATTGTCCAGGTTGGCCGTGCCCACCGCCGCATAACGGTCGTCGACCAGGATCACCTTCTGGTGCATGAATCCGGGCTGGTAGCGATAGATGCCGATGCCGGCCTTGGAGGACTGGACCAGATAGGAATAGGCCGCCAGGCGGACCAGTTTGTGATCGGGGTTTTCCGGAATCAGGATGCGCACGTCCACGCCACGCAGGGCCGCCAGTTGCAGGGCGTTGACCACCTGCAGGTCGGGAACGAAATACGGCGAGGTGATCCAGATGCGCTGGCGGGCGTTGTTGATGCAGTTCAGGAAGAACAGGGTGCCGGTGTCGAAGCGGTCGGCGGGGCTGGTGGGAACGATCAGCACGTCCTGGTCACTGTGGCCGCAGGGTTGCGGTGACCAGTTGAGCCGGGGCAGGTCGTTGGCGGCCCAGTACCAGTCCTCCACGAACGCCAGTTGCAGCCCCATCACCGCCGGGCCCTCGATCCGGCAGTGGGTGTCGCGCCAGGCCAGGTGATCGGTCAGGGTGCCCAGGTACTCGTCGCCCAGGTTGATGCCGCCGACAAAGCCGACGGTGCCGTCGCAGACGAGCAGCTTGCGGTGATTGCGGAAATTGATCTGGAAACGGCGTCGTCGCACGTTGCCGTCGCCGAAGGCGGCGACCCGGGCGCCGGCCTGGGTGAGCTCCTTGAGGTAGTTGCGCGGCAGCCAGACGCTGCCGATATCGTCGTAGATGAAGTAGACCTTCACCCCCTCCGCCAGCTTGCGCTTGAGGATCGACTTGATGCGCTGGCCGACCTTGTCGGAGCGGACGATGTAGAACTCCAGCAGGATATAGCCACGGGCGCTTTCCATGGCATCGAACAGGGCGTCGAAAGTCTCCCGGCCGTCACGGAGCAGGGTGCAGTGGTTGCCGCGGGAAAACGGCTGTCCCACCAGCCGAGTCAACACCCGCAGCTCCGGGCTGGGATCGGTGCTGTCGGGTATCCGCGTGAGCTGGTCCTCCTCGTTGAAGACACTGAGCAGGCGATTGAGGGCCTCATCCCCGGACCGGCGCGCCTTGATATAGCCGGCAAAGCGATTGCGGCCGAACAGGACGAACAGCGGCAGGGCCAGGTAGGGAAACGCCAGCAGGGCGATGATCCAGGCAATCGCGCCCTGTGCGGTGCGATAGTGCAGCATGATGCGGAAGACGCAGAATAACGCCAGACCGTAGACAACAAGCAGTGACAGCGTGAGCAGTGTGGGATCCCACATGCGCCGGAAAACTCCCTATTGGTGGCGGGCGCGGTACTGCGCGGGCGATTCGCCGGTCCAGCGTTTGAAAGCCCGGCTGAAGGCGCTCAGTTCCGAGAAGCCTAACAGAAAAGCGATCTCCCCCAGAGCATAGCGGTCGGAGGCCACATAGCGCAGGGCCTTGTCCTTGCGGACATGCTCGACCAGTTCCTGGAAACTCATGCCTTCTTTTTTCAGGCGCCGGTACAGCGTCTGGCGGCTCATGTGCAGCTGCTGGGCCAGCGAATCCGCATCGATGCGCTCACTGGCCATCTGCCGGGATATGAGACGGCGTACCTTGCGACTGAAGTGGCGCCGGGTTTGCAGCCTGGCGAGCAGGCTGTTGACCTGCCTGAGCATCGCCAAATGCACGTAGGGATTGCGATGGGGGATGGGGCGTCCCAGGTAGCGGGCGCTGAAGGCCAGGGCGGTGGCGGGCTGTCCGAAGCGGATCGGGCAGTCAAGGATGCGACGGTACTCATCGGCATAGTCCGGTTCCGGATGGGCCACCCGCACCCAGGCAATGTCCAGTTGCGGGTGGATAAAGTAGCGCGCCCGGCTGACGACGGCGGCGAGGGTGCGGTCCATGTCCTGCCGGCAATAGTACCCCGGCTGATCCGCGTCCCAGGTCAGGATTGCCAGGTCGGCGGTCTGTTCCAGCTTGAGACTGACGGACTCGTTGATCAGGCGGTGCAGGCGCACGTACTGGATGACCGCGTCACCCAGCGTGTCGCAGTTGAAGAAGACATGCCCCATCAGGCCCATCCGGTCCGGATCCACCACCTCGCCCGCATGCAGGCCGATGGCCGCGTCGCCGGTCACGTTTTCGGCGTGTTGCCATAACCGGTAATGGGTACAGGCGGGGAGCCGGCGGTCGGGGTGGGCCAGTTCGGCCAGTGGCAGGCCGATCAGGGATTCCACGGCGTCCTCGTCGAGCAGGTTGCGGGTTTGTAGATAGTGGACCAGGCCCAGGGCGGTGGAGGCGGTGACCTGCGGTTCCTGCGGGACGATGTCGGAGCGGGCGTGGCGGGTCGGCATGAGTCTCGTTTTTGTCGTTGGGTGTTACCAAATGTCAAACAGTTGGGTCAGGCTGTCAACGTCGGGTGCGTTAAGAGGCAGTAAGCTGGGAAGGCATTCATGGGTAACTGACTTTGTCAGGAGGTGTTTGGGATGGATCTACAGATCTTTGTGCCTCATACCGAGCAGGAACGTCGCAACTGCGAGGCTCTCAAGGACTATCTCAACAGCATCTACTATTGCTGATCCCTTCGCACATCGGCCGCCAGTTGGCGGCCTTTTTTTTGGTGCGCCAGGCATGGCGCGTAGCGCCTTGACGGGCGCTGTTCTGGTACAGGTGGTGCTGGCCGGATGACTTGGGGGTGCAAGTCCCCTGTGGGCCCGGTAAGGGGAACCACTAGCCGAACGGCA